>NZ_JBLYEE010000002.1:0-696483 GCF_048515415.1 Pedobacter sp. N23S346
CCTATAAATTAAACTTATGCTGGTTGGTGGGACACCAGACCAGTAGTTTAGGCTAATAATTTGCCCACTGATCCAGAAGATTTCCGCAGAAGCGAAAAGTAAAATCTGCGGTAATCATTTTGATCTGTGGGATAAAGCCTTGTACGACGATCGCTTAAATATTTACAATAGTAAGTATACCAACATCGCTTGAGCTAAACTATACCTAGATGTTCTGATTTTTTCCATCTATCTAGTTGGTTCTCAACCAACATAAAACACATGCCTATAAATTAAACTTATGCTGGTTGGTGGGACACCAGACCAGTAGTTTAGGCTAATAATTTGCCCACTGATCCAGAAGATTTCCGCAGAAGCGAAAAGTAAAATCTGCGGTAATCATTTTGATCTGCGGGATAACCTCTTATAATGCGATCGCTTAAATATTCACAATAGTAAGTATTACTAACATCGCCCAAGCTACGATATACCTCGCTGTTCTGACTTTTTCCATCTATCAGTTGGTTCTCAACCAACATAAAACACATGCCTATAAATTAAATTTATGCTGGTAAGTGGGACACCAGACCACTAAGGTTAGGCTAATAATTTGCCCGCTGATTCAGGAGATTTCCGCAGAAACGAAAAGTAAAATCTGCGGTGATCATTTTGATCTGCGGGATAACCTCTTATAATGCGATCGCTTGAAGATTCACAATAGTAAGTATTACCAACATCACATGAGCTACAATATACCTTGCTGTTCTTACTTTTTCCATCTATCTAGTTTGTTCTTAACCAACATAAAACACATGCCAATAAATTAAACTTCTGCTGGTTGGTGGAACACCAGACCAGTAGGTTAATGTTATTAATTTAAGGAATTTTTAAATTTCTTAATCTCAAATCAAAGTGTTGAATTTTGATTCAATATGTGCCTTTGCTTTCTTCTGGAATTCATCAGGCGTTTCGCCGGTTTGTTTTTTAAAGAAACGGCTGAAGTAAGGCCGGTCAGAAAAGCCCAAATCATAAGCAATTTCTTTAATTGTTACTTCACTATGGATCATCCTTCTTTTCGCTTCCAGAATAATCCGGTCGTGAATAATTTGTGTGCCGGTTTTATCCAGCTTTTCCTTTAAAATCTGATTCAGGCGTTTAGAAGTGATGCCCAATTTTCCTGCATAAAAATCAATATTGGTAACGGTTAAGAAATTACTTTCCAAAAGCATCAAAAACTCATAAACCCGTTTCTGGTGAACATCATGGCTGGTAAATTCATGTTCCTTCACACTAATTAGCTTTAACAGAAACACTTTCAATAAGGCTTTAAGCATGATAAAATGATTGCCCTCCCGGTGATATTCATCTTCCATGATCTGATAGATGGCACCGAGTTCTTTTGATGAAGCCTCATCCAGCCTTAGGCAAGAAAATTCTCCCTGCACATTAAAAATTCTAAACAGATCGAGTAGAAAGTCTTTATCCTCTTCTTCCAGCATTGACCTTTTAAAAGAGATCAGTTCCCCATTTTTTCCTGCCTTATTTAATTGATGTACGCGGTAAGGTGGAATCAGGTAAATCCAATCGCCTTTGATGTTAAAAGTTGGGTCGGAAAGGTTATGTAATGGATCTTCGTTTTTTAACCAAACCACTTCAAAGAAATCTTTTCTGCCGGGATCATTCAGGTAACTAGGCGGACAATTGTGAAGATTTCGGATGTAAAGAAGTGATTGTTCGAGATAGGTTGGCTTAGCTGCAGTCATGTGATACAAAGATAGCAGACTGGATTTTAATGCTTAGGATAATCATCACATTTTGGTGGACTATTCGGAAGTGAGCTGATTTTAATGTCAGAAGTATGACTTTATCGAGACGCTTTTAGCTGATTGTCCCATATTATGTGCCGATTGTATAACCGCTTAGCCATAACGCCCGGCTACCTTTGATGCATTCGAATACGACGATATGGAAATGCAAGAAGCAATAGAAGAATCATTAGATAATCAACAATTGGTTTGGGGTTTACAATTGAATTTGGAACTGGTTTTAAACGAGAATTTAAAGCTGGCTAAAAAAATGGATATGGAAAACCTGATTCCATTTATCAATTACATTCAGCAATCTAAGCGCATTTTTATGATTTCTGCAGGAAGATCTGGTTTTGCCATGCGTTCTGCAGCGATGCGATTGATGCATTTAGGCTTGCAGGTATATGTAGTAGGCGATACCACCACGCCCGCCATCGGCAAAGATGATTTGTTAATTGCAGCTTCCGGATCAGGTACCACCAGCGGCATTGTAAGGGCTGCAGAAAAGGCAGGGGCAGTAGGGGCAAAGTTGGTGGCTTTAACAGCAGATCCAAATTCGGCACTGGCAAAACTTGCCGATCATGTGGTTTACATCCCGGCAGCAGGAAAAGAAGAACACGGGAGTGGAAAATCAGAACAATATGCAGGGAGTTTATTTGAGCAGTTTTTATTGCTTTTGATGGATGCTGTTTTTCAATCGCTCTGGAAACTGGATGGCACACCTGCGGATGAGCTATATAAAAGGCACGCAAACCTGGAATAATAACATTTAAATATTAATTATAAATAAATAAAATCATGGCAAAATTACAAGTAGCAATAGATTTATTAACAACAGAAGAAGCATTGGCATTAGCGGCAAAAGTGGCTCCTTATGTAGATATCATTGAATTAGGAACACCTTTAATCAAAAATGTAGGTTCATCAGTAATCACTGCGATGAAAAATGCTCACCCTGATAAATTGGTTTTTGCAGATCTTAAAACTGCAGATGCTGGTGAATTAGAAGCAGATATCGCTTTTAAAGCAGGTGCAGATTTAGTAACCGTAATGGGTGCTGCAGGAAATGCTACCATTATTGGTGCAGTTAAAGCAGCAAAAGCGCATGGAAAGGGTGTGGTAGTAGATACTATTGGTTATCCTGATCGTGTTAAAAGAGCACAGGAAGTAACTGAACTGGGTGTTAAATTCGTAGAATTACACGCAGGTTTAGATGAGCAATGGACTGATGGATATTCTATCCAGGTGTTAATTGACGAAGCAGCAAGAGTTGGTGTACCAGTATCTATTGCTGGCGGTGTAAATATTAATAACGTTGCTGCTGTAGTAAAATCAGGAGTAGAAGTAGTGGTAGCTGGTGCAGCTATTTATGGTGCGGAAGATCCTGCGGCAGCAGCAAAAGCATTACGCGAAGCAATGGAAGCTGCGGTTTAAAAACTCAGCTTTCTATAAATAAAGGGGTGTTTCATTGAGGTGATTCTATCGGTTGGTGTCTCACCAGCTGAAAAGTAATCATTAGATGAAACACCCTTCTTTTTATTGATTCTATCGGTTATTGTCTCACCAACCGAAAATACATGGTTACAAATCTGTCAGTATTAAGTGATTAACGTCTTAAAATCAAAGCTGGTTGGTTAGATATTAAATTAATCAGTAAGGTTAAGGGACACTCTATATTTATTTAGAAGTGTATTAAACAGTTAAGCAACTGCCGGCCTGCCCAGTTTTTTCAGCATGCGATAATGTGAAACGAGTGCGGCAGAAAAAGTAATATTCTCATGATAAGGGATTCCAAATTCCAAAGCAGTTTGCTTCACAATCACAGCGATTCGGCCATAATGAACATGGCAGATTTTTGGAAACAGATGATGTTCAATCTGTCGGTTTAAACCGCCTAGAAAAAAAGCAGCCATCGGACTTTGCGTAGCGAAATTTGCGGTAGTCCGCATTTGATGTTCTGCCCAGGCCTCTTCCATATTTCCACTTTCATCCGGACTTGGAAAAGTTGTTCCTTCCACTACATGTGCTAACTGAAAAACCAATCCCATGGTGATGCCTTGTGCCAGATGCAATAATACAAAACCGATTAATACCTGCCACCAATGTACATTCATCACAATCATTGGCAAGGCGATAAACAAGCCGTAGTATAGAAATTTATAGAAAAACAGGTTGAAATATTCAATTTTAGGATGAATGTTTTCTCTTGAGCCAATGTTCTGCTGAAAGAATTTTTTAAAATCTTTTCGTAATACCCAGGATAGCGAGGCTAACCCATATAATGGAAATGCATACCAATGCTGAAAACGCTGATGCGGTTCTAACTTATCTTCAGGGCAAATGCGGATTAAACCAGGCGCAATTTCAATATCTTCATCATGCCCGGGAATGTTGGTGTAGGTATGGTGCACAATATTATGGGTAATGTTCCAAACATACGGACTAGCCCCAACAAGGTGGAACAACATGCTTAATGCTTTATTGGTTTGTTTATTAGCAGAGAATGATCCGTGGATGGCATCATGGCAAATATTGAAACCAATAAATGCACAGACTACACCAAGCATCAATGTGAGCAAGGTAAGTGTGATTCCATTAAAATCGGATAGGATAATGGTGAGGTAAGTGGCTGCAAATAAGCTGAGAAATATAAACGTTTTAAGCCACATGAGGCCGTTTGCATTAATACTTAAATCTCGGGAAACAAAATCGGCATTAACTCGCTGCCTTAATTCTGCATAAAAATGGACACCTTTCGGCGCCGGGAACTTCGTTTTAACTTTCATATCTCTTTCTCTATCCACCCTATGTACAGGGGCGATACTCCGAGTTCATCAAGCTATGTAGCTGCCAATAAGTTGGCCTTTAAAGATATGAACGTATTATGATATGTTTTGGTTTGTATTAAAATTTTAAATCTTCATTTACCGAGATATATAAAATGAGAAAGCCCCATATTTCTATGAGGCTGAATTATTTTTGCTTTAAAGACATCCATCATTTAAAGCATAAACCAAACAAACTAAATAATAGACAAATCTAAAGTTGAATTGTTTTAATGTTTTTGAAAAAAATGATAATCTTTTAAAAGATTTAGTTAGCGGGTAAATCCATCCAGCAAATCCATCGTTTTTACCGCTTCTTCGCCACTACAAGGGTTTTCGCCTTCATTTAAAAAATAGGCCACTACTTTTTCTATCATGGGTTGTTCTACATGGGTGAGGGGAAGAAAGTCTAATCTTTCTTCGGTTCCATTTACCAGTACTTTTATTTGATGGCCAAACATGGGGAAACTAATTTTCCCTTTACTGCCGTAGATTTCGCAACTATCAGATAGATCTGCTTCGGCTACGCTAAAGCACCAGGTACCATTAAATACCACGCCGTTTTTAAATAATAGGTGTCCGGTAACCAAATCATCCACCTGGTCTTGCCCGGTTTGGTTTACGGCAATGCCATCAAATCTTTCTATTTCACCAAAATAATAAAGCATTAAATCCAGTTGGTGAGGGGCTAAATCATGAAAAAGTCCGCCACCTGCAATTTCCGGGTTAACTCTCCAGTTTTCTTCAGCATTGGCAATAAGATCACTTTTTTGAGGCTGCAACATCTTTAGCTCCACAAAGCGGACTTCGCCAATTACTTGTTCTTGGAGTAATGTTTTAATCTTTAAAAAAAGAGGTTGTTCCCTTCTGTAGTGCGCTACCGAAAGTTTAACTCCGTATTGCTGCGAGGCGGCCACCATTCTTTTAGCGGCTTCGCTATTTAAAGCCATTGGTTTTTCTACATAAACCGGTTTCCCGGCAGCCAATGCTTTAATCGTATATTCTTCATGCTGTAGGGGTGGGGTGGCAATATAAATAGCATTCACTTCCGGATCATTAATTAACTGATCTGCATCGCTGTACCATTTTGGAACCTGATGCCGTTTGGCATAATCTTCAGCCTTTGCTGCATTTCTCCGCATTACCGCGACTAGCGAAGAGTTAGGCGCCTTATTAAAAGCAGGTCCGCTTTTTACCTCTGTTACATCGCCACAGCCAATTATTCCCCATTTAATTTCACTCATAAATGCTTATTTTTATTTCTTTGGTAAGTTAATCATAGTCACCAAAGATAGAAAGTCAGAATCTTAATTTTTGTTTGGAGAAGATCAGCAAGAGTTTGAATTTTTTCAATTTAAAGTGTTTCTGAAAGCTCCTGGAGATAAATTGGTTTTCTTTTTGAATAGCGTACTGAAAGATTGCGCATGTTCGAAGCCCAGTGCGTAGGCAATTTCATTGATGGATAACGTAGTGGTAGATAGTTTTTCTTTCGCCTTGCCAATTAATTTCTCGTGGATGTGTTGTTGCGTATTCTGGCCGGTATGAACCCGCAATAAATCGCTGAGGTAGTTGGGCGATAAATTCAGTTTGTTGGCGATATAATTTACGGTAAGTAAACCAAACTGTGCGGTATAATCTTCATTAAAATAATCATCAATTACCTGTTCAAATTTTATCAGTAACTGGTGATTATTGTTTTTCCTGGTGATGAATTGTCGCTCGTAGAAACGGTTGGAATAATTAAGGAGTAATTCAATTTGAGATAATATGATTTCCTGCGTATGCCGGTCGATATGCAGGCATTCTTTGCCTATTTTTTTTAGGATGGTAATCAAATCATCTTCTTCCTCTGCTGAAAGGTGCAGGGCTTCGTGCACGGCATAAGAAAAGAATCCGTAGCTATTGATCGAACTGGCCAGGGCATGTTTCAATAAAAAATCGGGATGAAAAATAAGTAAATAACCGGCGCCGCAATCCATGTTTTGCAGATCCAGAGATTGTATCTGATTTGGTGCGGTAAAACTGAGCACACCCTTGTCATAATCATAGTGTTGTTGCCCATATTTAACCTTTCCGGTGGCTTCTCGTTTTAAGGCAACACAATAAAAGCGACTAACGAAGCCCTTCCATACCTCATCTTCAATAAATGTGCTTTCAGCAAGATTAATTACACTAACCAATGGGTGGAGTGGCTCGGGAAGTGATAATAAACGATGGAATGTTGAAATAGAAGTAATGGCGTTCATGATGATACTAAATGTAAAGATAAAAAGAATGTAAAATGGCACGACTGCAATGAAATAGAGTAGCCGTGCCAGTGTGTTAATCAATCAGCCCCATGCTAAATTCGTCGTAGGCATTGCCTGTGTCGGTACCCAGCGGGATGATGCTTTCCAGTTTTTGTAAATCAGTTTCACTAAGCTGAATAAATGAAGCGGCGATATTCTGCTCCAGATATTGTCTACGTTTTGTGCCTGGGATTGGGATAATGCCTTTGTTGATGATCCATGCCAAACCCAACTGCGTTGAGGTGATGTTTTTTTCTGCAGCCATGGCTTCTATAGCTTCTACCAGTTCTATGTTTTTATGAAAGTATGCTTCCTGAAAACGGGGAATTGACCTTCTGAAATCATCCTGCGGCAAATCATCAATGCCGCGGATTTGTCCGGAGAGGAAGCCTCTTCCAAGTGGCGAATAAGCCACGAAACCAATTTCCATTTCATTTAATGTTTGCAGAATACCTCTTTCTTCTACCGTGCGTTCAAATAGCGAATATTCACTTTGCACAGCGGTAACCGGGTGAATGACATGGGCTCTCTTAATGGTTTCTGAAGAAACTTCTGATAAACCAATGTAACCAATTTTACCTTCTTTAACCAGATCACTCATCGCTTCTACGGTTTCTTCAATAGGTGTGTCTTTATCCAGGCGATGCAGGTAATATAAGTCGATATAATCGGTTTTAAGATTTTTCAGCGATCGTTCTACTGCCTTTTTTACATATTCTTTCTTACCATTTATTTTCCAGGTTACTTCGTTTTGATCATCTATTTCCCAACCGAACTTGGTGGCAATAATGTAATCATTTCTATGGTTTTCGATGGCTTTGGCTACCAATTGCTCATTCTTAAGCGGACCATACAAATCTGCTGTATCTAAAAAGTTTCCACCCAATTCGAGAGACCGGTGAATGGTTGCTATGGCCTCTTTTTCATCTGCTTTGCCATACATATCCATATCTCCAAAGCCTGTCATGCCCATACAGCCCAATCCCATTGCCGGAACGACTAAACCTTGATTTCCTAATTTTATCTTCTTGATTTCCATGATAATTATTTTATGATCCAAAGGTGTGGAAGATTTGAAACGCAATTGTATGCAAAGCCCTGAAACTTGTTTGCAAATCAATGGAATAATCAGAATGAGGAGTTTTTCGATGAATGTTTATGATTGGAGAGAAATTATTTAAGTCTTTAGGGCGCATAATAAATGGCCATTTCGATTCCGAATTCATCCGTAATGGGCTTTTCAGGGAAGGTATGGCGAATTCCAGCTTTACTATTATCCTGAATTTTAACCTGCATGATGGATAAACATAGGGAATCAAGAATATCGTCCGCTGCTACCTGAGCCCTTTTAAATTTCTGGAAGGCCACGCGGTAAAGCTGTTCTGTTTCAGGATGGTGTTTTTGTAAGATCTGTAGCCGTTCCTGAATTCCTTCATTCGTTTTTTTATTGGTTAGTAAAGGCTTCCCGGCATTTAAGAATTGAAAGGCAATTTCAGGATGAGATTCTTTGAACTTCAATTTTGCCTGATCATTTCTAATCAGCAAGTGATCCAGCTCTTTGATCTTTGGCATAATGAACCAGGTTTGCTTGGTAAGTCCTTTACCTAAAATGCGTCGGTTCATCTCATTTGCCTCCTGGTAGGTTTCAGCAGCAAATGCTTCACGGCATGGTACCGGAAAGAGACTTGATTTTCTTCCTTTTGGTAAGGTAGCTCTGGCTTCCTGCTCGCAGGTTCGCTGAGGGATTTTTGCACTTGGTAAACCGATGGGCATATCAATTAGAAAATCACAATCACTCCCGAAATGATCCCATACTTCTGCGATCGTTTGAAAGATCTCAATTGTTCCATCTTCATGGCATGCAGCAATCCACCCATACTTACACCCATCTATGCCTACAGCCTTATTGCTCATTTTTAAATTTTACTTCTTTTCTTTATTATACAAAGTAGTGCATTAATTGTTGGGAGTGGTTTTCAGTTTTCAATGCTCAATTTTCAGTGATCAGTTATCAATTTGCATTTCGCTACTTACAATTGGCAGTAAGCCAAAACAAGATGGCGGTAGCTTACTTCAACTTGGCGGTTGAGTAAAATAGTTTGGCGGTAGCTTGGTGCAATATGGCGGTATCACTCAATATTAAATAGCGTTTTATACTAAAATTTTCCGCTGTTTCTAGATATGCAAATGCTATATATCTATCACAGTACCAACTGTCTGCTTGATAAATAACTTTATCGCACCGCACGGTAGGCCACTTAAACTTAGTAAGGCGAATCAACTTGCGAAGTCTCAAAGGGTAGGAGCGCGGAAGGACTTCGACAGTTTTACCAGTAAAAATTTCCGAGAGACTGACGAAGTTTCTCCAACACGCAGGCCAGCTAAACTTCGTAAGGCGAATCAACTTGCGAAATCTCAAAGGGTAGGAGCGCGGAAGGACTTCGACAGTTTTACCAGTAAAAATTTCCGATAGACTGACGAAGTTTCTCCAACACGCAGGCCACCTAAACTTCGTAAGTCGAATCAACTTGCGAAGTCTCAAAGGGTAGGAGCACGGAAGGACTTCGACAGTTTTACCAGTAAAAATTTCCGAGAGACTGACGAAGTTTCTCCAACACGCAGGCCTCCAAAACTTCGTAAGTCGAATCAACTTGCGAAGTCTCAAAGGGCAGGAGCGCAGAAAGACTTCGACAGTTTTAATGGTAATTTAAAAATTTTATAACATGGAAAATTATTAAAATTGTTCTTCTCCAACTCATTATGATAAACGCCCAATGATGAAAACATTAATCCCACTCTTCAGCCTTGCTGTTTTGCGAGGAAGGAGCATAGCAATTATCCTTTTGATGTTATATACGGGTTGTAAATACAAGGAACCTCAGTTTACTGTAAGTGGAAACGCAATTTTAACAAAAGATCTAAAAGTGAACGTGGAGATTCTCAAACACGATAGTACATTGATAGCCACTACCTATTATAATGGTCAAAGCTATGAAATTGAGAATGACGGTACGCTTCGTTATGTAATTTATATATCCTATAAAGACAGCCTGTTTTATAAGTGTGAATTTGATAACCTGCATGGCGAAATGAAAGGTAAACCAATAAACGAAATAATAATAATCAAAAAGGATGGTTCCATATGGTCGTTATATAAACCCCTTGAAGAAAGTTCTGACATTGATTATAATGCTTTACAACCGTGGAGTATTTTTGTTGAAAAAATACAGCATAAAGATATTGAAAAAGAAAAATTTACAACTTTTTATAGATCCAAAATAACACAGTAATGAAGATTGTATATTTTATTCTTATTGGCATTATTGCAGGAATTGCTTTTGCAGTAATAGACACAATTGCAGGGAATGCGGAAATTTCTCCGATCAATCCTGGGGAGAGTGATTTACTAAAAAACCTAAGTGTGTTAAAAGTAGTTATCTATTCAACCATCGGTGGTATTATAGGAATTGCTTTTTATGCCGTCGTTAAATTAGCTTTCACAAAAGACAATAATTTAGTATTCCTACTGCCCATATTCTTACTGAAAGCTTTTAATTTGGGGCGGGTTGATGTGCCATTTATAATCAATTAATGCCCATCCGTCAGTGCCTTTCATCGGCATCTTCTTTGTTATTCCATTTATTAATAAAATTCCATCAGCTTTGATAGTAGAATAAATATCTTGTTGATAAGGCCTATTATAATGATTGCTTATCAAGGTTAGATGGTATGAATCGGAATCACATCAATTTATCAAATTGTATTGAAATCAATCAGATAGGGTTTTAATGAAATACCTTTAGTATTTCGGAAACCCTCGCCAACTACTAATTGGTAACGTTTATTAGTATCCATTTCAACTTCAAAAGTTAATGTTTTTCCATCTTCCGAAAATCCAAGCATGTTCTTAATAACTAATTGATTTTGTTTCCCTAAAGGGCCTAACTCAAAATTTCGGTGTTTTTTATCCATAGGTTCTGAGAAGTTTATGGTTATTCTTTTAACCGATCCACTTATTAACCTATCCTCACCGATTGGATTAATTGCCGTTACAGTTGGTCGACTATATTCATATTTTTTTTCCAATTCGATAACTGAGTTTTCGAAATAACCTGATTGCTCAGCAAAATTTATGACATCGACTTTATTATTATAATCAAGCTCGATCATTTCTTTTATAGAAAGGGCTTTGTTTGCAGATTTATTGTAATATGCTTCACTAATAGCATAACCTACATAGTATCCAAGATCTCTTTGTTTGAATTCGTTTTCTAAATTACTGTAAAGCCAAAAGCCATTAGATGCATTAAACATTGCAGAACAAAAAACCTCTACAATCCTTTTTTTATACTTTTTTCCATAATTCAGCGCTGGTGTAGTAGACGGTTTTCCGGTAGCCTTTTCAGCAATGAACTCAGCAACTCCTTCTAAAATGGATTGACCGAGAAGATTTGGCGAAACAGTTGTTTTCTGCTGAGTGTGAACATATTCATGTATGTTTGTAAACACTAATATATTAATTGGGTTTGTTTTAAGATAGCTTGCCAAACTTGGTAGCTTACTTTGGAATTCTTTTAATTCTGTATGATGGTTGGCCATGGCAATTTCACTTCCAATAAGGACCAAACTATCCATCGTGGTACCTCCGGATCTAAAGGCACCAACTGTAAAATATATCTTTGCTGGTTTTAAGGATGGATAAATCGCTTTTAACTTTCCAATATTTTTATTAATCTGTTTTGAATATTCTTTAGCCTTTAACATTGATTTACGTATAGAATTCCAGTACAGGGGATATGTATGAATCGCATCGATATATGATTTATTGGTATACGATCTGGCTGCTATCATCGCTTTAAGACCGGGAGTTCCTTTTGAAATAAAAAATCGATCGAGAAATTGATACTTTTCACTACTATCTTTTGTTGAAGTTATTTTGTCATAAGCAATCCAAAAATTATCAATATCTATAGTAACTATGTCGTTTATGTGGTTTTGTGCTTGTGAAGTATGCAGCATGAAAAAGCATATAAGTAAGAGGTATATTTTCATAATCTAAAGACAATATTAATTGGACTTCGTTGCGTTGGTGTAAAATAATCTTTTATAAATTAATAATGGGATATTCATTCCCTGAATCTTTCCATAGCTAATTTTAATTATTTCTGATCTAATAATTACAACATAAACCCCAATCTAAACGGAATGAGCCCGACACCATATCGAGCTCATTATTCCGGAAATTAATTGATAATTCGCTTAAAATTTTGATTCAGTCTATTATCATCTGCAATTGACCTGGCTCCAGATAATTTCCTCCCAGATAGGTGAACTACAATTGAATGCAGCCTAAATTACGGGCAGCCGTTGGTGCTTACATTAGCATAACTACCTGATCCTGTAACTGCAACGCCATCATTAGTGCAACCTGCCAGCACGCTGCAGTTTACCACGTTCTCCAGCCAAACGCCAATACCGGTACCATTTGTGATTCTGGCATTATCTAAACGACAATTGTTGGTTCCGGTAAGTACAAAATATCCCCGGCCACACTCCTCAGCAATTAGCATGCTGGTGGTAACATTACTACAATCGTTGGCTAATCTTAGTCCTGCATAGCCGCCTCCATTACTACAACGATAAGCATTAACTGTTCCAAGGGTTCCGTTTATGGTTTTGTTAAGTAAAACTCCGCATTCGCCCATGTTCCGGGCCACAATTCCATAGCCCTTAAAGCCATCTACACCGTAGGTTTCTAGTCCATGACTGCTGCCATTTTCGAACCTGCAGTCTTGGATGTGAATATTTTTAACCCAACGTCCGTCTTCATAAGGTCGGCTGGGATGGCTGTCAATTCTGATACCGATACCGCCCCCATAGATTCTAACATTTTCTATATAGATGTCGCTTGCACGGCTTGTTCTGATGCCCATTCCGGCAGTACTATTATCCAGTATCATATCATAAATCTTGATCCCGCCGCTACCATCTCTAAAAAAGCCATTACCGGTGTGGCCCTTTTTAAAGCTAACATTATGACAACGCAGGGTTAGCCCTGGCTGAAGATTGATTTGTTGTCCGAGCGTACCACCAATGAGTATGTGAACTTCGCGATTACCTGTGCCAATGACATTATTTAAGGCTGTTGCAAGACTGCTGGTGCTGCCCTGATCAACATTGTTTATCCGCCAAATGAAGTTACTTCCAGATGCCCTCACTTCGTTCGGGTAGGATTCTACTGTTGCTGCAGATTTAGTGGAATCCCTTGAGGAAGATAGATCAGTTTTATCTTTTGTTAAGCTGCTGTCCTGCAAATCCTTTGATTTACTGCAAGCTGCAAAAGAGACGATGGCCGCAAAGGCTGCCATTTTTAGGAGAGCACTCCTGAAGATGTGGTTTTGTTTCATAAAGATTATATATTGGTTATGCCTACTCTTAAGATTTTCGGCCTTCTCTGTTTTAGTGTTGGTAAAATATTGGTAATGGTATAAGATGGCTGCCTTTTTTTGGCCTTGTTTGCTACATTTCCCAGTGATTCCAGGGAGCTGGTTTAACCACAACGGCTAATGGTTTTTTAGTGAATTTCATGATTTTGAATTTAGGTAAATGTTGAATTAGCTTCATTTTCAGTAAAACCTCGTCACGCGAACACAGTGAAGCCATTACCCTGGCTTAGTAGTCAAAAATATTAGACAATTGTAAGCCCAACACATAATATTTAAATAAGGGAATTGGCGTGGATTTGACTCAATATATAATTCCTGTCTGTTTTTGAACAAAACGGATTAGCTGAATCTATACTAATTCACAATAGTAAAATTTATAATGCTTAAGGGTTGGCGTGTGGAGGAACACGTTGTGTGATGATAGTTGAAGAACTAACAGCACAGGTTTATAGAATGTTATGCCGTCGGTAGACTATAGCGGGTTAATATTTGGTTAATTAGAACTAACCCTCTTTTTGAATTTTATTTTTGAGGGCTAATTATTATACTAATATAGTAAAATAGCTTTTTAAAAGTTTAAAAAAATTAGTCAAACTGTTCATTTACAAAATTATAGATGAGTTAAGTAGCCAACAAGCTAGTAAAAGTATCAGTATGAATTTAACAATATAGGGTTGCTTGGACATATTTCTTGCTGACGAACAATATTACTAAAACATTATTATAATGTGTTGATAAAAGAAAAAATCAAGCTAAATGCATTTACAGGTTATGTTTAGCTATTACCCGATCAATATGGGAAACCGTAATGGCGGGCGATATATGTTCTGTAACTTGACAGACAACAAAGTTATCCAAAATAAAACCCGAGATGAAAACTCCTAAGAGCATTGCCCTAATCCTTGTCATTATATTATCGTTTATCTATGGCTGTAAAGAATCCCAGCCGAAGAATGAAAGCAGCCAGGAAATAGTGGAACATAGCACTGTAAAAACAGAACCAGCCCACTTTGAAATAATCAACGAAGTCAAATCAGAGACATCTGGCAAAGCGCAGCTGTTGGAGTATGCAGTGTACACGGATTCGGTATACACAGAAGAAGCACTGAAAAATACGGTAAAGGATATTTATAATAGCAACTGCAACAAAGATGTGTTTCTCAACCATGACCGTGCTACTGTAATCGGTGTATATCTTTTCACTTCGAAGGAGACATACCAAGATAAATCTAACTGGATAGCGATGCTTATGAAGGGGCCTGGGGACAGTGAACCTATTATTAGTTATAATAGCTATAAGGTTAGGGCACTTAGCGAACAGAACGATAAGGTTAAAAGCAAAGATGAAATTGAGCTAGAAAAGCTTAATCGTTATCTCAGCAAACGGGGACTTGAACTTTGCAGTTTTTCCGCGCAGCTTCTAAAGATGGAACAGGATCACATTGACCGCGCCGATGCAGCATATCCTGACTTTGGACCTGAGCACCTTGCTATGGTCGACCGATTGGATGAACAAGCTTATCGCGCACTTAAAAGAAAATACAAATTGAGTGATAACACGCTTACGGAGATTCACGTATTTGCTATGTCATATTGCAAGTAATTAGGTGCTTGTTGATTTTGGATCAGTGCGAATAACTAGCTCAAAAGCCTCTCGATAACGCTTTTTTGACATCTGCGTTTATCCTTTTTATCTGTGGTTAATTTTCCTTGCTCACCATTATCTCGAGTTATGAAGAAATCTTTTTAAGAAGATGCTACTCTTGCGTTTTACATCCTGGAGGGTATAAAACAAAGAAACCCCACATTGCTGTGAGGTTTTCTTGTGATCCCGCTGGGATTTACACCTAGTGTAAAAATCAACGTTTGCAATATCTTAGAGTGGTTTTGAAATTCGAACTCCCCGAATAACGCACCTTTTATTTAATTTTTTTAGCCGCAAATGCTATATGTAAATATAGTGTTTTTTATTAAAAATATTGGCGATTAAATTTTATGATTTGTCATTTTTCAATGTATAATCTCATGTTTCCTAAACCTCTTCCTTGGTTTAATATTTACTAATAATTTTGATAGCTCTCTCATCGCTTTGCTTAATTATCACTATTTACAGGAATAACATCCAATTTAACTTTTAATCCACCAATGAATGATTTAAGTGTTTTAGCGAGACCTTCAGCTAAAGGTGTCGGTACTCCATTTCCTATCATCTTAAATTTTTTTGAAAGCATTCCTTTAGTTGTGAGGATATATGAATCTTCAACCCCTTGTATTCTCAATGTTTCTCTAACAGATAGTCTCCGCGATTGATAAGGATGAAGATGAACTTCATTATTTCCATAGCAAGCAGTTGGGCTATATTTGAATCGATGCAGTCTTTTAAAAGAAGGTCGATTTGTTTCCCCCTCTTTAATCATGCTAAATTTTTCAACATCACCTTTGAGATTGAAATATTCGCTTGCGTTGGGGATACTGTGTTCTTCTTCAGGTTTTACTAGACAAGATTCCAAGCATAATTCATAGGGAATATCAACATCTTTTAAAACTAAACTACCATATTGGGCAGCTTGGGGCCATTTAAAATTGGTTTTTGGATTTACATGTGTTACATTTTCTTGAAATGGAAACCATTGACCTTTAATGTTTAGGCTGACCGATTCAACTTCATATTGTTTTTTACTAATTCCCACAACAAAAATTCGCTCTCGAGATTGTGGCACGCCAAATTCTATACTATTTAAAACACCCCAATCTATTAGATAATCGTCTTCCATTGCCTTTAGGAGTTCGAAGAAATGCTTTGCATTTTTTTTAACTTTAATGAGACCCGTCACATTTTCCATTACAAAAAAAGAAGGCTGAAGTTCTAGAATTTTATAAAGATATGCATCTGTTAGCGTTCCTTTCTCTCCTTGAAAGCCATTAAGATTGCCATTTATACTAAAATCTTGACAAGGTGGGCCGCCAATTATTCCAAATTTAACAGGCTTTTTTCCATCAAAAGCTTCTTTAATAATCTGGTTAGAGGTAATGTCTTTAATTGAATTTTGATTACTTATAATCTCTTTAGTTTCAATCTTTTCGGATGAGCGATTTTTTTTCCAAGAGGAAATACCTTGACCATATAATTCAGCGAAAGTATGGTCAAATTCATTTGTCCATACGATATCAAACCCAGCTTTAATAAATCCCATATCCATAAATCCCCCACCTGAGAAAAAGGATAACAGTGGAATTGTTTTCTCTTTAGATTTATTCATAAAATTTGGTAGTGCGAGTAACTGAATATACCATGTTAGCGGCTTCCTTTTTTAAGTTAAAAACACTGATTTTTTCATTTGTCATGTTTTCGAAATATTGATAATAATTAGTTGAAAACCCAGTAATGGTGATATATTGATCACTTAAGTCTTCTATAAAGATCGAAACATTACCATTTTGGAATTGCTTTACCTTTTTAATATTCCCAGAGATATCGTTGAAAGGATAGTTATGATTCAAATTATTGAGGTAAAATGAGCATGCTGGTCTGTACAGACAGAACTTACAATTCGCTTCATTGGGATTAGCCCTAAATATCCCTGTATCGACACTATTGTTAATTTCATCTAATATTTTTTTTGCTTGTTCAAATATTGTTTCACATTCTTCAAATGTAAACTCCAAACTGAACTTCTGCTTACGTAAGTCAACTATACTCAACAAATTTGGAAATTTCCCGGTGCGGTCATAATATAAGTAAGCATATAGTTTCAGTTGTTCACGGTATTCAACTTTTAACTCCTTAAATATTTCACCGGTATCATCTAAAATGTTTTCGGTTATTGCACCAGTTTTAAAGTCAATGATTTCGATAAACTGATCTGCTTCGATGATCAAATCAACACGACCACCAATTTTCTCATCTTTGGACTCAATCCATTTTTCAGGGGAATAATTTATTGATTTTGAATACTTATTTTCAGTTATTATCAAGTGTTTTTTTAACTGTATTTTTTTTAATCCAAAATCTGATATGTTCATTTGAAGTGGAACAAATTGTTGTAGTCCATCATTTATCAATTTATTCTCCAAATTGGCTATCTCTTTGTTAAAAACTTCATCCAATTGTAGCTCATCCTTTATAATACCACTCGAGATCAATTCCAATACTTTGTGGAGTACTGTTCCCAAATATGCATTAGGAGAAAGCGTTAATAGTGGTTTGTTATCAAATGCCTTTACAACGATACCCTTATAAGCGCAATTTTTTAGTGAGCTGAATTGACTCGGTGAAATCCTTTCAATTCGTTTATATTCTATTGGACTAATCTTATACATTAATTTCTTACTAATTTTTCATAACACCACCTGGTCTCCTGTGCAAATTAAATGTATCAACAATTTGAAGTTTACCATTATTTGATGTAGTATAATCATCTAGTTCGTTTTTTATCTCGGTTAACCAGTTTTCAGTGCGCATTATTGTCATATCCCAAAAAGGATGAACTAACATGATTACATTTTTATTATTGCGCCCATGTTTAATAATTGGTAAACCTTTAACTTCACCACAGATAGAAAATCCAAAACTTTCGGCGAAGCTATCTCTAAGCATGGTTGCGAATTGAAGCCAACCCTGCAATTCAACAAAGTTATCGAAATTTCCGTCCGTACCACATTTAAATGCACCATCATTTAGCAAACGTATAAGCGAAAGTCCTAATCGCCAATCGAGTAAACTATGATAATTCATGTTACGATAAACTTTTAAACACTCATAACAAGCATCTTTACAATTTTTTCGATGATGTTCTGAATGAATTTTTATTAGATATGATTGAACCTCTACTGGGTTAATCGTTTCGCTAAGTATTTCCTCGAATTTATTATATAGGTATCTTACAAATCCCGATCCGTTTGGTAATTCGTCAGTTAGAATTATTTCTGCAACATTTCTTTTAATAATTGAATCTTCGATCAATTCCTTTTTTATAATATCTGCAATTTCTATTTCTGTTGGATCGACATCGAGTCTATTTGCAAGGACTCTTTGTAGTAAAAATGCGGCTGAATAATATGCTGATCTGACACCACTCGCTTGAGCTTTTACATAAGGATGATCATAATCCATTGAAAACATGTTTAGATTTAATTCTAAAGGAATAGTTAGTGGTGCAATTCTAAAGATTTCCGTCTTCTTATTACTTGCTAGTGCTATTCTTTCCTGCGCCTGTTCTGCATAAATAGTGTAAGAGTGGCCATTTTCGTTAAAAGGGTCGCTCAGATTTTTATCTATTACATCTTGGGTAATCCATTGGTTCGTAAATCTGAAACCTTGACCAAAAGGAAAGTTATTCTGAACATTTGCTAACTTACCTACAAAAAAATTGTCTGAATTAGTGTTAACTCTCCAAGTTACATCCTTATCGGTTATTATTAATCCGGCATTGTTATAAACTTTTCTGTCGGGAGGATTTCCGGGATCATCAATATTCTCAGCAAAAATCGGTGGTCTTGATAACAAGAAATCAGAATCGTCTTTCATGTCATTTCCCATTGAAAGATTAGTTCGATAAGCTCGAGGAGCCTTAAGCATTTCAGGTTGTTGATATTTTTCCATATTTGCTTCCCCACAATTTGGACATGAATCAAAGTGATCCGAAGCTTCCAAAATTGCCTTTTCGGATTCAGAATATGTTTTGAAATTGCCACACGAGCGGCAACGTATAAACCAGCGATTTAAGGAGAATGGTAAATTATTGCTTGTCTTAGCATTAGTCACAGTATCCACACCCCTTATTTTCATGTTTAAAAAATCGCTGGTAAAACCGATGGCGGAGTGAATTGCCTTATCTTTCGTTTTTTGAGCTCCTGGTGCAAATTCATATATAGCCATTGATTGAGCTCTGTCGATTGATAATGGTTCCAAATTTCTATTAATACCGTGATAAAGATTTTTAACAGTAGTTGGCATTCCAAACATTGGTAATATTCCGCCTTCAGCCAATTTTTCCGAGATATCTATAGTAGAAATCTCCTCATTATCAATAATTTTTTGTGCACTTCCAATTAAACCTGAAGTAGACGAAACGTCTAATAGCCAGCTAACAAATTCGCTTCGTTTAGATTGTAAAGTTGGTGTAATTAGGAATTCGATAGTTTCATCAATGACAGATTGATTACTGATTAGCCATGCAATAATTTGAGTTTTGTAACTAATCCAATTACTTTGAAGGTCTCCAATATTTCCAAATTCACCATGTACACTTGATTTTTCTTCAGTATTATTAACATTAATTTGAATAGCATTATATGCTTTTCTGAAAATCTCTTTAGCAAGCAATCTTTTAAAAATCCTTTCTTGTCCCATTGTTAAAAAAGGAGTTGGAGGAGGATCTCCAGTAATTTTTTTAGGATTTGAGAAATAAAACTCATCATGACTTCTACCTCTGCAAAAAGTCAAGATAACGGAATATGCTTGGCCAAGTCTGCCGGCTCGTCCAACACGTTGTTGATAGTTAAACCTCTGCGGAGGCATATTTCCTAGCATTACTGCCTGTAACGCTCCAATATCTACACCTACTTCTAAGGTCGTGGTTACACTTAGCAAATCAATTGTCTTAACCTGCTTTTCTCCTTCGTCCGGCAATATAACGTTTCTAAAATGTCGCTGTCTTTCAAATTGATTATCAGTCTGTCCTGTTAGTTCTTCGCAATGTAGACGGATAGGTGATCTTTGTTGCTTAATCGCGTTATAGGACAAATAATTTTTTATCCAAATATCATTACATACTTTGTCTGGAAGAGTATTTAGAGGTGTAAGAGAGTATGTGCATATGCCGCCACTTAAATGCAAATGAGGTCGATTTCCCCGGGTACTCGTCCAAACTTCATCAGTTGCTTTTGAAACTTTTATAAATAATTCTTCAATAATTACCCCGGTAACGCCATTAAGTATTCCGCTGGCAGATAGTGTATTGAAAATTACAGTTCCCAAGTCAATTTCTGTCTTAGATAACCTATTTGCTACAGCTCTCACATATTTTTTTACTTGACTCGGAAATCGGTCATAATCAGTGAAATTAAATGGATCTGCATCGTCGTTTTTATTGTGTTTAAACTTGTCTCCCAAAATTCTGAGTGTAGAATTAAGTATCTGTAGAAAATCCTCATTAGACAAGCTTAACCTATTTGCATTAGCAGATATTATTTGTAAATCTGGATTGATCGTTACGTAGCCCAAGCCCGAGGACTCAAAGGAATAAAATAGAGAACCAAAAAACATTGTAGCTAAATTACTATATGTTCCTTCCTTTAGGTCGTTGATAAAGGTTAAATCGGCACCCGCAGTCCATTGTTTATTTTCGAAATCAATAAGTGTAAACCAAGGTACAAATTGTGAATTAAGAAGCCTAGTTTGGATATTTATATCATTTCCTCCTGGGTTTATACCTAAATCGACTAAGTGCTTGATCAATGGTGCAAGATTAACTGAATTAGTTATGTCTACTAATTCGCGAACACTAAAGATTCTTTTCCTAATTTTTTCAAGTTGCACAATTGCGAACATCCTTTGTTCAACTATAAGAGGAAAAGTACCAATTAGATTAGAAAGTGCCATTAACCCTTCAATTTCAAGATATTCATCAGCATTATCTATCCTAAATTGCTCTAATACAGATGTGTTTTGGCTTTCCACTGCTTGAAGAATATTGTGCTTAATCATTACTTTTTTATGAAGCTCATCCACTAGTATTTCCCTCAATAAATCTGTAAAGTGATTGCGCTCAATCCCATTTGCGATCTGAGCAGCGTCCTCTCTGCTGTCTGAAAACACTACTAGTTTTCTCTCTGCTTCTGTATCGGGCAGCTGATACATTAATTCCTTTGCGAACATTTGGGTGGTTTTGGCAAAACCTGTTCTGAACCCTCTAATAGGCGATGTTTTGTTTTTGCGTGAATTATTTTTGTACTTCTGATGATTTAATCCGCAACATGGACAGGCATTAGGAAGTGCTCTATGTGTTTCTATTGTGCTTATCTCACCATTTGCGTTAGGTAAAGAGATGTCGTCATTTGATCTGTTAGGTACAATAATAAAATAACGACCTTTTATCCATTTTTCCGGATGATTATTGGCCTTATCATGCGAAAAGTCAATATCTCCTGAAATGGTGTTTAGTGATGCCTCTATCCAACTTGCTTCATAGTCGGTTTGTGAAAATCCATTAACTGTTGTTTGTCGCCAAAAATTTGCCGGAATCATGTGATCAGGGTCATGTCGGGTAAAATCCTGATTCCCTAACGGCCAAAAAACGGCATACTCTTGATAGCTTCTTTTTTCAACTAATTTTGCAGGCGTTTTCTCAGGTATTCCTTCTATATTGGGACTGATTGGTAGTAGCTCAAATGAGTTGTTACCTGATTCATTTTTGGTCACTAAACGGCTACCACCAAAAAGAGTTGTACCACAATTATCGCAATACAAAAGTTCCAGTACCCGGTTTCCCTTTTCCGAATTGATTCTTGTCGTAGAATATAATTTACCAGCAGTCCGATCGGGATCTGCAAATTCTTCCATTAAATCATCAGATTTAATGGAAGCCCACATCCCTTCAATATTTCTAAAAAAATAATGGAATCTAAATCGCGGAAGTTTTCTATCATCAATCATTTGTATGGCCGAATAATCGTCTTCATCAAATAGGGCTCGTGCTATAAATAATCCTCTTAACGCATCATGAAGGTCTATTGTTCCTGTTTGTCCATCGAAAACACTTTCTGCAAAATATTTTTCGGTGCTCTCATCCCCGGTGGCCTGAAATGAGCAAATTGCTTTGTGTGAAATCTTACCATTATCTTCGATTTCGCAAGGAGCATAAAGCCTTTCCTTTAATTTGATGGTAGGATGGGCTAATGTGTTTAGCAATTTTTCGATTCCTGAGCCGGACGAAGATGTATTAAATAAATTGTCTATTAATGCAGCGGATGTTTCACAAGCCGTGCTGAATAGTGGATCAGAGATCTTTCCTTTCACTAAATCATAGGCCCTTGCTATTGCATAAAAAGGTTGCAAAGGTAATTTTGATTCATTTACTGCTAATTTTTCAACAACATTATTTCGGCCTTCAATGATTTTAAAAGGTTTAACAGCATGGTCTACACCAAAAAAATCTTCGAGGAATTTTATGCTTTCATCGTCTCCGGCTTCCAAAGAAGCGCTTGATGCCAATATTCTGAGTTGAGGATGATGAGGATGTAAACCTAGCCGATTCAAAACCAGTTTCAACAAATATGCAACTTCTGTACCTTGTGTCCCTCTGTATAAATGAAGTTCATCAATTACTAAATGAAAAACGCGATGCTTTTTTTCTCTTTCTCTCTGTTCAAACGGTAGATCCTCACACTCTAACCAACTTTTCGTTTGTTCAAAAATTCCTGAATCAACTGTTCGCATAAGCATTATACTTAGCATGGAATAGTTTGTTATCATAATATCTGGAGGGGATATCTGCATATCAAACCTACAACGCATTTCTGATCCATCAAGCCGTTGAAAGAATGACTTTAAATCTTTTGCTTTGTTACCACCGATGGTTTCTTGTTCGATGTATTGATTGACTTTTAGGGCATCTTTTTCAATTTGATTTAAACGATCTTTTAACTGGCTTACCTTTTTTGTGTTAATTGTTGTGGTGCCATCCTCTTTTATTTTTCTCAATTCCCCGGCAACTGGTGAACTTCCATTATAACGTCCGAAATAAATCACATTGCCTTCAGTAAATTCAGATAACCATTGTCGCGTATCATCTGAGTCAAGTGCCTTTCTCAATCGGCTCATTTGATCTTCTACAAGTGCATTCATTGGATATAAAATGAGGGCACGAACGCCAGCAGTCCTTGTCTCGTGATTTCGCTGTCCAGCTGCATCGCCAAACGTAAAGTTTGCTCCATTGACAATTTGTGTTGAACTTAATCCTCCATTCGCTGCGTCCTTTTTCCACCAGGTATTAACTGTTGGAGGTTTGTTGCTGGGAGTTTGCCAATGTGTGAGCTCTTTCGATAACTGAGCGAATAAGGGAAGTAAAAAAGATTCCGTTTTTCCAGATCCGGTACCAGATGTAATTATACAATTGTTACCACTTAAAGCCTCTTTTAACATTTCGGCTTGATGAAAATGTAATTTGGCTGAAGAGGGAAAAAGTCCAGTTTTTACTAAACTACGGAATGTCTCGGCTTCGATTTCGTTTAAGGCATTACCTAAATCTTCAAGCGTTAAGTCATCTATTTTTTTATTACTAGACACATAATCTGGAAGAGGCTCGATCCAAGGCTTACGGTATAAAACCCGATCTGTATTTAATAATGCATAACGCTCCTTTTCTACCCCATTAAATTTGGTTCCGAAAGCAGTTTCAACGTAACGTATAAAATTTTCTTTGATGGTTTCAAAGGAGCCAATGGGGTCTTTCATGGTTGGTTATAAATTATGATCAATTGTTTTTTGACTTAGTTTATTGAACAGGTTTTTTATAAAAACACTATCAATATTTTCATATACGCGATATGACATGTTATTTATGTAAGAATAAACGGGGGCCAATCCGCTCAATAGCATAATTGACCTGGATAGTAAACCTGGCAGTGGAACACCTAAAGGAACAGCAACTTTTCTTTTCGAGGCGTCATATAAAATGACATCCCTTTTTTTGTGTTTTAGTATTAAATATTTCCCCCAATTACTATCTACATCATAACAAACTCCATTAAACCATAGTCGATAATGAAATTCCCACGGACGAAGTCGATATTCAATCAATGTGCATGCTTTGTCGAAATCCGTAACAGACTGTTCCATTTTCAAATTTTGAGGATTAAATATATATCTAGGCCAGTCTTCAAAAGTTAAACTAGATGTATTTTTGCTTAATATTTCTTCCTCGTAACCTGTGGTGTTACTACATAGGAGTTGTAAACTAATTTGTATTAAATCATTAGGATTAAATGTTATTCCTATGTCATTAGCGAAAGCAATTAATCTTTCCTCACCATATTTATCTTTCCCATTTCCAAATGACTTGATAGTTAGTGCGTCGGGGAGTAATAAGTTATGATTGCTAAAATGCTGTCGTGTAAACTCAACTTCCAATTCATATTTTGTAGCATGCTCAATAATTTTGTTTAATAATGATGCGTCACGTCCACCGGTTAGTAGAATTTTGCGTCCTTTTTCACTCGGAATATAAATAAATTGAGGGGGATGAACAACAATTGATTTGTTTTCGTAGTCATAGTCCAAGTACCCTAAGTTGTTATAGAAATTCAAACTTGATTTTTTTACTCTTGAGTACTTATTATTACTATCGCCACTGATTTCGTCAAAAAACTTGGTATAGATTGTATCGAATGCGCTGTAATAATCTGGAGCTGTAAGTGTTTGTTTAAGCGATAAATAAGTGATTAGGATGTTGCCTTGTGAATGATCATATACAGGTGTTACCTTTCCAATATCAAAGTCTTCAATGTTACCTTTATATAGTTGCGTGTAAGGAATTTGTCTCAATAAATTTGGAGAGGTTACATTAATCCCTCTAGATGTTTCTGTGATTTGTAAATTCCCAATCTTCCCATAAAAGTCACGGATGGGAAGATTCTCATATTTTAATGATAGGGCGGTATCATGCGATGAGACTATCTTAAACGTTGCTTCATATCCCGCAAAAGTCTCATTATCAGATTTTATTGAAAAATCGCAGTACAATGATATATTTTCAGGTAAAAGCCATATATTTCCTGCGGATAATTTCTTTTTTAAATAAGTGATTTCTTCTCCATTTTTATACACAAGAGAAATGCTTTCGGTTCCATCGGCGTTTATAATTTCTACTTCCGGAAGGAAATCATCCGTAAATGTTCTAAAGTCAACCTGAAGGGCTGATATAAGTTTAATAGATTTTTCTTTTATAATAGTTAATAGCCCAACAGAATCTATTCCCTTTTGTGGATTTAAAAATTTGTATAGTGAATAACCTACTGGTATATTATCATATTCGTCAGTTTCATCTTGAAACCTCGCACAATCATTTTTAACCCAATTCGATATTAATTCTTTTTTAGCATCCTTACAAAGGATATACATCCAATCAGATTTTGAAAGTGTATCGGTTTCAAGCCAATAATCTGAACTAAATTGCATAGCACCTGCGCTTCTAAATAACCGAATATCTCGATCTTCAAACTTTGCAACCCATCTGTTAAATTTATCTTTTAAAGTCAGGGTGTTACTATAATTAACCTCTAACGTTCTGGAATATCCAAATTTTTCTTCAACTACATTTTTTCCGTCGAAACAGAGGTCTTCTGGAAACTCATTCGATGATCTCATCCTATAGGAAAGATCCATTCTTCCTTCATTTATAGACAATTTAAATTGCAAATAGAGCCTGGAAACTATGTCTCCCGATTGTGAATGAAGTTCAGTGCCTAATGCATCTAAAAGCAATGACTGTCCAGACCATTTGTTATATTCCTTTTTAACCAACTCTATAATTGATTGTCCCAGCTCATTTGTGTCGCTTTTACGAATTATATCAAGGACATTATTTGTAAGTCCCAAAGACTGTGCAGAATATTGAAGTAAGTTTTTTTTAAATTCTGAAAAAGAATAATTAGAATCTGGAACCATTGATGCTTGCTGGAACAAGATTGGTAATTTTTTAATCGCTTTAGGAGGAAATGCGCACTGTGAAAATACTTTCCCTACATATATCCAATTTTGATGGGAGAATGTTCGCAAATAGAAATATCCAAATTCCCCATTATTGATATTGTTTGCCCACTCTATTAAATCTTTCCATAATGGTTCAATTTCAATTAATCTATTTCTTAGATTTTGAGTTATACCATTCAAATTTAGAAATTCCGCTAAACGATCATAATAATTGTTGGAGTTATAATTTCCTTGTATTTCGATTAGTGGCAGAACAAGAAAAATAAGATACCCTATATAGGGCGGATATATAATTTCAACACCATCTATTGATTTTAACCCGGGTACTTGCCATTTTTCGTAAAGGTGCGTTGCTTTACTTATTATATCTGGATAATTTTGTGAACCTGGAATGCTGTTCTTTATTTTTCTAATAAAATTGTCCCAGATTTCTTCCTCTGTCTCTTCATTAAAATATGGCCTAGCTAAATTTAAAATATCATTTTTGGAAACATATAGATATATCTCAATCCCAGCTTTTTGAGTATTAAAAAGATAACTTGAAATTAAATTATTCCATTCGAGGTACTTCATTTATTATTAAAATTGTAATGTTAAGCTCTGCTAAAAATCATTTATTTGTAAAGTGCTCGTAGATACTTTGATTGATTTTCGAGTTCAGGGAACAATGTCGCTTCATTAATTCCAAGGGCATCAAGCTCGTCCAAAATAGCCTTCTTTAAATTAGAAATAATTGCATTGTTAGTTTTGAAATTTTTTAATATCCAGTCGTTCGAGACGGAAGCAGGAACTGACTTGATGTTATCAATTCCGAAAAGAAAAAAAGCACCACTTTGCTTTATAATTCTACTATTACTATGCTTAGTTTTTACTGCTATCACCCGTCTAATGTCATTTTTGTCAATAATTGGCAGAAATTGAGGCTTATCATCTCTGATTTCGTGTAGCAACTTCAAAATTGCCTCTTTTTTATTAAATTGGATTAAATCTTCAGTATATAATTCATTGATTTTAAAATTTAATGGTCTTTTTGCGATATTCGCCAATATTGTTACAGTATCACTATCATAATACTTGATTTCTGTTTTAGGTACTTTAAAAATAAGAATCTCGCCTGTAGCCTTGGGCTTCGTTGCGCAAGCAAAATATAAAGCAACTAAAGGATTTGAGGTGATATCTAATAGTCGGGTAGGTAACCCATAGTGTTGCATCTTAACAAGCTTTTCTATAGCAGTTTTATCTGAATTAAAGTCGTTAGGTGCTCTTAAAATTATTTCTTTATAAATATTGTCCTCATTTTGGATATATTTTCTTCGGTATATGCTTGGCGCTAAAGAATAATTCAAATCGTCATGTCCGCGGAAAAAATATTCATGCGTTTTGCTTTTTTTTATCTCCTTTAATTGGTCAAGAAATGATGTTATGCTTGTGATCGGCATGAGAGGCTTATTTATAATATTATTATGGAAAGTTAGCAAACTATTTGATTTTATACCTTTTTATATTCTGCAATGATATTCTTAAATTTACATTAAGCTTTTTAAGTACCTCTCAGAAATTTAAAGCGTGATGCCATGCCTAATAAATATTTTAAACCTCATGAAGCTTTCAACCTCAACCCACATCCATATGATATAGGTATTTTCACAGGGTTGAAAAATGGATTTGAGGATAATCTTTTCATAAAAAAACTATTTACCCTACCTGAACAGGAATACCCTGTCTTTTATCAATATCACCTTGTTTATTTTCTAGGAAAAGAACCAGAGGGTGAGGAGGAATTTTTCACCTTTGTCTGGCAGGTCGTTTTGAGGCGTATTAACTTTATTGAGTATAAAAACCCATTTAATTCAAGTCATGCCACGGACATGGAAATACTCGAGAAGCTTATAACTTTCCAAAAGTATCTTCGCTCCATTGACCAGTGGCATATCCAAAAAACCCTCCCTGAAATTATTTCCGATCAAACCGAACTGATCAGGAAGCAACAAACAGAAATTGCAGATTTAAAGGCGGAACTAAAAGAAACCCGTCAGTGGGATGGCTATATCAACATCAGGAATGAACAAGCTTTAGCTATACTAGATCTATTCCTGCAAATGCAGAAATTGAAAGCGCCGGATGGCAACGAATTGTTGATCACTCCTGCACAAAATACCTGGGCCAAAATGATCAGCAAATATTTCCGGGAATATGACCAGGAAAACATTGGCCAGGTCAAAGAAATCAAGATAGATAAATTACGTTACTATCTCCGGGGCATTGACCCAAAAGATCCTCTAAAAAGGGAGAATGAAATACCTGAAAAGCACAGACTTTACACCATTACTCCTGCAAAAAAGAAGAAATAACGTTTTTACGGCTCATCATCCGATCTAAAAGAAACGGCTTTCTATCAATCTGATAATAAGAATTTTAACAGTGCTCCCCAAGCATATCCAAACCTTCTCAATTTACCACGCAAACCCGGTGGTAACAAAAAGCTAAATCCATAGCATTCCTTTGTCCCAAAACAAAGGCTATGGAGATTATCAATGAACAAACCCTTTGCCAGTGCATCCGGGATGCATTGCGGGCAGAATTACAGGAGCATTTTAGAACAGGTGGCAATTCCAGTCAGGAACAGCAGGAACGCCTGTTGTCCAAACAGGAAATATCCGCCGAGCTTGGCGTATCACTGGTCACCCTGACGGACTGGATGAAAAAGGGGCTGCCCTTTTTACGCCTGCACAGGCGTGTGTATTTCAAAAAAAGCGAAGTGCTTAGGATCATGCAGCAAGACATTACAGATTAATTTAAGGAGGGAATTATTATGCACATGGAGATCATCACTAAGGAGGATTTAAAACAATTAAAGACCGAGATGCTGGCCGAGATCAGACAGCTCATTAAACCGGAAGACAGGCAGAATAAACAATGGCTGAAAAGCGCCGAAGTGCGCAAACTGCTCAACATCTCACCGGGAACCCTGCAAAATTTACGCATCAACGGTACGCTGCGATTTACCAAGATCGGCGGGATGATGTACTACAAACTGGAAGACATCAACAGGCTATTAGAGGGAGGTAACCAATGACCGGAACAGGCATCCATAACAAGGCGGCGGACTACGGCAAACTGTTCAGACGCATGGGTGCAGACAGCAGGATACTGGCCACCCATGTCAGCCTGTTTACCGCACTTTTTGTGTGCTGGCAGCATGGCGGTTTTATCAGCCCCTTTGCTGTTACCCGCAAAAAGCTGATGGCCTATAGCAGGATCGCATCGATTGCCACCTACCACAAATGCATCAAAGAACTGGATGCATTTGGGTACATCCGCTACCAGCCATCCTACCACCCGATCAGTGGCAGCCTGGTCTATTGGCCGCCCGGTTGAGCTGGGCTGTCGACCAATGAAAAGGAGCCGGGAAATCCCGGCGAAGTTTTGAGCCCTGATATTCCTTTCAGGAGCCATCAAGGCATGGAAACCGCTAAGGTTTGCCGAAGCTTTTAGCACGTCAAACTTATGCGCTTTGTAGGGAGCGAGTTAATGTTTTTGCTATACAAAAACCCGGATTCACCCTAAAGGGATGCCCCGGACTCGCTCCCGTTGGTCGATTAAAAAAAGGAATTAAGAAAGAATCTACTGAAGATTTGGAAAGGAACACAGCGCATGAAAACAGCGACAACTGGTAGTGAAATAAAGAAAAAAAGGGTACCCGGCAGACCAAAAAAAACAATCAGCCGTAGTGACCTGCTGATGATCCGGTTAACCCCGACGGAAAAACAACTGATCGGGCAACGGGCAAAAAATGCGGGGCTGAAACCTAGTGAATGGTTCCGCAGGGCGGCAAAGAGTGCAAGGGTTTTTCCCCGCTTTACCCAAGAGGAAAGCGGATGGTTCAGGATGCTATCGGGGATGGCCAATAACCTCAACCAGTTGACCCACCTCGCCCACGTGGAGGGGTTGCCTACGCTGGCTTTAAAATGCCAGGCACTGATCAGGCAAATAGAAGAACTGTTAACCAAAATCAATAGCCATGATCGGTAAACCGATCACAGGAAGAAGCTTCGGGGGCTGTGTCCGCTACATCGTGGATAAGCCCGAAGCGAAGATCCTTTTTGCCGAGGGTGTAAGGATGCAGAACGCCACCACGTTAACCAATGATTTTAACCTGCAACGCAAAATGAGGCCGGAACTGGGCAAGGCGGTGGGTCATCTGGTCTTAAGTTGGAGCAAGGAAGACCTGCCCAAACTGACAGATGAGATCATGCTGGAACATGCCAAAGAGTATATGCATAAGATGGGTATCCGGGATACACAATACGTGGTGGTACGTCACCATGATAGACTGCACCCACATTTGCACGTGGTCTATAACCGGGTCGATAACAAGGGGGCTACGATCACCGATAAGAATAGTTACGCACGCAATATCAAAGCCTGCAGGGAGCTTACCCTGAAATACGGTTACCATTGGGGCAAGGGCAAAGAGCAGGTCAACAGGCAGGCTTTAAACGGCAAGGAAAAGATCAGGTATGAACTGTATGATGCCATCAAGGCGGCTATGAAAACGTCCAAGAACTGGAAAGAGTTGGAAGCTAAGCTGACCGTACGGGGTATCGGTATCGCCTATAAGTTCAAAAGCGGTACCAAAGAAGTGCAGGGCATCTCTTTTGAAAAGGGCGGGCTGAAAATGAAGGGCTCCGCTATTGATAGGAGTTTAAGCTTTTCCCGTATGGATTTACAGCTGAACCGCAACCAGCATGTACATGCTTATCATGCCGCAAGGGAGGCGCATCAGCCTGCATTGGCGCAGCAGTTACGGGAGGCCATCCGGCAGGACATTCATGCCGAACATGGGCATAGCCCGAGCGTGGTTAACGTAGTTGAAAACCTGCTGAATATCCTGCTTAGGCCGGAGTTTGTGCCATCGGCATCAGACCCGGTTGGTGATGCAGAAATAGCCCGAAGGAAACGAAAGAAACACCAGGCAGAGCAATCCCAGGGAGTAACCAGATAAATAAACAAACTGTTCACCACTAAAATTCAATGTTATGGAACATGACGAATTAGAAGAAAAAGTAACAATGGCCGAGGAACTCATTCTGGGCTTAGTTAAGCGAATGGAAGTCATCGAAAGCGAACTGCCGGAATTTCTAAAGACATTTTTGCAGCAGTATAAGGAGACTTTAGCAAACATCTCTGGCCAGATAGAAAAGTCTAACGAACGTTATGACGATCAGAAGATCAGCCAGCAGATCGATCAGGTCAAAGACCTCGTAGGCACTATTCCCAAGGTGATCACCGTAAAAAACGACCACCACCACCATTTCGGGGCTTGGTCAAAAAACCTAATCATTGGTGTAGCGGCCTGTGTCCTAGTTACGGCCTTATCTACAGGAACAGCTTTGTACCTGAACCACGAAAATAACCATCTTGCGGCCAATGATATCAAATTTCGTGCTATCAGGCAGATAGCTCCAAGATGGGGACATTGGGCGGATACCACCTACAGCCGTAATCCCAAGGTAATGGAAGAGAACACAATCAAGCTGGAAACCGAAGCGTTGGAAAAAGCCTATGCGGAAGAAGTCGCCAGAGAAACGGCTGAAGAGGCGAAGCGGGCCAAGAAGCGGCTGCATTCGCTGAAAAAGAAAGATTGAGTTTGTTTAGATAAGAGGTGCGACTAAATGCAATCTAGGTGACGATATGAAATAATTTGCCACTCAACAAATAATGAATGGCAAATCAGAGGGGGTGATCATATCAAACCCTTTCCTTTTTTGATGGTAGAACCGGATAATTATCCAAATAATTTAAGCAGGTCATCTTTCCCAAGCGATTTTAATATCCCTTCATGGGTCGGGATCAGTTCACTAATAGCTTTCTTTTTCTCCAATGGAACCTGTTTATATTGCGCCACAAGCGAATGTGATGGAACTTTCAAAACGTAAGAAGAAAAAGAAAGGTATAGATCAAAGTCAAGGCATACAACGATGAAATCAAATATGATTTCTGTATTAACAGAGATATAAATTTCGAACTTTAACGTGAAAAGGTTACTTTAGAAAGCAGTATGCTTCTTACGTTGCTAAGGACTTAAACCAACTCAAATGATTAATGAACGTTTCGAATGTGAAATTTTAAGAGCTAGCAGAACCCGGCTATTGCAATTGATTGAAAAAAGTAATTATGAAATATTATTTGAAATTCCAGAAGGTTTTAACAATAATATAATTTGGCAAATTGGTCATTGTATCACTTCTCAACAGCGGCATATGTACATGCGTAGTGGATTACCAATGTACATATCTAACGAATTCGAAGAGTCCTTCAAGATTGGATCGTCCCCACGTTCATGGAAAGTTACTCCAGATGCTAACGAGGTGAAACATTTATTGATAGACACGGTGAACCACCTTGAATCAGATTTGAAATCCGGATTGTTCGCCAACTATACACCATTTGAGTTACCCATCGGATTTCAAGTAAAAAATCATGTCGATGCACTAAAAGCCGCTAATTATCACGAAGCGGAGCATAGTGGGATGATTTTTACTTATTTAAAGTTGTTAATCAAAAAATGAAGTATATCGATTAACCAACCAATCTGAAAAACAGCTGGCTAAAAGGTAGCGAACAAAATTAGTACAATATACGTATAAACGACAAAGCGTAATAGTTGAATTACTTATTTTTTAAAAGCTCATTTTTTTCACGCTCGCTTGTTAGCAATCGCTCATAAAGACTTTTATTTTCCTCAACTACTTCCATTAATTTATCAAGAGGGTTGAAAGTACAATGATTATTGAATGTACTTGTGCTACTATCGTTAAACGTATTAAAGAAATTGACGATGCCTTCTTCACTGAAATTTTTGATTCCCGATACAGTTACGCCAAGTATCTTTGCAATTTTTTCCAAAGTTGAATCTTCTACCTCTTCGCTTTGCTCAATTTTAGAAATCGTTTGCTGGCTTACGCCAAGTTCAATGGCAAGATAATCTTGCTTTATCCCTCTGATTTCACGAATACGACTAATTTTTCTGCCGATGTGCATGTTGCTAGATTTAGTAGGTGTTTCCATAGAGCCAAATATAATTATTTTTTTAGGTAGTAGAGAACCAATAAATGATGGTAAGGTACCACTTTAATTGGTAGGTTACGGCATTGCCGTACCGCATTTTTGATCTCAGAAATCAAAAATGTAACGATTATGGAAACACAATTCTCGCAATCTGGTCAGTTCCAGAAAGAAAAATTTTCCGGCTTTATCAAAGAGCTGGTTCAAAAATTCAAGCCCGAGCAAATCTATAGCTTTGGAAAAAACATCGATTTTAAAGTCAATAACGGGTGCTTTATAGAGAACCGCAATACAGATAACTATCATTATTTTTTGTTGATGGTGACCGAAAGCGTTACCAGAATTGAACACGAGGTGCAAGACTTTGCTAACAATCATTATCCTTTCGGAAAGATCACCATATTGGCTCATGGGCAAGAAACCATTGCAGAGGCAATAAAGGCCAATAACAGGTTCTTCATCACCATTTATAATGAGGGTCAGATTCTCTATAGTCGGGATGGTATGGTACAACCCTTTCAGGCTATAAGTTTGATACCTACACAGGGAGCGGTAAAAGCCCAAAAACATTACAACCACCGCTTTCCGTTGGCAATAGGTTTTTTGGCAAGTGCAAAAGAATGCCTGACCAAACAACATTACAATCTAAGTGCATTTATGGCTCATCAGGTAGTAGAACAATGCTGTATTGTTTTGATAAGGGTTCATCTGGCTTACCGCTCTGATATACACAACCTATATAGGCAGCTTCGGTTGTGCGATAGCTTTTCTCCGGCACCATCAAGGTTATTCTTATCGGGCAGTGAAGAGGACAAAAGGCTCTTTGATATCATGGTAAAAAGTTATTCCGCTGCACGTTACAAGGATGACTTTAAGGTTGAACAAGCCGATGCAGAGCAAATTTTCACCCGTGTTTCAACCTTTTTAAAGCTTACCGAGATTATGTGCGGTGACAAGATAAAATCCCTTGCAAAAGTGGCGGAATCCTACATACAATTAAAAAAAGAAAGTGAGGTGGATTATGCCGGATAAAACTATTGCATCAATGAACTTCTTTCATTTGCCCTTTACGCCAAATACAAGAATACTTACAGAAAATACACTGAACCAATATTCCGAAATCAGAAAACCCAAAAGAGGTTATTTCCCCATTAAAATCAGAAAAATATCTTTCAGCAATGAACTGCTTGTAATAGGTGTAATTCTGGACAAAGAGCCTGAAGAACTTGTTTACATTAAGGTTACCGCCTCCGAACTATTAATAAGTTGCAGCGTTGATACCCATGAAAACTATTTGAGCCGATACGCTTATTTTTCGCTTGCCCAATTAATGTACTATGACACTGAATATGATTTCGAAGACTATTATTGGCCGGATTTCTTTGATCAGAAAACAGGGGAATCTAAGTACCTGATGATTAACAAGTCGAAAGATAATTTACATGTGTCTTCAAAAGTAAGATATAAAGGATTCTATAAACCGAAAAAACAACTTCCTGTAATATCGCAAAATCCTGTTCCGTTAAGAAAAGCAGTTCCCTGCATTCAGGAACAACCACCTAAAGAAACGCATGTGATATTAGGTTTCTGCCTGGCCGATTCTAATAATGAATGGTATCGAACTAACCATTATCCCTTTTTGGTTCCCTATACAGGGATTTTGAACAAGGCCAAAACCGATTTAAGAAGCTTTACAACATATGTGCTTAATGAAATTCACCTGCCGGAAATCGATCTTACGGATGAGCAGCAAAAACTCGTTGAGATTTGCTTCGACATGAGGAAGCTCGCCTTAGTAGCAAGCCCAGCATATAAAGATGATGTTAGTAAGCTTGCTGAAAAACGGGAACAGAACCAATATAATTTCAATAAGCTTTTTGAGTTATGGCAAAAGGTGCTTCCTTTACTTTCAGGAAGATTGTACACACACTACAATTATACATATGGAATGCGTAATGTAAAGGGCAAACCAAGAAGATCATCCATGATTCCTTGTAGCTTTAGCAGTGAAACGCCGGAAATTTGTTTTCTATGGAAAGATATGGGCGATTACTATAAACTCGAACTCCGGTTGCGGATTGCCGGAAAAATCCATCAGATACAATATTATTATAACACGGCTTTTTTTGCGATGCTGTCTTACAATCCGAGAAGATATGCGCTGTTAAATTCGGTTATCGATAGTGAGCTTCTTGTTTTTTTCCAAAAAAGCCAATTTCAACTATAGGTACTGAAGAAACATTATGATGGTGATTTTAAAGATTTTGTAGATCGATTAAGGATGGGATATAACTTTATTGATAAATAAAGATCACGAAAAAAATAAAAACTCGAAATCATTTGCTCATATTCATAGGATTTAGGGGTATGGTTATTGTAGAAATAATTCTTTATTTTTGTGTTAACACTCAATATCATATCCATGCACATAGAAACACGTAAATTACATTTGATAGAAGAAATGCTCAAAGTAAAGAGTGAAGCTACTTTATCTGCTTTGGAGAAGCTATTAAAGAATACCAATAATAGAACAGTTAAGAAAACGCCAAGCTTAAAAGATTTTTCTGGAATCTGGTCTAAGGACGAGGCGGAAGAAATGGAACGTATAATTGCAGAATCTTGTGAAACAATCCACCCAGATGACTGGAAGTAATCTATTAGACACCAATATCGTTATTGAGTTATTTAAAGGCAATCCAACAATTACAGAGTTTCTTGAAACCCTAGAGGAGGAAATAAACATTCCTTTTGCTGTACTAGGAGAACTATATCTGGGTGCTTACAGATCAGCTAACCCAAAAAAGCACATTAAACAGATCAACTCTTTTCTAGAAAGGTGTAATGTTCTTATTGCTGATGATGAAACAGCAAATCACTATGCCTTAATCAAAACTGCCTTGTTGCAAAAAGGTAAGCCAATACCGGAGAATGACATGTGGATAGCCGCAGTATCAAAGCAATTTGACCTAAAGTTACACACCAAGGACAAGCACTTTAAGGAAATAGACAACCTAAATTTAAAGAGCTGGTAATCCTTGCCATATATTTGCTTATTAATCAGCACCCCCCGCACGGTGCGGCCTGCGAAACCCCATCACACGTAAGCCAACCCGCTGTTCTCGCTCTGGGCATTTACGGAGTTGTTTACCTTGGTTTCCTGCCATAGTACATTGGTCGTGTGGTATATGATCGGCACCCTTTGCAGTGGGATAAAAACCACGCATTGCAATAACAATACGTGGTCAATAGATGAAAAGTGCTATTGGCTTTTATTACGACGCTTCTTCCATTTCTGGTGTTACTACAGTGTATTTTTCCCGGATCAAGGCAATGTCAGCGCCTATTTTCGATTCTGTAACTTCATTAGCTTTGGTATGTTGAGCAACAAATTTCCCCATAAGTGGCGCCATATCTTCACTTACTTTGGTATCCAATACTTTGGCATATAATTGTGTAGTACGGATATTGGTGTGCCCAAGCATTTTAGATACGCTTTCGATAGGTACACCGTTCAATAAAGTTACGGTGGTGCCAAAAGTCCGTTTGGCTATCCGGTTTCCTAATGTTTTATTAACGCCTGAAAGTGCCGCAATTTCAACCAGATATTCGTTCATCTTTTGATTGCTTGAAATTGGTAGAGCCTTGTTGTTATGAAGGCAATAAGGGTGATCTTTGTACTTATCCAGAATGCTTGCCGCTATTGGCAGCAAAGGTATTGCCACCCTTGTATCTGTTTTTTTTCTGTAGGTAAATATCCAACGTTCGCCGTCAACCCCAATACTTACATCGGCTAGTTTAAGTTTTTGAACATCTGCATAAGAAAGTCCGGTATAACAACTGAACAGGAAAAAGTCACGTACCTGCGATAACCTTGTGGTAGTAAACTGTTTTTCGGTGATCTTATGCAATTCATCTGCGGTTAAAAATTCCCTGTGGACAGGTTTTGATTTAAGCGTATGCCCAAAGAAAGGGTCGGTACTAATCCATTTATACTTCCGGCAGATGCTTACGATCTTTTTGAGATTTTTAATATGCTTATTTGCGGTGTTGGTGTCGTTTTCCTTCACTGTATGAAGGTAGAAGTCGAAACCATCGATAAACTCATGATCTATGCGTTTTACATTGAAATCGGTTCTGTTGTATTTGGCTGCAATATAATCTTCCACATGCCTTTCCAGTACCTCAAATCTTCTAAGCGTTCCAGTCGCATATTCTTCTTTCTCCACCAATGCCTTCATTTTTTCATTGTGGGTTTTAATGGCTTCTAGTATAGTGTGCGCTTTTTCTTCTTTGCCTAAGAATTTGCATTTAACACTATCAGCAGTTATTTCGGCTCCGTCCACGCTTAGCTGGCTATGGGCTGCATAAACTTCCGCTTTCATATTTTCCAGATAGGCATTCAAAGTTTTAACTTCTTCCTTTGTGCCGATGACTTTTCCGGCTTTTGCATTCCACCGCTCCGGCTCGCAATTTCTGCTTGTTGACATTTCCGCACGAATCCCGTCCACCGTAATTCTTAAAAAGATAAAGTAAACAGCCCCTTTTGTGTAGTTCTTTGGCCTTTTCAAAAAGAAAAGCACGCTAAAATTAGTTTTCATAACGATAACATTAAGGTTAAACAAAAATAGCTTTGCAGTTTCATTCACACAAGATGTTCATCTATTAAACTAGTTGAATATCAATGATTTAATACGAATTAGGGGAGTTTGATATTATAAAGAACGACGCTCCGAATGACGCACATTTTATATGCGATTTCGTGCGTATTTTGGCATAACCCGTAAAAGCAAAAACCCTGCAATCATTTGATTTGCAGGGTTTTAGTTCTCTTTGATATTGTTTCTTGTGATCCCGCTGGGATTCGAACCCAGGACCACTACATTAAAAGTGTAATGCTCTACCAGCTGAGCTACGGAATCATTTCCCTTTGTTTAAGGAGGTGCAAATATAGAGATTATAATTAACCATGCAAATCTTTTTTTAAAATAATTATGGTGCTGGTTTTTGTGTTAATTAAATGTTAAGCCAATTGTCTGATTTCTAATTTTCTATCTTTACAAATCACCTTAAAAGATTATTTTACAGCCTTCGGAATAAAGTTTAAAAAAGATTGAAATTGGGCCTTATGCTTGTTTTTATCCAGTTTGAAATAAAACGCACCACGCCTCGAATTGGATTTATCTTTTTCAGTTTGTTTAATTAACAAACCACTGGCAGTGATCTTCCTGATGAAATTTCTATTGTCGATTGGTGCATCATACACCTGTTCGTATAAAGCCTGTAACTGGGGAATGGTGAATTTTTTAGGCAGCAGTTCGAATAAAATAGGGTGGAGGGCTGCCTGATATCTAATTTTATCCATCGCAGCCTGTACCATTATATCATGATCGAAGATTAACTCTGGTACCTCTTTAATTTTAAACCATTCAGCATGGAACTGATCATTAATTTGCGTATTATATTTATTAATGTCGATCAAGGCAAAGTAAACCACAGAAACAGTACGTTCAATCGGGTCACGATCTGGCCGGCCATACGCATGCAGTTGCTCCAGGTAAACATCATGTAAGCCAGTAAGCTCGAGTAAAATCCGTTTAGCGGCGCCATCTAAATCTTCCGCTTCGCCAATAAAACCACCCATTAAACTCCATTGGTCTTTAACAGGTTCTATGGCTCTTTTAATCACCAAGAGTTTGAGCTGGTCGCCATCGTAGCCAAAGATGATGCAATCTACTGCAACAAGAACTGGTTTTTGATTAATATATTTTGCCATTTTTAAAGAGCGTATTTAATTTAATATCATTGTAATCATTAATAAAGCAAAGAATATTGGGATAATCTTCAAATTCTTCGGCACCGTGGGTAGTGGTGAGCACCACACATTTCATGCCTGCATTCAAGGCCGATTCTACACCTTTCGGCGCGTCTTCAAAAACAAGGCAATCTTCTGGCTTTACCTGGATTGCCGCTGCGGCTTTCAGAAATGTTTCCGGGTCTGGCTTGCTGATTTCCACATCATCTGCACTCACGATGGCTTCGAGGTAATGGCGGATTTTTAATCCATCCACCACAAAGTCGATGTTAAAAGGAATGGCTGCAGAGCCAATGGCCATTTTGATGTTGCTTTCTTTGGCACGGTCTAAAAATGTAGCTAGGCCATTAATTAAAGCCAGATGCGGAAAATAACCTTCCTGGTAACGTTTCTCTTTATCGAAGGAAAGTTTTTTAACTTCTTCCTCGCTAAACCTATCTTCGCCAAAAACCCGGGCTAAAACTTCATGATTTTTGCCATACATCTCTTTCTTAACAGTTTCATAATCAAGGTTTGCACCTAAATTGTCATTCATGATCGAACGCCAGGCCAGGGTATGGTATTCCATATCATTAATCATGGTACCATTTAAATCGAATAGAAATGCCTTAGGTTTGAAATTAAGATTATGCATATTGGCGCTAAATTATGAGTTTTTTGATGATGCATCAGGCCATACATCAATATTCTTACAATTATAATTATAATCGTCATGGCAACGATAATATATTTTCTTAATTTAGCCCTAACCAAAATAAATCTTTATGAAAAAAATAATGCTTAATGCAATACCATTAGCAACATTATGTTTAGCCGTTTCGCTGTACTCTTGCAATCCGAAGGCAGATAAAGGCACAGAAGCCACTACGCAAACCGATTCTTTAAAATACAATACCACTATTGATGGCAAAGCCGTTACACTTTATACCTTGAAAAATTCGAATGGGGCTACCGTAACGATTACCAATTATGGTGGGAGAATTGTTTCACTTCTGGTTCCAAATAAAGATGATCAATTAACTGATGTAGTTTTAGGTTACGATAGCATTGGTGCTTACCGTAAAAAAGGCGAACCGTTTTTTGGCGCCCTAATCGGAAGATATGGAAATAGAATAGGCAAGGGTAAATTTAAATTAGAAGGAAAAGATTACCAGTTGCAATTAAATGATGGACCAAATACCCTGCATGGCGGAACTGATGGTTTCTACGCTAAAGTTTGGGATGCTAAACAAGTGGATGGGAAAAAACTCGAATTAAGCTATGTTTCTAAAGATGGTGAGGCTGGTTATCCTGGCAAGCTTGGTGTGAAGGTGGTATATACCCTAACGGATGATAACGCTTTACAGATTGATTATATAGCCACAACGGATAAAACCACGGTTGTGAACTTAACCAATCATGCTTATTTCAATTTGAATGGAGAAGGAAACAAATCTATTTTGGATCATGAATTAACCATTGCCGCTGACGCGATAACTCCCGTGGATTCTACCTTGATCCCCACTGGAAAGTTATTGCCGGTAGCGGGTACTGCTTTCGATTTTAATAAAGCAAAAACCATTGGTAAATCTATTGAAGAAACCAACGAGCAATTGAAATTTGGTAAAGGATACGACCATAATTTTGCATTGAACAAACACGACGATAAAACACCTGTTGCAACGGTGAAAAGCACTCTTACAGGTATTAAAATGGAATTATATACTTCAGAACCTGGTTTGCAATTTTACAGTGGAAACTTTTTAACTGGCGCTGATAAAGATGGTAAAGGTGGAAAATCATATCCATTCCGTTCAGCAATTTGCCTGGAAACACAACATTTTCCAGATGCACCAAACCATGCTAATTTTGCATCGACGGTACTTAAACCAGGTGAAACTTATAAAACCAGCACAACTTATAAGTTTTCTAAGTAAATTAAATCATTAAGGAATATTAAGTCCCATACCATACCTTGGTCGGTGGCTCACCAACGAATGGTTAAATGTTAAAACGAAATAATTTTACTTCATAACAAAAAAGCAAGACTTCGATAGTCTTGCTTTTTTGAATCATGCTATTTTAAAATTTCCATTCCATGGTTAGTGGCTTACCAACCAATTGTTAGCCTCTTTTTGAACAATGCTAATGCAATTCTCTTTTAAGCATTTATGGGTTCAACAATCGCTCCGGAAACTGAGTGATTTTCTCAATGGTTAATTGTTGCATAATCTGGTATAAATGGGTTTTAAACATATTAATCGTATGTTCCCCTCCTTCGTTACCCAAAGCGCCAACACCATACATAAAAGGTCGGCCCATAAAGTTAAATTCTGAGCCAACAGCATGTGCTCTCGCTAAATCTACACCTGAACGGATTCCTCCGTCCATCATGATCTTTATCTTCGATTTATACAAAGGATTGTTTGCCAATTTTATTAGCGAATTGATTGATGATTCGCCAGCATCGATTTGTCTTCCGCCGTGGTTAGAAACAATTACACCATCAGCACCAATTTGAATCGCTGCCTGCATATCTTCATCTGTAGCAATCCCTTTAAGTACTAACGGACCTTTCCACAAATCGCGGATAGCTGCAACTTTTTCAATATCAACCTTGCCCGTAAATGTTCTGTTCATAAATTGCCCCAATTGCGACATATCTAAACCTTTTTCCATGTAAGGTTTTAAGGTAGCAAAAGATGGAATGCCATGTTGCAGGGTTTTAATTCCCCATAAAGGACGTGCAAATGCCTGCAATACATTATTGATTGACGTTTTAGGTGGGATAGACAAACCGCTCTTGATTTCTTTATATCTTAAACCAAATGCAGGTACATCCACCAAGACCACCAAAACCGGGCACTCCACTGCTTTTAAGCGGTTTAAGATATCATCCCTTAAACTATTTTCTGTAGGATGATACAATTGAAACCAGGCTTTCCCTTCCGATACTTCTGCAATCCGCTCGATGCTACTTGTAGATACCGTACTTAAGGTATAAGGTATATCATGTTTGGCTGCAGCTTTTGCCAAAATTTCTGGCGCATTCGGCCACATCAAACCCTGTAAACCTATCGGCGATACGCCAAAAGGAGCGCTGTATTTGCGTCCAAATAGTTCAACAGACATATCGATATCTCCACCAACTCTTAAATAATTAGGTTTAAGGTAAATATTATCGAAGTCGTTTTCGTTTCGTGCTAAATTAAGCCCCTCATTACAACCACCTTCCAGGTAGTCAAAGGCGAATTTAGGGATTCTTGTCTTTGCTTTTCTTCTCAGATCGGCTACAGAAGGGTATTGAGAATTGTAAGGGAATGTAATCTTTTTACTCATATTTATATATTGTCTTGGTCAGATGCCACTTTTAAAAAGCGAAAACTAATCTTTTATATTATATTTTCCATCCTGTTCTATCTGCTATTCCAGGATTTATGATTTTATTTTAGATGTAGTTGATTATTCTCCAGTTTGCGTAATGGGTTTTATATGATGTTTTACATAAATCATTCATAAAAATTACAATGAATGTAGTGGATGTCATGGCGGGGTTTAAGAAGAAATTGCCCTTTATTAATGAAATCACAAATGAGATTGCTTCAATCAATGAAAAATTGATTTCGCAATGACGGACAATCGAAAATATATTCAAATTCCCTAGAGCTTATAAAAAGTCCTGGCATTATCGGTAAAAATTAGTTTCCTTTCTGTGGCGCTAAATCTTTCTGCGTATTTACTCACCAGATGGAACCAATCCTGATAAGGCCTGCTCACCAACACCACTGGCCAATCGCTGCCATACATCACCCGTTCCACACCGAAGTTTTCAAAAACCACATCGAAACAATTAAAAAGCTCAATCTCTTTCCAGTTTTTCCAGTCAGCTTCAGTCAATAAACCAGATACTTTACATGATACATTTGGGTTTTCTGCCAGCAGTTTGATGTTTTGCACCCAGGTTTTTAAATCCTGACTTTTAACATCGGGCTTGCCACAATGATCTAAAACAAATGGCTGATCTGGAACCTGATCAACCATTTTAATGATGCTCCCTAATTGATTGTGGTAACACAACAAATCGTAAGTATAACTGAACTTTTTAAGTTGCTTAATACCGGCAATGAAAGCCGGATCGAGAATAAAATCGGCGCTTTCCGCCTGAAGCACATGTCGCCAGCCTTTTATCTTTTTGAAGTTATTCCAATAAGAAAGCCTGTTGCTGAGTTCAGGGCTTTTAAGATCTATCCAGCCCACAATTCCTTTGATGAGTTCATTTTGATCGGCCAGGGTAAGCAAGAAATCATTTTCTTTTTCTGATTGATTGGCCTGAACGGCAATACATCCAGAAATCTGAAGATCATTGAATATACGGGTAAGATTTTTTGGTGTAAAATCGTGGCGGATTATACTCATCTCTTCCGTAATCCAGTTATCCCTAACCGGATTAAAATTCCAAAAGTGAACGTGGGTGTCTATCATAATTGAGCGTTATAATTGTTGAGGTTTTATAATTTAAATATCTGATCCATTAAAATCCATTTTTCACCAGGTTTTGCCTGAGGTAGTGCCTGCTGGTATTTCCACATCAGGGCTTCCCATTCCTGCACTTTAGGGTTTGCCAAATCAGCCGCAGATTTCTGCTCGAAAGAAAAGTCGTCATTCACTTCCATGATCATAAACAGCCGATTGCCCAATAGGTAAATTTCCAGATCATCAACGTCAGCAGATTGGATGCTTTCTTTAATTTCCGGCCAGATGGCTAAGTGATACTGCTTATATTCGCTAATCAGTTTATCATCATCGATTAAATCGAGTGTGAAACAGTATCGCCTCATGTTATTCTCCATTGTAAGCTTTAGCAGTTTGTTTGCTGGTTCCCAAGCTATCAATACCTAATTCTACTACATCACCTGCCTTTAAATACCAGGGTTCTGGTTTTTGCCCCAATCCAACACCAGCGGGTGTACCTGTAGAGATTACATCTCCAGGTAAGAGAGTCATAAATTGACTGATATACGAAACCATAAAAGGCACATTAAAGATAAAGTTGGATGTATTACCATCCTGCAATGTTTTTCCATTTACAGTTAACCACAGGCGAAGATTGTGTACATCTTCAATTTCATCTGGCGTAGCAATAAAGGGGCCAATTGGTGCAAAGGTATCGCAACTTTTCCCCTTCACCCATTGTCCGTTGCGCTCAATCTGGAATTCGCGTTCACTATAATCATTATGCAATGCATAACCCGCTATGTGATTTAAGGCATCCTCTTCTGAAACATAACTGGCTTTTTTACCGATAACGATCGCCAATTCTACTTCCCAATCGGTTTTTTTACTGTTTTTAGGGATAACCAGGTCATCATTTGGACCAACGATGGCTGAAGTCGCTTTGAAAAATAGAATCGGCTCAGTTGGGATGGCTGCATTGGTTTCTGCTGCATGGTCTTTATAATTTAAACCCACGCAAACTATTTTAGACGGACGGGCTAAGGCAGGACCTAAGCGAACACCTTGATCAACCTGTGGTAAATCTGCTGAGTTGATGTCTCTCTTTAGTTTTTCTAAACCATCGCCACCAAAAAATTCCTCGTTGTAGTCGCTCACCAATGCCGAAACATCGAAATAATTCTCATTGATTATTACACCTGGTTTTTCTGCTCCCGGCTCGCCGAATCTGATTAATTTCATCTTAATTTACTTATAAATGTATTTTAAATTATGTTAGTTGTTCAAGGTGGTAAAACCACCATCAATAGGGTAATCGCAGCCGGTAATAAACGAAGCTTCATCGCTGCATAAATATAAAGCTAAAGCGCCAACTTCTTCTGGCCTGGCCATTCTGCCGATGGGCTGTGTTTTAGATAACTTCTCAAACATTTCATCTATATTATCCGGATAGTTTTTCTGCAAAAAGCCATCTACAAATGGCGTGTGTACCCGGGCAGGCGAAATGGAGTTACACCTGATGTTTTCACTGATGTAATCTTTGGCCACGCTCATGGTCATTGCCTTTACCGCACCTTTCGCCGTACTGTAAGCAAAACGATCTGGCAGACCAATTAACGAAGCGATAGAGGCCATGTTAATGATGACGCCACCACCAGCTGCCCGAAGTTGTGGAATTGCGGCGTATAAACAATTGTAAACTCCTTTCACATTTACTTTCATCACGCGGTCGAAATCAGATTCCTCGGTTGTATCGGCTTTACCAATATGCGCAATACCCGCATTGTTAACCAAAATATTGATTGCACCAATCTGATTAAATACTTCCTTAACATTTTGATGATCAGCAACATCACAGGCGTAACTAAAAGCCTTTCCGCCATTGTTATTGATTTCGGTAAGTGTAGATTCAGCTTGCTCAATGCCGAGTTCCAAAATATGAACTTCAGCACCTTGCTTGGCCAAAATAGTTGCGATCGCTTTGCCAATGCCACTTCCTCCGCCAGTTACTACTGCTCTTTTATTCGTTAATGAAAACATGTTTATAGTTTAAATAATGATTGATTCGATAACCGAAATATAGAAATTAAAAATAATGACAATGTTAATATAAGGTTCATTTTTCGACTGTCTGATAAATGGTTGTAGAACATTAACCGCCTTTAAATAATATTGATTAGATTATAAATACAAATAAAATAAATAATGTTGATTAAACATTTTATCTTCTGATCTAAATCTTTATAAATATGATCATCCTTCCGTTTTGAGTATTTAAGAGGGTTTACCTTGCGGAAATTTTACATAACCCAAATGCTATATTACTTATATTTGAATAATATTTTTATATTTAAATAAATATTTTAACCAAATATCCACTGTGAACCTTGCGAAAGGCTTATGGTGTTAGCATCAGTTTGAATGAGAAAATTTCTATTCCCGTTTTTTTGTACCCTATTGTTTTGGATCTCGTCGATAGTTTCCGTTCATGCACAAAAACAAAAATCAATTATCATTTCTTCAAATAGCAATGAAAGGATTAAGTTCGGTGCCGAACGACTTTCTGAAGCGCTAACAAAAATAGGCTACAAGGTTAGAATTCAGAATCAGCAGAAATTATCAGGAGTTAAGAACGCTATCGTGGTTGGATTGGCAAGCGATAAAGTATATGCGCAATTGCCAAAATCATCAAAAGATAAAGCCATTGCTGCCGGGAAAGAAGGATTTTCCATCACCGAAGGCAAAGACAATGCAATTTATATTTTAGGTGCTGATGCATCAGGCGCTTTATATGGATGCCTGGAACTGATTGATCAGATCAAAACGCAGCAAAAAATACCAACACAAATTGGACTTACCGATCACCCGGAAATGGTGTTGCGTGGTACCTGTATCGGGTTACAAAAACCTGATTATCTTCCCGGTCATGATGTTTACGAATATCCATATACCCCTGAAACTTTTCCCTGGCTATACGATAAAGCTTTGTGGATTAAGTATTTAGATATGATGGTGGAAAACCGTTACAATTCTCTTTACCTGTGGAATGGTCATCCGTTCTCTTCATTAATTAGGCTGAAGGATTATCCATATGCCGTAGAAGTTGATGAGGCAACGTTGAAAAAAAACGAGGAGATCTTTCAATTCCTGACTCACGAAGCAGATAAACGTGGCATCTGGGTGATTCAGATGTTTTATAATATCATCATTCCGAAGCCTTTTGCAGATAAACACGGTTTAAAAACGCAAGACCGGAATCGACCAATCGTGCCGTTGATTGCTGATTATACCAGAAAATCGATCGCTGCTTTCGTAGAAAAATACCCGAATGTAGGTTTGATGGTAGCGCTTGGCGAGGCGATGGAAGGTGTTGGTCAGGATGATATAGACTGGTTTACCAAAACCATTATCCCCGGTGTAAAGGATGGATTAAAAGCGGCCAACATTCAAGGTGAACCACCAATTGTACTGCGGGCACACGATACGGATGCACCTGCCGTGATGAAAGCAGCATTGCCTTTATACAACAATCTTTACACTGAAAATAAGTTTAATGGCGAAGCTTTAACTACATATGGGCCGCGTGGCGCCTGGGCAGAATTGAATAGAAAACTGGCCGCCATTGGAACGGTTAATATTTCTAATGTACACATTTTAGCCAACCTGGAACCTTTCAGATACGGTTCTGCTGATTTTATCCAGAAATCGGTTCTGGCGATGAATAAAATTTATGGTGCCAAAGGATTGCATTTATACCCGCAACACAGTTACTGGGATTGGCCTTATGCTGCTGATGAGGTAAAAGGTAGAATTCTGGAAGTTGATCGCGACTGGATCTGGTACAAGGAATGGGCGAGGTATGCCTGGAAGTCAGAAAGAGATCGTTCGCAGGAAGTTAATTATTGGGGATCAGAATTGGCGAAGAAATATGGTTCGAACCTGGCGGGAGGTAAAGCGATTTTAAATGCCTACGAAGAATCGGGGGAGATTTCGCCGAAGCTGTTGCGAAGATATGGCATTACCGATGGGAACAGGCAAACGCTAACTCTAGGCATGTTGATGACACAATTAATTAACCCTTTCCGCTACGGTTTATTCACCCTGATGTACGAATCTGAGGCACCGGAAGGTGAAATGATCATTGAATACGCTGAAAAAGAATGGAAAAAACAAGGTCATATTGGTGAAACGCCTGTTCAGGTGGCGAAGGAAGTAGTGGAGCATGGAAAAAAAGCTTTGGTTTCAATCAATGAAGCAGCACCTTCGATTACTAAAGATACGGCCGAATTTGCCCGTTTAAAAAATGATATGTATTGCTACGATGCAATGGCCAATTTTTATGCGGAAAAGGTTAAGTCGGCGCTTTGGGTGTTGAGGTATAAATACTCCAACGATGTTACCGATCTAGAAAAAGCACTTCCGTTTTTACAGAAAAGTGTAGCTCATTATGCCGAATTGGTTAAGCTTACAGAACGAAACTATTTGTATGCCAACAGTATGCAAACCAAGCAACGAAAAATCCCAATGCGTGGGGTAGATAAAACATTTATCCACTGGAAAGAAATGTTGCCGGTTTTTACAAAAGAACTGAATCATTTCCAAAAAAGTATCGACTCGTTGAAGTCTGTTAAAGGTAACCCTGTGGCGAAAATCATTCCGTATCAACCTGTAGAAGTAAATGTTTTAAATCAGACTGAAAATTACATCATTGATAAAAATGTAGCCGTTTTTTCTGATACGGCTGTGGTGATTAAAGAAGTTGCAGCACAATTGGTGGGTTTGAAAGGAATCAAGTTATCGAAGGGAAATCAGGTTAATGTTGGAACAGAAATTAAATTTAATACAAAATCGCCAGTGAAGCTTTTGGTAGCATTTTTTAATCAGAAAGACCCTAAATTCCTGGCGCCGCCGCAATTGGAAACTGATGCAAGCGCGAATAATTATGGTCAGTCGGAAATTAAAATTTCTAATGCATTAGTGCTAAATGGTTATGCACCTGCAAACATTCATGCCTACTCTTTTCCGGCAGGAACGCATATGTTAAACTTAGGAAAAGGGGAGTGCTTGGTGTTAGGTTTTATTGATGATCAGCAGGAATTAAGAATATTTAATGCAGGTTTAGATGGCAGAGGAAAGGATATAGATTGGTTATTCGAATGATGAAAAAGAGAAATTTAATTGCTGCAATTGGCTTATCTATTGCAACAATTACTGGTTTTGCACAGCAAAAGGCAAATACGGATCAATTGAAAAAATATGTTGAATATTTCAATTCAGTAGATTCAGAAGCAGTTAAAAATTATATTCCGAATGCACAGGCCTTCGAGTTTCTGGCAGAGCAGGCCCCCTTATTCGAATGTCCGGATCCTGTTTTAGAACAGAATTATTACTACCGTTTATGGACGTTCCGGAAACACCTGGTAAAGAGTCCAGAGGGATTTATTTTTACCGAATTTATAGAGCCTGTAAAACATGCAGGCAAATATAACTCCATCAGCTGTGCTTTGGGGCATCATATTTACGAAGGTCGCTGGTTTAAAGACAATAGCTATTTAAAGGATTACATTAAATTCTGGCTTTACAAAGCTGATGTGGGTCAGAGCAAACAGCGCTTTCACCAATTTAGCAGCTGGATAGATGATGCTGTTTATCAGAATTTTTTGGTAAAACCTGATCAGGGATTTTTGAAAGAAATTCTCCCAGCCCTGGATGCCGATTTTACCAAATGGGAAACCGAGCGACAAAGAAAAAATGGATTATTTTGGCAAAATGATGTAAAAGATGGAATGGAAGAATCCATTAGTGGGTCCAGAAAAGATCAGAATCAACGCCCAACCATTAACAGTTACATGTATGGTAATGCAGTAGCGTTGAATAAAATGGCTGTTTTGCTTGGCGATCAGTCGCTTGCAGATAAATACCAGGCAAAAGCGAATGTGCTAAAAAAACTGGTTCAGGATAGTTTATGGAATGCAAAATCAATGTTTTTCGAAACCAGAAAGGCGAAAGGTGGCTTGGCTAATGTTAGAGAGGCCATCGGTTTTACACCCTGGGATTTCAACTTACCAGATGATCAATCTACTTATGCAAAAGCCTGGGATCAGTTATTGGATACCGCTGGTTTCAAAGCGCCCTGGGGTTTAACCACTGCTGAAAGGAGAGATCCAACTTTTAGAACCCGAGGCTCCGGTCACAGTTGTGAATGGGATGGCGCACTTTGGCCCTTCGCCAGCTCCCAGACTTTGAAAGGACTTGCTAACTTGCTTACCAATTATAAAAAACATGGTAAAATGAATGCCGATGTTTTTTATCAGGAATTGCATCAATACGCCGCTTCTCATGTGAAGAATGGTAGACCTTATATTGGGGAGTACCAGGATGAGAAAACAGGTGAGTGGTTGAAAGGTGATAATCCAAGAAGTAGTTTCTATAACCACTCCACTTTTTGCGATTTAATTATTAATGATCTGATTGGAATCAAACCTCGTCAAGATAATGTGTTGGAGGTTTTTCCATTAATTCCCAAGAACAAATGGAAATGGTTTAAACTGGATAATGTCACTTATCATGATCAATTGGTTACATTGATCTGGGATAAATCAGGTGAGAAATATAAAAAAGGGAAAGGCTTTTTAGTGTTCGTGAATGGTAAGCAGATTTATCAATCAAAAAATTTGAAGCATATTGAGGTTTTGATGAAATAAGGATATTTAAAACTGCATCCATCGTTGGTGGCTCACTAACCATTTAATTAAATCTTACTGTTCGGTGTGTCGCGACCAGGGATTTAGTGATTTACCAACACACCCATGGTTGGTGGCTCACCAACCATTTTAATAAAACGTTAACTATACCGACCAGGGAATAAAAAGAACAAATGAAAAATATTTTAAAATCGATTATTTTCTTATTCGCTACAGTAATTTGCTTATCTGCTAAAGCACAATCTTTTTATAATGTAACCAAATACGGTGCGAAAAACGATAGCAGTAAACTGGCTACTGAAGCCATTAAAAAAGCAATTGATGCCGCTGTTAAAAACGGTGGAGGCACCGTTTATTTTCCCGCGGGGAAATACCTTACTGGTGCAATTCACTTGAAAAGTAACATCACCATTTTTATTGATGCCGGGGCTGAGCTTCATTTTAGTGATAACTTTGACGACTACCTGCCGATGGTTAAAAGCCGTTATGAAGGTGTGGATGTAACCTCATTCTCTCCACTTTTTTATGCTTATAAAGCGGAAAATATTTCGATAATCGGTCGTGGTTTAATTGATGGACACGGCAAAAAATGGTGGGATTTTGTAGAAGGCTACAAAGAAGGACAGCCGCGATCCAAATGGCAAACCACTTTTGATGGCTTAAATAAAGATATTGTGTTGCCTGATGATCCCAGACAAATGCAACGCGGTTTTCTTCGTCCACCGTTTATTCAGACTATGTTTTGCAAAAACGTATTAATCGATGGGATCACCATTCGCAATTCTCCATTTTGGACGGTTAACCCTGAGTTTTGCGAGAACGTAAAAGTTCATGCGGTAACCATCAATAACCCACACTCGCCAAATACCGACGGCATTAATCCTGAATCCTGTAAAAATGTACACATCTCCGATTGCCACATTAGCGTAGGCGATGATTGCATCACGATAAAATCTGGTAAAGATGAACCTGGTAGAAAAATGGCAGTTCCGGCAGAAAATTACGTGATTACGAATTGTACCATGTTATCCGGTCACGGGGGCGTGGTAATTGGAAGCGAAATGTCTGGCGATGTGCGTAAAATCACCATTTCGAACTGTGTTTTCGATGGAACAGATAGAGGTATTCGCATTAAAACGGCAAGAGGTAGAGGCGGTGTGGTGGAAGAAATTCGCGTAAGCAACATCATCATGAAAAATATTAAACAACAGGCCATTGTGCTCGATATGCAATATGCAAAAACCAATGTAGAACCCGTTTCAGCAAGAACGCCAAAATTCAGAAATATCCATTTTAGCAATATTACTGGTCAGGTGAATCAAGCGGCTTACCTAAATGGCCTGGAGGAAATGCCCATTGAAAACATCACCTTCAACGATATAAATATGGATGCTAAAACAGGTTTTAATATCAGCTTTTCTAACAAAATTGAGTTTCATAATGTTCAGGTAAATACAGAAATTGGACCATCGCTCATTGCTTCAAAAGTAAATAACCTGGTTATTGATGGTGTAAAAACTTATCAGCCACGTGCTGATGCGGCGGTGATAGATTTGCGAAATGTAACGGATGTATTCTTATACAACGCCTTTCCAACAAAGGAAACTGGAACCTATTTAAAGCTAAGTGGTGCAGCAACTAAAAACGTTACTTTAGGAAATAACAATTTTAAAAACGTAAGTGCAGCGGTTAAGAAAGAACAGGACGTTTCGGAATCAATAAATGTTATCTCTGGTGATAAAGGCCAGTAAATCTTATTTTATGATGTGGCCAAAAAGAAATTCACTACTGCTTTTTATTTTAATACGATGTGCATCCACCTCACTTTATGCACAGGATGGGAATCAAACGCTTTGGTATATTAAACCAGCAGAAAAATGGACAGATGCTTTGCCTATTGGAAATGGACGCTTAGGTGCCATGATTTTTGCTGGCATAGAGGATGATCATATCCAGTTCAATGAAGAAACTTTATGGACGGGAAAACCACGGAATTACAATCGAAAAGGTGCATCGAAGTACCTGCCCGAAATTAGAAAATTGCTTTTTGAAGGTAAACAGAAAGAAGCCGAAACGCTGGCACAGGCACAATTTATGGGACTGCAAAGTGAAGCCGGCAACCGTGAAGCCTGGCTAAAAGAAATGAAAGCAGGGAAGGGTATCTCAGGAAATCCAGCTTCCGCTAACTATGATGATCGGCTTTGGAAAACACTAAAAGTTCCGGCTTATGAAGGTTGGGAAACGGTTGGACTTAAAAATTTAGATGGTGCTGTTTGGTTTAGAACCACGATTGATGTATCACAAGACTGGGTTGGAAAGGATTTGGTTTTAGACCTGAATAAAATTTTTGATCAGGATTTTACTTACGTTAACGGCAGTTTGGTTGGTCATACAGAAGGTACAGAAGCAAGAAAATATACCATCCCGGCAAAACTGGTTAAGGCCGGAAAAAATACCATTGCCATTCAGGTTTTTAATTTTTACGATCGTGGAGGGATTGGTGGTTATAAAGATGTAAGCAAGCCTATCGGAATTTATCCTGTTGGGTCAACAGTAGAGAAAGGAATTTCGCTGGTTAAGGAATGGAAATATAAAATTCAAAACGATGCTCCGCCAGCAGTTCCCCAATATCAGGCGAGTTATCAGCCATTTGGCGACTTAAATCTTAAATTCGATTATGGTAAATCACAGGTGTCAAATTATAAGAGATCGCTGGATTTAACAAAGGCCATAGCCAAAACTTTCTACACCGTAAATGGGATTGATTATCAAAGAACTTATCTGGCCAGTCAGCCGAATCAAGCCATAATTATTCATTTAACAGCGAACAAAAAGGCATCAATAAGTTTCAATGCGGCACTTTCCAGCGTTCACCAAAACTCCACTGTTAAGGTATTAAACGATCATAGTATTTCACTTTCTGTACAGGTAAAAGATGGTGCGTTACATGGGAAAAGTCGTTTAACTGCTGTAATCAAAAATGGTGTTATTCAAGTACAAAACAATCAAATCAGCATCCAAAAAGCGGATGAAGTTACCTTATACTTAACAGCCGGAACAAATTTCATCAATTCAAATGATGTTTCTGGCGATCCTACTACGGCCATAACTAAAGCTCTAAATTCGATAAAAGGAAAAACTTATGCCGATATAGCGCAACAACATGTTAAGGAGTATCAGCAATATTACAACACTTTTAAAGTAGATTTCGGAAGATCGGCAAATGAAAAGCTGCCAACAGATGAACGATTGCGTCAATTTGCGACAGCCAATGATCCTGGTTTTGCTGCACTTTACATGCAATATGGGCGCTATTTATTAATTTCCAGTTCCCGACCCGGTACGCAGCCTGCTAATCTTCAGGGAATCTGGAACGATTTGCTTGCGCCACCCTGGGGGAGTAAATACACCACCAACATTAACCTGGAAATGAATTACTGGCCAGCCGAGCTCCTGAATCTGTCTGCTTTAAATGATCCCTTATTTCAAAAAATAAAAGGTTTGGCAAAAGCCGGAACCACAACTGCGAAAGAATATTACAACGCAAACGGCTGGGTTTTACATCACAATACTGATTTATGGAATGGAACATCGCCCATCAATGCATCGAATCATGGTATCTGGGTAACCGGAGGCGGTTGGTTAAGTCAGCATTTGTGGGAGCACTACCAATTTATGCAAGATCAAAACTTCTTAAAGAATGAGGCTTATCCATTGATGAAACAAGCAGCACTCTTTTTTGAAGATTTCCTGGTGAAAGATCCGAAAACAGGCTGGTTAATCAGCACTCCATCTAATTCGCCAGAAAATGGCGGCCTGGTGGCTGGACCAACAATAGATCATCAGATTATCCGGTCGCTGTTTAAAAATTGTATTGCTGCTGCGCGTGTTCTAAATGTTGATGAATCTTTTAGAAAGTCACTTCAGGAGAAAATCATGCAGATTGCCCCAAATCAAATTGGCAAATACGGACAGTTGCAGGAATGGCTGGAAGATAAAGATGATACCACCAATAAACACCGTCATGTATCGCATTTGTGGGGCGTTTACCCGGGGAATGATATTGCCTGGGATCAGGATTCGAAAATGATGAACGCTGCGAAGCAATCGCTTTTGTACAGGGGAGATGACGCGACGGGCTGGAGCCTGGCCTGGAAAATTAATTTTTGGGCAAGATTTAAAGATGGTGACCATGCCATGAAGCTGATAAAAATGTTGATGAAACCTGCAGGTACAGGCGCAGGATCTTACGTAAATTTATTTGATGCCCATCCACCGTTTCAAATTGATGGAAATTTTGGTGGAGCAGCTGGCATCGCCGAAATGATTGTTCAAAGTCACCAGGGATATATTGATATTTTACCAGCGCTTCCAGGTGCCATTCCGACAGGAGAAATTAAAGGGCTAAAAGCCAGAGGCGGTTTTGAAGTAGATTTAAGTTGGAGCGATGGAAAACTGACCGCACTTCAGATTAAATCGAAAGTTGGAGGCAAGTGCAAAGTGAAATATCTGAATGAAGAAATGGAAATGGATACCAAAGCTGGAGATAGCTATAAATTGAATGGAGAATTGAAACTATATTAAGTCATCATTGCGAGGCACGAAGCAATCTCTTCAAGTTAGATTGCTTCGTGCCTCGCAATGATGAGCAGGGCTAAAACTATGAATAATATAAAAGCATTACTTATTATTTTTTTTCTGCTTTCACTATCGAAAGCATATACTCAAGGCGTTCGTAAAGATATTTCCCTTAACGCCAATTGGGAAACCATTGCCGATGAAAAAGATATAAACGCTCACGATGGTTTTCAAGCAAATAATTACAAAATCAATAACTGGAAAAAAGTAAATGTTCCGCATAACTGGGATCAATACGAAGGTTATCAGCGGAAGCTTCACGGCAATAAACATGGTTATGCCTGGTATCGTAAAACCTTTAAAAGCAATGAAATCAAAAATGGCAAACGTTTCTTTTTGTATTTCGAAGGTGTTGGTTCTTATGCTACTGTTTGGCTGAATGGCAAACAGGTTGGCTATCATCCTGGCGGAAGAACCACGTTTACACTTGATGTTACTGATGTAATCAAACTAAAAAATGAAGATAATGTATTGGCGGTCAGGGCGGATCATCCGGCGAATATTCAGGATTTGCCCTGGGTAGATGGTGGTTGCTCAACCGAAAGGGGATTTTCTGAAGGTTCGCAGCCTATGGGGATTTTCAGACCTGTTCATCTCATGGTAACCAACGAAACCAGAATTGAGCCATTCGGTGTTCACATCTGGAATGACAATAATATTTCAGAAAAATCAGCTGTTTTAAATTTTACCACAACGGTTAAAAATTATTCTGCGAAAAGCAAGACTGTTACTGTTTTGAATCAATTGATCGATGTGAGTGGGAAAGTTATTAAGGAATTAAAGAACAAGATCAATATTCAATCCGGTAAGGAAATTGAATTGGCTCAAAAGACTAACGAAATCATTAATCCAAAACTTTGGTCGTTAGAAAACCCATATTTATACACCTTAAAAACTTCGATTATAGAGAATGAAAAAGTGGTTGACGAATTGAAAACACCATATGGCATCCGCTGGATCAGCTGGCCTATTGGAGAACAAGCGAATCAAAAAGTTTTTTTGCTAAATGGAAAACCTGTTTTTATCAATGGTATTGCAGAGTACGAACATTTAATCGGTAACAGCCATGCCTTTACAAATGAACAGATTTCTTCAAGGGTAAGGCAGATCAAAGCAGCTGGTTTTAATGCTTTTCGGGATGCACACCAGCCACATAATTTGTTGTATTCTGATTATTGGGATAAGGAAGGGATCTTATGCTGGACGCAACTGGCGGCACATATCTGGTATGATACGCCAGCATTTAGATCAAACTTCAAAAAGCTTTTAATCGATTGGGTAAAGGAACGTAGGAATAGTCCGGCAGTGGTTTTATGGGGTTTGGAAAATGAAAGTACCTTGCCCGAAGATTTTGCGAAAGAGTGTTCCGAACTGATTCGGAAACTCGATCCAACGGCCTCCTCACAAAGAAAGGTAACTACCTGCAATGGTGGAAAAGGTACAGATTGGGATGTACCGCAAAACTGGACAGGCACTTACGGTGGCGATCCGTTAACCTATGGTGCAGATTTGCAAAGGCAGGTTTTAGTAGGAGAGTATGGTGCCTGGCGAACCATCGATTTACATCATTTAGCTGCTAACGAAAAAGGTTATTCGGAAAACAAAATGACCGATTTAATGGAAACGAAAGTGCGTTTGGCAGAAACGGTGAAAGATAAAACGGCTGGTCATTTCTTTTGGTTGTATAGCTCGCACGATAATCCGGGTCGGGTGCAGGGTGGCGAAGGCTTGCGGGATCTGGATCGAATTGGTCCTGTGAATTACAAAGGCATGTTCACCCCATGGGAAGAACCGACTGATGTTTTTTATATGTTCAGGGCCAATTATGCACCAAAGGAAACCGAACCAATGGCTTATATCGTTTCCCATACCTGGCCAAACCGTTGGAGCAAACCCGGCGTGAAAGATAGCATCGTGGTGTATTCAAACTGCGATGAAGTTGAACTTTTTAATGATATTGATGGTGAATCACTAGGGAAACAGAAACGCGGTGTAATCGGAACGCATTTCCAGTGGAATAAGCCAAACATCAAATACAATGTACTCTATGCGGTAGGTTATGTGAATGGAAAAGCTGTTGTAAAAGATCAAATTGTGTTGAACAATCTTCCGAAATCTCCAAATTTTAACCGTTTGGTGAGCAATACAAACATCTTGAATCCTCAGAAAAATTATAATTATTTATACCGCTTAAATTGTGGCGGACCATCTTATCAGGATCATTTAGGTAACAAATGGTTGGCCGATCAGCAATTATCTTCCAACACTAAAAATTACGGTTCAACTTCATGGACGGCTGCATTTCCAGGCGTTCCGGCTTTTTTTGCCAGCCAGCGAAGAACTTTTTCTCCAATTGAAGGTACGCAGGATTGGAAACTTTTTCAATCATTCAGATATGGGAGAGATCAGTTGAAATTTAGTTTTCCTATACCTATTGATCGAGAATATCTGGTAGAACTGTATTTTATCGAGCCCTGGTTGGGCATTGGTGGCGGAATGGATGCCGAAAAAATGAGGTTGTTTGATGTTGCAATTAATGATCAAACGGTTTTAAAAGATGTAGATATCTGGAAATCGGTGGGTACAAACAGCGTGTTGAAGAAAATAGTAAAGGTGAAAGTAAAGGCAGGCGAGTTGGTGGTTTCCTTCCCGCAGGTTAAAGTTGGACAGGCTCTTGTTTCGGCCATCGCAATCGCTTCTTTAGATAAAGGAATAAAAATAGGCGCACAAAGTAATTCAATTTTTAAGCTTGCAGATGAAAAGCATTTTCAGGCTAAAAGCTGGATGGATATTGGCGACCAGCAATTTTTTAACAATGAAAAGGAATTTACGCAACTTCCCCCAAATCTTTATGGCGCAGAATGGATTCAGAAATCAGCTGTCGAGGCTCATCCTGAATTGAAATTTCAGGTAAATGAGATTGCCGATGTCTTTGTTGCGATGAATCAGCAATCTAAAGTTCCTGCAGGATATGAAGATACCAAAACGAAAATCGAGAACAGCGAACGCGAAGCGTTTAATGTCTATCGTAAAAGATTTCTAAAAGGGGATAATGTAGTTCTGAATGGCGATTTCTCTATCATAGCGGTTATACCACCAAGCAATTTAGAACCCGCTTATGATTTAAAAACAGTGGCTACTTACAAGGCGACTGATGCATCATTAAGCGGCCAGAGCATTGTTAAGGCAGAATTAATGGGGAAACCAAGAGTGACTTTTACAGAAGGCAAAGGCGGGGTTTTGGAATGGAAGATAGGTGTTGGTGTGGCTGATACCTATTCGCTTACTATTAAATACCACAATCCATTTAAGCAGGTTTTAAAGGCAAAAATGGAATTTTTATCCGCTGATGGAACGTTGATGAAAACTGAATTGTTGGAGTTTGTACCAACCAAAGAGGGCAAATGGAATTATATCAATACTAATACGGGCAGCATGATCAATGCCGGGAGTTATAAAGTTCGACTGATTGCAACAGATGCAAAAGGACTTACTATCGATGCATTGGATGTTCAATAAAGTATGAACTTATATCGTTAAATCATTAAACAATTAAATCTTATTTATTTTTATATGAATAATTTGTTTATTAATGAATTTATTATGACCTTAAACAATTGAATGCTACAAGATGAATTTCTATTCATTACTGTATTCGAAATCTAACCAAAAAATAAAAATCAAATGATGAGATTATCAGTTTTAGCTTTATTGCTATGCATTACAAATCTGGCGAACACCTTTGCCCAGCAAATGACTGCCGAAGAAAAATTAAAATACGAAAAGGAGATTACCGAAAGGGCGGGTAAAATAGTGATGGGTTTAGGAATAGCAGATCAGCGGAAATCTGATAAGGTGAGGGATATCATCAAAGATCAATACAGCAACCTGAACGATATCCATTCGGCGAGAGATTTGAAAGTTAAACAAATAAAAGAACAGCAAAAAGATAATAAAGTGGAGCGTGACTCTGCTTTGGCAAAAGAAAACCGCAATACAGAAACTGCTTTAAGTAAGCTTCATAAAAAATACATGGCTAAGCTTTCGGCTCAACTGACTACCGAGCAGGTAGATTTAGTGAAAAACGGAATGACCTATAATGTATTGCCAATTACCTACAAAGCTTATCAGGAAGAAATTCTGACATTAACTGAAGATCAGAAAAAACAAATCCTGGTTTGGTTAACAGAGGCCCGAGAACACGCTATGGATGCAGAATCATCAGATAAAAAACATGCCTGGTTTGGAAAGTATAAAGGAAAAATCAATAACTATTTATCTGCCGCAGGTTACGATCTTAAAAAAGAAGGTATTGCCTGGGAGCAAAGACGTAAAGCCAAGGCCCAAACGAATTAAATATTCTTTTGGGAGATGAAAAATCATCTCCCAATTTTTTTACACTTTTTTATTTAAGAATGTTGCATTTATATATGAATTTTATTCTTACCTTGGATCATAGTTTTAGAACAGTAGTTTTCTTTACGCTGATATTTTTTAAAGGTTTGATTATGTACGTCATTGTCTTACCTGATTTAACAGCTTAAACTGCTTTTTAAAACTAAGTTTCTAACCAGAAAAATGTAACCAAGAATTAAGATGAGCCATTGATCCCATGTTATAAAAAGATTTTATTGATCTGATTTATAACTTTCATTTCTCTTCTACGGAAAAATTTAAAAGCAATATCATACTTAGTAGCCACTAATTAACCGACAGAAATAAACCAGTTCTGGATCGTGAATTTTTAGCCAAACTAACTAATGTTGAATAAGTAACTAACCAAATATAAAAATGAACTTAAAATTTTTACGCAAAATTTCTTTGTCCTTTCTGCTGATGATCGTAGCGAGTACAATGCTATTTGCCCAGGAAAGAAAGGTAACCGGAAAGGTTGTCGATCAAGCAGACGGGCAGGGAATTCCCGGAGTAAATGTAAGTATCAAAGGCATCCCGAGCAATGTGAGCACGAATGCGGATGGTATGTATACGATCCAGGTGAAGAGCAACACTGATGTATTGGTGTTTTCTTATATTGGATATGCCAGGCAACAAATTACGGTCGGCACACAAACATCGGTAAATGTAAGATTAACATCAGATAATAAAAATCTGGAAGATGTGGTTGTGGTGGGTTACGGTACACAGAAACGGACCTCTTTAACAGGAGCAGTGGTAGATATCAAAGCTTCAGAAATTGAAGATTTACCAGGTACCAATGTGGCTGCTGCTTTAAGTGGTCGTTTGTTAGGGGTTGGTGTGAGTGGCGGTATTGCTCGTCCGGGTGTTCCTGCAAAAATTACAATTAGAAATCCCAATAATATTTTCTCAAAAGATGGTGGCAGTACAGATCCGTTATATGTAATTGATGGTGTAATCCAGATTGATGGACAGGGCAAGCCTGATGCAACCAATTTTGGAAATTTAGATGCATCTGAAATTGAAAGCATGTCGTTCTTAAAAGATGCCTCAGCAGCAATTTATGGTACGCGTGGTGGTAATGGAGTAGTTTTAGTAACCACCAAACGTGGGAAAACCGGAAAGCCTAGGATTAGCTACAGTGGTTCTTATGCGGTAAACGACGAAGCTTATCGTACCAAAATGATGAGTGCTTATGAGTTTGGTCAGTATTTTAACATCATGAATGGTCCGAATGGTGGTAACAAACAGCCTGGGGTGGATAATTTTTTCACACCGGATGAGTTGGAGCATTTCAAAAATATCAATTATGATAGATTGGAGGATGCATGGAAATCTGCTTATGATTTACGCCATACCTTAAGTATAAGTGGTGGTGCCGATAGGGCAACTTATTTTGCAAATGCATCTTATAATAAACAAACCGGAAACTTAGCGACTTTAAATTATAACAGATGGAATTTCAGGGCAGGAACAGATGTAACGGTAACAACTAATTTCAAAGTGGGTATTCAGGTTTCTGGTAATAATGGAGATCTTGTCAAAACATTCAATAAAGTATCTGGCGAAGGGGTTGAGGATGATTACAGAAATCTTTTGCTTGCACCAAGATATGTGCCTGATTATATCAATGGTTTACCGGTGAAGTTACCGGGAACAACCAATGATTTATCCAGATACCACTTTGGAGAAATTGACAGGTTGAACAATTTAGCAACTACAAAATCGAATTTATTTACCGTAAACGCTTATGCGGAATATGAACTGCCATTTGCGAAGGGTTTAAAAGCAAGAATGGCCTATGCCAGGAATACCGGGAACTCGGTAGGAGACCAGGTTGGTACCTTCTATACCCTTTATGAGTTTAATAGATTAGGCGAAAATAAACATATTTACGAAGGTGCTACGGTATTAAGTCCGTTAAGGGTTACCAATGGCGATCGTTTATATTATGTCAATACGAACCAAAAAAGCGAGCAAACCAATTTTGTGCTAAACTATGCCAGAGAATTTGGTAAACACTCGGTAAGTGGTTTATTTACGGTGGAGAAATCAGAATCAGAAAATAGCCAGCAGGTTGTTTTTAAGGCTGGTCCTATAGCGGCAACCAATGGTCAGTTTAATTCTGCAACTGGCGCAATTGATGGCTCAACATCTGCTAATGAAGCCGGAACCTTATCCTATGTTGGTCGCGCAAACTATGCCTATGCCAACAAATACCTGGCAGAATTCTTATTCAGAACAGATGCCTCTACCAAATTTGCACCCGAAAACTATTGGGGTAAATTCTATTCAGGATCTGTTGGATGGGTAATCTCTGAAGAAAGTTTTTTCAAAGTGCCAGCAGTTAACTATTTGAAATTAAGATATGCTTTTGGTGTTTTAGGTAACGATCAAACCAAGCCTTGGTTATGGCGTCAGCGCTATACTTTCCAGGATGGTAAAGGTGCGGTATTTGGTGGGAATACTGGTGCTACCACAGGTTTCAAAATGGAAGCAGCGCCTAACAGAGATGCAACCTGGAGTACAGAATACAAAAACAACGTTGGTATCGATGCTAAATTCTTGAAAAATCGTTTAAGCGTAAATGTGGAAGGTTATTATAACATGGCCAGAAATATTTTGATAGAACCAACGGCAAGTCTTCCAGTAACTATTGGTGGTACCGTGGCTTCAGTAAACTTTGGGTCAGCAGATTTCTTTGGTTACGAACTTGGCATTTCATGGGATGATAAAATCGGTTCTGATTTCAATTATGGCGTAAGCGCCCGTTTTGGATGGAGTGATGATAAAGTGAAAATCAGCAATTTTAATGCTAATGATAATTTAAAACCTTGGTTAGCTAAACCAAACGAATCATCAGATAATGGTAAGTGGGGATATGACTATTTAGGAATGTTTAAAACACAGGATGAGGTGACCAACTACATTAACCAATATAAAATCACTCAGGTATTTGGTACGCCAGTAGCGCAGTTAAGACCAGGAACGCTTTATTATAGAGATGTGAGAGGTCAGTTACAATCTGATGGTACTTTTGGTGCTCCAGATGGCATTATCGATGAAAATGATCAGGTTCAACTATCAAAAAAATCACAAAATCATTACGGTTTTGGTATTACTTTAAAAGCTGGTTATAAAGGTTTTAGTGTAGATGCCGTAATTGCTGGTTCATTCGGTGGATGGGCAGAAATCGATGAAAGGAAAGCTTTGAACGTTTCCATTGCCAGAAATTTTACCAGTCTGCCAAATATCTGGGGTAATATTTACGATCCGGTTATTAATCCCGAAGGTACTATGCCTAATCCTAATTTCGCAGATATTAGCTTAACACCAACATCTAATTTTTATAAGGTAAGTGCTTTCAGAATCCGCATTCCAAGTTTTAATGTAAACTACACCCTGCCAAAAACAATTGTAGAGAAGTTAAAAATTAACAATGCAAGGGTGTTTGTCTCTGCTTTAAATCCGGTTAATCTTTATAACCCATATAGTTACAAAGGTCCGGATGGTGCGTGGGATGCTTACCCAAATTTAAGAACACTATCCTTCGGACTTAACCTGACCTTATAACCAAAGAAAATTTGAAATTCAATAATCTAATTATAGAGATGAAAAGAAATAAGATATTAAGTTTAATCGCCTTGGTGGTTGTGCTTTCCTCCAGCTGTAAAGATTCCTTTCTCGAAGAAAAAAGAGATCTGGCCGGATATAATGAAGAAGTTTTTAAAGATGCAGCATTGGCTCAGGGTTACGTAGATTATGTTTACGGCTTATTCTTGCCGGCAAACAATGCACAGTCGCTATCCTGGAATTTAGCTACGGGTAATGATACTTTCGCCAGGACAACAGATGAATTTGCTGGCGAAACAGATTTTAACAAAGTGTGGGCAACCATCAGTTATACCAATACCCATGCGTTAAATTATTTTGGTGCCAGGTTAACCACCAGCATTGTTAATAATCCGTATACGAGATTAAAACAGATCAACATTTTTATTGCCGAAATTGATAAATATGGTTTGCCGGAAGATGTTAGAAAACGCCTGAAAGGTCAGATGTATTTCTGGAGAGCATGGCAATACTTCGATTTGGTTAGGTTATATGGTGGCGTGCCATTGGCATTGGTACCACAAGATCCCATCTCAGAAGATGGAACATCGTTGCAAATCCCTAGAAGTTCCAGCTCAGAATGTATTAAACAAATCATCGCAGATCTGGATATGGCGCAATCGTTATTGCCAGGTAAATGGGGAAATTCAGATTGGGGTCGCATTACCAGTGGCGCATGTGCCGCGATGAAAGGCAAAGTGCTGTTAACCTGGGCGAGTCCGTTATTTAACCGTACAGATGATATAACCCGTTGGGAAGCAGCTTATCAGGCAAACCTGGCAGCAAAAACACTATTGGAAGCAAACGGCGGCGGTTTATTCAAAACTGGCGGCACGGCAAATGGTGTGGCTTGGGGCAACATGTGGTTTTCTGAAGTGAATAATCCGGAAGCAGTAATTGTTTATGGTTTTAATAACCTCGCCATCGGCGGAACAACTACGAAAAATAATGGTTGGGAGCAGGCCGCAAGATCAAAAGAGATTAATGGAGGAGGATCACTTTCACCAACAAAAGAAATAGTAGATGCCTTCCCGATGAAAGATGGGAAAATGCCAGGCGCTTCAACAGCCTATGTTTATGATGCTAAAAAATTCTTTAAAAACAGAGATCCTCGTTTCTACAAAACTTTTGTATATAATGGTGCAATCTGGCCATACGCTGGGAACACAACTTACAAGCAATGGACTTACAAATGGTATAGAACAGCTGCTGAAACAATTCCAAGTTTAACAACAGAAACAAAAGGAGCGAACAGCAGTGCAATTTACATCAGCAAAGCAACAGACCCGGGTGCATCAAACTCCCTAGGTAATTTCCAGCAAAGCGGAACAGACTTTATGGAAATGCGTTTCGCTGAGGTCGTATTAAATTTAGCCGAATCTGCCATTGGCGCAAATAAATTGGGTGAAGGTTTAGAAGGTATTAAATCTATCAGAGAACGCGCCGGAGTGGAAAATTTAGACGGCGCATATGGATTGGCTGGCGCTACCAGCAGAGACCAGTTATTCTCTGCTGTTTTAAAAGAGAGAAATATCGAATTTGCTTACGAAGGAAAAAGATTTTTCGACCTGAGACGCTGGATGTTATTTGAAGAAAATTCGCCTACTGCTGCACGTTTAGGGATAAAACCATTAAATGGCACCAGAAGAAAAGGATATTTCATCACTGTAAAATCAGTTGCAGGTGCTAAATATGTGGGTACAAATGATCCATTGATTAAACCAGCTACCGGAAATGCACCGATAATTGATCGTGATCCGGCAACCTATCCAACACCAAATGGCAGTGCAAATTATGCAGCATATTTAGATTATTTATATGATAACATATTTGTGATTACTGAAAAAGATGATTTGGATAGAACAAACCCTGCGGACTGGAAATTTAAATGGTACCCTGAATATTATTTCTTTGGCCTGAATGAAAACATTTTAAGTTCATCGCCATACTTAGAGCAAACTACAGGATGGAATAGTTTAAAGGGAGCAGGTACATTTGATCCGTTAAAATAAGTTTGATTAACAGCATTGGGATAAGTTAGCGCAATCTCGATTTATATATTTGGTTTGGAAGAGGGGAGCAGCGAGTGCGATCCTCTTTTTTTATTCAAGAATGTTACATTTATATATGAATATTATCTCTATCTTGTAACTCAGCTTAGCAGCCGATATTCAGGTGTTTCGAATCCGGAAAACGGATTAAAATTCGTTCGCTGCTTTAAGGAGTTAAGTAAAAAATCTTTAGATTAAGTGCTGATTTAAAGAATAATATATTTTCTAACCAAAATTGATAAACCAGGATTGATCAAAGAATGAGCCGAATAATAAATCTTAATATTGCGTTATTTTAGCGAAGTATTTATCGACTTAACCTTTTGTTTTTCCAACGAGCAAAACACAAATGAAAAAGAACTTTTTAAATCTGCTGTTTTCAGCAGCATTAATACTCTCAGCTGGTTCAGCTTTTGCCCAATATCCTACAATTCCCGAAGATGTTAAGAAATCATCAGATTCAATGATGAAGGAAGCTTATCATCAGTCTGATATGGCCTGGGAAAAGGCAAAACCAATCATTCTCAAAGAAGAGAAAGAGGGCAAGCCTTATGTTCCATGGGCTGGCCGGCCAACAGATTTGCCGCAATCAGAATTATTGGCTTTCCCGGGTGCTGAAGGTGGTGGTGCTTATAGTTTTGGCGGTCGTGGCGGAAGAGTAATAGTCGTTAAAAATTTAAATGACAGTGGTCCGGGTTCTTTACGCGATGCCTGTGAACAGGGTGGAGCAAGAATAGTGGTTTTCAATGTTTCGGGGATCATCAGAATCAAAACACCACTAATTATTAGAGCACCGTACATTACCATCGAAGGTCAAACGGCACCAGGTGATGGTGTTTGCGTGGCTGGCGAATCGGTATGGTTAAACACACATGATGTAATTGTTCGTTTCATGCGTTTTAGAAGAGGCGAAACCTTTGTGGGGCGTCGCGATGATGCGATTGGTGGTAATCCGGTAGGAAATATCATGATAGATCACGTTTCGGCAAGCTGGGGATTAGACGAAAATATGTCGATGTATCGTCACATGTATAACGATAGTACGGGCAAAATTGAAGATAAACTAGCAACGGTAAACATCACCATTCAAAACTCCATTTTTTCTGAGGCTCTAGATACCTGGAACCATGCTTTTGGTAGCACATTGGGCGGTGAGAACTGTACTTTTATGCGGAACTTATGGGCAGATAATGGTGCCAGAAACCCATCTATTGGCTGGAACGGTATTTTCAACTTTGCAAACAATGTGGTTTTCAATTGGAATAATCGTTCAACAGATGGTGGAGATTATACTGCATTATTTAATATCGTAAATAACTACTATAAACCAGGTCCGGTTACGAATTTAAAAGAGCCGATCAGCTACAGAATACTCAAACCAGAATCTGGAAGAAGTAAATTACCTTATGTTGTTTACGGTCGTGCTTATGTAGAAGGAAATATTATTGAAGGAAATGAAAAAGTAACTAAAAATAACTGGGATGGTGGCGTTCAGCTGGAGAATAAAAAAGGTGAATTAATGACTTTTGAACAAGCCTCTCCATATTTTGCAGCCATGCGAGTGAAAAAGCCTTTTCCAATGTCAAAAATCACTATTCTCCCCACTTTAGCAGCGAAAGAATATGTATTAACTAACGTTGGGGCAAACCTTCCAAAGAGAGATCCGGTTGATACCCGCGTAATTAAACAAGTGAAAACGGGAAAAATTGATTTCATTGAAGGCGTTAAATTACCTGAGAAAGATTTCGAACACCGCCGTTTACCAAAAGATTCATACAAACAGGGAATCATTACCGATATTAGTCAAGTTGGCGGTTATCCGGAATATAAAGGTACACCTTACAAAGATTCAGATGATGATGGCATGCCTGATGCGTATGAGTTGAAAAACGGTTTAAACCCAAAGGATGCAACTGACGCAGCTAAAATTTCGAAAAGTGGTTATTCTAATATCGAAGTTTATTTAAATAGTGTGGTTCCTGTTTCAACGGTAAAACCAAGCGAAGGGAGAATGTAGAAAGACTAAAGCTGAAAGACCAAAGATTAAAGCAAAAAGACCAAAGTGGAAAGACTAAAGCTGAAAGCCAAATACTACAGCGGAAAAGCGAGGCAATCGTATCTCAATCTTGCTTTTGGCGCTCGTCATGCTGAATTTATTTCAGCATCTTACATGCTATAAAGACCCTGAAATGAATTCAGGGTGACGACCGTTCATAGATTGTTGACAAAAGAAAATAACATCAATGCCAAATACCAACCACATATTAAAAGTAGAGCAACTCAAAACCTTATCAATTTTGATGATGGTTCTTTTGATGGCGAACTTTTCATTTGCGCAAAAACCAAAACCCATTGAACCACCAAAACCTATTTTCAAAGGTAAGGATGGCAAAATGGCTTACACGGCAGATGAGCTGGGGAATCGTATTCCTGATTTCTCCTATGCAGGTTATATGGCAGGCGAAAAAGCAATTCCATCGGCGCTGGTCAAAGTTGTAGTGCCTTTAAAAGATGGTGATGCGACGCTAAGAATTCAATCAGCCATAAACTACGTATCTAAATTACCTGTCGGGAAAGATGGTTTGCGTGGGGCTGTTTTGTTAGAGAAAGGTACCTATGAAGTTTCCGGAATCTTAAAAATATCAGCCTCAGGCATTGTGCTTCGTGGCAGCGGAATGGGTGAAAGTGGAACTAAAATCTTTGCAAAAGGTTTGGATCGGATAGGGGTAATCAGAATTTTAGGTAAAAAAGATAAGATAGAAGAATCGCCAATAGCCATTACAGATAATTATGTTCCGGTAAATGCACAAAAAATTACACTAGCAAATGCCACTGGCTTTAAAGTTGGCGATAAAATAATTATTCATCGTCCATCAACCAAAGAATGGATTGAAACCCTTAAAATGGTTGAGTTTGGTGGAGGAGAAAGTGCTTTGGGCTGGAAACCCGGAACAAGAGATCTGCACTTTGATCGGAAAATTACTGCGATCAACGGTTTAATCCTCAGCTTAGATGCGCCAATAACAACAGCTTTAGACACAAAATTTGGAGGCGCAACTGTCTCAAGATACAAATGGAACGGTTGGATTTCAAACGCTGGTGTAGAGAATTTAAAACTCGAATCAGATTATCACAAAGAAAATATTAAAGATGAATACCACCGTTGGACGGGTATTTCATTAGAAAATGTAGAAGATTCCTGGGTTCGGCAGGTGGTATTTGAGCATTTCGCGGGTTCTGCGGTTAATGTGCTCGAAACAGCAAAGAGAGTTACGGTAGAAGATTGTAAATCGCTTGCACCTATCTCAGAAATTGGTGGCGAACGTCGCTATACATTTTTAACTACCGGACAACAAACCCTTTTCCAAAGGTTGTATTCAGAATACGGTTACCACGATTTCGCGGTAGGTTTCTGTGCCCCCGGACCAAACGTATTTGTGCAGTGCCAGTCTTATTTGCCTTTCAGTTTTAGTGGTACCATTGATAGCTGGGCATCGGGTGTTTTATTCGATATTGTAAACATAGACGGACAAGCGTTAAGTTATTTAAATCGCGGTCAGGATGGACAAGGTTCAGGATGGAGCGCGGCGAACAGTGTTTTCTGGCAATGTAGCGCCGCAAGGGTAGATAATTATCAGCCGCCAACTGCACAAAATTGGGCATTCGGAACCTGGGCGCAGTTTTCTGGAAATGGCTATTGGGATATGTCGAATGAGCAAATTCAACCACGGAGTTTATATTATGCTCAGCTTAAAGATAGATTAGGGAATGAAATAGAAGCCAGAACTTTCATCCTTCCGGTAGAAACAGAAGCTTCAAGCAGTCCTCCGGTGGATATTGCACAAAAACTCACCAAGCTTGCTTATAAACCTGCCTTAACCGTATCAGAATATATTGATGCCGCATCTGAGCGGAATAAAATTTCACTTGATGCCAAACAGGCAAAAAGCATCGATAAAATCGGATTAGACAAAGTTGTTCAGCCAGCAATGGCCGATGCGATGGCGATAAAAAATGGTTGGCTGGTTCGCGGAAATGAAATCATTTTAGGCAACCGTCAGGATGTGCCCTGGTGGAATGGAAGTGCCCGTCCGCATGGATTGAAAAACACTAAATTCCACATTACCCGATTTGTGCCTGGTCGTTCCGGCAACGGCTTAACCGATGATTTAGACGCCATTACCGATTCCATGAAAAATGGTTCGGTTAAAATATTAGATCACAATTACGGCCTTTGGTACGATAGAAGGAGAGATGATCACGAACGCATCCGCCGGATGGATGGCGAAGTTTGGGCACCTTTTTACGAATTACCCTTCGCCCGGAGCGGACAGGATAAAGCCTGGGATGGCTTGAGTAAATACGACATCACCAAATACAATCTCTGGTATTGGGACAGGCTGAAAACCTTTGCCAATCTCGCTGATCAGAAAGGTTTGGTTTTGATTCATGAGAACTATTTCCAACACAATATTATAGAGGCTGGTGCACATTATGCAGATTTTCCGTGGCGTACGGCAAATAACATCAACAATACGGGTTTCCCAGAACCTGTTCCGTATGCTGGCGATAAAAGAATTTTTATGGCCGAGCAGTTTTACGATATCAGCAATGAAAACCGTAAAGCAATCCATAAAACTTATATCCGTAAATGCCTGGAAAATTTTGATGGAAATACAGGTGTGATTCAGTTAATCGGTGCAGAATTTACTGGTCCGCTACACTTTGTACAATTCTGGCTCGATACGATTAAAGAATGGGAGCAGGAAACTGGCAAACATCCAATTATTGGTTTAAGTGTTACCAAAGATGTTCAGGATGCTATTTTAGCGGATAAACAAAGAGCGGATGTAGTCGATCTAATCGATATTAAATATTGGCATTACCAGGCTGATGGAACGGTTTATGCGCCACAAGGTGGACAGAATTTGGCTCCCCGTCAGCATGCACGCTTACTTAAACCTAAGAAAACATCTTTCGAAGAAGTTTACCGTGCGGTTTCAGAGTATCGAAATAATTTTCCTGGCAAGGCAGTAATGTATTCTGGAGACAACTTCGATAATTTCGGTTGGGCGATTCTGATGGCTGGCGGTTCATTATCCAATGCAAAAAACATAGATCAGGCAACATTAACAGCGATCTCTCTTATGAAACCTTTTCTTCCGGCATGGAAAAATGCCAAACAATATGGCTTAGAAAACCCAGGGAAAGCTTACGTTTTATACAACGCTTCTTCAGCAGCCAGCACTATAGATTTAACAAAGTTCAGCGGAAAATTTAGTGTGAAAATAGTGGATGGTAAGGATGGAAAAGTGTTGAAAGAAGAAAAAATAAATGGAAATGCCATCTCAAAAATTGATAAAGTTGGAAATGGAGATGAAATCATTTTCCTCAATAAGATCTAAAATATGACGATTAAATCAAAGATATTTTTCCTTTCGATGGCTTGTTTACTTGCATTTGGTTGCAAGGAAAAGCCACATTTTGGAGATAAAAGTTTACTCATCTCTGAAAATGGAAGGTATTTAACAACGGGCAATGGCGAACCTTTTTTCTGGTTGGGCGATACGGGCTGGTTGTTGTTTAGTAAGCTTAACCGCGAAGATGCCAATACCTATTTAGAGGATCGCAAGCAAAAAGGTTTTAATGTGATCCAGGTGATGGTTTTGCACGAGGTGCCATCTGTAAATGTTTACGGCGACTCATCCATCATTAACAAGGATGTTTCAAAACCTGCCATCACTGAAGGGAATGATTTTAAAGACAGTAAGGCTTATGATTTTTGGGATCACGTAGATTATATCATTGATCTTGCCGAAAAAAAAGGAATTTATATGGCACTGGTTCCGGTTTGGGGAACGAACGTGAAAGATAAAAAGGTGAATGTGCTGCAGGCAAAAAATTATGCAGAATTCTTAGCCAAAAGATACCGCGATAAAAGTAACATCATCTGGTTAAACGGTGGAGATATAAAAGGGAGTGATGGTTTAGAAGTTTGGAATGCGATTGGTGAAACTTTACGGGCGAATGATCCTAACCACTTAATTACTTTCCATCCGAGAGGCAGAACAGCTTCATCTACCTGGTTTCACAAAGCCAGCTGGAACGATTTTGATATGATTCAATCGGGGCATCGCCGCTATGACCAGGATACTTCAGCGAAAGAAACTTTGCACTATGGCGAAGACAACTGGAAATACATTGAAACGGATTACAAACTCAAACCAATCAAACCTACAATTGATGGCGAACCATCATACGAGGGGATTCCGCAGGGTTTACACGATACGATAGAGCCGCGGTGGACAGCTGCCGATGTAAGAAGATATGGTTATTGGTCTGTGTTTGCTGGTGCCTTCGGCTATACCTATGGCAATAATGCGGTGATGCAGATGTACAAATTGACAGATAAAAAACCTGCATATGGTCCGAAAGCGCCATGGACAACGGAGATAAATGCCGCGGGCGCAACTCAGATGAAACATTTAAAGGATTTGATGTTATCCCATTCTTATTTTGACCGTGTACCGGATCAAACCTTAATCGCTGGTAAAAATGGTGAAAAGTATGAGCGGGTAATTGGTACCAGGGGTGAAGAGTTTGCTATGCTTTACACTTACACCGGGCGCAATTTCAGCGTTCAGCTTGGAAAAACAGATGGGGACGAATTGAAGGCATCCTGGTTCGATCCGCGGACAGGAAAAACGATCTCAATCGGAACATTTGAAAATAAAGGAATAAAAGAATTTAATCCGCCAGGAGAACCTAAAAATGGTAATGACTGGGTTTTGGTGTTGGAGAAAATATAATGTAGTTAGTCGTCATTTCGACTGGAGCAAAGCGGAGTGGAGAAATCTTATCTGCCAGTTTAAAAGATTTCTCCACTTCGGTCGAAATGACAACTAGGAGTGACATTCCCCTCTTTTAGAGGGGTGTCCGCAGGACGGGGTGTTAATAAGAAAAATAAAAAATGTTTAAAGCAAAGTATATATCATCATTCCGCTTAGCCATTATTGGCCTGGCTTTGTGCGGATTAAGTTCTTGCTCAAAACAAGCCTATTTATTTACATCGTTCCATGAGCCAGCAACGGAGGGATTAAGGCTTTTGTATAGTTATGACGCTTACCACTGGACTGATCTGAACAAGACTTTTTTAAAACCTGAAATTGGTACTCAGAAAGTCATGCGCGATCCATCGATTGTTCAGGGGCCTGATGGCACGTTTCATTTGGTTTGGACCTGTAGCTGGAAAGGCGATAAAGGAATCGGTTATGCCAGTTCAAAAGATTTAGTCAACTGGACAGAACAGAAATTTCTTCCCGTAATGGAAAGTGAGCCAGAAACCGTTAATGTTTGGGCACCGGAAATTTTCTATGATGATGAGCAAAAAGAATACATAGTGATTTGGGCATCAACCATTCCATTTCGCTTTGCTAAAGGAATAGAAGATGAAGATAATAACCACAGGATGTATGCAATCACCACTAAAGACTTTATTACCTTTTCTGAACCGAAATTATTTTTGGATCCCGGTTTTAGTGTAATTGATGCCGTAATTGTGAAAAGGGAACCAAAAGATTTTGTATTGGTTTTGAAAGACAACACTCGCCCAAACAGAAATTTGAAGGTCGCATTTGGCAAGGATGCTTTAGGTCCTTATGAGCATGTTTCAGAAACTTTTAGTCCGAAGTTAACGGAAGGCCCAACGGTAGTAAAAGTAAAAAATGATTGGCTGATTTATTTCGATGCTTACGGACAAAAGATTTATTCTGCTTATAAAACAGCAGACTTTAAAAGTTTTAAAGAGGTGACTTCGCAAGTTTCCATCCCTGAAGGACATAAGCATGGAACGATTATAAAAGTGAAGAGGAAGGTGATTGAGAATTTATTGAAATAATAAATGAATCGTCATTGCGAACTGAAGGAAGGGAGCGAGCGATAGCGTGAAGCAATCTATTTAACAAAAAAGATTGCTTCGTTCCGATGAAAAATCGGAAACTCGCAATGACGAAATGAACATAATAACATGAAAATATTTAAAATACTTTGTTTAACCCTATCATTTGCTTTTGCGATACAAACTTCGGAAGCGCAAGATACCGTGCGTTATACAGGTAAAACGATGGTCAATGCCGACTATCATCATGGACAATTAACTCCTGTGGTTGGGGTACACAGCATTCAAACGTTCAGGGCAAACAGGGCGCATCCAGAATTGGCAGAAAACTTCGGCTGGACCTATAACCACGCCCCAATGTTAGCCTATTGGAACAACAGATTTTACCTAGAATATTTGAGTGATCAAGTGGGAGAAAGCATCCCGCCAGGACAAACCTTATTACAATCTTCACCTGATGGTTACACCTGGAGTAAACCAGACGTGATTTTTCCCATTTACAGAATTCCTGATGGAACCACCAAAGAAGGAAGAACCGATATAGCAAAAGATTTAGATGCGGTAATGCATCAACGCATGGGCTTCTATGTCTCTACCAAAAATGTATTTCTGGTTTTAGGTTTTTATGCGATCAGTTTTGATGCAAAAGACGACCCGAATGATGGGCACGGGATTGGCAGAGCCGTAAGAGAAATCCAGCCAGATGGAAAATACGGACCAATTTATTTCATTCACTACAACCCAGGTTATTCAGAAAAAAACACGAAATATCCTTACTTCGAAAAAAGTAAAAATAAAGCGTTCGTTGCGGCATGTAAGGAGTTGCTGGCAAACAAATTAATGACGCAGCAATGGAATGAAGAAGCAGACCGAAAAGATCCCCTAATCACTTTACAGAAACAGTATAAAGCCTTCAGCTATTATCACTTATCAGATGGACGAGTAGTTGGTTTATGGAAAAATGCATTAACAGCAATCAGCTCCGATAATGGTAAAAGCTGGCCGGAAAACGCTTCCCGGGCGCCGGGTTTTGTAAACAGCAATGCTAAAATCTGGGGGCAAAGAACCGCAGATGGAAATTATGCGACCGTTTACAATCCCTCAGAATACAGATGGCCACTGGCCATTTCGACTAGCAAAAATGGCTTAGACTATACGAATCTGCTTCTGGTAACCGGCGAAATATCGCCCATGCGTTACGGTGGAAATTATAAATCTTACGGTCCGCAATACGTTCGCGGTATTATTGAAGGCAATGGAAAGCCTGCGGATGGTAAACTGTGGGTAACGTACAGCATGAACAAGGAAGATATTTGGGTTTCTTCCGTTCCCTTGCCTGTTACTGATCAAGTAGATCAACAAGTAAACGACGATTTTTCAAAATTAATAGAAAACAAAGCGCTTGAAAAGTGGAATATTTACAGTCCGTTATGGGCACCAGTAAAAGTAGAAGGTGGAGCCCTTGTGCTTAAAGATAAAGATCCCTTTGATTATGCAAAGGTAGAAAGGGCATTTCCTGCATCTAAAAAAATCATTACCTCGTTTGCTGTAACACCGAAACAGAATGATTTTGGTTTATTGGAAATTGAATTGCAAGATGCAAAAGGCTTAGCAACTGTTCGGTTAATTTTCGATACTGTTGGTGTATTGAGTGCTAAGGCCGGTGCGCGTTACAAGAACTTCATGAAGTACGAAGCAGGTAAGAATTATGATATCAAATTGAAACTGGATGCACATACCCGGTTTTACACGGTAACGGTAAATGGAAAAGACGTGTTAACCAGTCTAGCTTTTCAGCCGATTGCCGAAGTATCGAGGATTGTTTTTCGCACCGGATCTGTTCGTCGCTTTCCTGATGTAGATACACCAGCAGATCAAAATTACGATTTAAAAAATGCAGGCGAAGCTGAAAAAAAAGAAGCTGTTTATTTGATTAAGTATTTAAAAACGGAGGGGTTTTAGCATGAGGGTTAAGTTTGGAGTTAAAGGTTTGGAGTTTGGAGTTTTCCCCTCATTGCGTTTGAGTAAATCGGTGCTACATTTTCCATTATCGTCATTGCCTTTCAGTAAATCGTCATTGCGAGGAGGCACGACGCGGCAATCTCCTTCAGTAAAGTCAGATTGCTTCAGCTCGCACAAGCCCAGCTTCACAATGACGACAGCCTTAAGGACGACGAAGCAATCTCTCTTACTAATACTATTCTTATTTTTATCCATCTCCGCCAACGCCAAAATCCTTTTACCTCAAATCCTATCTAACGATATGGTTTTGCAACGCAATAAACCCATTAACATCTGGGGCTTTGCCTCGCCTGATGAAAAAATAGTAGTTGCTTTTGCTGGTCAGCATAAGCAAACCATAACCGATAAATACGGGAACTGGAAGGTAGTTTTAAGGCCTTTAAAAACATCATCAATTCCTCAAACCATCATCATTTCTGGTTCCAACCGGATTGAACTAACCAACATCCTCGTAGGTGAAGTTTGGGTTTGCTCCGGTCAATCAAATATGGAATACCAAATGCGTAAGCTGGCGAAGATTCCTAAACCAAAAAATGAAAAATTAAGCTTTCCGGCAGATGAAGTGGCAAAAGCAAAAAATACACAAATCAGAATTTTTCTGGTCAATCGTAAACAGTTAATTAAACCAGACTCACTGCATAAAAGTTGGGCCGTAGCGCAGGATTCTGCTTTAAGGGCTTTTTCTGCCGTTGGGTATTTTTTTGCTAAAGAAGTTCAGGCGAAATTGGGCATCCCGGTAGGAATAATATCTTCTGCAGTTTCAGGAAGTGCCATCGAACCATGGATTTCACCAGAAGCTTTTGCTCAGGAATCCTATTTTAAAAATCAAAAAGTAGGCAATGATCCTGGTAAATTCTACACGCCAATGATCGAACCACTTTCGCAATTTAAGATTCGTGGTTTTTTATGGTATCAGGGGGAAACCAATTGTTTTTTAAATGAAAAGATCAGCTACGCTTATAAAATGAAAACCCTGATCAATTTATGGCGCAAAGCCTGGGGCGAGAAAGATCTTCCTTTTTATTATGTTCAGATTGCCCCATTCAATTACTCAAAAACCAAAGGTAAAATCGCTTTAGATGCCGATACTGAACCCGGTTTTTGGGAAGCACAAATGCAGGTTTTGAGGCTTCCGAACACGGGAATGATATCGACAAATGACTTAACTGATTCGAATGAAGATCTACATCCAACATATAAATGGGAGGTAGGCAGAAGATTAGCGCTTCTGGCTTTGGCTAAAACTTACGATCTAAAAATCGACTATTCCGGTCCTGTTTACAAATCTGTTGCCTTTAAGGATAGAAAAGCCGTGCTGAGCTTTGATCACTTGGCTTCTACAAATCAGATTACTGGATTTACCATCGCTGGTAAAGATGGCAAATTTGTGAAGGCCGATGCTTCAGTTGAAGCTGGTAAAGTAGTGGTCTCTTCAAATGAAGTTGCTGAACCTGTTGCCGTACGTTACAACTGGACAGAAAACCCAACTGGAAATTTTTATAGTAATGGATTACCTGCACTGCCTTTCAGAACGGATAATCCATTAGTGAACCAATTTAAAACCAATTAATGAAGTACAGCATTTTACCTTTCTTTTGTTTAGTAATGATGTTTTTCCCCCTCCGGGCACAGCAAACGGAGAAACTATATCTATCCGGAACTGGAAACGATGACACTGTAAAGTGGGATTTCTTTTGTACCGAAGGAATGAATTTCGGGAAATGGACCACCATCCCTGTGCCTTCAAATTGGGAATTGCAGGGGTTTGGAAAGTACAATTACGGTTTTAATAAAGAAACAAATAAGGGGAAAGAACAAGGACTGTATAAGTACAATTTCCAGATACCAACAGCCTGGAAAGACAAGAAAATAAACATTGTTTTTGAAGGCTCGATGACCGATACGGAGGTTAAGATTAATGGAAAATCTGCCGGAGAAACACACCAGGGTTCATTTTATGTTTTTAAATATGATATCACAAAGCTGAATAATTTGAAAGGTAATAATTTACTTGAAGTAAAAGTTTCTAAACATTCAGCCAATCAATCGGTTAATGAGGCCGAACGTAAAGCCGATTTCTGGATTTTCGGTGGTATTTTCAGACCAGTTTATTTGGAAGCGTTGCCGCAAACTTATATAGATCGGGTTCAGATTGATGCAAAAGCAAATGGCGTTTTTACGGCTAACGTTTTTACATCTGGCTTGGCCGATAAAATTAATATTCAGCTAACGGATGGAAAAGGCAAAAAACTAGGAAATGAATTTTCGACTAAAATCGCATCGAATTTAACGCAGGTTAATCAGGAATTTAAAAGCCCGGCCTTGTGGTCATCTGAATTTCCAAATCTCTATACGGCAACTTTTACACTAATTAAAAATGGAAAAGCCATTCATCAAATCACTAAGAAAATTGGATTCAGAACGATTGAAGTGAAGGAACGTGACGGTGTTTATGTGAATGGAGTTAAAATGAAATTTAAAGGGGTCAATCGCCATTCTTTTTATCCTTCATCCGGCAGAACAACAAGCAAAAGAATCAGCATTGCCGATGTTTCTTTGATGAAAGAAATGAACATGAATGCTGTTCGGATGTCGCATTATCCGCCAGATGGACACTTTCTGGATGTTTGTGATTCCTTAGGTTTATTTGTAATGGATGAATTGGCGGGCTGGCATGGAACCTATGATACGCCAACCGGAACAAAATTGTATCAGGAGATGATGGCCAATGATGAAAATCATCCGTCGATTGTATTTTGGGCCAATGGAAATGAAGGCGGTCACAACAGTGAGCTCGATCATCTTTTCGCTGATCACGATCTTCAAAAACGCCCTTTAATCCATCCATGGGAAGTTTTTAACGGATTCGAAACCACCCATTACCGTGAATTTAATTATGGAATTGGAAATTATGACCATGGCCATAACATTCTGATGCCAACCGAATTTCTTCATGGCATGTGGGATGGTGGTCATGGTGCGGGGATAGAAGATTATTGGAATGCCATGTGGAATAACCCACTTTCTGCAGGTGGTTTCCTGTGGGATTTTGCCGATCAGGCTGTTGTTCGAACAGATAGAAATGGAGAATTGGATACTGATGGAAATCATGGGCCTGATGGAATTGTGGGGCCTTACCACGAAAAAGAAGGCAGCTTCTACACGATTAAAGAAGTTTGGAGTCCGGTTTTTGTAGAGAAACGAGACATGACTGCAGGCTTTGATGGCTCATTTTTGGTGGAAAACAGGTATGCTTTTACCAACCTCAATCAATGTACTTTCGAATGGAAACTGAAAAAATTACAACCAGGTGCAGACGCCGTATTCAAAGCAGGGAAGGCAGATGCGCCAAACATTAAGCCTTTAGAAAAAGGGAAATTACAAGTTAATCTACCTACAAATTGGCTGACTTTCGACGCTTTTTATCTAACTGCTAAAGATTTTTATGGCAAGGAATTGTTTACCTGGAGTTTCCCGATTGCCTTGCCTGCAGCTGATGCCGATAAAATGGTGGTTAAGACTGGTTCTTCAAAAGTAAGCCTGAAGGAGTCTGCTACCACTTATCAGGTTTCGGCAAATGGTATCGATTTAACTTTTGATAAAACAACCGGATTACTTCAGCAGGTTAAAAATGCTAAAGGAGTAATTCCATTTTCAAATGGCCCGGTTTTGCAAGAAGGTGTGAATAATTTTAAAAATTTCACCACAAAAGTAGATGGCGATAACCTGGTTATTTCATCCAGATTTGATAAAAAAGAAAGCTATAATACTTTAGAGTGGACGATCTATCCATCCGGCTGGATAAAAATGCAGGTTAAATATTTTCCATCTGCGTACTTTACCACTTTCGTGGGATTAAATTTCTCTTATCCCGAAACGGAAATCAAATCGGTAGCCTATAAAGGAAGCGGTCCGTATCGAGTCTGGAAGAATCGGATGAAGGGAACGGAATTTGGAATCTGGAGAAAGGATTATAACGACTCGGCAACCGGGGAACCAGCCTGGCAATACCCTGAATTTAAAGGCTATTACTCAAATATGTACTGGTGCGAATTTATCGGGAAAACCCAAAAAATTAAAGTGGTAACAGATCGTGAGGATGTTTTCCTGCGGTTATTTACGCCGAAGAAATCAAAAGATACGGAATACGATAACATGAGTCCGACTTTCCCCACAGGAGATATTTCTTTTATGAATGGAATTTCGGCGATTGGTACGAAAACGCAAAAGCCAGAAACCACAGGACCAATGGGAATGAAACATGTATTTTATGATTTTGATAAAGAACCCAGCAGGGCATTAGATATGACGTTGTATTTTGATTTTTCAACGAAATAGAATTAACCGCAAAGAACGCTAAGTTTTTTGCAAAGAAAAGAAGAAAAGAATTGCCCGCAGAAAAGGGAAAATTAAATCTGCGGAATCTCCGAAATCAGCGGGAATAAATAATAACAGAATCAGTCTAATCACTTAATCTGTGTAATCAACCGCGAAGCGTAAAAAGATTTACAAAAAAGATTGCTTCAGCTCGCTCAAACCTGGCTTCGCAAAGATCAACACTTTTGGAGAGATCAAATATCAAATAAAATGAATTCTATATGGTCTCTATGCCTATATGGTCAATATAAAAAATGAAATGAACATTAAACTCTTCATAACGATAATCAGCATTTGGTTACTACCATTTTCAAGAGTGGCAGCACAAGTTTTGTTGCAAAATACCACCTGCGAGATGTTGGAAAATCCGCTAGGTATAGATGTTCAAAAACCACGGTTGGCCTGGCACATTATTTCTAAAGAAAGAAATGTAATGCAAACCGCTTATCAGGTTCTGGTTTCTTCTTCTTTAGAGAAATTAAATGCAAATAATGGCGATTTCTGGGATTCAGGAAAAGTAAATTCTGCTAAATCTATTCACGTAACTTATGATGGAAAGGTGTTGACAAGTCGTGTGAAAGCTTATTGGAAAGTCAAAACTTGGACAACCGCCGGAGAAAGCGAATGGTCTGCAACTCAATCGTGGACGATGGGTCTACTTTATTATAAAGATTGGCCAAAAGGTTGGATCGGTTTCGATCGGGCATTCCCATGGGATAATATCAAATCCGATTCACGTTTATCCGCCCGGTATTTCAGAAAGGAATTTCAAAGCACAAAAACGGTTAAATATGCAACGGCATCCATCATTGGCCTGGGTTTATATGAACTGTATATCAACGGGAAAAAAGTAGGAGAAGATGTTATGGCGCCCTCGCCGACGGATTACACCAAAAACGTAAAGTATAACACGTACGATGTTACAAGCTACCTTCAAAATGGTAAAAATGCTGTTGGCGCTATTTTAGGCAATGGACGTTTCTTCGCCATGCGTCAAAATGAAAAGCCATATAAAATCAAAACATTCGGTTTTCCAAAATTGCTGATGAACCTCAATATTGTTTACAGCGATGGAAGTACCGCAAATATTGATACCGATGGGAGCTGGAAAGGAACTGCAGATGGACCAATCAGAATCAATAACGAATATGATGGTGAAGAATATGATGCCACGAAAGAAGCTGCCGGATGGAACAAAGTTGGTTTTGATGATAGCAAATGGTTAAAGGCAGAGTTTGTACAAGAACCAACCGGAACGATTGAGGCACAAATGAACGAAAATATCAAGGTAATGAACACTTTGAAGCCAATATCAATAAAAAAACTTTCAGGCGATAGATATATTCTAGACATGGGGCAAAACATGGTAGGCTGGTTGCAAATCAAACTGAAGGGCCAAAAAGGAAAACAGATCAAATTGCGTTTTGCTGAATCATTACAGCCGAATGGCGAATTGTTCACCGCAAATCTTCGCAATGCAAAATGTACCGATTTATATACCGCAAAAGGAGGGGAAGTAGAAACCTGGGAGCCGACATTTGTTTATCGTGGTTTCCGGTATGTAGAACTTTCGGGATATGCTTACCAGCCATCGATTAACGATTTTCTGGGGAAAATGATCTACGACAACATTAAAACCGTTGGAACATTAGAAACTTCGGATGCTTTAACGAACCAGATTTTCAAAAATGCCTGGTGGGGAATCGCTGGAAATTACAAAGGGATTCCGATTGATTGTCCGCAACGGAACGAGCGCATGCCTTGGTTGGGCGATAGAGGTGCAGTTGCTTATGGTGAAAGTTTTGTTTTTGATAACGGCAGGTTCTACTCAAAATGGCTTCAGGACATTAGAAATTCGCAAAAGGAAGATGGTGCCATTCCAGATGTTGCGCCTGCTTTTTGGAGGTATTACAGCGACAACATGACCTGGCCCGGTGCCATGCTATTAGTTACGGAAATGCTTTACAAGCAAACAGGCGATGTTTCTGCCGTTCAGGATAATTATCCGGTAATGAAAAAGTGGCTGGCTTACATGCAAGATCGCTACATGAAAGACTATATTTTAACCAAAGATAGTTATGGTGACTGGTGTATGCCGCCGATTACCATTGAGTTTGGAAGAGGTAAAAGCGCAGATAAAAAATATCCATCAGAACTGATTTCAACGGCTTATTATTATCATTTCACACAACTGATGATGCAATTTGCGAAAGCAATTGGTAATGATGAAGATGTTGCAACTTACCAGCTTTTGGGCGATAAAATTAAGGATGCCTTTAACCAGAAATATTATAACGAAAAGGGATATTATGCTACAAACGCTCTGACAGATAATGTTATTCCACTTTACTTCGGAATGGTACCGAAAGATAAGGTTGAGCAGGTTTTTAAAAACATCACTTACACGGTTGAAGTGACCAATAAAGGCCACCTCAGTAATGGATTGGTTGGGATTCAGTGGTTGATGCGTTGTTTGAACGATTATGGCAGACCCGATTTAGCGTACGCGATTGCCACACAAAAAACCTATCCTAGCTGGGGTTACATGGTGGAAAATGGGGCAACAACGATTTGGGAACTATGGAATGGCAATACAGCTGATCCGAAAATGAATTCTCAAAATCACGTGATGATGCTCGGCGATTTACTGATCTGGTATTATGAAAACCTGGCAGGAATTAAATCAGCAAGCGGCGCTTTTAAAACCATCACCATGAAGCCAGAAATGATTAACGGACTCAACTCTGTAAATGCCAGCTATCATTCCATTTATGGTTTGATTAAAAGCAACTACACCAAAACGGCAACTCAGTTGAAATGGAAGGTTACCATTCCGCCAAACACGACGGCAATGATTTATATCCCTGCAAGGAATAAAAATGAAATTTCAGAGCAATTGGCATCCGCAAAGGATTTAAAATATATAAAAATGGAAAATGGCAGAGCGATTTATGAGGTAGGCTCGGGCGATTATGCTTTTGTAGTGGAGCAACGGAAATAATATAAATAAATCGTCATTGCGAGGCACGAAGCAATCTTTCCTATTAGAGATTGCTTCGACTGATGAAAAATCAGTCTCGCAATGACGAGAAAAAAAATACAATTATGAGAAAATTTTTAAAGCCGTTTATGTTATTGATTTTACTGCTAACCACGGTAAATGCATTCAGTCAGACCAAAGACGTGATTATACCTGAAGAAATGCTTTCCAAAGCAAAAGAATGGGTTTCAGCATTAAATTTAACCGATGCCACTAAAAAACTGGCTGCCGAAAATGCAATAGCAGTTCATTTAACCACTATAAGAAACTGGCATAACGAACACCCCTCATCTACTGTTCCAGATGGAATAAATCCTGTTACCGGAACTAAATTAAGTGATCTGGATAAACAAATTATTGCTGATTCGGCCATTCCATCAACCGTACATCAGGCATTAATGGAAAGCCTCAATAAAAACTTATCTCCAGAACAAGTAGAAACTATCTTGGATAAATACACCATTGGAAAAGTGGAGTTCACCATGAAGGGTTACAAAGCGATCGTTCCGGATTTAACTGCCGACGAAGAAGCGAAGATTTTATCTTTTCTCAAACAAGCCCGCGAACAGGCCGTGGACTATAAAAATATGAAACAGATCTCGGCAATTTTCGAAATCTATAAAACGAAATCAGAACAAATGTTAAATAACAATGGCAGAAGTTGGAGGGCGCTTTACAGTGCTTATACTAAGAAAGTAAAGGAAGAGAAAGCGAGTAAAGCAAAGCAGTAAAAAGTTTTCAGTTTGGAGTTCGCAGTTTTGAATCAATAAAACAAATCTGTGAAATCAATTAATCAATGTAATCAACCGCGAAGCGAAAGAATTATGAAACTAAGAAAAATATACACTACAATAGGACTTGTTTTCGCATTATCAATTACCGCCAACGCACAAGTAGAAAAATGGCAGACGGGTGTTGTAAAACAAGAATTTTTATACGATCAGGCACCATTCCCGTCGTGTCATTCTGCAACGATTGCTGAAACGCCAACTGGTTTAGTAGCCTCTTTTTTCGGCGGAACTAAAGAAAGAAATCCCGATGTAGAAATTTACATTAGTCGCTTTGTTGATAACAAGTGGCTGCCACCTGTTTCGGTTGCGAATGGCATCCAGCCTGAGGGGAAACGATTACCAACCTGGAATCCGGTGCTTTATCAGGTACCCGGAGGTGATTTGCTCTTATTCTATAAAATCGGACCAAAGCCATCTGAATGGTGGGGGTTGATGAAAACTTCTAAAGATGGCGGTATTACCTGGTCTGATGCTACCAAATTGCCCGACGGCTACATCGGTCCGGTAAAAAATAAGCCAGTACTTTTAAGCAATGGAAATCTTTTTGCACCCTCCAGCCGTGAAGGCGATGGCTGGAAGATTCATTTTGAAGTAACCAAAGATAATGGCAAAACCTGGCGGACAATCGGGCCACTGGCCGAAAATGGAATTAAAGCCATTCAGCCAAGTATTTTGCAGCACGGCAATGGCAAGCTGCAGATTTTAGCCCGAACAGCAAACAGGGCTATTGCAGAATCATGGTCGGAAGATAACGGCGAAACCTGGACACCGATGACTAAAACGACTTTGCCAAACAACAATTCAGGAACAGATGCGGTGACGATGAAAGATGGTCGACATGTACTGGTTTATAATCATGTTTTGCCTCCCGGCGATTTAGCTAAAGGTGCCAGGACTCCATTAAATGTTTCCATTTCAAAGGATGGTAAAGAATGGTCAGCAGCGTTAATCTTAGAAGATTCACCGATTAGTCAATATTCTTATCCCGCTGTGATTCAAACCGCAGATGGCATGCTGCATTTTATTTATACCTGGCGGAGACAGAAAATTAAACATGTGGTTGTTGATCAATCCAGGATGAAATTAAAGAAAATAAAAAACGGCATCTGGCCTAAATTGAAGGGTTATACTGCTCCGTTGATCACTGAAACAAAAAGCGAAGAGCCATGAGAATTATAAATCATTTCTTCTACTCCTCGTCATTGCGAGGAGGAACGACAGCCTGCCCCGACTTTTCGGGGAAGCAATCTCGTTCAGCGCAGTCAGATTGCTTCAGCTCGCACAAACTTAGCTTCGAAATAATGAGCAGAGGCTTTAAGTCTTTAGTTATGTTTTTAACTGCCTGTTTATTAAGCGTTAACAACCTCTCCTCCCAAACGCAAAACACCGATAACCTTTACAAAAAAACACTGACTGAGGTTTTAAAAGACATTCAAACCCGCTTTAAAGTCCAGATAAAATATTCCGATCCACAGGTAAAAGACAAATGGGTAAATTATGCCGACTGGCGTTTCCGTACTGATGTTGATGAAACACTTGCCAATGTGCTTACACCTTTGGATATGAAGGTGAATAAAGAAAAAACAGGCGTATATAAGCTCAAAGAATACGAATATTATCGATGGGAAGTTCAGGACGGCTGGGCCTACCTGGATGGTTTAGCATCAAAATACCTTGATAAAGCGAGTTGGGAAAAAAGAAAGGATTCCATCAAACCTCAACTTTACCAGGCTTTACAATTATCGCCGCTTCCGGCAAAACCTAATTCAAAACCCATTATTACTCTGAAAAGAGTTTTCGATGGTTATTCTGTAGAGAATATTGCTTTAGAGATTTTACCGGGCGTTTGGATTAATGGATCGCTCTATAAACCATTGAATACCAAAGGAAAAATACCGCTTGTATTAAGCCCTGATGGACATTGGGAAAAGCAACGTTATCGTGCCGATTGCCAGATCCGTTGTGCAACAATTGCGAGGATGGGCGCCATGGCTTTTAGTTATGACCTGTTTGCCTGGGGTGAATCGATGCTTCAATTCAAATATGAAGACCATCGCCGAAGTTTAGCGCAAACGGTACAAGCCTTGGGTGGAATCAGGATTCTGGATTACTTCACCTCCTTAAAAGAAACGGACACAAACAGGGTAGGAATCAGCGGAGGTTCAGGAGCTGGAAGTCATTCCATTTTAATGACCGCTATGGATGCCAGAATTAAATTAAGTGCGCCGGTGGTGGCGATGTCATCCTATTTTTATGGTGGTTGCCCCTGCGAAAGCGGAATGCCGATTCATCAATGTGGAGGTGGAACTGATAATGTAGAACTGGCTGCAATGGCTGCTCCTAGGCCACAATTGTTGGTTTCTGATGGAAGCGATTGGACAGCGCATACACCAGAGCACGATTTTCCTTACCTGCAAAAAATGTACGGTTATTATGGTGCAGAAAATAAGGTGGAAAATGTTCATTTGCCAACCGAAAAGCATGATTTCGGTATCAACAAACGCGTTGCACTTTATGATTTCCTGATCAAAAATTTCAAGCTTAATGGTGCTGCTGTGAAAGATAAAGCGGGCAAATACGACGAAAGCAAGGTAACTATCGAAAAGGAAAATGCACTCTATGTTTTTGGAGACAAAGGTGAAAAGTTGCCAAAAAATGCCGTGATGGGATTTGAAAACTTAGAAAAATTGTTTCCCTTAAGCAAAACAAAATAGATGGCGATGGAGAATCAAAAGAGAAGAACTTTTATCATTAGTATTGCTTTGCTTACAGGTGCTTTGTTGCTTTCTAATCAATGGCTTATGGCGAGTGATAAAAAACAAAGATATAAAGTTGCTGTAATTGACTTGATGATTTTAAAACGTCAGAAATTGAGTGCATTACCACTTGCTCAAGAGATTGGTGCTGATGGTTTAGAGATTGATATGGGTGGTTTGGGCAACAGAGAAACTTTTGATAATAAATTGGCCGATGCGAAAATAAGACAAGAATACTTGGATAAAGCCAAGGAATTGAATTTGGAGATTTGCTCCTTGGCGATGACTGGTTTTTATGCGCAGTCTTTTGCTATGCGACCTACTTATCAAAAAATGATTCAGGACTGCCTAGACACCGCAAAAGCCATGGGTATTAAGGTAGTTTTTCTGCCTCTTGGCGTACAAGGTGATCTGGTTAAAAATCCAGAATTGCGTAAACCTATCATCGATAGATTAAAAATTGTGGGGAAAATGGCTTCGAAAGCAGGCGTTGTTATCGGGATTGAATCGGCCCTGGATGCAACAGGTGAATTGAAATTGCTGAAAGATGTTGATTCCAGAAATGTAAAAAGCTATTTCAATTTTTCTAATGCGATAAAAAATGGCAGAGATTTATGCAACGAATTGAGAATTCTGGGTAGAAAAAATATCATTCAAATTCATGCAACCAATGAAGATGGCGTTTGGTTACAAAATGATCCCAAAATAAACCTTCATAAAGTAAAAGAAACACTCGATGATCTGGGTTGGGGAGGTTGGTTAGTGGTAGAAAGAAGTAGAGATGCGGCGCAACCCAAAAATGTGAAATACAACTTTAGCGCCAATACAAGCTATTTAAAATCTGTTTTTCAAAATAATGCGTCGTCATTGCGAGGAACGAAGCAATCTCATTAGTAGAATTATGGAAATTGCTATAACCAAAAAGATGCAAAGTGCATATAGAATAAAAGACTTGATATCTTGGTTTGGGTCATCACGAACCAAACAATTTAAACCATTTTTCATTTTGGTAATGCTTTTGTCGTTGTTGCAATTCAACGCAGCAGCGGTAGATATTTATGTCGCTATAAATGGTGCTGATACTAACTTGGGTACCAAAGAAAAACCTCTGGCAACACTGCATTCAGCAATTAGAAAAGCAAGGGAATTGCGCCGTTTGAAAGATCCATCGATTAAAAATGGAATCAAAATTATCATGGGGAAGGGAGTATATCAATTAAATGAACCGATCGTGCTACGACCTGAAGATTTAGGTACAAAAGATAGTCCGACAGAAATCATCGCTTTGCAAGGAGAAAAAGCCATTTTAAGTGGTGGTGTAAAAATTAAGGGCTGGAGTAAACTCAATAAAATTGTTCCGGGATTACCAAAAGCATCGTTAGGGAAAGTCTGGGTAGCAAATTTGCCTGATTTCGGTGGACGTGATTTACAGTTCAGGCAATTGTGGGTGAATGATCATAAAGCCATCCGGGCAAAAAACTATAATGGCGAAGAGATGGGCAGAATTTTATCCTGGGATAAAAAGAATCAGACTTGTAAAATTCCCATTCCTAAAAACATCAATCTGGTTAATATTAAAGGCATGGAAATGCTGATTCATCAATGGTGGGCAATTGCAAATCTTCGTGTAAAATCGGTTAAAGTAGTTGGAAATACTGCAGAACTTTCTTTTATGCAACCTGAAAGTAGAATTCAGTCTGAACACCCCTGGCCCGCACCATGGATTTCTGAAAAAACCGGAAATTCTGCTTTTTACCTTTCAAACGCCATTCAGTTTTTAGATGAACCTGGCGAATGGTTTGAAGATTTTCAAAATCACAAAATTTATTACTGGCCGCGTGCATCAGAAAATATGCTTAAGGCAGATGTGGTGGCACCAGCACTGGAAAATCTGGTCAATATTGAAGGAACAATCGATCACCCGGTTTCCTACGTGAGTTTCAAAAATATCTCTTTCCAGCATTCAACCTGGTTAAGACCATCACAAGAGGGACACGTGCCGCATCAGGCAGGGATGTACATGCTCGATGCTTATAAACTAAAAATTCCAGGAACGCCAGATAAAGCTGCTTTGGAAAATCAGGCCTGGGTTGGCCGACCAGCGGCAGCTATTGAAGTGAATTACGCGAACAATACTTCGTTTGAATCATGTCGGTTTGAACATATTGCATCTACCGGCTTAGACTTCAAAAAGGGGACATCAGATAATAAAATAGCAGGTAATTTATTTAAAGATATTGGTGGCGCTGCGATTTTAATCGGAACCTTTTCTGATGAGGCAACTGAAGTTCATTTGCCATATAATCCTTTCGATAAAAGAGAAATTTCTACAAATGACAGAATAGAAAATAACCTGATTACAGATGTAACCAATGAAGATTGGGGAGCGGTTGGAATTGGCGCAGGTTACGTGCGTGGAATCAAAATCCGTCATAACGAAATTAGCGACGTGTCTTACTCGGGTATTAGTATGGGTTGGGGTTGGACAAAGTCGCAAAATGCGATGAAGAACAACACCATCAGCGCAAACAGCATCCATCATTATGGCAAACATCTATATGATGTTGCAGGAATATATACTTTATCTGTACAGCCGGAGTCTATTATTAATGAGAATGTTATCGATAGTATTTACAAGGCGCCTTATGCCCATCTTCCTGACCATTGGTTTTACTTATACACTGATGAGGGTTCATCGCACTTTACCATAAAAGACAATTGGACACCGACTGAAAAGTATTTGCAAAATGCCAACGGACCAGATAATCTTTGGGAAAACAACGGACCAAAAGTTGCAGATCATATCAAACAAAATGCTGGATTAGAAGAACCATTTCAATATTTATTAAAGGAAAAGTCTGTTTATTCAAAAAGGGGAATCAATACCGCTGAAGATAAATCTGTCGTGTTTGAGTTAATATTTAAAACCGATGACTTACCCGGAAATAATACTTTAAATGCGTTTGCTAAGGAAAACAATCTCTTGCCTTCAGCATTTTACAAGTGGAACAATCGCCTGGTGATTTATACCTCGAGCCTCAAAGTGGAAAGTTTGCAGCAAACTTTAAAGCGCCTAAATGCATCGGAAATTAAACTTTATGATAATTTATTTTATGATTTCAACAGAGAAAAGAACTGTGGTGATCAACCTGTAAGAGAATGGGATCATATTATTTTATCTGCCAATTTGGTGAAGGACGAAAAAATGCAAAGGGAATACCTGGCCTATCATCAAACACAGTTTGAAAAATGGCCGGAGATTTCAAAAGGATTCTGCAATGCCGAATTTCAGCGGTTAGCGATTTTTAAAAATGAAAGGCAACTCATGCTTATCATCAGTATTCCGAAAGGAAAAAAATTGGATGATTTAAATCCTAAAACCACGGAAAACAATCCAAGAGTACAGGAATGGAATGCACTAATGAAAAAATATCAGGAAGGAATTGAGGGTGCAAAATCTGGTGAGGTTTGGGTTTTCTTTAAACCAATAGCATAAATAAAGTAAAAGTCGTCATCCGATGAATATCTGCATCAAGCCTGTATTCACCGGATGACTAATTAGAAAATAATAACGCTTACAAAAAATAAGATCATGTTAAGATTAGGGATTTTAGGATTAGGAGAGGGCAGAAGTACAATTTCTGCTTCATTGGCGAGCAAGAAATTTAAGCTCATTCAGATATGCGATGCCAACAAGAAACTTTGTGAAGAACGCGCTTTAGAGTTCGATTTTCAAAACTGGACGACCAGTTACGAAGACATGTTAACCAGCGATAAAATCGATATGATTGCGATTTACACGCCAGACCACTTGCATTTTGAACATATTAAACTGGCACTACAGCATGGGAAACATGTGGTTTGTACCAAGCCTTTTATTGACGATTTATCGCAAGCCAATGAACTTTTAGAGTTGAGTAAAAAATCAAGAAAGAAGATTTTTGTTGGGCAGAGTTCTCGTTTTTTTGAACCTGCTATGCGCCAGAAAAAAGATTTCGATAAAGGTTTAATAGGCGAATTAATTACGATAGAAAGTTATTACCATGCCGATCACCGTTGGTTTTTAGAGAAGGGCTGGTCGCTAAAACAATCGTTTAAATGGTTGTATGGCGGTTTAAGTCACCCTGTGGATTTTATTCGTTGGTATATGCCAGATATTGAAGAAGTAATGGGTTACGGCATGTTAAGTAGCAATGGTTTAAAGGCTGGCCTGAAAAATCAGGATACGATGCACTTTATTTTTAAGGCTAAAGATGGCAGGATTGCACGAGTGAGCGGTGCCTATACAGGCCCAACGCAACCCGCCAGTCGTGATAGTGGTATGAGTTGTATTTTACGTGGTACGGAAGGTGCTAGTCAGGCCGATTACCATGAATTGCGTTATGCTGTGACCACAAAAACTGGTGAAGAAAAGATTATTACCTGGGGCGATGCTACCTTGAAACATTACTTCCGTTTCGAAGGACAAAGTCACCATGCTGGTGAATACCAAAACTATCTGGATTATTTCGCGGATAGCATCAACAATAAATTTACTGCTTACCCTGATTTGAAAGAGGGAATCGGAACGGTGGCACTTTTACAAGCGATGGATCAATCAATGGAAACGGGTTTGCCAGTGAAAATTGATGAGATTTTGAAAGCAAATCATATTACAAGGGAATCGATAGGCTTGTAAAAGATAGGTCGTCATTGCGAGGAGGGACGACGAAGCAATCTATTTTTTAGACTCTTAATGAGGATTGTTTCAGCAGATGAAGGATTTGTTTCGCAAAGACGGATTTTATAAGGATCATCAACCAAATCGTCATGCTGACCTGTAGCGCAGCGGAAAGCTACGCAGTAAATTTAGTTCAGCATCTATTAAAGAAAGATCCTGAATCAAGTTCACTGTTGTCCGGTAAAACTTTTTGAACAAATTTTTACCGGACAGCCTAATCACAAATGGCTGCAATATTCCTTAACCAAAATAATATTTTGCAGGATATGGAAGCTATGAGCGGTTTAAAATATTAAAACCTCTGAAAATGATAGTTTTTTACCGGACAGCCGAATTAGTGCAAGATTTTTAGGAAACCTATAAAACAATGGGCTTACCTTTTAAAAATGAGATAAAAACAGCTTTTTTAGCTTGATTTAAAGGATTTAATGGATCGTTTAAACTTTAACCGGACAACAGTGAATCAAGTTCAGGATGACGATTCTTTGATAGGAGTCGTCATTGCAAGGCATGAAGCAATCCTACAATTATGGCTAGGATGTTTGAATACTTTGAAGATATGGCAAAACCTAAAATAAAATAACACTGATAAAAAAGGATAAACACAGATGATAAATTTAATCTCTGTTCATTTATGGTTAAATAAAATAGTAACCTAAACCAACCTAACCAAATAAAAACCAATGGGAAACATTGTAGAACGTTTAACCAGCTTAGATTACCTCATCGTGATCGCCTACCTTATTATTTTGGTGATCATTGGGTATCGGGCAAGTTTTTCGAAAGATAAAAACAAAGATGAAACCCTATTTCTGGCTAATAAATCTTTAGGCTGGGCAAGTATCGGCTTTAATATGTGGGGCACAAATGTTGGTCCATCGATGTTGCTGGCCTTCGCCAGTATAGGCTACACCACAGGCATCGTTGCGGTAAACTTCGACTGGTATGCCTTTATCTTTTTGTTTTTACTGGCCATTGTTTTCGCCCCGAAATACCTGGCAGCAAAAGTGAGTACCATGCCTGAGTTTATGGGAAATCGTTATGGCGATTCTACCCAAAATATATTGGCCTGGTATGCCTTAGTGAAGATTTTAATCTCCTGGTTATCGTTAGGCTTGTTTGCAGGGGGATTTCTGGTGAGGCAGATTCTGGGCATCCCCATGTGGCAATCGGTTACGGTCTTAGTGGCTTTTGCAGGATTATTTACCTTTTTCGGGGGATTAAAAGCCATTGCAAAAGTGAATGTTTTTCAAATGATTTTATTGATTGCCGTGTCATTGTCTCTTACGCTTTTAGGCTTGCATAAAGTCGGTGGAATTTCTGCTTTGTATGCTAAAACCCCTAGTCATTTCTGGAACCTCATTCAGCCTGCCAGCGATCCAAAATATCCCTGGTATGCTATTTTATTGGGCTATCCGGTTGCGGCCGTTGCCTTCTTTTGCACCGACCAGTCGATGGTTCAATCTGTTTTGGGCGCAAAGAATTTGAAGCAAGGGCAATTGGGCGTGAGCTTTATCGGGTGGTTAAAATTGCTATCCTTACCACTATTTATCATTACGGGAATTTTATGCTATGTTTTATTTCCAAATCTAAAAGATCCCAATGAGGCTTATATGACGATGGTTACCAACCTTTTCCCGCCAGGGATGAACGGTTTGGTAATAGTGGTTTTAATTGCAGTTTTAGTGGGAACGATTGGTTCTTCCTTAAACTCTTTGAGTACCGTTTTTACGATGGATGTTTATGTAAAGAAAATCAATCCGCAGGCTACTAACAAACAAATTATCAACATTGGTCGCTTAACAGTAGTTGCCGGTTGCATTTTCGCTGTGATTGTGGTTCTGGCGATTGATAACATCAAAGGCTTAAACCTATTTGATGTCTTTCAATCAGTTTTGGGCTTTATCGCGCCGCCGCTTTCAGTGGTATTTCTGTTAACTGTTTTCTGGAAAAAAACCACCAGAAAAGCAGTGAATTTTACTTTATCCATAGGTTCTGTTTTGAGTTTGGGTACAGGAATCACATACCTCTGGATCTTGCCACCCGATCAAAACGATTTCTGGCCACACTATCTGATGCTCTCGTTCTATATTTTCGCAGGGCTACTTACTATTGCTATCCTTATTTCACTTTTAGACCGAAGCCCGAGTATTTACAAAATTAATGATAAACATCAGGCGAACATCGAAAAGCCCAGTCAAATAGTCTGGATTTCGTGGACAGCACTTGCGGTAGTGATGGTTGTACTTTATATATTCTTCAATGGACATTAAAAAAAAGTCTGAAGTCGGGAGTCCGAAGTCGGATGATAAATAAAATATATGGCGTTAAGCTTAATTTAAACGATATGAAAAACCTAAAAAAAATACTTCTGCTCTTGCTTTTTAGCTTCCTGGTGATTCCAACCTTTGCCCAAAAGGCATCCTGGATTTGGTACCCCGGCGATTTCGATATCTATATGAGCAATGTGATGCAGAATCGGAGAACAGAACGCGGATCATTTTTTCCAGTATTCTGGAAAATGGATAGTCATTATGTTTTAGTAGATTTTCATAAGGAATTTACGTTAAGCCAACCAGAAGAAGTTAAACTTTTTGTTGAAGGAACTTACAATGTTAAAATCGATGGGCAAGCCATTACTGGTTTTCCAAAAAGCATTCAAATCCCGGCAGGAAAGCATAAGTTAAGTTTAAAGGTATATAGTCAGGGTACGGTGCCCGCTATTTTTGTACAGGGAAAAACCATTGTTTCTGATGAAACCTGGTTAACCACTTTTGAAGATAAGGAATGGATTGATCAAAGTGGAAAGGTTTCAGATAAATCGGGAACTACCTTCGTTTCCGCAGGCTCCTGGAATTTAACAGATCCAAACGTGCTGCCCTCAAAATTTAAATTGCCTGTAGTTGCACACTATGCTGTAAACAAAGAAAAAGCAGGCAATGGTTATGTAGCAGATTTCGGGAAGGAAACATTTGGCTTCCTCAAAATACATGGTTTGAAAGGAAATGGAAAGCTAGATATTTATTATGGAGAATCCAGGGAAGAGGCTTTATCAACTGATAAGTGCGAAACGCTGGATCACCTGGATCTCAATCTAGCCAATAAGAAAGATTCGGTGATGCCACTTTCAAAAGCGTTCAGGTATGTGAATTTTCAGGCTGAAAATGGAGTTACTGCCGATTCCATTTCGATGCTTTACGAATATGCACCAGTAACGGAACGGGGGAGTTTTAAGTCGTCTGATGCGGAGTTGAATAAAATATACGATGTGGCGAAATACACCTTTCATTTGAACACCAGAGAGTTTTTTATCGATGGGATTAAACGCGATCGGTGGGTGTGGAGTGGTGATGCTTACCAGAGTTATTTGATGAATTACTATTCATTTTTCGATGCACCAACAGTTAAAAGAACACTTTTGGCACAGCGTGGAAAAGATCCGGTTACGGCACACATCAACACCATTATGGATTATTCTTTTTATTGGTTTCTAGGGATTTACGACTATTATAAATTTACTGGCGATAAAAAGTTTGTGCAGGATATTTATCCAAGAATGCAATCATTAATGACTTATATTGATGGCAGAAAGAACAAAAATGGTTTATTAGAATGGATGCCGGGCGATTGGATCTTCATTGATTGGGCAGATAAATTAAGTAAGGATGGAGAAGTAAGTTTTGAGCAATTACTCTATTCCAGAAGTTTAGAAACCATGGCTTTATGCGCTAAACTAGCCAATGATACCGAAAATACAGCAAAATACGACCGTGCTGCAAAAGCATTGAAAACTAAGATATTCGAATTATACTGGAACCAAAGTAAGCATGCTTTGGTGCATAGCAGAATTGCAGATCAACCAACGGATAACGTTACGCGTTATGCCAATATGTTCGGCTTATTCTTCGATTATTTCACACCAGAACAAAAGTTGGCCGTAAAAGAAAATGTGCTTCTGAATGATAAAATTGCCAAAATCACCACGCCATACATGCGCTTTTACGAACTGGAAGCATTGTGTGCAATGGGAGAGCAACCTTACGTATTAAAAGAAATGAAAAGTTATTGGGGTGGGATGCTTAAACTTGGCGCCACCTCTTTCTGGGAAGAATATAATCCTGATAAGAAAGGAGTGGAGCACCTGGAAATGTACGGCAGACCATTTGGGAAAAGCCTTTGCCATGCCTGGGGTGCTAGTCCGATTTACTTATTAGGGAAATACTATTTGGGCGTTAGTCCTGATTTACCCGGTTATGAAACCTATACTATTCAGCCAAACTTAGGTGGCCTGGAATGGATGGAAGGCAAAGTACCAACCGCCAATGGTGATATTTCTGTTTACATGAACAAAAAAGAAATCAGGGTGAATGCTGCCATAGGTACAGGGAAGCTAATTGTAAAAAGTAAATCAAAACCTGTAGTGAAAGGAGCGGAAGTGAAAGAAGTTTCGAGAGGTGTTTATGAAGTTAGGATTGAAAAAAATATGAATTATGCGATAGGATATACCCCCCCAGCCCCCTAAAGGGGGAGTGAAAAGCATGGTGGAAATAGAAAGCGGAAATATAGGGCGGATGCAGAGATAATGGCGTGAAACTAAGTCCCCCTCCTTTGGACTATCGTGTGGACACATTTTCCAGGCGTGGTTTTCTCTGCATTTTGCTAACCAACTTTAATAAAAAATTAGGCCTTACCGAAGAGCGCCGTCAATCCCAAGGGCCGGTGAAATCAAAAAAACAGTTGTATAATAGTAAAAATAGCACTAACAAACCTTAAACGCAGTGGTTTTGTGTTCATAATTTCAGGTTCGAAGCTTAAAAGAATATGAACACAAAACAAAGTGCCCGCTGTTTTTTTGATGTGTTTGGGATTTGCGAAAGGCCCATAGCTGGATTGACAAAGCGCTTTGGGTACTTTGGGCTCCAAAGTACCATGCCTCCGCGGCAAAGAGCGGGAAAAAGATCTTTATAAATTAATTGTGTCCACACGATAGTTTAAGGGCAGAGGGATCTAAACCCCAATCCTTTGCTCTATTTTTTTAACACATTTATAAGCCTCAGCAAGAATTACTTCATTTTCAATCGCTTTATCTGTATTCAACGCATTTAACATAGAGATAGTTAAACAAGCAATAATGCCATTGTTGCTTGCCAGACCCACTGGTACTGAAATATCGGTAACGCCGGAAACTGAATCACTATTTTTTAGATAGGAACCATTTTGCTGAATATCTTTCAGGGAGATTAAAAAATCTTCCTGTTGAGGTTTTGCATACTTTTTATAGATCGCATTATTTTTTAGCGTGACAGTTCGTTCATCTTCAGACATGTAAGCCAATAAAACCTTTCCAGATGCGGTAAGCGGCAAAGGAAACAAATTCCCTTCTTCAATAGAAAGTGCAATCGGTCCCGGACTTTTCGCATGAATAATCACCATCACCTGGTTCATGTATAAAATACTCAAGTGACATGACTGGCGAATGCTGTTTGCCAATTCTTCCAACGGAAACTGCGCCGCTTTACGCAACTCATCAATAGGCGAGTGGCGGTGAGAAAGATAAAACAGCTTAAGTGATAAACGGTATTTCCCGGAAACTTCATCACGCAGAATATAACCGCGACTCTCCAGACTCATCAACATCCGATAAATTTCGTTCGGTGTTTTCTCAATGCCTACAGCAATTTCTGTTTGAGAAAGTGGGATAGATTGCGCTGATAAATATTCCAATATATCTAGCCCCTTATCCAAAGCTGGTGCCTGATATTTCGATTCTTTTTCGTTCATACGGGTCTAAATTTGGCTGTAGCAATTTTTTTACAATTCCAAACATACAAAATGCATTCATATTTATCGCTTACAACATTTTGTATTAATTTAAATACGAAGATATGTTTTCATATTTAAAAAAAACATTTATATTTGAATTGATGCCGTGTTAGCGTTACAGATTGATTTCTTTAATTTTTGAAATTGGTTCTTTTCTGCTTCAAGGTATTAATAACCATTTATAAACCCAAATTATTATTGCTCTGCGTAAAATTGGCAACGCGGAGTTAAACATAAAATAATGAGCAGAATTTTCTTTTTTTCCTGGCTATTTTCGATCAGCATTTCGCTGTCTGCGCAAGATATTCAGGTTGCTCAATTATCTTGTGCTTACTTAAATAATCCAATTGGGATTGACCTTGTTAACCCGAATTTAAGCTGGAAACTGCAATCTGCTCAACATAACATCATCCAAACCGCTTATCAGATTCTAGTTGCAAGCAGCATTAGTAATCTTGGTAAAAACATTGGCGATGTTTGGGATACGAAGAAAGTAAGTTCCAATCAATCTATCCAGGTTCAATATAATGGTTCGAAACTGGTCTCCACAAAAATATATTATTGGAAAGTAAAGGTTTGGGATAGTAAGGGAAAGGTTTCTGATTGGAGTAAATCTGCTTTTTTTCAAATGGGTTTACTAGGTGTAGCCGACTGGAAAGGTGCGAAATGGATCGCTTACGAAAGGTTGGCCGATTCGAATGTAAATGTGCTGCCAACTGATGGCAAAAAAGATAAGTTTAATGCGAACAATGTGTTACCCATGTTTCGCAGAGATTTTGTGCTGGCAAAATCAATAAAAAGTGCTACTACCTTTATTTCTGGTTTGGGGCATTTTGAATTGAGTTTAAATGGAACTAAAGTAGGAGATGATTTTCTTGCTCCCGGCTGGACGAAATACGATAAAGAAGCACTTTATGTCACCTACGATATTACTAAACAGCTCAAAAAAGGTTCAAATGCTGTTGGCGTGATGCTTGGCAACGGCTTTTATTATGTTCCTCCCATTAAAGGAAGATATAGAAAATTGAAGTCAGCTTTCGGTTATCCAAAAATGATCTGCCGTCTACAAATTGAATATACCGATGGAACATCAACCAATATAGTGAGTAACGAAGGTTGGAAAACTGCACCATCACCCATTATATTTTCTAGTATATATGGTGGCGAAGATTACGATGCAAACCTGGAACAAAAAGGTTGGAATACTGCTGGATTTAAGGATGCTCACTGGAAATCAGTGCTGCTGGTTGATGGTCCGAAGTTAAATGCACAGAAAGAAGCGCCTGTAAAAGTGTTTGATCACTTTAGTGCTAAAAGCATTACACAAACCGGCAATCAGGAATGGGTTTATGATTTAGGTCAGAATGCTTCTGCCATTATCGAATTGAAAGTTCGGGGCAGTAAGGGAGATACCGTTCGCATTACACCTGCAGAGTTATTGAAGGAAGATGGTACGATTACTCAAAAAAACATTGGCGGGCCATCCTATTTCACTTATATTTTAAAAGGCGATGGTTTAGAAACCTGGCGACCTAAATTTTTCTATACAGGTTTCCGCTATTTGCAGGTTAAAGGTGGCGTTCCTGTTGGAAAGGAAAATCCTTCGAAACAAGCTGTAATAGAGGATTTAACAGCGCTTCATATTCGCAATGCCGCAGAAGCTATTGGGAAGTTTAGTTCATCAAATGAATTGTTTAATAAGACCTTCACCTTAATCGACTGGTCGATTAAAAGCAATATGGTGAGTGTATTTACTGATTGTCCGCACCGCGAAAAGCTGGGCTGGCTGGAGCAGCTGCATTTAATGGGTAAATCAGTAAATTATAATTATGCCGCGGCACCATTATTTAAAAAGGCAACTGTTGATATTCGGAATTCACAGCTTGCTAACGGACTCGTACCTGAAATTGCACCCGAATATGTGAAATTTGAATGGGGTGGCGACATGTTTCGCGATTCGCCGGAGTGGGGAAGCAGCAGTATTTTAGTGTCCTGGGATTTATATAAATATTATGGCGATCGGCAAGCATTAATTGATAATTATCCCGTAATGCAGCGTTACTTTAAATATTTAGGCACAAAAGCGGAGCAACATATTTTATCTCAGGGGTTAGGAGATTGGTACGATCTTGGGCCGAAGCCACCAGGTGTTTCCCAGCTCACGCCAATGGGTATTTCGGCTACCGCTATCTACTATTATGATTTAAAAATCATGGAAAAAATTGCTACATTATTAGGAAAACCAACCGATGCTCGGCAATATTCCAACCTGGCTTTAGCGGTAAAAAAGGCATTTAATCATAAGTTCTTCAATCGTAAAACCAAACAATATGGCTCCGGCAGTCAGGCTGCAAATGCCATGGCTGTTTACATGGAATTGGTTGAAGATCAAGATAAAAATGCCGTGATTGAAAATTTGGTAAAGGATATCAGGGCAAAAAATAATGGATTAACAGCTGGTGATATTGGCTATCGATACGTTTTACGCGTATTGGAAGATGCAGGAAGATCGGATGTAATATTTGATATGAACAGTCGCTCTGATGTACCCGGTTATGGGATGCAAATTGCCAAAGGTGCTACTGCATTAACCGAAAGTTGGGCTGCATTGCCAACCGTTTCAAACAATCATTTTATGCTCGGGCATTTAATGGAATGGTTTTACAGCGGTGTGGGCGGTATCCGTCAGGAGGAAAATTCGGTGGCATTTAATAAGATCAGGATTGAGCCTGAGGTTGTGGGCGATTTAACTTTTGCAAAAACGGAATACGATTCTGCTTATGGTAAAATTACAACCGATTGGAAAAAATCGGCGAATGGATTTGAACTGGAAGTAAATATCCCGGTTAACACCACAGCAGTAGTATACCTTCCTGCTCCTGATAATCAAACTGTTTCCGAAGCAAATCATGCGGTATTCAAATCACTGGGGTATAAAAATGGAAAAGTGATGGTGGCTGTAGGTTCAGGGAATTATAAATTTAAAGTGAAGTAGGATGAAAGCGATCTGGATCTATATCATTTTTGTCTTATCTGCACTTTCGGCTGCTGCACAAAAAAAATCACTCCCAATTTCGGCTACAGAGATGCAAAAGATTTACGAAGAAGTAAAAACACCTTATAAGTATGGCTTGGTCCAAGTTCCTGAAGATAAAGAACACAAAATGGATTGCCCGACCATCTTTAAAAAAGGAAAAGACTGGTACATGACCTATTTAATTTTTAGCGGTCGTGGTTACGAAACCTGGTTATCAAAAAGTGAGGATTTATTGCATTGGGAGAACGTCGGAAAAATGATGTCATTCAGCAATGCAGGCAAATGGGATGATAACCAAAAGGCCGGGTACAACGCTTTATTAAATATGAAATGGGGCGGAAATTATAAAGTCAAGCCGTTTAATGGCAAATACTGGATGTCGTATTTCGGCGGCAAAGAAAAAGGCTACGAAGTAGAACCATTATCCATCGGGATGGCTTACACGACTAAACATCCGTCAGTTGTTCAGGAGTGGAGCCGATTGGATCAGCCAGTTTTAAGTTCATTAGACGCTGATGTGCGCTGGTGGGAAAACCGCAATAAACTTTTTAAAAGTACGGTTATCGAAGATAAAAAGAGATTAACAGGTCATCGTTTTGTGATGTATTACAATGCCGTTGGCGATTCTTTAGCGAATAATAAAAAAACGCGATGGTATGAGCGAATCGGTATGGCCGTTTCTGATGACATGATCCATTGGAAGCGTTTCCAGAAAGACCCAGTGGTTCATCATCCTGTTGGGATTACGGGCGATGCTGTTATTCAGCAGATTGGAAACAATTACGTCATGTTTTATTTCGGTGCTTTCTGGCTAGACAGAAAAGGATCTTTCAATCGTTTTGCAGTCTCTAAAGATTTAATCAACTGGACCGATTGGACGGGTGAAAACCTGATAGAATCCTCAGAAAAATACGATGAATTGTATGCACATAAATCTTTTGTATTGCAACATAAAGGTATTGTTTATCACTTTTATTGTGCGGTGAATAAGCAAGATCAACGTGGAATTGCAGTTGCAACATCGAAAGATCTTGGAAAAAGTAAAGTAAATTTTGTTAGCGAAACGAAGAATTAGAAATGAAGATGCCTCAGTTTACATATAGGATTTTTGGGTTGCTACTTTTAGTAGTACTCTCTTTTGGTGAGGCAAAATCTTCTTTAATCGTCATTTCGACCGAAGTGGAGAAATCTTTGAAATCAGTAAAACCCAGTTCAAATATTTCTCCATTCTGCTTTGCTCCAGTCGAAATGACGACTCATTTCAGCGCATTGCCAAGGTATGGCAATCCTAATGTGAAAGAGAGGCCAATCCAAAGTAGTGAGATTGCTTCGTGCCTCGCAATGACGAGGGCAGGAGAACCCCGTACCAGAACCAGTTTCAACAAAGAATGGAAATTCTTTTTAGGCGATGAGCCGGGAGCTAAATCTCCTGCATATACCGATTCAAAATGGCGAAAATTAACTTTACCACACGACTGGAGCATAGAAGGGAAATTCGACGAAAAAAATCCAGCAAAACCTGAGGGGGGCGGTTTACCCACTGGAATCGGCTGGTATAGAAAAGAATTTAATGCACCTGCAAACTTCTCAAACAGATTAATTACGATAGAATTTGATGGCGTTTATAAAAACAGCCAGGTTTGGATCAATGGAAAATACTTAGGTAAACGTCCTTATGGGTACAGTTCATTCGCTTATGAGATCAGTAAATATTTAAAACCCGGAAAAAACCTCATTTCCGTAAAGGTTGATAATGCTGCCCAACCAGATTCACGTTGGTATTCGGGCTCTGGCATTTACCGGAATGTGTGGTTAACCTCATCGGCGAAAGTTTCCGTTGCAAAATGGGGTACGTTTGTAACGGCAGATCAATCTGGCAAAGTTCAGATCGAAACGCAGATCCAGAATAAAACATTAAAACCTCAGTCAGTTGCTTTAATTCATACCATTTATGATGCCAGTGGAAAATTGGTTTTAAAAACTAAGCCTGCATCTGTTAAAATAGATACTTCAGGCAAAATGATCACCTGCGAAGATCAGATTAAAAATCCAATGCTTTGGTCGGTTACCAACCCGAAGCAATACAAATTGGTTACTCAAATTCTTCAAAACAATAAACTGGTAGATGCTTACGAAACCAAATTCGGCGTTCGTACTTTCCAGTTTGATGCGGAAAAAGGTTTTTCGCTGAACGGCAAATCAATGAAAATATTAGGTGTTTGCCTGCATCATGATTTAGGTGCGCTTGGTGCTGCGGTAAACGTTCGTGCGATGGAGCGTCAGTTAGAAATCATGAAAGCGATGGGCGTAAACGCAATTCGGACTGCACATAATCCACCAGCACCTGAGTTTCTAGATCTTTGTGATCAAATGGGTTTCCTGGTAATGGATGAAGCTTTTGACATGTGGGCAAAAAAGAAAACCAAAAACGATTACCATTTAAACTTTGCAGAATGGCATAAAAGAGACCTGGAAGATATGGTTGTCCGCGATCGGAATCATCCATCCATCATCCTCTGGAGCATTGGGAATGAAATCCGTGAACAGTTTGATAGCACCGGGATCGCCATTACAAAAGAATTGGTTTCGATGGTTAAAAACCTGGATAAAACCCGTCCGGTAATTTCGGCATTAACAGAAACTGATTCAACTAAAAACTTCATTTATCAGGCAAAAGCACTTGATATTTATGGTTTAAATTACAATCATAAAAAGTATAAAGATTTCCCTAAAAATTATCCAGGTGTTAAGTTTTTAGCTACCGAAACCACATCAGCATTGCAAACCAGGGGGGTTTACGACACTGCGGACACGATTCGCCGTTGGCCAAAAGATGGTAAAACAAAGTTTACCGAAGGGAATAAGGAGTGGTCGGCATCTGCTTATGATAATGTTTCTGCTTATTGGGGTTCTACACATGAAGAAACCTGGAAGGAAGCGAAGAAATATGATCATGTTTCAGGTTTATTTGTCTGGACAGGATTTGATTACCTCGGCGAACCATTGCCTTATCCCTGGCCAGCCAGAAGTTCGTATTTCGGAATTGTTGATTTAGCTGGGTTTCCTAAAGATTCTTACTACCTGTACCAAAGCGAATGGACCAATAAGCCCGTGCTTCATATTCTGCCGCATTGGAATTGGGAACAGGGAAAATCAGTTGAGGTTTGGGCCTATTACAACAATGCCGATGAAGTGGAACTGTACCTGAATGGAAAGTCTCTGGGTAAAAAATCGAAGCAAAATGATGATTTACATGTGCTTTGGAAGGTAAATTTCGAGATAGGAACATTGAAGGCTATATCCCGTAAAAATGGAAAAGATGTTTTAACGACTGCAGTAAAAACTGCCGGAGTACCTGCAAAGATTGAACTGGTAGCAGATAGAAGTAAAATCAGAGCTGATGGCAAAGATTTATCCTTTATCACCGTTAAGATTTTAGATGCAGCAGGAAACGTCGTACCGAATGCCGATAACTTGGTTGATTTTAAAGTAGAGGGAAATGGATTCATCGCTGGTGTGGATAATGGTTTTCAGGCAAGTTTAGAGCCCTTTAAAGCCAATTCCCGAAAGGCATTTCATGGTTTATGCCTGGCCATTTTACAATCAACACAGAAAGTAGGGATGATTAAACTAACGGCAACTGCAGCTGGTCTGGCTTCCTCATCAATTACAGTTAATACGGTTAAATGATGATGATGATGGGATAGGTTTATTTTCGTCATTGCGAGGAGGTACGACGAAGCAATCTCATTCGGTAAATTGGATGTAAAATACGGTTGGTGAGACACCATCCCGAAATAAATATGGTCGGAGGAGATACCAGCCATTAGGAAAGTAGTTTTGTCATTCTGAGGAACGAAGAATCTGCAACCTACAAGAACAGGCTCTGCCATGGTAGTAGCTAACGTTAGGATCGTGTAGGATGGTTTTGGGATTCTTCACTGCGTTCAGAATGTCAGAAATAAATAAAAAATATTAAAGTGGAGAAGACAATTAATTTAAAAGGAATAACCTGGAACCACAGTCGTGGGCTTTTGCCTATGGTGGCAACAGCGCAGCGATTTTCTGAACTTTACCCAAATGTTCACATCACTTGGGAAAAAAGAAGTCTGCAACAATTTGCTGATTTTTCTATTCAGGAACTGGCAGAACAATTTGATTTATTAGTAATTGACCATCCCTGGGCAGGTTTTGCAGCTAAAACAAAATCAATTGTGCCTTTGGATTTCTACCTTTCTGATGATTATTTGAAAGACCAGGAACGGAATTCCGTCGGTCAATCTTATGAGAGTTATTTTTACGACGAACATTTGTGGGCTTTACCGATAGATGCCGCAACGCCAGTGGCTGCCTCAAGACAAGATTTACTTACCGAAAAAGTCTTACAATTACCCCAATCTTTTGAAGATCTATTAGCACTTGCAGATAAAGGTTTGGTTGCTTTCGCTGGCATTCCGATTGATGTTTTAATGAACTTTTACACATTGTGCTGCTCATTAGGCGAAGATCCTTGCCAAAATGATAGCGAAGTTATTTCAACGGAAACTGGTGTCAAAGCTTTACAAATGTATCGCGAACTGGCTTCGAAAATAGACCCTGCCAATTTCAATAGAAATCCCATTCAGGTTTATGAAGCCATGACTTTAACCGATGAAATTGCTTATTGCCCATTTGCTTACGGCTATTCAAATTATTCGAGAACCGGCTATGCACGGAAGGTGCTGCATTTCCATGATATGATTTCACTTGATGGGCAAACCAATTTGAGAAGCACCTTAGGTGGAACAGGATTGGCCATTTCCTCAAAATGTGAGGAGCTGGATATTGCTGCGAAATATGTGGAGTTTGTAGGTTCTCCGGTATGTCAATCCTCTTTGTTTTTTGAAAGTGGTGGTCAGCCAGGGCATTTAACCGCCTGGAAAAACGATGAAGTAAACCGCCAGAGCAAGAACTATTTTTTAAATACGCTGCCAGCTTTACAGCGTGCATTCCTCCGCCCGCGGTACCATGGTTCCATGTATTTTCAAGACCATGCTGGCGATGTAGTGCGGAATTATTTAATGAACGGTGGAGATGAGAAACATGTTTTATTAGCTATGAATGAATTATATCAGAAATCTAAAAGTTTAGTGTTATCATGAACAGGCCGTTAGAAGGACTTTTGGTTTTAGAGTTTTGCCAGTTTTTGGCAGGGCCTTCAGCTGGATTAAAACTGGCAGATTTAGGTGCACGTGTAATCAAAATCGAACGTCCAAATACAGGAGATGCTTGTCGCCAATTATCCATCAAAAACCTTTTTGTGGATGAGGATAGCTTGCTTTTTCATACCATCAACCGAAACAAAGAAAGTTATGCTGCAGATTTAAAAAATCCGGAAGATTTAGAAAAATTAAAAAAGCTCATCAATAAGGCAGATGTGATGACGCATAATTTCCGCCCCGGTGTAATGGAAAAGATCGGCCTTGATTATACAAGCGTTCAAAATATCAACCCAAAAATTATTTATGGAATGGTTACGGGCTATGGCACCGAAGGCCCATGGAAGAATAAACCGGGTCAGGATTTATTGGTGCAAGCCGTTTCTGGTTTAACATTCTTATCCGGAGTGGATACGGATGGACCTGTACCTTTTGGGCTGTCAGTTTCTGATATCATGTGTGGAAACCATTTAGCACAAGGTATTATGGCCGCTTTAATCAAAAGAGCGAAAACGGGTAAGGGTGTTTTGGTGGAAGTCAGTTTACTCGAATCCATCCTCGATGTGCAATTTGAAGTGCTGACCACTTACTTAAATGATGGCGGAAAACTACCCGATCGGAGCGGTGCAAAAGGCAGTGCGCATGCGTACTTAAGTGCGCCTTATGGCATGTACAAAACTAAAGATGGTTATATTGCAATGGCGATGGGGAATCTGCCCAACATTTGTGCGATCATCAATTGTAATATTTCCGATTTATATGTGGAAGCAGGTTCAGCATTCGAAAATCGTGATAAATTAATCGTGCGTTTAGCAGAAACTTTTACACAGCAAAACACAAAAAACTGGGTTGATCTTTTAGAAAGTCATGGGATCTGGTGTGCTGAAGTCTTAAATTATCAAACAGCAACAAACTTAAGTACCTATAAAAAATTAGAAATTGAGCAGGAGCTGGTTCTAGATAATGGCAAAAAAATGAAGACAACGGTAAGTCCGATTCGTTTAGATCATGAAAAGTTATTTGCATCGAAAGTAGCACCAAAACTAGGTTTGAATACCGCTGATATTAATAACGAATTTGAATTGAGTTAATCTTGTTAGTCGGGATCTGTAATCCCGACTTTTCGTGGATTTTAAATCCTCGGATAATAAGGCCAGGAAAATATTTCCTGGCCAACAAAAAGATCAGGTGTCGGCAATATTTGTCGCGGCTAATTAGTTGGGATTTGTAATCCCGTCTTTTCGTTCTGAGGATTTTAAATCCTCAATTAACAAGGTCAGGAAAATATTTCCTGAACAACTAAAAGATCGGGTGTTGGCGATATTTGTCGCACGCTTGTTAGTCGGGATCTGTAATCCCGACTTTTCGTTCTGAGGATTTTAAATCCTCAATTAATAAGACCAGGAAATATTTCCTGGCCAACAAAAAAAATAATAAATATAACCATGAAACCGCTTGAAGATTATTTAGTTATCGATTTCAGTCAGTTCCTTTCCGGACCGTCTGCGAGCTTGCGTTTAGCCGATATGGGTGCCCGTGTCATTAAAATTGAGCGATCAGGTGTTGGCGATATCTGCAGAACACTTTACACCTCCAACCTGATTATGAATGGCGAATCTTCGGTTTTTCATGCCATCAATAGAAATAAAGAAAGTTTCGAGGTCGATTTAAAGAACGAGGCAGATTGCGAAATGGTTCGCGAGATGCTTAAAAAAGCAGATGTAATGATCCATAACTTTCGTCCTGGTGTGATGGAGCGCTTAGGTTTTAATTATCAATCCGTAGCGGCATTAAATCCCACAATAATATATGGCGAAATATCTGGCTACGGAATGGAAGGCGAATGGCGAAACAAACCTGGTCAGGATTTGCTTTTACAATCGGTTACTGGTTTAACATCTCTTACTGGCAATGCTGACAGCGGGCCAGTGGCAATGGGATTATCTATTGTAGATATGCTGGCGGGTGCCCATTTAGCACAAGGATTATTGGCCTGCCTTTACCGCAAAGCGATCAAAAATGAAGGTGGTTTTGTGCAGGTAAGCATGATGGAATCGGCTTATGATTTCCAGTTTGAAACGATCACAACCTTTATGAATGATGGGGGAGAATTGCCTCAACGATCAGAAAAGAATAATGCAAATGCTTATCTGGGAGCGCCTTATGGAATTTATCAAACCGAAAATGGATACCTGGCATTGGCGATGGGTTCTATCCCACAGCTCGGTAATTTGCTGGGATGCGATGAACTTTTGGATTATGAAGCGATCGAAGAAGCATTTGATAAACGGGATGAGATTAAAACCATTTTAGCGAGTCACTTAAGCACAGAAACAACGGAAACATGGCTTTCTAAACTAGAACCGGCAGATATCTGGTGTGCAGATGTATTAAACTGGAATGCATTAATGGAGCATGATGGCTTCAAAGTGTTGAATATGATTCAAGAAGTGGAGATGGTAGATGGTTATCAATATAAAACCACCAGATGTCCGATTCGGATTGATGGAGAATTATTAACTTCGATAAAAGGTTCTCCAAAACTGGGCCAGGACAACGAGCGCATTATAAAAGAATTTATTACACAGAAAACTACTGCAAATGTCTAACCAAGCCGATACTTTTAAAATAGCAGTACGTAAATTCGGTCCTTTTGAATCTGCGATGCAGAAATTCTGGGATCAATACTGTGCAATTTCCGGCTGTGATTTGAAATTAGAAATGGTCATCATGGATTTGCATGAACTTTACGAAAGCACCATTACCCATAAGGGTTTAGCAAATGGCGATTTCGATATTGCCCATATCAATACCGATTGGGTTTACGAAGGATATCTAAACAATGCTTTCGAATTACTCAATCCATATATCAATACTAAAAAACCTGTAGATTTTCCGAACGGATGGAGTAAATCCCTTTTATCGCTGCAGCGCTTCGGCTGGGAAGTGGTCGGTTTACCATTTCACGATGGACCAGAATGTTTGATCTATAGAACAGATTTGTTCGAAAGTGAGACTGAAAAAGCCAACTATTTACAGCAATACGGAAAAGCCCTGGAAGTACCCAAAACATGGGAAGATTTTCATCAGGTAGCGCGTTTTTTCAATCGCCCTGCAGATCATTCGTACGGAAGTATTTATGCCTGTTATCCCGATGGACATAATACTGTTTTTGATTTTTGCTTGCAACTTTGGACCAGAGGAGGAACCCTGGTTGATCAATCAGGGAATATTCAGATTCATTCGCAAGCTGCTGTAGATGGATTAGATTTTTACCGGAATATGGTAAATGATGAAACTGCTGTTCACTCAAAATCTGCGGCGTTCGACTCTGTTGCGGCAGGAATTGCTTTCTCACAGGGCGAAGCCGCTATGATGATTAATTGGTTTGGTTTTGCTGCGATGTGTGAGGTGGATGCAAATTCTAAAGTTAAAGGTAATGTTGGTGTAGAATTATTGCCTTCAGCGATCGGAAAAGAATCAGCCTCTTTAAATGTTTATTGGCTTTATACCATCGCCAAAGGCAGTAGAAACAAAAACCTGGCTTATGATTTTCTGAGGTTTGTTACAGATGTGGAGCAGGATAAACGGCTTACACTCGAAGGCGGAATCGGGTGCCGAATCTCCACCTGGAAGGATGCCGAAGTGAATGAAATTATTCCTTATTACCACAAGTTAGAACAATTACACGAGGTAGCCAATATGCTTCCTCAACATAAAAACTGGACTTTAATTGCTAAAGTAATTGATAAAATGGTTTTGAAAGCGATTAATACCGACGAGGAATCTTCGGCCTTAATTGAACACGCGCAAAATCAAATTAATAAATTGAATTAAATGAGTATTGAAATTAAATATCAACCAGCATTACCCGAAACCAAACAACCCATCATCATTATTGGGGCGGGTGGAATTGTAGCTGATGCACATCTTCCGGCTTACAAAATTGCTGGTTTTGATGTTTTTGGGATTGTAAACAGAACCAAAGAACGGGCACAAAAACTGGCCGATGCTTTTGGCATTCCAAATGTGTTTAATACCGTTGCGGAAGCCGTGGCAGCAGCACCAGGAAATACGGTATATGATTTGACCATCATGCCAGAGCAATACCTGGAAACCTTAAGACAGTTGCCCGATGGAAGCGCAGTGTTGATTCAAAAGCCAATGGGCGATGATTTTGCGCAAGCAAATGAAATTCTGGAACTATGCAGAACAAAGAATTTAAAGGCAGCAATTAATTTTCAATTGCGATTTGCACCCTTTGTAAGTGCAGCAAGATTTCTGATCGAACGCGGTTCGATAGGTGAGCTATATGATATGGAAGTTCGGGTCACGATTAAAACACCATGGGAAATATTTCCACACGTGATGATTCATCCCCGCTTGGAAATTCAATACCATAGCATTCATTATGTCGATCTTATTCGTTCGTTTTTAGGAAATCCACAAACAGTATTGGCGAAGACCTTGAAGCATCCTACAAAGGCGCTATCTTCATCCCGGTCTACCATTTTGATGGATTATGGCGACACAATGCATGCTGTCATCAACACCAATCACGATCATGATTTTGGTCCGGATCACCAGGAAAGTTATATTAAATGGGAGGGAACAAAAGGTGCAATTGTAGCAAAAATTGGCTTACTAATGGATTATCCTCACGGCGTGCCTGATGTTTTTGAATACTGTATCGTAGGAGATGGAAAGGCTCCGGAATGGCAAACACTTAAATTAGAGGGGTCGTGGTTTCCTGAAGCTTTTATTGGCACAATGGCAAACTTAATGCGATATAACGAAGGCTCGACTGATATTTTGTATACCAATGTGGAAGATGTGATTCAAACCATGGCGGTTGTAGAGAGCGCTTATCAATCGAGTGATATTGGGGGAATTAAGGTTATGAGTTACGGGTTATGAGTTACGAGTTCTGGATTGTCGAAGCAGTCGACAGATGCTAGTTGCGATTTATAAGGCCACAGCACAACAAAACGTTCAGCTTAAATCCAGCCTAACAAATTTTTCGGGATGAAGTGTTCTAGCCAACGCAGTTCCTTCAATAGAAAAATTTTAAGCTGGGAGTTTTGTTTCTTTTGCGGTCAAAAGAAAAGAGCCCGTCTGGCTAAGACATAATAAATTAAAGAAGATTAAATGTATTTCAAATCAACATTTTTTGAAGATTATCAATTGGAAGACAAACGGGTAACTTTAGGTCGAACGATTACAGAAACCGATTTCGTGGTTCATGCAGGCCACACCGGCGATTTCTTTCCGCACCACATGGATGCAGAATGGTGTGCCACTCAACCTTTCAAACAGCGAATTGCTCATGGAACGATGATTTTTAGCATCGGCATTGGACTAACCGCATCAGAAATTAATCCTGAAGCGATGTCTAAAGGTTATGATAAATTGCGTTTTGTAAAACCTGTTTTTATAGGCGATACCATTCATTCGGAAATTACAATATCAGAAAAAGGAGAGAGCAAAAGACCGGAATACGGAACTGTAACCGAACACGTAGAAATTATTAACCAGCATGGAGAAGTTGTATTAGTCTGCGATCATCTCCTGGTGGTGAAGAAGAATGTTCATTAGTTCAATGGTCAATAGTTCATTAGTCTGGGTGCCTATAGCGATGGTATTATTCAGGTTTATTAGTCATTGGTCAATAGTTGATTGGTTTGGGCGGCTATAGCGATGGTATTATATAGGTTTATTAGTCATTGGTCAATAGTTGATTAGTTTGGGGGGCTATAGCGATAGTTTTAATAAAATAATTGTTATACTTAATAATAACTAACCAATCGAAACGAACTACTGACGAAAGAACGACTAGCAATTGAACTGAACTAATGGCCAATGAACTACTGACGAATGAACGACTATGCAATTGGACTGAACTAATGGCCAATGAACCAATGACTAATGAACATTTATGCAATTAGACTGAACTAATGGCCAATGAACCAATAACTAATGAACATTTATGCAATTGAATTGAACTAATGACCAATGAACTACTGACTAATGAACGACTAGACAATTGGACTGAACAAATGACCAATAAACCAATAGAAAACCAAATATAATGAACCACAACACACAGCCAGAAATCATAACAGAGGGCGATCCCTCATCCGGAAAAAAGTATTTATTGCCATTTATTCTCGTAGTGAGTCTGTTTTTCCTTTGGGGAATGGCGCACAACCTCGATTCGATATTAATTCCACATTTAAAGAAAGCCTGTAATTTAAACAATCAACAATCTACGTTGATTGATACCTCCGTGTTCTTCGCTTACTTTATAATGGCCATTCCGGCTGGAATTATCTTGAAGAAATGGGGTTATAAAGCCACGATGATCGCTGGTTTATTGGCCTTCGCTTTTGGCGCATTTCTATTTGTTCCTGCTGCAAACAACCTATCGTATGCTACATTTTTGATTGCACTTTTTATCATTGGTTGTGGTTTAACCATGCTCGAAACTTCTGCAAACCCTTATGCTGCAATCCTTGGCGATCCGGCGAAAGCCACAAGCAGATTAAATTTAGCCGCTTCATTTAATGGATTAGCCGCAATGGTTGCGCCGGTAATTGGTGGTTTGTTTATTCTTTCTGGCAAATCGCATACTAAAGAAGAATTGGCAGCAATGACGGAATCGGGCAGAAACAGTTATTTTCTGGAAGAAGCCGCATCAGTAAAAACGCCTTACATTACCTTGGGTATTATTTTGTTGGTTATCGCAGTGATCTTTTACTTTATTCACCTGCCGGAGATTAAAACGAAAAGCGTAGACGGGGAGGCAAAAGGTAGTTTCTTTGGTGCATTACGCCATAAACATTTAAGATGGGCGGTAGTTGCGCAGTTTTTCTATGTTGGTGCGCAGGTTTGTGTAACGAGCTTTTTTATCAGAATGGCGCAGCAAGGTGGTGGATTTGATGAAAAAACGGCGGCCTCCTATCTGGCTATTTATGGATTTTTGTTCACCGCCGGGCGTTTCGCCGGAACGGCCTTACTTCAATTTATAGCTTCAAATAAGTTATTAGCCATTTATGCGGTTATTTCTGTTTTACTATGCTTAGTGGCAATTTTAGGACAAGGTTCTTACGTGGTTTATGCTTTAGGAGCTATCGGCTTTTTTATGTCGATTATGTTTCCAACCATCTTCGCCTTGGGAATTGAAGGCATTGGCGAAGATACCAAACCTGGTTCCTCCTGGTTAATCATGTCAATTGTTGGCGGTGCTATTTTACCATTTGGGATGGGAACGATGATTGATAAATATGGCGATAATATTCAGATCGGATATAGCATTCCTTTGGTATGTTTTATCATCGTTCTCTACTTCGCATTAAGAGGATATAAAGTCGCTCACAAATAAACTAATCGTCATTGCAAGGAGGGACGACGGTAACAACCAACCCTCTCAATGACGAAAAAAAATCAAAATGAGACCAACATTTAGTAAAATCTTCTTGTTCTTTCTGCTTTGCGCTTTTAGCTTTAAGCTTAATGCACAACAAAACGAAAATGCAAAGCCTTGGGTATTTTGGTATTGGGTAAAGGGTGCGGTTTCTAAAGCCGGCATCACTGCAGATTTAGAAGCCATGAAAACCAACGGAATTGGGGGAGCGTATTTGATGAGTATTCAGGGACCGGATAAAACACCAATTTACACACCTCCTGTAGTTCAGCTTACGCCAGAATGGTGGCAAATGGTGGAGTTTGCGATGAATGAAGCCGAGCGATTAAACCTGAAACTTGGCATGCATGTAAGCGATGGCTTTGCACTTGCGGGTGGCCCATGGATTACACCAGAATTGTCTATGCAAAAGGTGGTTTGGTCAAAGATAAGTATCACTAATAAAACAACTAAAATTAAGTTACCTCAACCAGAACATAAAGAAAATTATTATCGGGATATTGCAGTTTATGCCTATCCATCGCCACCTGGCGAAAGCATCTCTACGCGTACCGTAATTCCAAAAATCACAGCAAGCAATGGTGCTGACGCGACAGGTTTGGTTCAGCCAGGAAATAAGAAAAACTTCGGTTCAAATGAGCCATGTTATATTCAATATGAATTTGAAAAGCCTTTCACTTGCAGAACAGTAGCAATAAAAGTTAGCGGAAATAATTATCAGGCCCAACGTTTAGCCATCGAAGTGAGCAATGATGGAAAAACTTATCGCTCCATTGGACGTTTGGAAGCGCCACGACACGGTTGGCAAGACACGGATGAAGATGTAACCCATTCCATCGTGCCAACAACAGCCAGATTCTTCAGGTTTATTTATGATAAAAAAAGCGCTGAGCCTGGTGCAGAAGATTTAGACGCAGCAAAGTGGAAACCATCTTTAAAATTAGTAAACCTGGAAGTATCCTCAGAAGCAAAAATAAATCAATTTGAAGGCAAAAATGGCTCCGTTTGGCGGGTAAGTAAAAGAAGTACCGAACAGCAAATCACTCCGGAATTATGTGTTCCGCTGAATAAAGTTATTAACCTAACGGATAAATTGAATCCTGATGGAACATTAAATTGGAAAGCACCAAAAGGAAACTGGACGATTTTAAGGGTAGGACATACTTCCACAGGGCATACGAATGCCACAGGTGGTGGCGGAATGGGTTTAGAGTGTGATAAATTTAATCCTGAAGCAGTTAAATTGCAGTTTGATAGCTGGTACGGCGAAGCGTTGAAGCATGGTGGGCCAGAAATTGCTCAGAAAGTATTAAGTGTTTTTCATGTGGATAGCTGGGAATGTGGCAGCCAGAATTGGTCGCCAGTGTTTAAAGCCGAGTTTTTAAAGCGCAGGGGGTACGATTTAACGCCTTACTTACCCATCATGACGGGTTTGCCTTTGGAAAGTGCAAAGGTATCTGAAGATTTTTTATATGATGTAAGAAAAACAATCTCCGAATTAGTAGTTAATCAGTTTTATAAAACACTCGCTGGATTGGCAAAAGTAAAGGGTGTTACGTTCACTGCGGAAAGCATTGCACCCACGATGATGAGCGATGGTTTAATGCATTATAAAACCGTTGATGTACCCATGGGCGAATTCTGGTTAAATAGCCCAACACATGATAAACCAAATGATATGCTCGATGCCATTTCTGGTGCACATATCTACGGCAAAAATATCATTCAGGCAGAGGCTTTTACCACGGTTCGGATGGATTGGAATGAAAGTCCGGGGAATATGAAAACCTTGCAGGATCGGAATTATGCACTTGGCATTAACAAACTGGTTTATCATGTTTTTACACATAACCCCTGGATTGATCGAAAGCCTGGAATGACATTAGATGGCGTAGGCTTGTATTTTCAGCGCGATCAAACCTGGTGGAAACAGGGGAAGGCTTGGATAGAATACGCAGAACGCACTCAAAATTTACTCCAACAGGGCAAACCAGTTGTCGATATCGCCGTTTTTACGGGTGAAGAATTACCTCGCCGTTCAGTTTTACCCGATCGTTTGGTAGAAACCTTGCCAGGTATTTTTGGACAAGACATAGTCGAATCTGAGCAGAAACGTTTGGCAAATATTGGTGAGCCATTGAGGCAGATTCCGGCAGGTGTAACGCATTCCGCAAACATGGCCGATCCGGAAAATTGGGTGAATCCACTTCGTGGTTATGCTTATGATAGTTTCAATCCGGATGTGTTGAGCACAGCCACTGTAAAAAATGGTGATGTGGTTTTTGAAAGTGGCGCTACCTACAAGATTTTGGTTTTTACTGGTGCGCTAAAGTTAAATCCAAACCATCAATACATCAGTTATGAAACGGTAAAAAAACTTGCAGATTTAATTAAATCCGGAGCTAAAGTGATTATAGCGGATAAACCGCTATATCAATCTGGACTAAAGCAAGTTGAACAGGTTATTTTCGACAAATTAGTGGAAGAGATTTGGGGTGGAAACTTCGATTCATTTAAAAGTGGCGGTAAACCTATTTATTTTAAGAAATTGGGTTCAGGGCAGGTTTTCAGGGCACCATTTGAAGGGAATGATTTTAACAGTTTGGGTTTGGAAAAGGATTTAGATGTTGTAGAAATCCCATCAGTACTCGGTTCTGCAATTCTACCGGCCAGGCAAATCACATTTGCACATAGAAAGGATACGGCTTCGGATATCTACTTTATATCAAATCAAGTGAACCAGGATCGTGAATTAAATTTCTCCTTCAGGATTAGTGGCAGAATTCCTCAAATCTATAATGCAATCACCAATGATACTGTAGCGCTTAAAAGTTGGTCGATAAAAGACGGCAGAACCAATTTCAATTTGAGATTGCCCGCAAACGGTTCAATATTCGTGATTTTTAAAGAAAAGACGAATTCGACTCAATTAAATCTTAGCGCTAATTGGAGTACATTCAGGCATGTGCTGGATATCTCTAAAAACTGGCAGGCTAAATTTGATACCGCTTATGCTGGCCCTTCAAAGTCAGTAATTTTTAGCGATTTAACCGACTGGACAAAAAATGCGGATAGCTTGGTGAAATACTATTCCGGAACAGCTGTTTACACCAAAAAAATTAGTTTCAATGGAAATACAAATGAAAAAATCTGGATTGATTTAGGTGAATTTTCCAGCATTGCTGAAGTGAAAATTAATGGTATAAATTGCGGCACCTTATGGACGGCCCCGCATCGTCTTGAAATTAGTAAAGCCATTAAAAGAGGCGAAAATGAAATTATTATAGAAGTGACCAACACCTGGGCTAATCGTTTAATTGGAGATAGTAAATTGCCAGAAAATAAAAGACTTACCAAAACTACAGCACCGTTCCGTTTAGCGGATAAACCATTAAATCCCGCCGGATTATTAGGGCCGGTTGTGATACAAATTGAAGAGTAAAAGAAAATTTATATCTCAAAAAATGAAAAAAATAATGGTATTCATATTGGCTTTAACTCAAACTATGGTATACGCTCAACAAAAGAAAGTGAAGGATAATTTTACTGTTCCGATCAGATTAGAAAAGGGCGATTTAAATAAAGATGGCTTAACCGACAAAACCGTAATTACGATGGATACAATTGATGCATCCGTTCCCTTAAGATTGCAAATATTTTTTTTACAACCCAATAAGAAATTTAAAATGGTTTTCTCTTCAACTGATGTAATCGAACCACAATATGTAAACGGTATACATACTAAAAATACAATCCCATATTTTTTTATCGAAAAAGGATATTTATTAATGAGCTCTGAAAAAGATGATGTTCGGTATGAACACAAATTCATCTATAAAAATGGAATTTTCCAATTGGTTAAAATCTCCAGTATAGTTTATGATGGTCAGAATGCAACAATTGAGACCATATTTGATCTCGTAGCTGGAGTGAAAACTGAGACAGTAGAGTCACTAGATCCTGAGAAAGCAATAAAGAAAAATACAAAGAAAATGATGATAAGGTCATTACCTACACTTCAGAATTTAAGAACTTTTGGCAGTAAATTAGATTAGTAACGCTAAGACTAAAACACATTTCCAAGTTAAAAACGAAAAGAATAATGATGAAAAAGCTACCTCATATAATCGAAAATTTTGTCCTTCATACTTTACGACTTCAGATATGCGTAGATCGTTTTAAAGTAGCCATCGAAACCATAGTTTCAAATATGTAGGTAATTTATAACGATCTTCGGAAATGTCTGTTTGGTTGCCGGTAAGTAGGTAAATAAATAATCGTTATTGCGAGGTGATAGCATTTATAATATTGAACTATGAGGGGAATTCCCCTCTTTTAGAGGGGTGCCTGAAAGGCGGGGTGTTATAGACTCAATATAAAAAAATAAACCAGAATGAAATTAGATTTCAGCTGTTAACAAATAATAAAAGAAATGAAACTAAAACTCCTCATATTTTTAAACCTTACCTGCTGCATCATCGCATCGGCAATGGTTAAACCCGCATCCATTTTTACCGATCATATGGTGCTGCAGCAGCAAAGTGAAGTGGCCATTTGGGGTTGGGCAAAACCTTCTTCCAGCGTGAGAATAGAAACGTCCTGGAATAGAAAAACCTATAAGGTCGCAACCGATCAGGATGGTAAATGGCGGGTAAAAGTATCCACTCCGATAGCTGGCGGACCATATGAAATGACATTCGACGATGGCGAAGAGTTGGTATTAAAAGATATTCTGATCGGTGAGGTATGGTTCTGTGGCGGGCAATCCAACATGGAAATGCCAATGAAGGGCTTTAAGAGTCAGCCAATTATAGGTTCGGCTGAGGCGATTTTAAAATCTACAAACCAAAATATCAGACTGTATACCGTCCCACGTTCATCTATTACAGAAAAACAAGACAATAGCAAAGCTTCTCAATGGAAATTGGCCGAACCCGAGGCGGTTTCAAATTTCAGTGCAACAGGTTACTTTTTCGGGAAGCTGTTAAGCGAAGTATTAACCGTTCCAATTGGAATCATCAATGATAGTTATGGGGGTTCAACAATCGAAGCCTGGATGTCGCCGGAAGACTTAAAACCTTTTCCTGAAATCAAAATCCCGGCAAAAGGTGATTCAATTAAAGAAGTGAGTCGTACGCCAACCACTTTGTACAACGGTATGCTTTATCCGGTAATCGGTTATGGCATAAAGGGAGCCATATGGTACCAGGGCGAATCCAATTTCGAAAGGCCAGACCGATATGAAGACTTCTTCCCGGCAATGGTTTCCAGCTGGAGGCAACATTGGGCTATTGGAGAATTTCCCTTCTACTATGCGCAGATTGCACCTTTCAGTTATAATTATTCAACTGTTGGAAAAGGAACAAAAATTAACAATTCTGCCTTCATTAGAGATGCACAACGGAAGTCTTTATCAAAAATTCCTAATGCTGGTATGGCCGTGCTACTGGATATAGGCGAAGAAAACTCCATCCATCCGGCCAATAAAAAACAAGGCGGTGAACGCTTAGCCTACCTGGCACTGGCACAAACTTATGGAGTAAAAGGATTTGGCGGCGTAAGTCCTGCTTACGAATCGGTAACGATTGAGAAAAACGAAGCCATTGTCAAATTTCAGAACGTTCCAAATGGAATCACTTCTTTTGGGAAAACACTTTCATTATTTGAGATTGCTGGAGCGGATCAGAAATTTTATCCTGCGAAAGCAGTTATAAAAGGAAGCAGTGTAACGGTTTCAGCTGTGGAAGTAAAAGTTCCGGTGGCTGTTCGCTACGCTTTTAAAGATTTTGTGAATGGCGATTTATTTGGGAACGATGGTTTGCCCGTGTCCTCTTTCCGTACCGATAATTGGGATAATTGATAATGGGTTTTACCGGAAAGATCTACATTGCCACAAAGGCACATGAAACACCAAGCATTTTAACTAGGAATCTATATGTTCTTATCTGTCTTATAAGGTCAAAATTTTAAATTGATAATGGGTTTTACCAGAAAGATCTACATTGCCACAAAGGCACACGGAACACCAAGCATTTTAACTTGGAACCTATATGTTCTTATCTGTCTTATAAGGTCAAAATTTTAAATTGATAATGGGTTTTACCAGAAAGATTTACATTGCCACAAAGGCACACGGAATACCAAGCATTTTAGCTAAGAACCTATATGTTCATATCTGTCTTATAAGGTCAAAATTTTAAATTGATAATGGGTTTTACCGCAAAGATCTACATTGCCACAAAGGCACACGGAACACCAAGCATTTTAGCTAGGAACCTATATGTTCTTATATGTCTTATATGGTCAAAATTTTTAAATTCGTTCTTATTTGCAATTAGGTGGTCAAATTTTACCTTATTATTCTTCTTCTATACATTATACTTTTCCCAAAATGCATATGCGCAAAGTAACGTAATCTGGATAACACAAAGCCATAACTCATCAGAATCAATGCCAGTAGGCGGTGGTGATATTGGCCTCAACCTTTGGGTAGAAAAAGGCGAGATTTACCTGTATCTATCGCAAAGTGGCACCTTTGATGAAAATAATACCTTGCTTAAACTTGGTCGTGTAAAACTAAAGTTAAGCCCAAACCCATTCGAAGGGAAAACATTTAAACAGGAACTGATTTTAAACGATGGTTATGCTCAAATTTCAGGTTCAAATGGCAAATTAAACACTCAAATTAAGATTTGGGTTGATGTTTTTAATCCTGTTATTCATCTTGATATTAAATCCAATCAGAAAATAACTACTGAAGCAAGTTATGAAAGCTGGCGTTTTGAAGATCGGATTACAAAAGGGAAGGAGAACAATCAAAACTCCTACAAATGGGCACCACAGGGTGTAATAAAAACTTTTAAAGACGAAATTAGCTTCAAAGGAAATACTATTCAATTCTATCATCAAAATAAACTGGAAACCGTTTTTGATGTTGCCGTAAAACAGCAGGGATTAGAAGATAGAAAAGCAGAATTATTTAATCCCTTAAAAAACTTAATTTTTGGTGGTTCGTTACAAGGAAATAGGATGATTCAGGCAGGGAATTATTCAGGCACTTATTTAAACACGCCATTTCAAGGTTGGACGTTAAAAAGTAAATCGCCTACCAAGTCCGAGCAGATTACCATTCGCTTAAATACCAGTAAAGTGGCATCTGTTCAGGCCTGGGAAAAGGAAATAAATGCAATTAAACCTGCGGCAAGTCAAAAGGCCAGTATTAAATGGTGGAACGATTACTGGAAAAAAAGTTTCATTTATATCAGTTCAAAAGATGAAACGGCGAATCAATCATCAAAAAACTATCAATTATTCCGATATATGCTGGGCTGCAATGCCTTCGGCAAATATCCAACCAAATTTAATGGTGGATTATTTACTTTCGATCCTCAACTTACAGATTCTACATTAAAGTATACGCCCGATTTTAGAAACTGGGGCGGAGGGATACACACTGCTCAAAACCAGCGTTTGGTGTATTGGCCAATGCTAAAAAGTGGCGATTTTGAACAGATGAAACCGCAGTTCGATTTTTATCTCAATCTGCTCAAGAATGCAGAAATCAGAACCGAAGCAGCCTGGGGGCATAAAGGCGCCAGTTTTACCGAACAGTTAGAGAATTTTGGCTTGCCAAATCCTGCAGAATATGGATGGAAACGTCCGGCGGACTATAATAAAGGCATGGAATACAATGCCTGGCTGGAATACGAATGGGATACCGTTTTAGAATTTTGTATGATGATCATGGATACCGAACGATATGATCATCGAAATATTGATAAATATCTTCCTTTGATAGAAAGCTCGCTCACCTTTTTTAAGGAACATTATACCTATTTAGCCAAGAAAAGAGGAGCAAAATCGCTTGATGGAAACGGTCATTTGGTTTTATATCCGGGGTCTGGTGCCGAAACCTATAAAATGGCATACAATTCTACTTCGACCATTGCGGCTTTGAAAACAGTGCTGGAGCGGTTAATCGAATATCCATCCTTGCCCGACAGTAAAAGTAAGGAATGGACTGAAATGCTTCAGACGATTCCTCCAATAAGCTTCAGGCAATTCGACGGGCATACCACCATTTCCCCTGCAAAAGTTTGGGAGCGCATCAATAATACCGAAAGTCCACAGTTATACCCAGTTTATCCCTGGGGAATTTACGGCATCGGCAAACCTGGACTGGATACGGCCATCAATACATTTAAATATGATACCGACGTACTTAAATTTAGAAGTCACGTAGGATGGAAACAAGATAATATTTTCGCCGCCAGACTAGGTTTAACCCAAGAAGCCGCCAAGCTTACCACCTTAAAACTTAAAGATTCGGGAAGAAGGTTTCCGGCTTTCTGGGGACCGGGTTTCGACTGGACGCCTGATCACAACTGGGGTGGCTCGGGAATGATTGGTTTACAGGAAATGTTAATGCAAGTGGATGGAAAAAAGATTTATCTGTTTCCTGCGTGGCCGAAAGACTGGGATGTACATTTCAAACTTTATGCGCCATACCAAACCACAGTTGAAGGAACGCTAAAAGATGGTAAACTAATTGATTTGAAAGTATTGCCAGAAGCGAGAAAAGCAGATGTAAAAGTAATGATAGAGTAATGGAATGATAGATTGATTGAATGATAGATTGATAGATTGATTGAATGGGAGATTGATAGAATGGGAGATTTGATAGAACGTTCACTCATTCATTAATTCAAAATTCACTCATTCATTAATTGACTAATAAAAAAAGACATGGATTTAAATTTAAAAGAAAAAGTTATTGTGATTACCGGCGCTGCAAAAGGCATTGGCCGAAGCATTGCAGAGGTGTTTGCCAAAGAGCATGCAACTGCGGTTATTGTGGGTAGAAAAGCGGAAGACAATGAAAAAGTTGTTGCGGCCATTAAAGAAAGCGGTGGACAAGCAGCTCAATTTGTTGCTGAACTATCAAACCCTAACGATTGTAAAAATGTAATCGCAGCCATCATTGAAAAGTTTGGGCGAATCGATGGTTTGGTTAATAATGCTGGTGTAAACGATGGTGTAGGCTTAGAAAACGGTAATTATGAAGATTTTATGGCGTCGTTGCATAAAAATATGGTTCATTACTATCTGATGGCGCATCATGCCTTGCCAGAATTAATTAAAAGCAAAGGCGCAATTGTAAATATCACCTCTAAAACTGCCGAAACTGGACAAGGAAATACCTCGGCTTATGCCGCTGCGAATGGTGGAAGAAATGCCTTAACCCGCGAGTGGGCAGTTGAATTATTGAAATATGGCATCCGCGTAAATGCAGTGGTAGTGGCAGAATGCTGGACACCAGCTTATGAAACCTGGATTGAAACTTTGCCAGATGCCCAGGCGAAGCTGGATGAAATTACGGCTAAAATTCCATTAGAAAACCGAATGACTACAGCAGAAGAGATCGCCAACATGACAGCTTTCTTATTGTCAGATAAATCGAGCCATACCACCGGACAAATTATTCATGTTGATGGCGGCTATGTGCATTTAGACAGGGCCTTGGCGAACGCATAAATAATGAAGGAATTAGAGAATATAGAATGAGTAAATGGCTATGCAATTGCTTTAAACATTCTCTCATTCAACACTCATCATTCTTTCATTCAAAATTCACTAATTCAAAATTCAATCATTCTCTCATTCAAAACAAATGAAAACCCTTACCTGCACCACCCCCGGAACCTTCGAATATTCAGAAACGGAAAAACCTGAACTTAAGAAAGACCACGCCATTATAAAAATTAAACGTATCGGGATCTGCGGAACTGATTTACATGCTTTTGAGGGTACTCAGCCATTCTTCAATTATCCACGGGTTTTAGGTCACGAGCTTTCCGGAGAATTGGTAGAAGCCGATGGCGTTGAAGGTTTCCAAATAGGAGGGGCTGTTACTTTTATTCCATACTTCAATTGTGGAGAATGTATTGCCTGCCGCATGAATAAGCCAAACTGCTGTGTGAAAATGCAGGTTTGTGGAGTGCATGTAGATGGTGGAATGCGAGAGTATCTGCAGGTGCCTTCGCAAACGCTTTTACATGGCGAAGGATTGAGTTATGATGAATTGGCTTTGGTAGAGCCTTTGGCTATAGGCGCACATGGTGTCCGTAGGGCTGATGTGCAATCTGGCGAATTTGTATTGGTTATTGGCGCTGGTCCGATTGGTTTGGGTACAATGGAGTTTGCCAGAATTGCCGGAGGAAAGGTAATTGCGCTGGATATTAATGATGATCGCCTGGCTTTTTGTAAAGAAAATCTTGGCGTTGTTCATACCATTAATGCACAATCAGCAGATGTAGCAGAGCAGTTAAGTCAGATCACCAATGGCGATATGCCTACAGTAGTCATTGATGCCACGGGAAATCAGAAAGCGATTAATAATGCCATTAATTATATGGCACACGGGGCCCGATTTGTGTTAATAGGCTTGCAAAAGGGAGATCTGATTTTTAATCATCCCGAATTCCATAAAAGAGAATCTACATTAATGAGCAGCAGAAATGCCAACATTGAAGATTTTGAACATGTAATTAAATCGATGAAAGCAGGTTTAGTGAAACCCACTACTTATATCACGCACCAGGTAAAATTTGAGGAAGTAAAGGATGAATTTAAAAGTTGGTTAGACCCGAAGAATGGCGTAATTAAAGCGATGGTCAGGATGGAGGATTAGAGGCATATTGTTTTATAGATATCTTTGGTCTTGGTGCTATATAGCAATATTTGCCACGGAAATGGGAGAACACGGAATTGAATTTTCTCTATTGGTTGGTGTCTCACCGCCATATCATTATAAGACTTACGAAGTTTAGGTGGGTTTGTGAGGTGGCAAAACTTCGTCAGTCTAGAGATCATTCTGAAAACTTTCGAAGTTTCTCCTGCGCTTTTAGCCTTTAAAACTTCGCAAGTTAAACCTCAAGAATAAGACTTACGAAGTTTAGATGGGTTTGTGAAGTGGCAAAACTTCGTCAGTCTGAAGATCATTCTGAAAACTTTCGAAGTTTCTCCTGCTCTTTTAGCCTTTGAAACTTCGCAAGTTAAACCTCAAGGATAAGACTTACGAAGTTTAGGTGGGTTTGTGTGGTGTCAAAACTTCGTCAGTCTAGAGATTTACTCATAAACTTTCGAAGTTCTTCCTGTGCTTTTTACCTTTGAAACTTCGCAAGTTGAATCAAGCTCTCTATTGGTTGGTGTCTCACCAACCACATTATGATAATCTGCGAATCTGCGGCCCCGTTTTAAAAAATAAAAGCCGATAATTTATAAAACTATCGGCTTTCAATTACAGAACTTATTATGAATTATTTATAAGCAACCTCATTCCAATGCAATTCATTTCTGAATTGATTAATTTTAGTATCGGCACCAATGTTGATATATTCCAAACCAGCAATATTTGCAAAATCTGATAAATGTTCTGTCGTTAAATTCTGACTATAAGCCGTATGGTGTGCGCCACCAGCATAAATCCATGCCGCACAACCAGTTTTCATATCAGGAAGCGGTTTCCAAAGCACACGCGCAACAGGTAAGTTGGGTAAATCATGTTCCGCTTCAACAGCAGTTACTTCGTTCACTAACAAACGGAAACGATTGCCCATATCAATTAAAGAAGCATTTAAAGCATCGCCACTACCTACATTAAAAACCAAACGGGCAGGATCAGCTTTGCCACCAATCCCCAAAGGATGAACCTCTAAACTTGCTTTACCATTAGCCAATGATGCATCAACCTCAAGCATGTGCGATCCTAAAACCATTGAATTCGATGGATCGAAATGGTAAGTATAATCTTCCATAAAAGCATTGCCGCCAGGTAAACCAGCGCCCATTACTTTACAAGCGCGAACCAAAGCAGCTGTTTTCCAGTCACCTTCACCAGCGAAGCCATAACCATCAGCCATTAAACGTTGCGCAGCAATACCCGGTAACTGAATCATACCATGTAAATCCTCAAAAGTATCAGAGAAGCCTTTGAAACCACCGTCTACGAGGAATTTTCTTAAGCCAAGTTCGATTTTTGCAGCATCATAAACAGATTGATGTCTTGCACCGCCAGCTTTCAAATCATCGGCCATGTGGTACGTTTCTTCGTATTCTTTCAATAAACCCTGAATAGAATCCTCATCTATCGCGTTAATTACAGCCACTAAATCACCTATGCCATAAGTATTTACCGCGAAGCCAAATTTCATTTCTGCTTCAACTTTATCACCATCGGTTACGGCAACATAACGCATATTATCACCAAAACGAGCAAATTTAGCACCTTGCCAATCGTTCCATCCGGCAGCAGCTCTGCACCAGGTATCGATTTGTTTGGCTACTTCTTCATCTTGCCAATGTCCAACCACTACCTTACGATCTTTACGCATGCGGGTTACCATGAAACCAAATTCACGGTCACCGTGTGCACTTTGGTTTAAGTTCATGAAATCCATATCGATGGTATTCCAAGGAATGTCACGGTTGAATTGCGTGTGTAAATGAAGCAATGGTTTCTGCAAAACATTTAAACCCCTGATCCACATTTTAGCAGGAGAGAAGGTGTGCATCCAGGTGATTACACCAATGCAATTTTTATCGATATTGGCTTTTTGTAAGGTTTCGAAAATTTCTTCAGTCGTTTTTACGATCGGTTTGTAAACTACCGAAACGGAGATATTTCCATTTTGATTAAGTGAATCTGCTACTTCCTGTGCATGATCCGCCACTTGTTTTAAGGTTTCCTCACCGTACAAATGTTGTGTACCCGTGATGAACCAAACTTGTAATTTCTTTAAATCAATCATTATTTACTTTATTTAAATACTAATATTTTTATTTTCCGTCATTGCTTCAATCGATTTTTCATCGGTTGAAGCAATCTTATTTGAGAGATTTGATCGAATGAGATTGCTTCTTCATTCCTCCTCGCAATGACGACGGGTGGAGACTCTCAACTCCCAACTCTTTTAATTGCTCTTCAAACAGCATTTACTAAATGAGATTGCTTCGTCGTTCCTCCTCGCAAAGACGATGGGTTAGAACTCCAAACTCATTACTCTCAACTCACAACTAACCTAAACCTGTCCATAATAAGCCCCTGCACCATGCTTCCGTTCAAAGTGTTTTTCAATTAGCGAATCTTTCAGCTTCGGTGCCTGCGGATTAATCTGCTGTGTTAACAAGGCCATTTGTGCTACTGCTTCTAAAACCGCACTGTTGTATACCGCTTTTTCAGCGGTTTTCCCCCAGGTAAAGGGAGCGTGATTACCTACCAGGATCATTTCTACTTCCATGTAGCTTAGCCCCAGACTTTGAAAGTGATTCATGATCTGAAAGCCGGTTTCATATTCGTAGTTCCCTTTGATCATGGCATCATCCATTGGTGGTGCGCAAGGAATATCAACCGTTAAATGATCGGCATGCGTAGTTCCAAAAATCGGAATAGCCTTTTGTGCCTGAGCCCAGGCAGTTCCATAGGTAGAGTGGGTGTGTACCACGCCGCCAATATCTTCCCAATGTTTATATAAAACCGCATGCGTTTTCGTATCCGAAGATGGACGCAAACTTCCTTCAACAGTATTCCCATCAAAATCTACGATTACCATTTTTTCCGGAGATAAATCCTCGTAAGGTACACCACTTGGTTTAATGGCAAAAACACCTTTAGCACGATCGGCTGCACTTACATTCCCGAAAGTAAAGAGTACCAGTCCCAGCTTTGGCAACTGCATATTGGCCTGATAAGCCTGTTCTTTTATATCCTGGTAATTGCTCATGACAAGTAAGGTTTTACGTCTTTTTTATTATGTTTTTCCAGGTATCTGCCTAAGCCTAAATAAGCCTGGTAATGTTGGCGATACAATTTTTGCTTTTTCACATTTGGGGTATATTCTTTTTCAAAACCGGTACCCATAGCGGCCATCGCTGCTTCGATATTAGGATAGATCCCTGCTGCAACCGCTGCAAACATGGCGGCACCTAAAGCGCAGGTATGTTCGAAACGGTGAATTCTGATTGGCATTTCCAATACATCAGCCATCATTTGCATAATGTAAGCTGATTTTTTAGCCACACCACCAATACCGATGATTCCCTTAACCGGAACACCTTGCTCTTTAAAACGATCTACAATGGCTTTAGCACCAAAGCAGGTTGCGGCAGCTAGTGCACGGAAAAATCTTGGCGCATCTGTACCTAAACCCAAACCGAGAATTGCACCTTTAAGCTCTTGATTAGCATCAGGCGTTCTCCTACCATTTAACCAATCAATGGCTAATTCAGCATAATCATCATCATCTAAGGCTTCAGCTTGCTTACTTAAATTGGCAATGATTTTACTTTCCAATTCATCTTTTAAGGCAATGGCTGTTGCTTCGTCAATTAAATCTGATTCGGTCAGTAAATGATTTAAAGGCCAGCTGATCAGGTTTTTAAACCAGGCATAAACATCGCCAAAAGCAGACTGACCTGCTTCTAAACCTGCCATACCCGGAATGACAGAGCCATTTACTTGGCCACAGATACCGCCAATTAGTTTACCTTGTAAATCCTGACTAGGCGCAACCAATATATCGCAGGTACTTGTTCCCATCACTTTACTTAAATAGTAAGGCTCAATCTGTCCACCAACTGCCCCCATGTGGGCATCGAAGGCACCAACACCAATTACAACATCTGTATTTAAACCTAATTTTCCTGCCCATTCCTCACTTAACGTTCCAGCAGAAATATCTGAAGTGTAAGTATCATTAAATAATTTATCTCTAAATCCGGCTAAAAGCGGATCAAGGTTGCTAAAGAAATCATCAGGAGGTAAGCCATTGAATTCTTCGGCCCATAAAGCCTTATGTCCGGCCGCACAACGACTACGTTTCATGGTGGTTACATCTGTTCCACCACTTAATAAGAATGGAATCCAGTCGCAATGTTCAACCCATGATGCAGCGCCTTTTACTATAGACGAATCAACCCTTAAAGTGCGCAATAATTTTGCCCAAAACCATTCAGAAGAATAGATCCCACCTACGTATTTAAGGTAGTTCACCGGGAATTTTGTGGCATGCTCATTAATCTCTGCAGCTTCTTTAACAGCAGTATGGTCTTTCCAAAGCACAAACATGGCATTTGGATTTTCCTCGAAACCAGAGGTGAGTGCCAGGGGAGTGCCAGTGGCATCAACCGCAACCGGACTGGAGCCTGTGGTATCAATAGAGATCCCTTTAATCAAATGAGCAATTTCTGCACCACCAGCTTTTTCAATACAAGCTTTAATGGTGTGTTCTAAACCCTCAATATAATCTAATGGATGCTGTCTGAATTGATTGGCAGATGGTTTACAATATAAACCTTTTTGCCATCGGGGATAAAGAAAAACAGAAGCTGAAATTTCTTTTCCGTTTGCGGTGTCGACCAGAACCGAACGAACAGAGTCCGTCCCGTAATCTACACCAATTACATAGTTTGCTGCGCTCATAACAATAAATAATCGTCTAATTAACGTTTATTTATTCAGATTATAAAATTTTATGGAAATTTGTTAAAAGAAATTTTCGATAGGCGAGTAATTTAAATTAAGCAGAATTCATTTCCATCTATCAGATGGTGTCTCACCAACCGAAAAGCTTATGCCTATAAATTGATGGTTTAACAAATTGAGGATCTTTTCTCCAATAAGTTACTCACTTTACAGAGAGAATAATCATCAGAGTTAGTAACCTTCAATCTTACCTATAAATTTAATGGTATGAACAGATTTAGGGAATAAACTTAGACTGGTTGGTGAGCCACCAACTAGTGGTTGGTTGGAGTAATTACCCAATCTTCGCGTTCTCTGTGATTTTTTCTCTTTGCTCTCCTTGGTTAAAAGCTACCAACTAGTGGGTTAAAAGAAAAGCCCTACATTTCTGTAAGGCTTCTCGTAAAAGATGATCGTTTATACTTTTTTTGGAGGCAAATCAAAAGCTATTGCATCGTGTTCGAAATGGCCTTTATGTGCGCCATCGCAAAAGGGTTTGTTTTGAGAAAGACCGCAACGGCAAATAGATAAGACTTCTCTGCCTTGTAAACCGTAAGTATTTCCGTTTTTATCAACAATCTCAAAATCTCCTTCTATTTTCACCGATCCGTTGTTGTTTATTGTAAGTTTTGTTTTAGCCATTTTTGTTTTGTTTGTATGGGACAAAATTAAGGCAAAGTTTACTGATTTGAATAATCATATTGCAGTTTAGAAACGTTCCGATTAGCTGGTTGACTGGTCAATGTATTAAATCAAAATTTGATAATAATTGGGAGACTGGTTCGAAAATTAATCTTTATTGCTGAGATGGGTAAATGGTATCGTTTGCTTAATGTAGATCGAAATAAAACGATATTATGGTTAAAAAACGACAAATAATTAAGCTCAAGTCTTTAAAGACCATAAATAGCACTTCACGTTGTTATATCACTATAAATTAAATCAAATTATCAATTTAACCCCTATTAATTACCGTATTACCCCTTACTATTTCTGTTTATTTATGGTTTCTTTGAGTTAATCAAATATAAATATTTATGACCTATAACAGCTACGCTTAAGCGCCACATCTGGCGATCACAAAATGCGCTGAATTAAAACTGGCGCTGAGTAATTGGGTTCGGAAACCGAATCCCTTCCAAACAAATCAACTAACCAAATTCAATTATGCTAAAAAATTTACTTTACCCGTTAGGGCGCATATTTGGACTTTTCGCTATCCTGCTTTCTATAAGTATCAGCGGTAACAGTCTATATGCTCAAACTCAAAATACAGAAATATCAGGTGTTATTCTTGATGTTAAAGGTTTGCCAATTCCTGGTGCAACCATTAAAAATGAAAAGACTGCTAAAGTCGCCATATCCGATGGAAACGGGCGCTACAAAATTGCGGCAGCCAAAGGTGAAACTTTAGTTGTAACCTTTATCGGCTATGCACCGAAAACAATCGTTTTGGAAAACCAAACCCAGCTAAATTTTTCACTTGCTGAAGAATCAGATAAAACCCTTAACGAAGTGGTTGTGGTAGGTTATGGTACACAAAAAAGATCAGATGTAACAGGTTCTGTGGTATCTGTACCTAAGGCAAGGCTATCTCAGCTTCCGGTAACTAATGTGCTTCAATCTATTGAAGGTGCTGTTGCAGGTGTAAACATTAGCACAACCTCATCAGTTCCGGGTAGTCAGCCCAATGCATTAATCAGGGGACAAAACTCCATTTCAGCAAGTGCTGGTCCCTATGTGGTGGTTGATGGTGTACCCTTAAGTAAAACCGGAGGTTCACTAAATGATATCAACCCGAACGACATTGCATCGGTAGAGGTTTTGAAGGATGCAAGTGCCACGGCAATTTATGGTACGAACGGATCAAACGGTGTAATTCTCGTTACTACCAAACGTGGAACAGCAGGCAAACCGGTTATTCGTTACAGTGGTTATGCTGGTATTGATAATATCGCGCATACTTTGGAGCCCCGCAGTGGTGTAGAATATGTGCAAAAATATGCCGATTTCTTAAAACAAACCAATCAAACTCAAACCAGACCAGTTCCTAATGTTGGTGAGCTTGCGGCTTATAATGCAGGTACTACTACAGACTGGATAGATGAATCTACTCAGCAGGGTAAAATTCAGGATCATAACGTAAGTATCTCCGGTGGATCGCCTGATGTGAAATATTTCATTTCCGGCGATTACCTCGATCAGAAAGGTGTAATCAAAGGATATCAATTCAATCGCGTAAGCTTAAGATCAAACCTGGATATTAACGTAACCAGTTTCTTAACTGTTGGAACTTCGCTATTTTTAACCAGCAACAAGTTTGATGGTGGAAGGGCAAATTTGTTATTAGCAAGTGCAATGAGTCCTTATGGTCAGCAATACGAGGCAAACGGCGCCTATAAAATTTTCCCGATGGCTCCTGAATTGTTGTATACCAATCCATTATTAGGTTTAAAAACCACGCAGATCAACAGAACCACCAACATCAATGGCAATGGTTATGCGGAGATTAAATTCCCAGGGGTGTTAACGGGGTTGAAATATAGATTTAATGCAGGTTACACTTACTTCCCTGAAAGAAGAGGAAGTTATGTAGGCCGTTTGGCAAATGATAACAATGGAACAGCGAGTAGTTTCAATGCATCAACAAACAGCTATACCATCGAGAATATCCTGACCTATGCCAAAGACATTGAAAAGCATCATTTCGATTTTACCGCTTTGTACAGTGCGCAGGAACGTAAATTCAATTCTACTACTGCAGGTGCCATAGGTTTTATTAATGATGAACTTGGCTTAGATAATATTGGTGCAGGTGCTACTCAAACCAGTGGTACATATCGGGATAGATATGGATTAAACTCTCAAATGGGTCGTTTATTCTATTCTTATGATAGTCGCTATCTGTTAACCTTAACTGCGCGTAGAGATGGATCATCTGTATTTGGTGTAAATACAACCAAATATGGGGTTTTCCCATCAGCAGCAATTGGCTGGAATATCACCAACGAAAGTTTTATGAAAAACCTTAAGGCTATCAATAACTTAAAGTTAAGAGTGTCGTATGGTAAAACAGGTAATGAGGCAGTAGGGGTTTACAGAACAATTACTACTGAAAATTCGGTGAGATCTCCATTCAATGGCATTAGTACAATCGGTGTACTTCCTGCTAATTTGGGGAACACGTTGTTGCAATGGGAAACCACCAAAACAGCCAACATTGGTTTAGATTTCGGTCTTTTCGACAATAGAATTTCTGGTAGTATTGAAGCTTATCAAAATAAAACTAGCGGAATTCTCCTTAATAGGGCTTTGCCAATTATCACTGGATATGGTCAGGTATTGGAAAATGTTGGTAAAACAACTAATAATGGTTTAGAACTAACGCTAAACTCACAAAATTTTAGAGGAAAAGATTTCAGATGGGAAACGATGGTTGTGTTCGCGACCAATAAGAATAAAATCACCGATCTTTTTGGTGATGGTAAAGATGATCTGGGAAACAGGTTGTTTATTGGTAAACCAATTAATGTAATATACGATTACCAAATGACTGGTATTTGGCAAACCGGAGAAGATGTTTCTAAACAGGATCCAACCGCAAGACCAGGAAGTTTAAAGTTTGCCGACATTAACGGAGATGGTAGAATTACCCCGGATGACAGAACTATTTTAGGCCAGACTGCGCCAAAATGGACTGGTGGTATCACGAATACTTTTCACTACAGAAACATTAATTTAAGCGTATTTATTCAAACTGCTCAAGGTATCACCAGAAATAACCCTGATTTAACTTATGGTGATGAAACAGGAAGAAGAAATACCCCGGCAGAAATTGGCTATTGGACACCAGAAAACCAAAGCCAGACCCGTCCGGCTTTATCTTATAACAATACTTTAGGTTACGGTTACGCATCTGATGCCAGTTATACCAGAATTAAAGATGTTACTTTAAGCTATGTTTTTACGCAAAAAATATTAGATAAGCTTCATTTAGGCAGTTTAACCGTTTACGCAAGCGGCCGGAACCTGGCAACATTTACCAACTGGATAGGCTGGGATCCTGAACAAACAACTTATGGCAGAGGAACAGGAAATTCAAATTCTAATCAGCAGGCATTCGCTGCAGATTGGACAAACAACTATCCGGTGACCAGAACTTTTGTTATCGGTTTAAATGTTTCATTACGTTAATTAACACCATCATGAAAAAATATATAACCATTATAGCATCCATTACCATACTGTTTTTTGCATTATCATCCTGCAAAAAAGCGTTTTTGGATGAAAAACCATTTTCGGCCTACACGCCATTAACCCTTACCGATTCGCTTGGTTTCGAAGCTTCGCTTATCGGTTTATATAACCACACCAGTACCATCTTTTCATGGGGTGATCAGCAAGGCTGGCCGAGCGTTTGGCAGGTGGGAACCGATGTGGCAAATGCAACCAATAATCAGCAAGGTGTGGAAATTCCATATTATAATTATGCATTATTAACACCAACAGATAATGGTGCAGCCCGTGCGTGGAACAGAAACTACATTATGGTTAATTCCACAAACATCATTTTGGATGGCATCAGCAACCTAACCACATCAACAATCAGCCCGAATGGTAGGAACCTGATCAGTGCCGAAGCAAGATTTTTTAGGGGATACGCTTATAATAACCTGGCTACTTTGTTTGGTGGGGTTCCATTAGTGAAAAATGCCTTAACCGGACCGAAAATAGATTTCGTTCGTGCACCAATAGCTGAAGTTAACGATTTTATTGTAGCCGATTTAGTTTTTGCTGCTGCAAACTTACCAGATATTGAAGCGGTAAAAAACAATACAAAAGGAAAAATGTACGGCAGGGCGAATAAATTTATGGCCATGCAACTTTTAGCAGAAGTCTACTTGCGAATTGGCAAACCAGATTTGGCAGAGCAACAGGCACAAGCCATTATCAGCAGTGGTAAATTTAACCTGATTAGAAGCCGCTATGGTGTAAAAGCGAGTCAGCCGGGAGATTATTATTCTGACATGTTCCAGTATGGAAATCAAAGAAGATCACAAGGAAATACAGAAGCTATCTGGGTATTGGAGCAAGAAAACCCGACAGCGGTAGTTGGCGGTATCACCGATAATCCACAACAAAGAAGGGTTTGGGGAGCAGCTTATTACAATATCGCTGGGATGGCGGTGGCCGATTCATTAGGAGGTCGTTCCATTGGTCGATTACGTTTAAGCAATTGGGTGCTTTACGGCTTATACAAAGGAAATGATATCCGTAATTCACAATATAACATTCGCAGAAAATATTATTATAACGATCCTAATCCAATCTACGCAGCCAGATTTGGAAAGCAAGTGCCATTTACAGGTCCAGATACCTTAATTAATATCTGTCCAAGTACGACTAAATGGGGCGCTTTTGATCCCAATGATACATTCGGATTTGCCATGATTAAAGATTTTATCTTAATGCGATTAGGCGAAACCTATCTTTTACTTGCCGAAGCACAAGTGGCGCAAGGTAAAACGGCACAGGCGGCTACCACTATAAACGTGTTGAGAACCCGTGCAAATGCTGCTCAGGTTACGGCAGCAGAAATGACAAAAGATTTTATTCTTGATGAAAGAGCGAGAGAACTGATCGGAGAGGAGAATAGAAGAATGACGTTGATGAGAACAGGAACTTTGGTAGAACGTGCCCTTCGTTTAAATTCAAACGATGCTTCTAAACCGATTACGGGCTTAACCACAAAAGCATTGTTATTACCCATTCCACTGAATGAAATACAATTGAACAAAGATGCTGTTTTAACACAAAATCCTGGTTATTAATAAGAAAAGTTGGTTAGTTTTTCGGGTCGTCTTCGGATGGCCCGATTATTAATTTCTTCAAATAAAAAATCTTGTTGTAGCGTCCCGCTACGACTCAACGCAGATAGCGATTGCATAAAAATTGTTAACAAAGACGGGTTTCTGGTGAGAATTCTTAACAGAATCGTCATGCTGATCCGATAGCTATCGGATTTAGTTCAGCACCTTTAGAGAAGATCCTGAAACAAGTTCAGGAAGACGATTCGTCTATTAGATCGTTCGTGTGAGAAAATTTTCCGATCCTTCACTTCATCGGTAATGTTAGTGGTGGGAAATCAACTTACGAAGTTTAGTTGGCTTGTGTAGCGGAAAACTTCGTAAGTTTAAGAACGTAGTTTATCTTCCTTGAACGTCCTTGCGAGAACATTCTCCTCTTTGATACAGTATTAGCCGCAAGAAGGTAGCCACAGCCAATGAAGAATTGGCTTCGCAATGACGACCGTTTTTGTACCGTGTGTTAGTTCTTTCTATAATTAATTTTTTCCTTCAAACTTAACCCAATCCTTCAAAATGTAGATAGGAGTGAGCACGGTTTTATTTTTAATGAAATTGGCTTTGATGAACTTTCCACTATTTGACAAGTATTTGATTTCTGAGTTAATCATATCCGTAGTCGAATAATATGCCCCATAAGGACAATGGTATGGATTCCCTTTAACATCAGTTGTAAATACAGAAAAAAAGATAAGCTTTCTGGAATTGGTATCTGGTTGTTCATATCCAAAAATCCGGTAATCTTCCCTGATATTTCCATATACCATTAATGAACTATCCTGAAGGCTAATGATGGCCTTTTGAAAAGCATCTCCATTCATTTGCGTAGCCTCAACATTTCTGATGGTATCAGGCTTATGTACTTTGGCTGGACTAATGTGATCATTCGGTTCGATTTTGGCAACGCTGTCAGTTTTACTCGTGTCAGGAAGCCTGGTTTTTACGGCTTTGTTATTTTTATTGCCGCAACTCATGGCTAAAAAACAAAGGGCCATCATAGATAAACCCTTCCAATGGAAGAAACAGTGAAACGCGTTTAGTCTGGTCATCTTTTAATTTTTTGAAATTTTTAATAACTGATTTTTCCTGAACTGCTGGTAATCAAAATGCAAATTAAATATTAAATAGCAAAAGTAATTTCCAATAATTGCTGCGCTATTTCTTGGAACCTATCAAAAGCTATCCAACAGTTATCCCGATATTCTTTTTATAAAGCATACAGTAGACTTCGTTCGCGTTGCCATATCGTTTCTCGTAACCAACTAAGTTATTAATGTAATCTATTAACCGCTGATTAGTGAGGGTAGACGTTTCAGATAATCCTGAGATCTTCCATGGAAAGTTATTCTGATTTGGGTTGGGCGTGTGTAAAAATAACGCATCACTAGCGCTGTCATTGTCTAAAATGGTAATCCAGATCTGAAAATTAACTGTTAAAGATTTAGCTCGATCACTTAAAAGATCGAAATGTCGGAACAATTTATCCAAGTGAGGTTTACGACGTTTAAAGCTATCATTTCCATAACCATACCAATCGAAATGCGTATGCAAATGATCAAACCATGCATCATTTGAATCTGTAAACTTTAATTCACTTCAGTCTTCATTCTTTAGCTCCAGGTTTTTATAATATCGCCGAAGGCCTCTGTGTTTTTTAATGCGGTTCATGATTTTGTCTTTGTAGATTTCTGGTTTTGATAAAATTCAAGATTGATCGGCTCATCTTATTCGCTGCGGATGGGCCGATCAAAAGGTAATTTTACTCTCTAATGTTTGTGATCATGGTGTATAATATCTCTGATTTTCACTTTTATGATCTTATAAAAGCAATTTTTTTAATGGGTAATATTAAATTTCCTCGATCTATTTTCTTCCATAAAAAGTAATTTTAATGTTAGGAATAATATAAAGTGTAATTCCTTTACTTAAGTCTATACTAAAACTTTGATTTTTTATAATTCTACCATTGGAATGATAAAATGTTCCTAATGAAAATGCTATCCCCCATTATCATGATATGCAATTCCAGAAGAATAAGCTATCCGGCTATTGTCATGGTATGCTAATCTTGAATCATCCCATTTAATCTTCTATTTTCGTGATACGTTGCAATTATTAATTCATAGATGCCTCTAATGCTTCGTAGTGTAATGCATCATTTGTTTTTATAAAATTTACTAATTCTTTAGTTGCTGCGTCTATATCAGAAATAAAATCGCTTTGCTTCGAAATCCTTTCGATGCTGTTTAGATGACTAAAATAGTGAAGCACTTTTAGAATTCTTTTTGAAGCGGTATTCCCAAATACTTTATCTGCACGTTTATCTACCTCATCTGAACTTGGATATTTTGACAAGGTATATAACTCCAAAAACCTTCGGAAAATATTGGGCATAGCAAGAAGTCGATGAGATGCCGCTCGGTCGGGCTCATTGATAAACTGATATATTTCTCCAAACAAATATTGGTACTCTGATGAATATTTTTCAAAAGCCATAGGAAGTGGGGAGATAAACGATTCATCATTTATTCTAGAAATAAAGTATTTGGACTCTTTGTTCTTGCCTAATGGTGGAAGCTCCTTTAGTAATCCAAAAAATTCAAAATTATGTGTAGAGATAAAAAGCTGTTTACAAGCAATTACCCATTCGGATTGTAAAGGGTTATTGGCAGAGGGAACATACTTACAGAAAGTATCTTTTAGAAGAGAGTTAATTTGGAAAACATGATTGCTATCTAAACTAGATATTGGATCGTCAATATAAACTATTGTTTCTTTTAATTGATTTTTTTCATTCAAACTATCCATTAAAACTAAAAAGTGAGAAAAAGCAATAGCTGTTTTTTCTCCCTCGCTGAGATTTTTGGCAAGCTTAGCCCCTCTTTTTAGGTTGAATTTATTTGTATCCTGATTTACCTCAATTTTAATATCGGTTCTATTTAAAAAACTTTGAATGAATGTGTTCAATTTGTCACACCCTTTTGAAATGCTGTCAATTTCTGCATTCAGTTTAACATTCTCCTTTTGAAGTTCTAAAATGCGTAGGTTAAGTTTTTCAATTTCTTTTTCGGCTTTTTCCTTGTTTAATTTGACAGAAAGGTATTTATGTTCTTTTAAAAACTCAGCAACTAAATGCTTTTGATACTTAACCCGTTCAGCACTTATAATGCTTTCAAAACTTTTGCTAAACTCATTGTTATCATTAATCACCGCATTAAGATCATCTAGAGCCTTTTGTAAGTTATCTGATTCGTTTTTTGATAATGTTGATACTGGCAGATAAATACTTTCTGCTTCTTTTTTAGATAGCTCTTTTAAAAGAATATTAAACATTACTGTTGCTAAATCAACTTCCTTTTTTACAATTTTTAGAATATCTTCATATTTACTTTGGAAACCATTATTTAAATCATTGGTACTTAATGGAAAATTAATTGTTTGGAGTTTTTGAATTTCCTGATGGACGAGTTGCTTTGCTTTTTGTATTTCTTCTCTGAGAATAGATGCTTGGTTATTAAAATAATTTGTTAGCTCTGAAAAACGTTGATCGGTTAATGGGTTTCCACAAAATTTGCATTCATCTCCTTTTTCATGAATAGTCAATCCTTGTTTTGCCCAAGAATAGTGCGAATGATTGTTTTCAAGAATATCTATTATTTGAGCCTTCGACGGTATTTGGGACAAAATATTTGTGGCTAAGTCATAGGCTTCTTTTATAGTATTTTGATATACAATAGTGTTTAATTCTTCTTTAGGACTTTCAATCTTTACTATATTTTGTAAACGTTTTAATTCATCTTTATCTGATATTACTGCAACATTTATATCTGTAAGGATTAAGTCCTTTATTTTTTTAAAATGCCCTTTATTAAATTCAATAAGACTTATAAAAGCATCATTTTTTATTCGTTTTGCCTCAATTGTGTAAAGGTTTTCAAAATTGGTATACTCTTCAACTAATTCTTCGAAGTCTGCTTTTTTACCAACCTTTTCTGCCGTACCTTCGATAACATCTATTTCCGCTAAATTGTTGTTTATTTTATCACGGATTTCAATACTTTCGCCGACTTCAAAAGAAATGGCGTTGATATGATCATCGAATTCCCATTTTAGATTCTCCTTAATGTAATCAGAGTTAAATACTTCTACATTTCTGATGTATGTACTAATCGTATCGTGTTGGTAGCTACCGCTTTCTGAACTTATTTTAAAACTACCTTCTTCTGAAAAATCATCATGTATTCTTTTATTTTTTAATGAGGAAAATAGTCTGGATAGGGTGGTCTTTCCAGAATAATTCCATCCATAAAAAATATTTTTACTTGAGAAATCTTTTAATGTGCCATTTTTTGACCATTCGAAGTTTTTGTAAATACCAAAGGTTTTAAGCTGGTCTATTTTTTTGAGCATATTTAGTTTTTTTAGCAGATTATCAATCGTACAAATTCTTTACATGTTTATTGATATAAGCATTTAAACCAGACCCACTTCTTGCCAGTACCTTCATGTTTTCAACATGACTACTCCCAGCTCTTCTATAGCTGTACGTATAAGTTCGTGATGTTACTGAAAATTGTACTCGGATGTAATCGGAGCCTATTTCATAGGCAACTACTCCTGAATCTCTACCTGTATTTCTATATCTTTCCATGTTTTTAGTTTAAAGCTCTTTATAGATTTTAGTCATTCTGCTGTCTCCCTTTGTATATCCCTTTCTCGTACCTAAAAAAGTTTCATCAGATTTTTTAAGGGCGATTATTTTGGAAACAGTAAATAGTTTCCAATCAGGAACATTCCCTTTATCGCTTGTTCCTCCAACTTGATATGCTGATAGTGTGTCGTTTCCTTTAGTGGAAACTCCAAAAGTATATGGCTCAACTAATCTATAGTGTCCATCATAGTGAAATTCTAATAAGTTTCGAATGTCAATTGCATCAATAATTGTTTGTTTCATGTTTTTTAGTTTATGATTAAAATTAATTTTATGTTTTATTACATTCCCAAAACCTCCACCTTACTCTTTCCGCTCTGCTGCTTACTCACTTTAATCTGTACGGGAATCCTTTCCGTCATTTCCTGCACATGGGAGATCACACCCACTTTACGGCCCTGATTATGAAGTCTTTCCAAGGCATCCATGGCAATATTGAGCGTAGTAGGATCTAAGGAGCCAAAACCTTCATCAATAAATAAAGATTCTACTTTCATCCGGCTGGACGACAAAGAAGCGAGGCCTAAGGCTAGAGCAAGCGATACCAGGAAAGACTCTCCGCCAGAAAGCGAATACACAGTTCGCACTTCATCGCCCATATCCTGATCAACTACCTGTAAGCCGAGTGTGGCCAGAATACGTTCAATTTTATACCTGCTGGTAAGTGAATGCAGGTGGATGTTTGCATAGCCGAGCAAAACATCAAGCGTATATTCCTGGGCAATCTGTCTGAATTTTTTACCATCAGCAGAGCCGATAATTTCATTCAGTTTGCTCCAGTTTTCCGTAATGCTTGCCTGTGTGTCGATGCTTTTTAGCAAGTCACCAATTTTGTTTTTATTGGCTTCGTCTTGTTGTAACTGGAAACCGATTTCGCTTCTTTTATGCTTCTGTAATTCTACGTCAGACTTTGCAACCCTAAATAATTCGTTAAGATCTTCTAACGGACGTTCGGATAAGGTTTTTTGCTGATGCGCATCCAGCAATTGCTTTCTTTCAGCCAGGATGGAGGTTGCTTTCGTAACTTCGTCATCAATGGTTTGTAATGCCATACGCTCGGCATCCATCCAATCGTTGTTTAAGGTCAGGAGTTGATGCAGTTCGGTAATGCTTAAAGTCGCGTTATTTTTTTGGTTATAATCGCTGAGCCAGGCTTCTGTTTTTTGTGAAGCTTTTGTGGCTTCAGTTTCTAAAGTATTTAATGTGGCAAGCAATTCCTCTTTTTGAGTATTGGCTTTGGTACTGTTGATGCTTAGTTCCTGCTGTATTGCCTTAAGCTGATCCAACTGTTTTTGGGCTTCGGTAATTGCCTGTTTCAATTGATTTTCTACATCTGATGCAGGTTTTCCATCGAAAATAGTAAGGCGTTGTTGCTTCAGATCCTGGTAGTTTTGATGTTGTATGGTGTAAGCATCCGTCTTTTTAGTCAGTTCAGCCGAAAGGTTTTTTACCTGATTTTCCAGTTCTTTTAGCGTGGCTGCTAATGCCCCTTCCTGAAGGATATATTGAGCTAACTTCTCCGAGTTTTCATTCCATGTTTTGGCAAAGGCTTCTATACGGCCTACAAATGTTATTGGATCCGCCTTCCAGTTTTTCATCCATTCTGACGTGGTAAAATAGGGCGAAAGTATTTTTTCAACCTCATTAAGATCCAAGGTAGCCTTTTGTAGTTCCTTAACTTTTCCGCTGTGCTGTTCCTGGTAAAGGGCGATGGCAGCTTTTGCATCTTTTAATTGATTGTTGAGGCTATCAATGGTTTCTTTCAGCAGGTCAATTTTGTTTTTATCAGCTTCCAGTTGTTGTTTTTGGCCTGAATAAGCCTGTATCTGTACCAGTAAACCTGCTTGTTTTGTTTTCAGAGACTGTAATTTTTCTGCTATCCAGTCGGCTTTTTTTACATCGGAAATGGCTTGGCTTTCTTGGGAGATGTCGAATTGTTCCCAGATTTGCTTTTTATTTTTCACGGCAGCTTGTTTAGCATCAATGGCCGCACTTTGACTTTGGATGGTTTGCGCCAAGGTTTGAAAAGCTTGTTCCAAAGCATTATACTGACGATAAGAGGCAAGATAAACACGTTCCATTTCTGCATAGGATTCTTCCAGTTTAGCCAGTACATTTTGCAAACCTGGATGGTGCATGGCATAGGGATGGCTGGTACTGCCACACACTGGACAGGGTTCCTCATCTATCAAGGTGGCTCTGAGCGTTTCAACGTTTTCTGCTGATGCCAGACGAGATTGTTGCAACAACTGTGCAGTGGTTTCCTTTTGAGCACTTTCTACCTCCAATTTTCTGGAAAGTTCTGCCAAGCTTTGCTGTTTTGTTTGGTAATCAGCTTGATCTGTGAGTTGTTTCTGGCTTAAGGTTTGTAATTCCGTAAGCGCACTATCCAGCAATTGCCAATGGGCTTGTGCTTTTATCGTATTTTCAACTGAACTATTTATTTCCTCCTTATCCAAATTTAGGGTTTCGATTGGGATTAAGAGCAGTTCTTTTAGCTGAACATCATAGGTTTTCTTTAAGCTTTCCCATTCTTCATTCTGCTTGCCCAGGCTTGTTTCAATCGCTATTTTTTCTGTTTCACTGTTGTGAATTTTAGCTGCTAATACATCTAGTTCTGTGGTAGAAGATTGTACGGTTTCTAAAAGCTTTTTAGCATCCTGTAATTTAGAAAGGATGATGTTTTTATTTTCAGCAATCGGACTCCGATCTATATTTTCTGTCTTCCACTTGGTTATGGTTTTGATCTGAGCGGAAAGCGCTGTAAATACTACTTGCTTATCTGCCAGTATTTTTTGTTGCTGGCTGTTTGTTTCCGATGCACTGTCGGTTTCTTTTTTGGCTTTTTCTAAGGTTTCCTTTTTTTCAGCAATTAACGTATCAAGTTTTTTGGCTTGTTCCAGCAGGGGTAAAGCATCATTTAAGGCTTTGGTTTTGGCTGTAAGCTCATTTCCTGATGCTAAAAGTTTTACCTCTAGTTTTTCTCTCTGATCCTGGAGCGAGACAATGGATTCTTTTAAAATATTCAGGGCAATTGTTTTCTCCCCATACTGGTGTTGTGCATGCTTTTGTGCATCTACCCAGCTTCTGGTTTGTTGTACCTGCTCGGTTACCACCAGTTTCTGCCTGCGTGGAAAAGCATTTATTTTATGCTCATTTGCTTGTTGTAATGTGGCATTGGCCTCAAGATGATTGGCTTGTAATTTAGCGAGTTGCTCGTGCCAGCCGATTTCTAAAGTTAGATTTTCAATCTCTTTTTCTAAAATTTTGATTTCAGTTGCCAGAATTCCCTGTTCTTCCAGTAAGGTTTTAAGTTCGTCTTCGTTGAGTGTGGCAATTCCTTCCTTTCGTAAATTAAGTTCGCGGAGTTGCTGTTCTTCAAACTTATAATTCTCGAATATTTTTCTGGAGATTTCAGAATAGATATGCGTTCCGGTAAGTTTTTCTAATAATGAAGATTTTTCATCCTTGCTGGCTTTCATAAAAGCAGTAAAATCGCCTTGCGCCAGCAAAACTGAACGGGTAAACTGCTCAAAATTTAGTCCAACAAGTCTTTCTATTTCCTTTAGGGTTTCGGCTTTTTTACCCGGAATAGCCACATGAGAAGTGATATTCTGTAAGGTAACCGAATCTTGCTGCATACTGCCTTCGGCTTTATTTCTGGCACGCCTTACGCTCCAGTTTGCCCGATAGTGTTGTCCGTCGATTCCTCTAAAGTCTACTTCGGCAAAACCATCGGCTGTTCCGTCTCGTAAAATTCCGCGAACATCACTTTGATTTAATTTAAATCCTTGAACATCAAGGATCTCTATCCCTGTTTCCTTTGCCTGCAGGTATCGTGGTGTTTTACTGTATAGCGCAAGACACAGCGCATCTAATATGGTCGATTTTCCGGCTCCGGTAGCTCCGGTGATGGCAAAAATCCCTGCCGAACACAGTGGCTCGGCAGTAAAGTTAATCTCGGTAGTTCCTTCTAAAGAGGCCAGGTTTTTTATGCGTATGGCAAGTATCTTCATCTTATTCGGCTGTCTGGTTTACTTCCTGTGCTACCTGCTGAAAAAGTTGCAGTAGAGTAGAAGGAACTTCACTGTTGTATCTGGATTGATATATTTTGTTAAATACATCAAGAGGCTGTAGTTCGCTCAGTTTTTCTTGTGTAATAAATTCCGATGCTTTTTCTTTGGAAGCAGGATTTATCGATTCAATTTTAGCCAGTCTTACTTTCTTACCCATTAATGCCGTTTCGATTTTATGTCGCAAAGCTGGTTCAGGTCCGTCTAGCAATACCCGAACTTCGAGATAGGGTGCTATTTCTGAATGCTGATCAATTATTGGCAATTGTTCCAAAAGCGCAATAACTTCATGCAAGGGCAGGGGCTTCAGCGGAATTCTTAGCAAAGGTACAAACAGCGGGATTTCTATTGTTTTAAGGTTGCTGATCTCTTCTTCCAATTCAAATACAATTACCTGATGTTTGTAGTTAAGCTCTGAAAAGGACATCGGCAGCGGACTTCCAGAATATCGAATGTGTTCTTTTCCGCCAATGCGTTGCGCTTTGTGGATATGGCCTAGTGCTACGTATTTGAGATCAGGATGAAATGCGGTAGCCGGAATACATTCAACACCACCCATAATCAGCCTTTCGGTTTTATCCAGGTCGCTTATTTCAGCATGGTGAGTGTGCAGATGTCCCATCCCAATGATAGTTTGTCCGTTTTGCTTTTTCAAATTGGCATATTGGAAAGCTTCTTCGTATAATGCTGTTACGCCTTCTGTATAAGGATTGGCACAGTCAGCAATTGCCGGATAATCGCCCATGCGCAAAAACGGAACAGCCAGACACCATATTTTAATGTCGCCTGAAGCATCATGTATGGGAACAAGTAGCTTCTCGTAATTGATATTTCCTTCTGCATCTTTTTCGACCAAGCCAATAATATGTACATTGGAGGATTCCAACAATGGCTTTGGTGCTTCTAAGCGAGAGGCAGAATCGTGATTGCCGGCTGTGATGATGATCTGTAAATTTGGATTTGCTTTAGTTGCTTGATTCAAAAAGGTATAGAACATTTTTATGGATGCCGCTGCCGGATTGGAAATATCAAAAACATCACCACTGATGAGCAGAACATCTATTTTTTCATCCTGTAGCGTCTGCACCAACCAATTCAGAAACTGCTGGTGTTCAGGTGTACGGTCGTATTCGTGAAACAGCTGGCCGATGTGCCAGTCTGCGGTATGGAGGATTTTCATAAATTAATCTATTTTCAGAAGCCTATACTTTTTGCTGATGTGAAATCACTTAAATTTATTTCTCCATTTTATGCAAGGAAAATAGATTCAATGGTGTGCTTTGTGTCCTTAATATATACCAAGCAGACTGCGATATTTACGTGCAACTATGTATCAGGTCATTCAAAAGAAAAGGCTGCTATTAATTTGATTTTTCATTTTGATTGAGTGAGTTAATCTGAAACAATAATAGGCATAAATCAAAAACATTAAAAGTAAATACCACTTATGTTGATAAGATTTGATTTCTAATTTTTAGCTTAATATTATTGGCTGATTGGTGAGCTAAAATAGAATAAGGTAACGTTGCATCCTTACGGAAAACCGTAAATGTTGAATTATAAATAGTCGGACTTGAATTGCTATTCCAAGCAAAAGGAATATTTTCTTTTGGTGATGCTGGAGAATGGGAGAGAAGTCAAGGTGAAGATCGTAAACTCCCTTATTTATGATTTTTATTTTAGATAGCAACATCATTATTTATTCTTATTTAACTCAATTAGAATACTTATCACGAATATCTACTAACAAAGGCTTCGTCAATCTGCGACAAATTTTAGCTGATGTTAAACAAAATAGGCTGTCTCAAAATAAAATAGGCAGCTTTTTTATGTAAATAAATCCTGTGTGTTATTTGTTGTTCCTGGCTAGAAATAGTTTATTTATCCATCATTTTGGTGAAAAACAGCAAAAGCAAACCTTTTTATGCTACTTTTTTCTAAATATAGGATTGTAAATGCCGTTAATTGTTTCTTTTCTAGATGTTAATCCGGGTTGGTGAAAAAAAATACCGCATTTCGGATATTTACACGAGTTGTATAAGAAACTGTCTAAATTTTATGAATGGAGATTAACTAGCGAAGTTTTGGTGGCTTTTGTTGGGGGAAATACTTCGAAAGTTTTATGGGCTGTCATCAAAACTTGGGAAATTCTTCAGCGCATAGGCTTTTGAAATTTCTTAAGTTGATAAATTATAATTTTTAGACAGCTTCTAAAGTGTAACGTTAAATACTACACATCTAAATTTTAGCCCTTTATTACGCTGTTTTAAAGGAAATTTAGCACTTCTAAAATATTTTTATAAATGAAATCCAGTTCTGTCGCAGTAATACAGTAAGGTGGAACCAGGTACATCACATTCCCTAACGGACGCATAATTATTCCGCGTAATAAAAATTCATGATATAGTTTTTTGCCAATCTCATTAAAATAAGAAGTTTGCTGATCATTTTTTATTTCCCAGGCCAGGATGGTTCCGGTTTGCCTGACTCTTTCAACCCGCGAATGCTGTTTTAAAACGATTGAAAATTGAAAATGCTGCACAGAAATCCGCTGAATATTACTTTGAGTTTCTTCATTCAACAACAATTCCATGCTGGCCAAAGCTGCAGTACAGGCTAGTGGATTTGCAGTAAAGGAGTGCCCGTGAAATAGCGTTTTATAGTGATTATCCGACAGAAAAGCATTATAAATTTCATTTGAACAAGTGGTAATGCCCATTGGAATGGTTCCACCCGTTAACCCTTTCGAAAAACACATCACATCAGGTTGCACCGTAAGATGATCAGCTGCAAACAGTTTTCCTGTTCTTCCGAAGCCTGTAAAAACCTCATCCTCAATGATTAGAATTCTCTGGTCTTTGCAGTACTGCATTAATTGATCCAAATCTTCAGCCCTGTGCATCAACATTCCGGCAGCACCCTGAATTAAGGGTTCGCAAATAAAACAGACTAGTTCATGGCGGCAGGCTTTAATTTGAGATTTTAAATCCTCCAGGTTTTCAGCCGTTGGTGTATCAATAAAGATCACTTCGAACAACATTTCTGCAAAGGGTATCGTCCAGATACTTCTTCCACTCACAGACATGGCTCCGAAAGTATCGCCATGATAAGCATTTTTAAAAGCTAAAAATTTAGACTTTTTAAGGCCTTTATTAAAAGAATACTGAATACACATTTTAAGCGCCACTTCCACAGCTGTTGAACCATTGTCAGAATAAAAAACCTTCTGCTGGTTTTCAGGAAGAAGTTTTAAGAGGTTTTCTGAAAGTTTAATGGCTGGTTCATGGGTAAACCCTGCAAAAATAACCTGTTCTAAAGTATTCAACTGCTCGGAAACCTTTTTTGCGATATAGGGATGCGCATGGCCATGTAGGGTAACCCACCATGATGAAACAGCATCGATATACTGCTTTCCGTTGTCATCAAAAAGATAAATGCCCTTCCCCTTAACAATAGGGATTGCATCCTCAGCAGTCTTCATTTGTGTGTAAGGATGCCAGTTAACGGCCCGGTCTCGTTCTCGTAAATTCATAAGTATTTCTGTGGATTATTAATTTCCCATAATGGTGCATGCTGTACTCCTTATTAATTGGCAGATTTTTCCACTTTCATTGGTTTTAGTCCCAAGGTCTGCAGCATTTGCATGTCTTCTAAAACACCCGGATTGGGTGTTACGAGTAAAGTTTCTCTTTCGCCTGTAAAAATGGAATTTGCTCCAGCCATAAAACACCAGGCCTGCTCAAACACCGTCATTTCAATTCTTCCGGCACTCAGGCGAACCATCGATGCAGGCATTATAATTCTTGCAGTTGCGATCATTCTTACCATTTCCCATGTATCTGTTTTTTCGTTATTTTCAAGGGGAGTTCCTTGTACTCTGGCTAGTGCATTGATGGGAACAGATTCGGGGTGTTTTGGCATGGTTGCTAATGTTAACAACATAGAAATTCTGTCTTGGTGCGTTTCTCCGAGCCCAATAATTCCTCCGGAACAAACCGTGATGCCTGCTTTTCTAACGTTATTTATGGTGTTAATTCTATTATCAAAAGTTCTGGTCGATATAATTTCCTGATAATATTGTTCTGATGTATCCAGGTTATGATTATAAGCATACAAACCTGCTTGCTGAAGGCGGATGGCCTGTTCTTCGGTTAGCATACCCAGGGTGCAGCAAACTTCCAATCCGAGTTCGTTAATGCCTTTTACCATTTCAATTACCTGATCAAAATCGCTGTTATTTCTTACTTCTCTCCAGGCTGCGGCCATACAAAAACGGGATGAACCACTTTCTTTAGCTTTCTGGGCATGTGCAATTACGGTTTCTGTAGGTAATAAAGCCTGAACTTTAATATTGGTGTGATACCTTGCAGCCTGTCCGCAATAAGAACAATCTTCCGGACAGCCACCTGTTTTTATGGATAGTAAGGTAGAGATTTGTATTTCTTGCGCATTATGCCATTCACGGTGTACTGTGGCGGCTTTATAGATAAGTTCCAATAAGGGTGAGTGGTAGATTTCTTCTATTTCACTTTTAGTCCAGTTGTTTCTGACGATTGTTTTCTGATCCGTTATCATAAATTTTTAATTTGTTTGAGATACTTTCTATAGTTTCTTTTGTGATTTTTTCGATGTTGGGAATTCTTATAATTTTCGTTTTGGCTCCTATGAAATTGCAGATAACCCGTTCAGTATCTTCGGGGAAATCTCCATTTAAAATCAAATATTCCAGCTTAATTTTTCCTTGGTTTAAAGCCATTATTGATAGTAAACTGTGGTTGATGCAGCCCAGGTAATTTTTTACTACAAGTGCAACAGGAAGGTCTAATTTTGCAATTAGATCGATCATAAATTCGTGATCAGAAATCGGAACCATTAATCCTCCTGCGCCCTCTACAATGAGGCGTTCAAAATTTTCAGGGAGTATAAAATCATTTGAATGAATTGAAATCCCTTCTTCGCCAGCAGATTGGTGTGGTGATGCCGCAAGTTGCAGGCGATATTTTTCAGGGTGAATGATCACATTTTCGCATGCCCAGGCTTTAATTTTCATACTGTCGGTGTTATCCAGATCGCCAGATTGAATGGGTTTCCAGTAAGCTGTATTAAAATATTTCGTTAAAATTGCTGCACAGATCGTTTTTCCTACTTCTGTTCCTATTCCGGTGATGAATAATTTCATGTTTTTAGTAACCTGGTAAAACCGTTTTTAATTTTCTGTTAAATAAATTTTTTAATAATGCCGGTAAGTGCGGTAATCTCTTTTTCTATATTAAAATTATGAATACAGATTCGCAGGCGTTCTGTACCTTTTTTTACCGTTGGGCTGTAAATAGCGTATGTTAATAATCCTTCATCTGATAGTATTTGCTGCAAGCTTTTTAATCGATCATAATCAGGAATTATAATAGACTGAATGGGACTGTTTTCTGCTGAAGGAGTAGATAATTTCTGCTTACGGAAAATTTTAATGTTTTCCTGAAGTTTAACTGACGAATCAGCCTCTGCTTTTAAAAAGTCATAGCCGGTTTTTATCGCTATCCATTGGAGGTTTGGAGCGGAAGTGGTATAGATAAAAGGAGAAGCAAAATTAATGAGATAAGAATGGATCAATTCATTACATAAAATAGCTGCACCATGTGCGCCCAGCGCTTTCCCATAAGTGATAACGGTTGCCAAAGTTGTACGCTGAAGCTGATATCGATCAACCAAGCCATAGCCTAAAATACCAAAAGCATGTGCTTCATCAACAATCAGGAACGCACCATGCTTTTCTGTAATTCTGGAGATCTCCTTAATAGGGGCGATGTCGCCATCCATCGAATATAGACTCTCTATTGCCACATAGCAGTTTCCGTTTTGCCTTTTTAAAAGCTGTTCTAAATGTTCAGGCTGATTATGATTAAACTTTATCTTTTTGGCATGAGACATTTTACAGGCATCGTGCACGGAACGGTGGATCTTTTCGTCGACAATAATGGTATCATGCCGGTTAGGCAACGTAGAAAATAAGGCTAGGTTGGCTTCATACCCGGAAGAGCATAATAATGCAGACTCGTATTGATGTGCATTTGCGATAAATTTTTCTATTTCCATCACTTCAGCACTGTTTCCACTGATCAGCCGTGAACCTGTACTTCCTGATAATAATTCGGGTCTATCGATAATTTGTTGTAGTAGTAAATTTTGGAGCTTTGTATTTCTGGCAAATCCGAGATAATCGTTTGAATAAAAATCTACCCCTGTTGCTTTTGGTTTTAATATCCTCAAAGTTCCTTCGGTTTTTCTTTGGTCAAGATCGGCCTGAAAACGATTAAAACTTTTAAGCATGTTTAAATGGCTTTATTTCATCAATAATGGCATTAATCCACCTAGTGTGCAGTTCTCTTTCGATCTGTAAAATAAATTCTGCATGGGTTCTCCAGTTTTCAGAAAACCCATTAAGTTGCTCAATCATTTCTTCCAGGTGTCCTTCTTCTTCAAGAATGATCGATTTTACCATAATCTTTGAGGCCATTCTGGTAAGAACATCTTGATAAATAGGATAGAGTTCATCTGCACGAACTTCAATTGCATAGGTTACAAAGAGATAGGCAGCGTACTTCAATTCTTCCTTTGTTAAATTGAAATGATGTTGTAAATACCTGCAAGCTTTAATATCAAGCGCATGGAGGTATTGTCGCGTTGCAACTGGTGCCAGAAGTTCATACTGCGTATAAGTGCTGCACAGCAAATTACCTAATTTACCAATCTGTTTTTTGAGATAATAGGCGTGACGATGTTCTTCACAAGCGTGTTTCAGTTGAACTAAACTTACTGTGCTTGGATGTTCACAGGCTGAAATTTTTCGTGCTCCCGCATTTTCCATGAAAGAGAGGGTATTAAGCCATTTTGCATGGGTTTTATTATCGCCAGTTATTTTCTCGAGAAGATGGTAGAATTCCATTTATTTTTTGATTTGTGCCAAAAATAATATATTGCCGGATGGTTGTATTGGGCCAGTTTTGATATTGTGGGTAGTCCGGTTGAATTTCCTTTTGCAAGCTTTATTAACGTTGAAAGAAACGCAGGTGCTGCTAAGGTTGAGTGCAAAGCAAAGATTAGCGGCGTTAATCTTGCTCATGAAGAGGGCGTTTCTAACTCCTAAAGGTGATTACGATCGTTGTCCCCGTCCTTTGGACTATTTGTAAAGATCTTTTTTCCGCTCTTTGCTGCGGAGGCATGGTAATTTTTCACAGCTAATATTGTTTTTAGCGGTGTTCAAGAATGCTGCGCATTTTGGAGCGCCAATTACTCAAAACGCTTTGTCAATCAAGCTAGGGGCCCTTCACAAATTCCACACACATCAAAAAAAGCGGCACTTCGTTTTGTGTTCAATACTTTTTAAAAATTGAACCCGTAATTATGAACACAAAAACACTGCGTTTAAGGTTTTTTAGTGCTATTTATACTATTTTACAAATGTTTTTTTGATTTCTCTGGCCCTTGGGATTGACAGTGCTCTTCGGTGAAGCCTCTGCTTTATTTAAGTTGGTTAGCATGATGCATAAAAAAACACCTAGAAAATGTGTCTGGCGCTATAGTCTTTTGAACAGGATGGTCAAAAAGTGGCGTGGTAGAAAAAATAAGTTATTTCTGCAAACATCTTATCCAGATCCGGCTGGATTTGTCAATTTAAATAAAGAACTGGAAAATTATAAAATCATCTATAAAAACTATTCATTTGCTTTTTCAATTATAAATCCCTGGAATTTTGAAAGGATCATTATTCGTTTCTAACAAAATGTCTAAATTTCATGAATGAAGATCAATTTGCGAAGTTTTGGTGGCCTTTGTTGGAGGAAATACTTCGAAAGTTTTATGGTACTCTGATTAAAACTTGCGAAATTCTTCAGCGCACAGGCTTTTGAAATTTCGTAAGTTGATAATTATAATTTTTTGACAGCTTTTTAAGAAAAGAGAAAATCTTCGTTGAAATGATATACTTGAACTAAAAATCATTACTATTGCATATTGTATACAATATGCAATAGTAATATGATAACACAAGAATCGTTAAAAAGTCAAATCATAAAAGCGTTGTGGCAATTGATAATTGAAGGCAAAATAATGCCTAACGAACCGATGCGGGAAATACAATTGACAGAAATGCTTAGCATCAGCCGAACGCCACTTAGAGAAGCACTACAGCAATTAGAATGGGAAGGTATTGTAATATCCGAACCGAGAAAAGGATATAAATTAGCGCCATTTTCTGAAGCTGATATCTTTGAGATTTACCCGTTGAGGGCAAAATTAGAATCGTTTGCTTTAGAATTATCAGGTGTTCCAGATCAAACAGTTTTGGGTGAACTCAATCAAATTAATTTAAAAATCCTCAATTCAAAATCGCCCAAAGACTTGGTTGAATTAGATGTGCATTGGCATGTATTATTACTTTCTAACTGTCCGAATCAAAGATTGCTGAAAATGATAAAGACCTTGCATCGCCAATCGCAACGGTACGAGTACGCTTATATGTCTATCAACAAAATGGTTGAAAAATCTAACACTCAACACGAAAATATTATTCTTCAATTACAAAATGGACAGCTCCAAAAAGCTACGGAATTACTTGCTGAAAATAATTTAGTTGGTATAGATACACTTGTTAATTGGTTAAAATCTGGCAATAAATAAAATTTGATAAAAACCAAAAATTACAATGATATAATTCCTTTTATTTTCAAGTTTTTGTGATGCTCAAAAATAGATAGACACCGGGTTTAATATACCATAGAAAAAACCAACCTGTATACAAGAGTTGTTGGGAATCCTGACAAACCGATAATTATTACACTTTACGGTGGGCCTGGTGCTTTTAATGTTGACCATGAATTTTATAGAAACGTATTTGAAAAAGATTATTTGGTGGTCTATTTTGACCAGAGAGGAAGCGGGAAATCTGATAAATGGAAAGATAAAACAATGCTCACAACAGACCAATTTGTGAAGGATTTAGATAGGGTAGTAGATCATATAAAAAGTAAATATCCAAACAAAAAAATAAACATTAACGACCTTTTTTAAGAAACATAATTAAAACAAAATTTAAAGTTATAACTCAACAATGAAATTCAAATTATTCGCCTTTATATCACTGATTTCACTTAACACTTTCGCACAAAACGTTAATGAAAAGATTAAATTATTCGAAAACAATGTAAATCATTGGAATAAATTACAAAATAAAAAATATACTTTAAAAGAGAGAATGGATCTTTTTGAAGTCAATGCTGTAAGTATTGCGGTGATTAAAGATTACAAAGTAGAATGGGTAAAGGCTTATGGTTTTGCAGATGTTTCTGAAAAGAAATTGGCAACTACACAAACACTCTTCCAAGCAGGTTCCATTAGCAAAACGATCAATAGTCTTGGTATTTTAAAATTAGTTGAAGAAAGGAAGTTGGGTTTAGATGATGACATCAATAATTATCTTAAAACCTGGAAATTCCCTTACGATGATGTTTCAAAAGGCAAGAAAATTACAATTGCAAATTTATTAAGCCATACAGCTGGTTTATCGGGACACGGTTTCGGGGGATATGCAAAAGGTGGAACTTTACCAACAACAATTCAAACGCTTGATGGAATAAAACCTTCCAACTCAACTGCAGTTCGCTCCATCTTTGAGCCTAATCTAAAATTTCAATATTCTGGAGGTGGAACTACAATTACACAGTTAATTCTCGAAAATACAACAGGGGAAAAATATGAAGACTATATGTTGAATAATATTTTAAATCCCTTGGGAATGAGTAATAGTTCCTTCAATCAACCTCCAGCTAAAGAGAAAGAAAATCTATTGGCAACAGGTTATAATAACGAAAAAGAGGTGCAAGGCAAATACCACATTTATCCTGAAAAAGCAGCTGCTGGTTTATGGACTAATCCAACAGATTTAGCCAAATACATCATTGAAACACAGCTATCGTTGTTAGGGAAATCGAATAAAATATTATCTAAAGAAATGACCGCAAAAAGAATAGAAAATAATTTTGGTGTATTTTTAGACGATTATAATGGCGTGAAATATTTTAGACATGATGGCGGAACTGATGGTTTTATTTGCCATTATGTGGGAAGTATGGAAAACGGAAATGGCATTATAGTGATGACAAATGGCACCAGTACGCTTCTACTTAATGAAATCGTTAATAGCCTTGCAAGTATCAATAAGTGGCAAAACTACCCGTTAATTCCCCAGAAAGAATCTATTTCTTTAGCCATCAAAAAAGTAAGCAAAGAGAACATTGATAAAGGTATCGAACGCTATAAAAATCTGAAGAAAACTAAACCAAATGACTACAACTTCTCCAATGAAACAGAATTGAATATGTTCGGTTATGCATTGATGAAAGATGAAAAAATAGATCAGGCTATTAAAATTTTCAGCCTTAATGTGAACGAATTTCCAACTTTGGCCAATGTTTACGATAGTCGTGGCGAAGCATATTTTACTAAAAAGGAATATCAGTTATCTAAAAATGATTACCAAAAAGTGCTAGAACTAGATCCAACCAACCAGAACGCAAAAGATATGCTTCTGGAAATTGAGAAATTCTTGAAAAAATAGAGTTTAACAAAGAGAGAGGTCATCAACCTCCTGTTCTGGCAGATTATAATGGTTTCCAATGTAGCACAGTTAGGAATAAAATAGCTGGTAAAAAGACAAAGGTGTCCAATATTAAAATAGGACACCTTTGTTAAATATTTATACTTAAATCAATCGTTTATAGTCGAATTTGACCCCACCGAAGTAATATCCGCTCATTTGACCAGGGATATATTCAATTGCATTTAATTGAAGCACATACAATGCACTTGTTTTAAGGATGCTATCGCCTTTAAACAATACCAGATAGCGGTCTTTTACTGGAATCATCCCATATTGTTTACCATCACTAAAAGTAAACCAGGTCTGTCTTGCATCATTTGGTTTGCCAGCAGCTGCGGAAGAATCTACAGCATTTAGGTTCGCTGCAAGTATCTGTGGTAAACTGATGCTGGATATAGAACTGCCCGGTAAATCGGCATATCTAAGCGTATAACCGTTGGCTGCATGTATTTCACGGCACAAATTGCCATCAAAACTGAGCAGAACCGAATCTCCGTTAACCCGGTTGGCGTTCAGGTCATAACTTATCTTTCCCCATTTAGTTTCCTGGATGCCCGCAACAGAATCCGGAGTGGTGAAGTTAGCGTGTACAACGGCGTTTGATACCAGGTTTTCGCCTTTTTCACCTGTAAGGGACTGGTCCCCGATGATTTGTTTTTTACAGCTGCTAAGGGATGCCAAAGCAATAAGTATGCAAAATGTAAGCTGGAATTTATTGGTCTTCATAGAATATCTTTTAAAATTATAATTGTTAGAAAATTGACTTCCGATAGTGGAATAATTAATAATAATAAGCGGTGTTTCTAAATCCCTTATTTAACCAGTCATTAATCAGGTTTACCGGCTCATCTGTCGTAATCCAATGTACACCCATAGCGGTGAGCCATTGCCAGCTTCCACGATTATCCTCGGTATCTGCCTTGCCTGATTTAGATTTATGGTAGAGAGTTTTTAGTGTATAGCAGCAAGTGCCGTTAGCAAAATTAAAGTTATCACCACCCGCATCAGGTATGGCATTAAAGCAGCAAACTGTCTTTCCATCTCTCCAGGCTTGGTCCATGATATCCTGATGAATGCCATCTCGTTGTTTAATGTTAATTTCAACACCAATAAAATAGGGCTTATTCTTATAGGAGTTATACTGCGCCAGACAATTAAAATTATCAACCATATTGGTGGTATAAACGGGCACGAATCTAAAGTCACTATAATTTCCGCCCCTCAAACCTAGGCTTCCTTCCAGGTCACCCGGGCCACTGTAGATTGATGCATTCAGCTTAAAAATAGTCCATTTCCGGCTGGGTGTTCCCCATGCGTTTTTCCAGCCTTCGCCTTCATTCATAATGTTCCAGCATGCCCTTGCGGCGTTCCTATCTTTAATGTCTAAAGCCAGTACAATAGCAATCCGCTGATCGCGGATGTAGGAGAGAACCTCTCTGAATGTAGGTAAATGCTCGTTGGTTAACCTGCCGTTTTTATCCTTTAAACGAAGGGTTTTTAACCCGTTGCTATACCAGCTACTTACCAGATCATTTCTATTCATACCCAATTCTGTTGTTCTGCCCAGGTTCCAGTCATGCATCAGTACAGGCTCACCACCTTTATCTAATTTGATATCGATCTCAACCATTTCGATTTTCATGTCGGCCGCACGTTTAATGGCCAGTAATGAGTTTTCCGGAACGCCATTTTCACGCCAGTAGCCCCTGTGTGCACAAACGGCAACCAGGTCATTTTTTCTACCAGATTTTAAAGTGTTGATCACCTTGTCGGTATTTAAGAGTTGTGCCTGTAAAAAGTTGGCCGTAAAGACCAGAAATAATGATAAACTAATTTTTTTGATGTTCATGATAATGTTTTTTGTTGTTTATTTCAAAGTAGTTGCTGCGACCATTAACCTATATGGTGTTGATCTATTCTTCGGTGGGCGACTTAGGGAGGTTTCATTTTTATACGCTTCATGATAACTATTGATTTAATTAAACTGCTGTTTGATAAGGATATCCTGGGTACTATCAATGATGATGTTTGATAGATTTTAAATAAAGAAGCAGCTCCTTTGGCCGGTCAGTTTGGATCACATTAGCACCCTTGGCAATAAGCCAGCCCCAAGCCTGATCGGGCTTGGACTGTTCTACAGCCATGTCATCATCATGTCCGCCGTTGTGTTCAGGCCAGAGCGCATTAAGCCAGATGCTTAGCCCCATTTTCCTGATTTCTGGCATCCACTTTACAAAGTCTGCCTTATCCGAAGAAAAGGTAGGATGGATGAGCGTATGCTTTCGGTACTTGTAGGAGGTAATCACATCCTTAACATCCGCTTTGCGAATATCTACAAGGATATTAAGGGCAATACCGTCCAAATGAAATGCCGGATACCGCTGGTTCAGGCTGTCTAGTGTAATGGGTGGAATATTATAAATGATCTGCCCTTGCATATTTTTTTGCCGGATCATCGCCAGCGCCTGATCCACATATTCGAAGCCCTTATCTACACAGATAGTAATGTTTCCTTTAGCGATGGATAAGTATTCCTCAAGCGTAGGAATACGGTGTGTGGTGATATGGCCATTTCCATTGATCAGCCAAAATTTTTGAAGTTGTTCCAGCGTATAATCCGCAACTTTTCCTTTTCCATTCGTGGTTCGGTCTATAGTTTCGTCGTGCATAATAACCAATTGCCCGTCGCTGGTTTTCTTCAGGTCTATTTCAACAATATCAATGCCCCATGCGATACAATTCTTAAGTCCCTGCAGAGAGTTTTCTGGCGCATTTCTCCAGTCGCCGCGGTGGGCAGCAATAAATACCGCTTTCCCCTCAAAAAGCTTGTCAAGATCATTTGCTGGTTGCTTTTGGGCAAATGCCGGAAATGTGATGCCTGCGATGATCAGCATTAAAAACATCGTGAGTGGTTGTAGTCTTTTCATCTATATTCAGGTTAATAGCCAGGGTTTTGTGGCATAATGGAAGGATTGCCTATTTTCTCAACTTCTGTTTGCGGGATAGGGAATAATAGTCTGAATGTGGGCAGATTGATATTTTCTTCCTGCCGGATAGCTGAAGCAGCCTTTCCGGTTCGGGTTAGTATTAACCACCGCTGACCTTCATAGGCTAGCTCAAGTTTGTATTCCAGCTGAACGGCATCGCGGAAAGCGGCCTGATTGGGCAAGCTTGCCGATGTGAAATTTGGGTCAGCAATAGCCGAGCGCCTGTGTACAATATTCAGGCAATTAAAGGCATCACCAGATGGAGTATAACCCAATTCGTTTACGGCCTCTGCATACATCAGCAATACTTCCGAAAAGCGTAGCAGTATCCAATCGTTTTCTGCATTCTGTGTAGTGGCCGAGATCACGTCCATGAACTTATTAGGAACAAAGTTATTACTGCTACCAGAGCGGGCATATAATAAAAGATCTCTTCTGCGGTCGTTGGCGCCATATGCTGCCAATAGCTTCGGTGGAACCAGTGAAGATTTTGCAGACGTGGTGCCCAGCCATAAGCCATGACCAGCTCCAGGTACCTCTTTATTGTAGCGGATAGAAAATATAACTTCTTCGTTGTTCTTATTGGTTACCTTGAAAACCTCGGCAATATCATTAAGCAGCTTATATCGGCTGGTGAGTAGCGGTTTTAATAAGCGTTGTACTTCTGCGTAGTTTTTTTGCTCCATGAGCACTTTTGCCAGCAAAACGGTGGCCGCCCCGGATGTTGCCCTACCTAAATCTGCCTGACTGGCAAAACGTTCAGGTAAATTTTCCCTGGCAAAACGCAAGTCGTCTGCCAGTGTGCTTAAAATTTGACCGGATGGTACACTCCCTGCCTTTAATGATTCTGATGGACTGACTGGCTGGGTGATCAGGGGAACATTGCCCCAAAATTTAACCAGGTGATAATAATGGTAGGCCCTGATAAACCTGGCTTCGGCTTCCACCTGTCTTCGCTCCGCATCACCAAGGCTGGCATCTGGCAACCGGGCAATGATTTCATTGCAGCGGCTGATTCCGTTATACAGGTTTCCCCATACGTTCAGCAGGATCTGATTAGAGGGGTCATCTGCAAATTTATCGATGTTATACCGATCCTGTGTACCCGCCGTTGGTGCACCAAGTGACAATTCATCGGAACGGTAGCTGCTCATTTCAAAATACATCGTAGGATAATCCGTAAACCTGGCGTAAGCACCAATTAATGCTGTATTGAAACCTTTGGCCGTTTTATAGTAGTTTTCAGCATTTGCTTCAGATTCAGGGTTCAGCGAAAGAAACCCCTTTTTACAACTGGTCAGTAACAGCGATAACAAAATGATGGATAGGAAATTTTTCATGGTTAAAAAGTAAGGTTTAAGCCTACTGAAATTGTTTTGTTAAGCGGGTATGTGCCGTAATCAATACCAGGGGTGAGTGCATCTCCCGAATAGAGGTTTACTTCCGGGTTATAGCCAGTGTAATGGGTCCAGGTATGCAGATTTTGTGCGGTTAGAAATAGCCTGGCGCTACTGATTGATAGTCGTTTCAATAACAAGCTACTTAAGCTGTAGCCCAATGTTACATTTTGCAATCTTACATATGAACCGTCTTCTACCTGCCTGGATGAGGTTCGGCCATTGTTACCCTTAGCTTTTCTGTTTGCACGGTTAACTTGTCCGTTTCCTGGCACTGATTCAGATTGCCAGCGATTCAGGGCGTCGGTAGTATTGTTGAAGTTGCCCTCCATACTGTTAATGTACCTGTTCTGGAGATTCACAATTTCAAAGCCTTGTGCTCCCTGAAAGCTGAAAGCCAGATCAAAACCACTATAGGAAAGATTATTGGTGATGCCAAAGGTATAATCAGGGAAAAAATTGCCCACAATGGTACGGTCCTTATTTACATCAAGTACACCATCTCCATCAACATCAATGAATTTAATATCGCCTGGATAGGCATTTGAAAAATGAGGATTGGCATTCAGGTCGGCCTGGTTCTGGTAAACGCCATTAGCCTTTAAAAAATAATACGCGCCAATAGGTTGGCCTACTGCTGTAATAAAGAAAGTATTTGCTGTGCCATTGGTGGCAATGATGGGTGCATTGCCCGGACCCAACTCTTTTACCCTGTTTTTGTTGGCTGAAATGTTTGTGCTGATCCCCCATTTAAATTTCCCAAACTCATTTTGCATGGAAAGTGTTGCCTCAACTCCCTTGTTATTTACCTTGCCTATATTCTGTCTTGCCATACGGAAACCGGAAGAATAGGGAATAGGCAAATTGAGCAGCAAATCGCTGGTGGTTTTATCATAAAGATCAATTTCCAGGTTTAGACGCTGCTGGAATAAACCCAAATCGATTCCTAAATCAAACATCTTTGATTTTTCCCACCCCAGATCGGCATTAGACAGGTTTGCCGGAGCGGAGCCATTGGCGAGCTGACCACTTGCAGGCCCCAGGATGTAATTACTGATGCCAATCCTGGCTACGTGGTCATAATTTCCAATCTGGAAATTCCCTGTAATGCCATAACTTGCCCGGATTTTCAGGTTACTGATTGCGGTAACGTTATTCATGAATTCCTCAGATGAAAGCCTCCATCCGGCAGAAACCGACGGAAAATAACCCCACTTGTTGTTTTTACCAAAGCGGGAGGAACCATCAGTCCGTATAGCAGCTGAGAAGAGATATTTGCCCTTAAAATCATATTGCAGCCGGGAAAGGGCCGATAGGAGCGACCATTCCTGAATACTTGCCGTACCAGATACAACCTGGCCAGCATTAATGGTGCGGATGAGGTCGTCGGGAAAATTAGTTGCGGTTACGCCATTCTGCTCCGAACGGTTTTTTTGAGCCGTGAAGCCGCCTAATATTTTTAAATGATGATTGCCAAAATTTTTGTTATAATTAAGGGTCTGCTCCAACAGCCAGTTATACACGGATGTTTGACTGTTGGTAGCAACAGGATTTGATGGGTCAGTATAAAAGGCCTCGCCCAGATTGGGAATAGTTGATGGTCTATAGGTTTTATTCCGGTACTCATTGAGCGTGGCGCCAAGTGCTATCTCATACTTCAGGCCTTTAAGCAATTCATAGTTAAGGTAAACCCTGCCCAGGAAATTGGTGTGATATACCTTGTTGTCTATCAGATTGGCAAGGGCAACGGGATTAAGCACCGCATTGTGCTGGTAATCTTTACCAATCCGCCATTTGCCATTGCCATCAAAATTATAAGATCCGTCTTGATTATAGACTGGCCAGGTAGGCGACATCTGAAGGGCTGAGCCGATAACGGACTGATCGGTATAGGGGCCTTCGTCATTAACCCGCTTCTCTACTGCGTAAGATGGAGCCAGGCTTGCGCCAAAGCCAAATTTGTTTTCCGTAGCATCGAGGTTCATTCTTATTCCATATCGCTGATAGCCTGAATTGATCACTACTCCCTGCTGATCAGTATAATTCAGAGCAGTGAAGTACTTATATTTATCGTTTCCGGAAGAAAAGCTTAATGATTGGTTGGTTAATACCGCAGACCGGAAGATTTCATCCTGCCAGTCGGTATTGGTAAGTCCCGCTTTGCCGTTTAGGTATGGATATAAATCAACAGGGGTTTGATTCCAGTAAAAGCCTGCATTTTCAACCGTTCCACGTTCGGCATCAGGCGTAGCCGCACTATTTCCTACCTTAAAATCTACCCAGGCATTATCGTGCGCATCCTTAGCCAGCTGTGCATATTGATAAGCATCGAGCATGTTCAGCTTTTTAGAAACCTGCTGTATTCCGGTATTGGCAGCATACGTTACTTGCAGCTTTCCTACCTGGCCTTTTTTCGTGGTGATCAGGATAACGCCATTGGCTCCACGCGATCCGTATATTGCAGCCGAAGAGGCATCTTTAAGCACTTCAATAGACGCAATATCATTGGTGTTTACGAACTCATTTGCCTGGCCCTGCGAATCAAGTGGATATCCGTCTACCACAACTAAAGGTCCGTTTCCGGCAGTAATTGATCCGGTTCCGCGTATTCTGAACGTCGAACCTCTTCCGGGTTCACCTGAACTTTGCAATACCTGAACGCCAGCGATTTTTCCAATGATGGCCTGGTCGAAATTGGTAACAGGCTGATCTTTGATCTGGCTGAAACTGACCTTGCCAACTGCACCGGTGATGCTCGTTTTGCTTTGGGTGCCATACCCAATCACCATCACTTCATCCAGGCTTTTCGTGGCAACGGGCAACAGCTCAATAATTAATGTGGAATGTTCCGAAGGTTTTAAAATCAGTTTTGAAAGCCGTTTGGTCTGATAGCCAACAAAGGATACGCTTAGGTTATATGGTGTCTGGGAAAGCAGTTGTGGTAACTTAAATTTTCCATCGTTCGCGGTAAGCGTTGATTTAATTTGCCGGGTCAGTTCATTGGAAAGCTGAATGGATACACCGGCTAATGGCAATCCTTTCTCGTCTTTAACAATGCCCGCCATCTCGGCATTTTGAGCCTTGAGGCTTTCCGCCATTAAAAGCAGCGCAATACAGACTAGTAATTGTTTGAAGAAATGTTTATTCATATACTCATTAATTTTTGATATTGAAAAGGGTATGGCATGCCCATCCCCGGTAATTTCCGAGCTTAATATTTATTGGTTTACAATACGTTACTTGCTTATTTGATAACCATCAGCTACCCGAGATAATTTTAATTGATTGAGATCGGCAATATCGGCTAGTACCTGGCCAATGTCTTTTTTAGGATTTACTGTTCCGGTAAACGCCAGGTCTTTTACATCTGCTAGCTCATATTTTATTTTGATGCCAAAGGAAGTTTCCATTTGCGCCAACACTTCGTGCAGCGGTGTTTGATTAAACACCAGTTGTTGCGGAACTGCATCTGCTACTGGTCGCCTTTCTTGCGTATTACTCACTTGTAAACTTGCTGAATGTTGATGGTATACCAACTGGCTGCCAGCCAGCAAAATTTCCTGGAAAGCCTTTGCTTTCGGCCATTTCTCTGCGGGTTTAACCAAAATCTTTCCGGTGTGTAATACTACTTTAAAAGAATGGCTGCCCTGTTTTGCCGTAATGGTAAATGATGTTCCCAATGCAGTAGTTAAAATCCCACCAGCATCAACTGTAAATGGATGAAGATGGTCTTTTGAAACCAGGAAGTAGGCTTCTCCCTGAAGCGAAACCCTTCGTTCTTTCCTTATAAAAGGTTTCGGGTATTCTAGTTTTGCGCCAGGTTTTAATTTAACAAGAGAACCATCTGGTAAGGTGAAGCGCTTTACATTGCTGGAGTAATTGGTTACGGTTTCTTTGTCTAATGGAACGGCTGTCTCTTGTTTTGTAACAGCGATAGATGCTGATCTTTTATGTTCAGGGGTATTGTAGTAACTCAGTATGCCAAAAGTACAAACCAATATAATACCCGCTGCAACGGCAAGCTTTTTGAGAACTGAAATGCTGTAGGTTTTATGAATGGTCTGCCTTTTCACGGATGCAAACATTTGCTCACTTTTTTCTGCTGAAAGTGGCGCATCCTGAACATCCGCCCATTCCTGTTCTGGAAGCAGTTCTTCGGGAATTTCCTGATTGGCATTCAGGTATTTTCTGACTTCCAGATATTCCTCCACAGAGCAAAGCCCTTTGAAGTATTTGTCCAGTAACTCTTTTGAGACATTCATACCCTTTATACGATTGTGGATATCACAATCCCCTAATGCAAGAAAAATTTATTTAAGTGTAGCCAATGCACACAGCAAAACCACGGTAGAATATTTGGCAAGTTGTTTGGTCGCCAATGAAACATGGTTTTCTACCGTTCTGGGAGAAATCGATAGTTGTTCGGCTATTTCCTTATAGGTATACCCATGAAGTTTGCTCAGAATAAAAACATTTTTTCGCACGGGAGGCAAAGTATTCAGTACAGCATAAAGCTGTTGGCGGATCTCAAACTGGTTTTCCCCTGCATGACTGCCCTCTAGCTCATCGCTGTAAAGTGATAAATGACGCCTTGCTGTACTTTCAGTTCTGAAATAATCAAGCAACACAGATTTGGCTATTCGAAACAGTTGATGTTCCAGATGGTGATCTTCAGATAGAGATCCCCTGAAACGCCACAGTTTGATAAAGACAACCTGTGTGAGTTCATCGGCCAGATCAGTACTGGCAGTTTTGGAAATAAAATATCCATTAACCTTCTTATGCCATTGTCTAAAGACATTTTCAAAGGCAACTTCATTACCGCATTTAAGCTCTTCAATGAATTCTGACATCTTAGCGGCAAAGGTAAATTTTCAATGTCAAGAGAATATTAATACTTGGTTAAGGATATGTTGAAGCGGGTTAAAAGAAGCTGCTAGGAAATTCTCCTCTATGAATGTACTGCGTTAGTGACCAAGCTCTAATTCAAATTCCAGGCTATAAAACTCTTCGTTCTTGTCCTAAATTGTGATTAAGGCTAAGTTTGGTTTCAATGATGTTTATTATTTGGTGGCTATAGATTGTAAAAATTGTCGTTAATTTAAAGCCCCTTTATTAAGCTAAATTGTATCGAAACCTTTTGTAATGCGTGTAATGGCAAAGAGATATCCTTTATTTCAAGATCATCCTAAAAGAATCTTCAGGTTTGCTGTATCGGCACTTTTAAAATATCCCAAAAAACTTCTTCTTTTTCTTCTTACCATTCTGTTTTCTGGCTTTTTCTGTAGCTTTTAGCTGTTGAGCCGATTGCGTTTTTGCTGTTCGGGTGCTGTCTTCCCCAGCTGTTAGCAAGCCTTGTTTGTATTGTTGATTGGCGATTTCGAACGGTGATTTGTAAGGTGTTGTTGGTAAGGTCGTTACAATATTATTATTGGTCGTCGCTAAACTGTAAACTAGAAAGGCGATAAGTAAGGTGCAGGCAGCTGCACAGCCCAAAAAAGCCTTTTTTGAAGCATGGATATAATTTTCCTGATGATACCCACCGGTCGATTTATTGTATTTTATTCCGGCCTTTAACGCCAGGGGTTTCAATGTTGCCAGTTCTTTTTCAAGCTTTTCGTTCTTTTCCTTTGCATCATTATATAATGCGGCATATTGCAGGGCTTCGTTCGGTAAGGTATTTTCCGTAAGCCTAAAGTCTTGTGGTGCAGATAATATTCCAACTGTAACTGCCTGATGCAATTCCATTCCATTGGCATATCGTTCAAGGGGATTTTTTTGTAGGCACCGCCCAATCAACTCGAGTAACCAATGTGGTACCTGCATTTCCTTCTCCAATACATCGGCCTGAAATATATTTTCCAGATTGCTTTTACGAAGTAACATAGCATCTGGAATTTCCTTTTCAATATGTCCGATTATTACCGTATTGCGGGCGGTATCGCCACCTCCTTCGAGTGGGAACGGAACCTGTCCGGCCAGGAGTTCGTACAAGATGATGCCATAACTATAAATATCTGTTTGTAACAGCATTTTTCCTTCATGCTGTTCCGGTGCCATAAATTCTATTGCTCCAGCATGGCGTATGCTTGTTCTGCGCTGCTCTTCACTCATAATGGCAAGGCCAAAATCCAATAGCACATAATTGGCAGTCTGCACATTGTACTTCACATTATTGCTTTTAACGTCGCCATGTTTAACATCAACCTGATGGCAGTGTGCAAGTGCAGCAGCCAATTGTTCTGCTACTTTTAACGTTTCTTTAACCGTGAAAACTTTTTGATGCGGAGGCAACAGCAGTTCGCCAAGCTCCGGGCCTTCAATGTATTCCATTTCTATATAGGGAAATGATCCGCTATCGGTAATCCCCGAGCTCAATATCTTCACCACGTTCGGGCTGGAATGGGTATTTACCTGCTGCAGTTTGTTAACCTCATTCAGAAAGTTCCGGTAGTTTTTATCGCTTTCATCTTCCACGTAGATCGGTGTAGGAATGAGTTTGATGGCAGAATAAACTGGCCCCATGCGCATCCCTTTGTAAACAGAACCCTGCCCACCGGTTTTTAATGCACCAAGATTTTGTAGCCCTTCGGCAATGGTAAAAATCTTACTCATGGTTTTGCGGCTGAAAACTAAACTCCAATACGACTGATTCTCCTAAAATAATCTGATCTCCCTCTTCTAATTCCTGCCCAATTTGTGTGGCATGGAGTTTTACTGTCTGTTCGGTGAGCGCAGAACGCAGCTTGACTTTATTGCGTGGAGGTATACCACCTTCATCTGCGAAGATTACAAATTTGGCGAGGTTTTTATCCCATTCAATATGAGCGTGCTGTCTGCTGATGTATTTATTCCGTTCATCATCACTTTCTGAAGGAAATGCAATGTGGTTGGTGCGGAAATAACCTTCATCAGACTGTGCCTTTTCATCTCTGCCGATATTGTATTTTCCACCCTCAGAACTGATTTCGTAGTTTGGTTGCAAAGTCTTCCCGCTAAGTGCTTTCAGGTAGGCTTTAGCCTGCTGCTTTACAAAATGGGTTTTAGTTTTCACAAAAAGTGCTACTGGCAGATTTTGCATTTTTACCGCATCATCTGGAAAAGCTTCTTCAAAAGAAAGTGTAAGCGCCCAGCTTGTAGGTAGATCCAGGGAATAGTCATCACTTATGCGTTGTATCTCGTTTTTTAATTGATCAGGATCCTCGGTAAATGCGGCAGCTTCATACACATGCCGCTCTGCAGAGGTACAGTTGATGTAAATACCCAAACCTTTGATGTTTGCACCTTCACCGCCCTCCGCTTTTTGTAACTCCTGCTTCACAAATTGTAGTAATGCGTGTCTGATTCCCTTCACATCATCAGGATGTTCCCCACTTCCGCTTTTGAATAAGTCGAATATCATTTTCATCTGTATATATTGTTGGTGCTTTACTACTGTGTTATCTTGATTATTGAACTCATCATCTCCATTCTGTTCTCCATTACAGTAAAGCTATTAAATTTATGATTTCACTGTTTGAGTTAAAATTAAAATGTTTCATCTGTTCAATTAAAGCACGGTAAATGGTTATCAGTTTTTAGCTGATGAAACTATGCTTTTGATATAGCCGCCCTCTTTTAAAAGCGGGATTACATGTTTGCCGGCCAATCGTACTGCGTCTGATGACCCTTTGGTAGCCTCAATGCGTATACAGACTACAATATGGCCATTACCCTTTGCAGTTGGTGCAAAAAATACATACCAGCCATCATTAACCTGTTGTTTCTTCCAGATCCGTTCTGGCGTCCCTGTTTTGCCGGCAACCGCCAGGCCAAGCGTTGCTGCCTTTGGCCCACTCTGTTTAATCATGTATTCCTGCATCAGCCTGGCATACTCCGGATTGTTTACCAATTTTGTACCAGTTTTTATCGCCTGCGGCTGATCGCTTACTTTAAGTACAAACCTGTTTGCAATCATATTTCCATTGTTTGCAATCCCGGCAGCCATTCTCGCCACTGCTGCTGGCGTTGCAATGAGCGCTCCCTGGCCCCACGACATGCCTGAAATTCCCTTTGCCCTTGTCTTTCGGATGTTGTTAGGGTCATATTTTGGTTTGGTATTGAATTCGGTCCTGCGCCAAAGCTGTTTCCATTTTTCTTCCTGTGCGCCGTTTTCGCTGGGTTTATTGTAATAGTATCCTCCGGCTCCGTGTAAGAACATGCCTGTTTTTAGGTACAGCTCGCCCATATTTTCCTGCAACTGTTCTTGGTTTGCAAGTTTAATGAAATAGACGTTGTTAGATTTAACCACAGCCCGTTCCAGGTCGATCAATCCCGTTTCATCTGGTTCGATGCCTTTGGTACGGATACGTTCCCAGGATGCCACCTGGTATTTTTTATCGGCAGCAGCCATGCCCAGTTTATTAAACGATGCCATGGCAGTAATCAGCTTAGCGGTTGAGCCTGGTTGGGTAAAATTGGTAAAGCCAAGGTCAGCGGTGGTGATCCACCCAGAAAGCTGGTTCTGTTCTGCATTAGTCATGGTTAACCGTTCCCAATCATGGATGGGCGGTAAGGGATATACAGCAGAAGTAAGTACATCGCCAGTGCTTGCTTCCATGATTACAACAGAAACGCGGTTATCCGATAGTGAAGTGTCCCGGGCGATCGACTTTTGTATCTTGGTCTGCAGGCCGGCATCCATTGTTAACTGTACATCGCGGTTCTTATTTTTAAAATCTTCCACCTCTTTACTACTGATACCGGCAAGGAGTAATGGAGAAAGTGCAGCATAATCTTTTTTCACAACCGTCATTTCCTTAACTCCCCTCGCCAGGAAACGGTTTTCGCTGTATCTGTTTGCAAGTACCGTAAAGCTCTTTGCAGGGAGTTTAAATCCGCGGAGTTCGGCTGCGTGTTCATAATCTGCAAAATAACCGTTCACACTTCCGTTAAATATGCCTGAATTTGCATCGCCTGTCCAAAAAAACAATTGTTCTTCGAAAGGGTAATACCGGTCTAATCTTTGGTGTACCGCAGAATCGAGATTGTAATGGGGGATACCTGCACCAATGAGCTTAAAGTGTTGGGCCTTCACACTATCAACGTTGCTGGTTGCCATTAGAATGCCCTTGCGGTCATGTATAGTGCCGGCTTTTAACCGGCTCATTAATATCGCGATGCGTGGATTGTAACTGAACATCCTTGCACCGCTACGGTCGGCTACCAAGGCCGGCTGTACAACCCATTTCCGGTTATTCAGTACGTAGCCTGCTACATTAACGCCCAACAGTATAATGCCCAAACAGGCAGCAATCAAAGCTGGTACCAGGTTTTTGTCCTGCTGTTTGGCGAGGTATTGCAGCTGTACTTCCGTACCCCGCACAGCAGATGCCGACATTAAAAATCCAGCAGCTAAAAAATTGAGTACAAGTGATGATCCCCCATAACTTTGAAAGGGTAGGGATACCCCCGATAGCGGTAAAGCTCCGGTAGAACCACCTGCGATGAGAAGAAACTGTACAAAGGTAGATACGCCGATTCCTGCACTTAAATAAAAGAGAAACGGTGAGCCTGTTCGCCTGCCGATAATAATTGAGCGGTGCAGGTATAACAGGAACAGCAGGAAGATGCACAACATTCCCGTTAATCCAAATTCTTCACCTATCGAAGGTAAAATCATATCGGTATGTGCTTCCGGAATGGTTTTGGCAAAGCCCTCTCCAACACCCTGTCCTGTTGCGCCACCTGTAGACATGGCCCATAAACCATTGGCCACTTGGTCGCCGCCGTAAACTTCATTGTTCCAGGCATCCTGCCAGATGGCTTTCCGATCCCCCAGGCGTTGTACCGGTCCAGGGAAGACGCGATCCAGATATGGAATTTGATCGATCGTTAAAAATGCCGACATGATCACCAGCACCATGATCGCAGACTCACTAAGTTGCTTACGCTGGAAAAACATCAACGAACCCACCAAAAGCAAGGTGATCCCTGTGGATATCCATATGTTTTCAAAAATCCATGACACCACTACATATAAAACGATGGCGCCTGCCATAAACATGAAATCGCCCCGGGAGAAGGAGAATAAAATAATAAAGGTGAAACAAACCACCATCGCCGGGCCAAGATCTCCCAATACCAGAAATAGCATGAGGGTCAACAATATTGCCAATAAGGCAAAAGAGAAAAATGACCATCTTTTGTTCCAGCTCGTGTATTCACTGATCAGTTTCTCGTTTACTGCAAAAAATCCTGCAAGAAAAAAAATGATCAGATACTTCACCACTTCACTGGGCTGAAATCCGAACAGATTTACCTTTACACCACTTCCTTCTGGTCCGGTTCCGAATAAGATGGTGAGTGCCAGCAATCCAATGGCGGCTAAGGCCCAGGGCCACCCGTTTGCAGCTGATCGGATGTTCTTAAATAAAAGCAGGCGGTAAACCCAGGTATCGGTATTGAAACGACGTAATTTAATGCACAGCATCAACAAGATGCCACCAAAACCCATTAGCAGGTATAGGAGTGAATCTTTAGCTAAAAAACGGTCGCGTAGCGGATCCTGTAAACTCAGCAGCATAAGGAAAGAAATGCCCGTAAGCAGCATCACTACCGGCAATATGACCTGATCGGCAGTGCTGAATTTCCATGAAAGGAGGAGGTGGACAAGAAAAAATCCACCAATCAGGCTTCCGCAGATGATGACAAACCACTTGTTGAATTCTTCGGGTGTTCTAATGATCAGTGATTTTTCCTTTTTGAGGATATTGAAATCCCTGGTAGAAAAAAGCTTTATCGTATGGGGGCGCTGCTCAAAAGTGAAAACGGTGTTATCGTTAAGGTTTTGTACACCCTTTGAGGCACCGAACTGAAAACCGGGTTTTAAAGGCAATATCTTAAATGCCTGGTTGTCGGGCAACTTTGCAAAAGTAAATTCCCCGGTAGCACCGGTACGGGCATAGGCGGTAAGCTGCTGCAATTTCCGTTTACCAGCAGTATCCAAAGTAAAAACCTTTGTAATGCCATTTGCTTTTTCAGTTATATTTTTGATGGTTTCTGTAGGTTCGTCGTTGTAGATACTGTCTTGCGGCAAAATCATTTCCAAACGGACAAGTACACCTGGGGTTGGCTTTTCATTTTCTACAATCTTCCCACTGATATCGTGCTCACCCAGGCCGAGGCTTATTTCAGACGGGTAGGGCCGAGGACTATTCTGCTCCTGTGCGAATCTGAGCGAATCATCACCAGTATAGCCAAGCAATGCCCGCGATGCCAACACCCTTGCTTTAAATGATTTACCCCCTTTTTCAAAGGCCTCGTCTGCAAGTAAAAAGTACCTGCGTTTATTAACTTCGCCAATGTTGTCAAGTTGTTGGGTATTTGGCGTTGCATCTGCAATGGTTTTTTCAATAAGATCAATGTCCCGCCGATCTTCAAAATAGTAACCTTTTTTAAGCAGGTTCCTGATATTTTCAGCAGGTTTTAACGCATTCAGGTTCACCATGGTGCCAGCTTTTAAGCGTGGCGCAACTTCTGCAAATCTAGGCTGAATGATCGAATATAATTGGTAGAAGAATAGTGCAAGAACGGTTCCAATGGCTAATATGAAGATTCGTTCATGAGCCCGGCTCACTTTAACGGCCCCTTTATTCTGCTCCATTTTTTAAATCTCTGGTTTTAGGGGTGGTACTTTTTAATGGACTAAGTTTCATCAATTCGGCATTTACCAGTTGCTGATCAGGGAAGCTGATGCTGTTTTTTACGGGAAGTAAACAATTGGTGAAAGTGACATTTTTAAGTAACAATGCTTGGTTTGAAATTGCAATAGCGGTAGCGAAGCCTTTAAATTGCAGGCTGTCTAACTTCATAAGCCTGGATTGAGATAGCATGGTTATGGCCGCACCTTTGTATCCGCTATCCGCTTGCAGCACAATGCCGTTTGCAAGAACGTATAAGGTATCTTTTCGAAGGCGTAAAGTATCGCTGATTAAAATCGGACTTTTAAAAATCGAGTCGGATAGGATTAGGGTGTCACCTACGGCATGATCAAATGCATCTTGTAGTAATTGCTCCTGGCTATTTCTAACTATTTTTTTTGGTGATGAACCGAGGGGTAAAACAGGGGCCGCTGTGTGCTGGTTTTGCAAGTACATAAATACGGTGGTGCCAAGAAGGATGAAGCATAAAATAACCAGCGCCGTAAACCCATAATTTCTTTTGGGCGGTGTAGTGGTTGTTAGTGTTGGATTTTCAGCCCGTATGGCTTCATTTTTTTCTGCTCCTGCTGCAGGTACTTGAGTTTGTTGCGTAAAGCCCGGTTTGGTGGGTATTACCCGTTGAGGTTCTTTATTGTTCTGCAGCAGCACAACAGTAATATTATCACGGCCTCCGTTTTCATTGGCAAGAGCGATGAGATTACCTGCTTTTTTCGCGAGCGTATCCCCTTGGAGAAGCAGACTAGTGATGTCATGCTTGTTGACCATATCGGTTAGCCCATCACTACACAATACGAGCATGTCGCCTGGTAGGAAAGGAGATTGACCGGTTTCAATATAGCTGTCATCGGTAGCAATCTGATCACTAAAACCAATTGCCTTATTAATTTCATTGCGTTTTGGATGTTGCATGGCCGCGGCCTCATCCAATCTTCCCGAATCTTCCAGAAAGCCTACAAATGAATGGTCTTTAGAGATTTTGATCAATGATCCATCCCGTAGCAGATATAATCGGGTATCGCCAACGTGAGCGTAATAAAATTGGTTATGCTCAATATCCGCAAGTACCATAGTGGCTACGCAAGCCATTTCCGAAAGATCCTTTTCGGTTTGCTTTTTGGCAACGATCATTTCATTTGTATTCTTGAACGCCCTGATCATTTGAGATATTGGATCGACCGGACGATCTGAGAATTGCATCGAAATTTGTTCCGTTGCAATAGCCGCGGCTACTTCACCTCCATGATAGCCGCCCACGCCATCTATCACAGCTGCCAAAATCAACTGATCGTCGGTAAGAGACTTAACAATGAAGCTGTCCTCATTGTTATCTCTGGATTTGCCGGTGTCTGTGAGGCCAAAAAAGTGTTTATCCATTTTTATTGCTGGAATTTTTAATGTCTTTAAAATGAACGATCATCAGCGCAACGACTAGTGATAACAACAAGATGGATAGGAGTTGCGACATGTGCTATGATTTAAATAAGTTTAAGCCGATTATGCCGTTGAGCAGCATCCTGGAGTTGAGGGGCAAAGAAACCCACTGCGGTGAATTAATTTCGCTACGCTGTACCAAAATTTCATTCAAGGTAGTAAGTTCACCGAAAGAAGCTAAATAGAAATTCCCGTCTGCTTTGTTATAACGGATGTGCAGATGCGGTGAATTGGTCCATTCTGAGTCGATCTTGAAAATATTGGAATCTTCGCGTTCGTCCTCGTTTCCCGAAACAATAGTATCTTCTGTTTTAATCAGGAACTCGATTTTTTTACCTGAAAACTGCTTGTCAGGTATGATGGCTTCCAACCGGGCGATAACGGCCTGGTTTGCAGAAGGAACAGTATTATTATCAACATATTCCAATTGAGCTTCGTAGGGGATTTCCATATAACCTTCACTGTAATAAGTGAAACCCTTTAAAATATCGTTGTTGATATCGAATGTCTGTGCAATACCGGTTTGACGGGGAATAAATGTTACACGGAGGTTTTCTGATTTTTGATTATTGCCCGGCAACAGTTTTCCGATAAAACCCTTATCACCCCTTGCATAATCCGGGTGCGATACCAGTCGGAATACCCATTTCGAGCCTGATGGCTCTACAGTTTTGCCCGCTTGCCGGTATTCTCTTAAAATCTCGTAGAATTTTTTGACTGTTTCCTGCACGATCAAACCAAAAATCCCCTGCTTATTATCTACAAATGCCTGGTAATCTTCTGCGTTAAAGGTGATAATGAATTCATGATAAAAAACGATGCGATCAGCAAATGATAATTCCCTGATAGACTCCTTAAATTTATCCACGATAAAGCTATAGATGATTTCCGGGGTAAGTTGTGGTACTTTCTGGTTACTGCTCTTGTTTTCATCAGTTAGAAACCAGTCCTGAATACCAATACGCTGCCAGAAATTTGATTTTGTTTCCATAAGTTATGGTGCCTGTGTGGCGGTTAAGGGAATTGTTTATAAAATTAAAACTCTACAGGAGTATTCAAAGTATCGGGAGTGAGGTCTTCTGTGCTATCGGCCGCTTTCTCTCTCGCTTTTTTAATCTCTGCGTTGATGGCGCTATCTACAACCCGCTTTGTTGCCGCTGCTTCAGCCGCCCTGCGCTCATTCGCTAATTTCTTTCTGTCAAGCGCTGAGGTATCAACAGCAGCAGGTATCGAATCAATGGGAAGTGTAACTTGTCGTGCCTGTGGTTTGTTGCTAAATTGGGAATATCCCAGAAAAGCCACTAATCCGATAATTGATATGATCAAAAAGGCGAATGCAAAATGAGGCAACAGTATGCCTTTTCTATCTGGGCCCTGTTCTACGTTTTCTAGCGCTAATACCTGTTTACGGAGCGCTTCGTTCTCCGTTTTGAGCAGATCCATAGCAGTATTGTCGATCGGAAATGTAATGCCTGATAAGCTTCCACTAACCACCGCTTCATGCAAGGCCATTCCATCACTGTATCTGAGCATGGGATCTTTCTGCAGGCATTTATCGATTAGCCTTAAAAGCCAATCGGGAACCTGCATTTCCCGGGTTTTCTGTTCTTCAGTCCAGGTCGAGGGTAAGTTGGTTTTGCGCAGATCAACTACGTTTGGAACTTCGTTTTCCATGTGACCGATCATTACCAAATTACGTCCGGTATCGCTATTTCCAGATAGGGGAAAGGGGACTTCACCTCCAAGTAATTCGTATAAGATTATGCCGTAACTGTAAATATCGGTTTGCAAGAGCATTTTGCCTTCATTTTGTTCAGGCGCCATAAACTCCACAGCACCCGCATGCCGGATGCTGCTTCTCCGTTGCTCCTCACTCATTATGGCCAGTCCAAAATCGAGTAGTACATAGTTGGCCGTATGCACGTTGTATTTAACGTTATTGCTCTTAACATCGCCATGTTTTACACCAAGTTTATGACAGTGTTCAAGGGCTGCAGCGAGTTGTTGTGCAACTTTTATGAGTTCGTTTAGCGTGAATATCTTTTGATGTGGGGGCTGAAGCAGCTCACAAAGGTCAGGCCCTTCTATGTATTCCATTTCTATAAATGGGAAGGATCCGCTTTCTGTTATGCCGAAACTGAGCATTTTTACAACATTCGGACTGGGATTTTCATTTACCTTTAGCAGCTTTGAAACTTCGTTTTCAAAATTGCGGTAATTTTTATCGTCACGGTCCTCGGTGTGGATTGGAGTAGGAATTAATTTTACTGCGGAGTAGATTGCACCCATACGCTTCCCCTTATATACCGATCCCTGTCCGCCCGTTCGCAGCGCTCCTAAATTCTCTAGCCCTTCTGTGATTGTAAATACTTTGCTCATAGTTCTCCTTAATAACAATTATAGGGATTTTTTATTGCCAAACAATAAATTAAATGTAGTCAAGGGGTACGCAGAGTTAAGCATTTTCTCCTAAGATAGTGATCTGGCTGGGGGATGATAATATGGAGCAGACAATTGCCAGCAATATACTATTACAACCGTACCAGGTTTGAAACAATATCACACTAAATACCCTTGCTCGGTACTTTATTACTATCACCAAAGTTTAATTTAATAGATTTATGATGATAATTGCCGATTTAACATCAGAGTTTCTACTGATGAACAAACAGAAAATAAAGTTCAACTGAAAAAACTACGTTGAATTTTGCAATCAGCCCGCCTGACGGAAAACCTTTCTTAGCAGTAGTTTATTTATTCAGCTCGCAGTCTGTTAATTCTTTTTCTGAATATTAAAAATTCTAAAGTTGTAAAAAAGAGATAAATTATTGAAAAAATTAAAAGATTTCTGAACACAGTAACAGTATTATTGTATAAAAGACTGTCGGTTAATATGGTAATAATTATAAAAATAACACAAAATAATGGTATTCCTAAAAATGTTAATAATGATAGATAAAGATTATTTCTAATTTTATCTATCAGATTTAGAAAAAGTGCAAACGAACAAAAAGCCATTGCAATGAGATATATACCTACAGCATATTACCATAAATTTTTATGCGATTTCCAGTAAATAAATCGAATGCTAAAATTTTTGGCTAACTTATGCAATAAGAAGAATATGATTGAACCGATTGAAAGTTGTTTTATCCTGCTAACTCCTACGCTGCTGCTACATACCACTAAGGCTTTTTCATCATAAGAAACTACCCCATCATTGTCAATATATCTTTAGCCCATAAATACTAACAATGACTAATTTTCCCCCTAAAATAAAACGATGCGCCCCCCTTCGAACTCATATTATTACCGCAATTTGCATTAGCCAATCATTGAACTAATCTGCGTGATAAACGGATTACGATTTCAGGCTACTTGAGACTGCAGCTCAAGAGGAATTAAAGTTATTAACCACAGTATGTCTTTGACAATCATCAAAAGATATGTTGATTAGAAACCAAAACCAAATATGAACCAGTTTAAACTTTCATCACTACGATGGTATGCACTCTTATTAGTGTCTTGTTACGTAGTATCTTGTAAAAAAGTAGTAGATTCCCAAAGTCAGGACACTTTTAAAATCCCTAAAGTCTCAGCCACTCAAAATGTAGCAAGTCTTTCTGCGGCAGCAAACATCACCACAGCAGGAGATCTTTATGACACAAATGGTAATATTGTGCATGCGGTAGAAGGCGGTGTAATTAAAGTAGATAATCTCTATTACCTATGGGGTATGGATCGCTCTCAAGATAATTATACATTTCGTGGTGTAAACCTATACTCATCACCAGATCTGAAAACATGGACTTTCGTAAACACCATTCTTAAAAACTCATCTCACCCTGATGTTGCGAGTGGATCGGTAGTTGAAAGGCCCAAGCTGTTGCACAATACCACCACCGGACAATTTGTATTGTGGGTACATTATGAGGGATGGAATGCTTATGCAACCTCTGAAGTAGGCTATGCTACCTCTAGTACAGTAGGTGGAAACTATACTTGGCAAGGGCACTATAGACCACTAGGACTTGATAGTAAGGATATGAACGTTTACAAGGATACCGATGGTAAAGCTTATATGATTAGTAGCATCTCAAACAATTCAGAAGTTGTAATCATGGAGCTTAATTCAGCCTATACAGCTCACGTTAGGGAAGTATATAGAGGATCAGGTGCAAATGCATCTTGGGGCTTTGGCTGCGAGGGACACGCTCTGATTAAAAAAGATGGTGTATATTTCTTAATAGAATCAATGTGTTCGGGTTGGGATACAAACGACAATCGTTATTATACGGCTACTTCCTTGGCCGGACCATGGACGAGTAGAGGTCTTGTGGCTCCTTCTGGGGCAAGAACATATCAGTCTCAGGTAACCAATGCATTCCCTGTAACTGGATCAAGTGGTACGTCATACGTCTATATAGGTGACAGATGGTCTACAGGAAACTTTTCGATGTCAAGATTAGTAATGCTTCCATTTAATGTTTCTGGAACCAACTTGAGCTTACCGTGGTATGATCAATGGGATATTAATACAGCCACAGGTACTTGGTCGTCGTTACCTGCGGTATCATTTAGCGGAAGTAGAAGACTTGTTAACCGTAATTCCGGAAAAGTATTAGATGTTCCAGCATGGTCAACTGCAGAAGGAGAACAACTTAAACAATATACTTCAAACGGCGGAAATAATCAAAAATGGACAATTACAAACCTTGGCAATGGCGAATTCAGAATAGCGAATGTTCATAGTGGCAAATCATTAGATAACCCTGGTAATTCAAGAACACTTGGCACCAATGTTATCCAATACACTAACAACAATGAATTTTCGCAAAAGTGGCACCTAATTCCTTGTGAAGGAGGTTACTATCGTATAGTTTCGGTTAATACATTAGGTAAATGCTTAGGGATTTCTGGAGCATCAACGGCTGATAACGCAGGTGTAGTGCTGGCCGATTTCAACTTCTCGAATGACCAACAATGGCAGATTATCCCTTAACCTCTAATCTCAAAATGGATAAGTTCTTAATTGAAATAATAATATCAAACTAAAACTTGAATTTCAATTCCAAATACCCAATAAAGTAGCCTTTCCTTTGTTCATGGCTACTTTATTGCATTAAAATCTTATAGTTAATGTCTTCTCTTGTCCAATTTTAAACAGAACTTCTAACCACTCAAAAACAAAAGTTGAAAATTCTTGGCTAGTCTCAAAAAAATATACTTTACTTTAGAAGTTCAAACCAAATATATCTTCTATTTCTGCTTTCTGATGCGCTATCCGATTTTTCTAACATTATGTCTGTTTTATATGTTGCCATTGATGGCGTCAGATAATCCTTCGCTCAGTTATTTGGGGATTGAACAAGGCCTTTCTAATAATGGGGTAAATTGTATCCATCAGGATAAATATGGATTTATGTGGTTTGGCACGTCAGACGGCTTAAATCGTTTTGATGGTTACACTTTTAAAATCTTCCGAAATCGCTTAAATGATACCACATCACTGGTTAACAGTGACGTAATGTCTATTCATGAAGATCGTATTGGTAATATTTTAGTAGGAACTAAGCAGGGTGCAAGTATTTATAATTCGGCTACAGGCAAGTTTTCTCAAATTCAATTTCGTTCATTTATTAAAAGTAAAGGGTTGCAGCGGACATCGAGTGTCATTTTCGGGTTTGAGAAAGATATGCAGGCTAACGTCTTTATAGCTACCGAAGGACACGGACTATTAATCTATCGGCAAAATCAGTTAAGGGCAGATCAAATATCCTTCGAAATGTCGAAAGAAAATCGCACTAACTACAGTGTCCAATCAGTAAAAGTTGATCAACAAAAAAGGGTGTGGCTATTTGTACAAGGATACGGTTTATGTTTGTATAACTATAAAAGCAATACTGTTCAATTGATTAATGGATCAATAACTACCGCCAAATGTATCCAGCCAGATCGGCAAGGGAATATTTGGATAGGGAATGAGCGGGGATTATACCAATATGATATTGCTTCGAAGTCAATCGTAGCACATCATACGGCAGTTGGATTTTTATCCTATATTGATGTCCACAATTTATCAATCGATCAGAAAAATCAACTTTGGATCAGTACGGATGGTGGAGGTGTTACTATTTATGACCTTAAAACCTACAAGCTAACCTATTTATTGGCAGGAAAGGGGAGAAACCAGTTAACCAGCGGTGCAGTGATGACAGTGCTGGAGGATAAAGATGGTCGTAAATGGATTGGCACCTTAAGAGGGGGTATTAATATTGTAGATGAGCGAAAAAATCGGTTTAAAACGGTCTCAAATAACACTTTAGACAAAAACGGACTGATCAGCAATTTCATACTTTCTTTTTGTGAGGATAAATCTGGTGAAGTGTGGGTTGGCACTGATGGCAAAGGTGTTGCGCTTTGGAACAGAAATAACAATTCATTTACAAATTATAGCCATCAACCAAATCAACAGCACTCCCTAAGTAATAACAATATCGCCAGTATTATTAAAGACCACAAAAATGATATCTGGATGGCCACCTATGGAGGAGGAGTAAATAAGTTTGATAAATCAACAAGCACTTTTCAATACTACCCATGCTATAATAAAGTAACAAAAAACATTAATCAAAACACGTGGATCATCTATGAAGATCGTTTAAAAAATCTTTGGGTTGGCACTATTCAAGGTGGTTTATACCTATTTAACCGCAGTACAAAAAAGTTTGAAATATTCGATTTGACTTTAGGCGACATCTATTCCATTGCAGAGGATAAAAATGGGGAGTTGTGGGTCGGAACTTTTGCAAGTCTTGTTAAGATCGACAGGAAAGGCCGGAAACATAGGGTTTACAGATTGGATCGGGAAGTGAGAACAATTTACGAAGATAATCAGGGTGATTTTTGGGTAGGAACAAGAGGTGGTGGCCTATTATTATTTGATCGTAATACAGGTAAATATAAAACTTTTACCGAGAATGATGGTTTGCCAGGAAACTCTTTATTAAATATTTTGGAGGATAACTCAGGCAATTTATGGATCAGCACTTTCGGAGGCTTATCGCGGTTTAATCCTGCCAAAAGGCAGTTTAGGAATTTTTATGGAGCAGATGGTTTGCAGAGCAATCAATTTAATTACAATGCCGCTTTAAAACTAAAATCAGGAGAACTCTTATTTGGGGGTATAAACGGTTTTAATATTTTCTTTCCCAATGAGATCAAGCCATTTGTTAGTGCACCTAAGCTTTTAATTACCGACCTTCGGATCAACACTGTTCCATATGAGCAGGACGCTAACTTCGAAGATAAAAAAACTGTTTATGAGCTTGAGGAGATCACGATACCTTATGATCAAGCAGTGCTCTCGGTAGATTTTACAGCCTTGGAATATTCCACACCTGATAAAATTTCTTATGCTTATTATTTAGAGGGTTGGGATAATGGCTGGAATAATTCCTTTAAAGTTAGAACAATTAGCTATTCAAAATTACGCGAAGGAAACTATAAGTTGCGTATCAAATCTACTAATGCCGAAGGCCTGTGGCTGAACAACGAACGCTTGCTTCTGGTTAAGGTCTTGCCACCTTGGTGGCGCTCTTGGTGGGCTTATTTTTTATATACTTTAGCTGGCTGCGCAACGCTTTATATTTATACGCTTTATCAAAAGAAACAAAACATGCTCCGGTACCAAATCCAGCTGGCTCATGTTAAAGTAGCGCAAGAAATTGAATTAAATGAAAAGAAACTTTCATTCTTTACCAATATCTCCCACGAGTTTAGAGCGCCTTTAACCTTGATTATCAATCCAATAAAAGAATTTTTAAATAGTAGCACAACTCAAGTAGATACAAAAGATTTAATTGTAGTATATCGCAATGCTCGTCGCTTGTTAAGTCTTGTAGATCAATTGTTGCATTTTAGAAAGTCTGACGCCGATGATTTAAAAGTAGTTGAATTTAATTTAGTTTCTTTCTGTAAAGAGGTGTATATCTGCTTTACTCAACAAGCAAAATCAAGAAATATTCAGTTTGATTTTAATTGTAGCCAAGATTTGATTAGCATTTTTGCTGATAAGGAAAAAATAGAAATCGCCTTGTTTAACCTTGTTGCTAATGCTTTCAAGTTTACACCCAATGGCGGTAAAATTAAGTTAAGTATCACCGCACTGGAAGAAGATGTGGAAATTCATGTTACTGATACGGGAAGTGGCATATCTAAAGAGATTGGCGCAAGATTGTTTGAAAAGTTTTTTCAGGTATTTGAAAGAGGTTCGCAGTCGAAAACCGGCTTTGGGATTGGATTATATCTGGTAAAAAAGTTTATTGAAAATCATTCGGGTAGCGTGAGCTACACCAGTGAGCCTGGTGTAGGTACTGATTTTGTAATCCGGTTATTAAAGGGCAAAGCGCATTTCAATCCTCAATTCATTTACGAACATGGAGATGAAGCTCCGTTATTTTTAGACGAACTGATCGATGATAACCAATATGAGTTGGAAGAGTTATCAGACGTTTTAGATGATCCATCTTTTGAAGTAATAACGGAAAAACCAACGATGCTTGTGGTGGATGATAATGATGAAATTCGCAATTATGTGAAGCACTTATTTAAACAAGAATATACTATTTATGAGGCAGATAGTGGTGAGTATGGACTACAATTAGTGAAAAAACATATTCCTGATATTGTTATTACTGATGTGGTAATGAAACAGTTAAGTGGGGTTGAGCTTTGTATGGAAATAAAAGCAGACCCTGCACTAAACCATATCCCTGTTATTTTGCTTACCTCCAGTTCATCTGCCGAAATTAAGTTGAAAGGTATTGAGAATGGGGCTGATGATTACATTACAAAACCTTTCGATAAGGATATTCTGATTGCGAGAGTTTCTAATTTGCTAAAGAGTCGCAGTAATTTGCAGAAGTTTTTTTACAATGAAGTTACGCTCAAATCGCATGATTATAACGTATCTAATGAGTACAAAGATTTTTTAGAAAAGTGTATCGCTATTTCTGAAAAGCATCTTGGTAATCCAAACTTTAACATCAAAACGCTGACAGATGAAATAGGGATGAGCCATTCTGTTTTATACAAAAGGGTAAAGTCTATTTCTGGTAAATCTGTTAATGAATTTATTCGTATTATTCGGCTACGTAAAGTTGCAGAACTATTTATAAATACAGATTGTAAAGTAAATGAAGCCGCATTCGAAGCAGGCTTTAGTGATCTCAAATACTTCCGCGAGCAGTTTACTAAATTGTTCGGGCTTAGACCTTCAGAGTACATTAAGAAGTACCGTAAGCCTTTCAATAAAGGTTATAAGCTGAATGGTAAAATAGTAAAGGATTAGTAACCAATAGATTGTTGGTTCATCAGGCCTGTATGGTATTGGCAAACTAGGTATTCCTAATTGGTTCTTTCAATATCATTTGGAAGCTATGACAAACCCAGATTGATTAAATGCCAATTTCCTAACAATGGTAGATTAAGCTTTCGTATTGGTTAGCAATCAATAGCTTGGCAACCGTATCAGGTTGTCAAGCATAATCATAAATATTCTGCCTTTATAGAAAACTTTCGATGGCTGAACCACCGCTTTCAAGGTCTATTTTATTTTGCTTTTATTAAAATTTTCGATGGCTTTGAAAACTATTGATCATCAATTTCATCGCTGATACAAATAGGATTGCAAAAGGTTTTTTGATGAAGGTCTGGTTATTTTTTTTTCTGCCTCCCCCCTCACATTTCCAGCCCTTAGCCATGTTGGTTGCTGGTAACAAGCTTTTTTGAATGAATTATCCCCTTTTAATGAATGATTTTCCCCCTCCTGCTAACCTAAAATAAAACCCAATTTGGTGAAATAATTAAACCAAAATTGAAGCATGTTAGTCGAGCATCAATGTGAAAAGGGAATAATTTAAAATAATTGTCCAGTGTCAACGCTAACCAAACGTATATGTGAAAATAGAAGACTAAATAAAAAAAGAAGGAATAGTGAGATCACCATTTTTCCAGATTTAATGCCCATCCATCTATGTCTGCATAAAGCAGGTGTAGGGTTCAGTGATCTCAATTAATAACCAAATATAATAACCAAACATCATGAAAATAAATTTACCAAGTCATCTAAACTGGTATAATATAATGAAGGTTTCAATGAGCCAACTAATTATAGCGCTTGTTTTCTCCGGAATTTCGTATGCGGAAAGCCGCAATCCAAAATCTTCATTTAATAAGACATTATCAGTTTTAAAGGAGAAAGATAATAAAGTTAAACAGGCAAAAAAGTTAGCGATTAGGGGTACCGTTACAGACGAAAAAGGTGATCCTTTAGTGGGGGTAACCGTAAAAGTCCAGGGAACAACGATCGGAGCAACTACAGATAAAGATGGAAAGTTCACGATAAATGCAGCAAATGAGAACGACATTCTGATATTTACTTATATTGGCTATGTTTCTAAAACAGAAAATATTGGTAATAGAACAGTTATCAATGTGATTTTAAAATCTGATACCGAAGCGTTATCCGAAATAGTAGTGGTTGGTTATGGAAGTCAGAAAAAAGCTTCGTTAACAGGAGCTGTTTCCACTATAAAGGGCAAAGAAATAACAGAAGCGCCGGTAGTTAATGTGAGTAATACATTAGCAGGCAGGTTGCCAGGCCTAACCGCAGTAACCAGTAGTAGCGAGCCTGGAGCAGATGGTTCAACATTGCGGATCAGGGGAAGTAATACCTTTAACGACAATGGCGTTCTAGTGGTTATTGATGGTGTACCTGATCGAAGTTTAGATCGGCTTGATCCAAATAGTATCGAAAGTGTAACCATGTTGAAAGATGCATCGGCCGCTATTTACGGTTCGAGGGCGGCCAACGGCGTAATATTAATCACGACCAAAAGAGGTAAAACGGGGAAACCTGAAATCACCTTTAATACCAATTACGGTTTTAGTGAGCCAACCAGACTGCCTAAAATGGCCGATGCCGCTACTTATGCAACGTTATTAAACGAGATTGCCTATTACGACAATAATGCGGTGGGCTTAAATTCTAAATATACCGCTGCTGAAATTCAGAAATATAGAGATGGGTCTGATCCACTGCGTTACCCAAACACTGATTGGTTTAAAGAAGTAATCAAGCCAAGGTCAGCTCAGGATAATCAAAATATTACCGTTTCCGGAGGCTCTGATGCGACCAGATACTTTGTTTCACTGGGAAGAAAGTTTCAGGATGGTAATTATTATAACAGTGCCACTTCATTTAAGCAATATGATTTCAGAAGCAATATTGATGGAAAAATAAACCAATACATTAATATTGGCGTCGATTTTTCTGGTCGTATGGAAGATAGGAAATATCCAATTCGTGGTGCTAATGATATTTTTAGGGGTTTAGTTCAATCGTATCCCAATTCGGTGGCGAAGTGGCCAGGTGGCGAACCAGGTCCGGCGATTGAAGGAGGTAGAAATGCCTTGGTAACCAGTACAGATGCGGCAGGTAATGTTACTGATAAATATTATGCGTTAAACAGTAACTTGAAACTGGATATCAAAATCCCAGGGGTAAAAGGCTTGTCGATAAATGGTAACCTTTCTTATGATCAGGGCTTTGATTTTAAAAAATCATTCAGCACACCTTTCAAATTATATACCTGGGATAGAACAACTGTGGATGCCAATGGTAATCCGGTATTAGCCTCAAATACTTATGGTGGTGGTACAAACAACATGCCTGCACTTTCTCAATCTTTTGTGAGCAATTATAGTAAACTGGCCTATGGGGTAATCAATTACGAAACTACGATTGCTGAGAAACACTATCTTAAGCTGATGGCTGGTTCTCAGATTTCAAAAGTGAGGAATGATAACTTTAGCGCTTCAAGAGATCAGTATTTATCTTCATCTGTTCAACAACTCTTTGCTGGAGATCTGAGAAATATGACGAATACCGGTTCTGCAAGTGCAGAATCGCGGGTAAGTTATTTCGGAAGGGCTAACTATAATTTTGCAAATAAATACTTAGTTGAATTTATAGGCCGTTATGATGGATCGTATATTTTTGCACCCGGACGCAGGTATGGATTTTTCCCTGGTGTTTCGGCAGGTTGGGTAGCCTCTGATGAAAGCTTTTGGAAAGATAATATCAAATTCATTGATTATTTCAAGTTAAGAGCTTCATGGGGAAAAACAGGTAATGACAGAACTGACCCTTATCAGTACTTAAGTTCCTATACCATTGGAAGTCAGGTAGCTTCTTATTATCCATTTATCGTTAACAACACATCTGAATTGGGGACTATCTACGGTGGAGGCTTTTACAACACTGATATTACCTGGGAAACGGCTAACCAAACCAATATTGGTTTCAATGCCTCGTTTTTAGATAGCAGGCTTACAATAGAAGCAGACTATTTCAGCTACAAGAGAGATAATATTTTGTGGCCGCAGATGGGGCTCGTACCATCAACAGTAGGGGCAAGTTTACCGGCTATAAATTATGCAAAGGCTGCCAATAGAGGATTTGATTTTTCTGCAGCTTTTACCGATAACAAGCATAAATTTGGTTATTCAGTAGCAGTAAATGGTGGATATGCTAAAAACAAAATCATAGACTGGGCTGAAACTCCAGGCGTTCTGGATTGGCAAAAAACAACTGGTTTCCCGATGGGGTCTGGCTTGTATTACAAAACCGATGGCATCTATCACAGTGCTTCGGAAATACCAGCCAACTTAAATTATGAGATTGGTACACCTAAGCCAGGAGATGTAAAGTTTGTTGATCACAATGGAGACGGTAAAATTAATGCCGATGATCAGGTAAGGATCTATAAAAACAATATTCCCACTTTCACTTTTGGCGCTAACATTAACCTCAATTACAAAAACTTTGATTTATCTGCCCTGATCCAGGGAGCAACAGGTGCGGTAGCATACATCACCTCAGAGGCAGGACAATTTGGAAACTATTACCAGAGTTTTGCTGATGCCCGTTGGACCCCTGATAACCCTGGTGCGACTGGGCCAAGAACTTTTAATAGAGGCAACTTGTATTGGGCAAACCAATCTAACGATTATTGGCTTCGTAAAACGGATTATGTACGTTTAAAAACCTTACAGTTTGGCTATACACTTAACACGTCAACTATTCAAAAAGCTGGAATTCAAAAATTAAGGGTTTACGTAAGCGGTTACAACCTTTTTACTTACAGTCCTGATATGAAAGACTTTGATCCTGAAATAGGTTCAAACACCAATGCGAGAGGGTCTGCGGCATCTATTACGGGATATAATTATCCTTTAACCAAGGTAATGTCTGTAGGACTTTCAGCCAGTTTGTAATCACGGCAAGTAAATAGGAGATAATTAATTTTAAATAATAATTACAATGAAAAATATTTCGATAAAAGCAAGACTTTTATTTTTGCTAAGTTTCCTTATTGTATCCTGCAAAAAGGAATTGGATCTAAAATCTGAGTCTGCAATTTCAAATGAAGTGGTATTTAACAGTACCGATCCGGGTCTGATGAGGGCCTATGTTAATAACATTTATCAGGCATTTCCCGATGCAAGTGATTTTGGGAGTAGATTGGCTTCGATCTCAGATGAAGCGCACAACAATGCCGGCAGCTGGGCGGGGATGTCGGCGCTTATGCGAAGCGAAATAAGCCCAAGCGCTGTACAATCTTTCTCAAGCGGCAACTTTACAGGAAGGTACAACTGGGCTAGTTTATATTCCAGAATAAGACAAACCAATCTGTTCCTTTCCGAGGTTAATCAATCACCTATTTCTTCAACCGATAAAAATCTATTGAAAGGTGAAGTCTATTTCCAAAGAGGTTATCTCTACCATACCTTGGTTAATATGTATGGGGGCGTACCTTTGATTTCCAAACCCTATGTATCTACTGATAATTTCAGCGTGGCTAGAAACACGTTTGCAGAAAGTGTTCAGTTTGTAGTAGATCAGTGTGATAGTGCAGCTAAATACCTGCCAGTAGTGCAAAGTGAGCAGGGTAGGGCAACCAAAGGCGCAGCATTAACACTGAAATCAAGAGCTTTGCTATTTGCGGCCAGCGATCTTTACAATACTGCTGCTACAGGTTATTCAAATCCTGAATTGGTGAGATACACCAATATTTCTACTAGTGATAGACAAACGCGTTGGCAGAAGGCGAAAGATGCGGCCAAAGCGGTGATCGATTTAGGTACTTATGCACTTTATAAACCCGCACCGGTTTCTGCGGATGATGCAAGCAAAAACTACGGGGATATTTTCCAGAATGCAGGCACATCAGAAGATATTTTTATTAAATATTTTTCTGTGAAAATGACGCATGGTGATTGGTTTATATACATGGTTGGTCAGGCTCAAAATCCTTGTGGTTATCACGGATGGGGTAATGAGGCACCACTACAGCAGTTTGTTGATGATTATGAGATGAGTAATGGTACCGCTTTTAGCTGGAATAATCCAGTTGCAGCAGCAGCACCTTATCAAAATAGGGACCCTCGTTTTTATGCCACAGTTTTATATGATGGTGCCAAATGGCGTACCCGTCCATCCGATGTTAGCGGTGATCCGGAAGGGAAAATCCAGACTGGCTTCTTTTACAATACCAGCGGTGTTAAAAAGGATGGTTTAGATGCAAATGGCTCTGGCGCCGTTGATTCCTGGAATGCGGGTGTAACCGGCTACTACCTTAGAAAAGGGATAGACCCAGCAATAAATGTAACCGCTACACAACAAATCGTTCCATGGCGCTATATGCGCTACACCGAAGTTTTATTAAATTATGCAGAAGCGGCTATCGCCCTGGGGCAAGAATCAGAGGGGAGATCCTATATCAATATGATCAGAGCCAGGGCTTTTATGCCTGCCATTGCCACAACGGGCGATGCGCTGGTAGCAAGCTTACGTCATGAGCGTAGAATTGAACTCGCTTTCGAAGAGTTGCGTTACTTTGATGTAAGGCGCTGGATGATTGCACCAAGCACTTTTCAACCTGCCAAAGCAATAAACATCGTATATGGAAGCCCGACATCAGGATATGCATCTTATATCGCCGCTGCTGCATCCGGAACGGCTAAGTATACAGTCACAACAGCCGAAAATCGTGCCTGGAACCCTAAGTTTTATTTCCTGCCTATTGAAATTGGAGAGATGAATAAGAACCCCAAGTTGATTCAAAACCCGTTGTACTAATACAAGTTTGAAGGCTGTTTCAACTCAGCTTGGAACAGCCTCCTTTGTATTGTATCTTCTCATTTTATGAGAAAAAATCTTAATGGTTAAATGGAGAAACTTTTTTTAATCTAAAGACATCATTAGGGTTCAGAAACACAAGCAAATGACAACTATATAAAATATGATCAAAAACAAATTACTCATCATCGCCGCAATCCTGGTAACTTTTCTATTCAATAGCAAGCTGAATGCTCAGGATTTAAAGGGGGACGAATTAAAGTCCATGGAAAAATATTCAGGAGTTAAAGGTGACAATGGAATAGTAGCGCCAGACCTGAGGTTATCTGCTGATCAAATGAAATGGTGGCAGGATGCAAAGTTTGGAATGTTTATTCATTGGGGCTTATACTCCATTCTAGGTCAGGGGGAATGGGCAATGTTCAATAATAAAATTCCCGCAGAAGAATATGCCAAACTAGCTACTAAGTTTAACCCACAGCATTTCGATGCCGCTGTATGGGCAAAAATAGCTAAAGATGCTGGAATGAAATATATGGTGCTTACTTCACGTCACCACGATGGCTTCGCACTTTGGGATAGTCCTTCTAGTAATGCTCATTTTAATAGTTTCGAAACGGCTGCTCATCGTGATTTTGTAAAAGAGTATACAGATGCATGCCGCAAAGCAGGTCTTGGCGTTGGCATTTATTATTCTCCTATGGATTGGCGTTTTCCCGCTTATTTTAAACCCAAAGAACTACCTGAAAATGCATTATTGTTGAAGAAACAAACGTATGGACAAGTTGAAGAATTGATGAAAAATTATGGAAAGATTGATGTACTCTGGTATGATGGGGGATGGTTGGCGCATAATGGAAAAGATGCCGATGCGGCATGGCTTTGGAACCCTGTAGAATTAAACAGGATGGTAAGAAGCTATCAGCCTAATGTGGTCATCAATCCCCGTTCAGGATGGGAGGGTGATTTTCAATGTAATGAAGGACCTTCAAAAGTTAGTGGGCCTATCATCAACACACCATGGGAAAAATGCTTGAGCCTTAACCATAGCTGGGGTTACACTCCAAATCAAACCATAATGACAACAAAAGATGTACTCACCATGCTGGTTAATACGGTAGATCGAGGTGGTAATATGCTGCTAAATGTTGGTCCGGATGCACAAGGAGTAATCCCCGAAAAGCAGGTTACGGTTTTGAAAGAAGTTGGAGACTGGTTAAAAAAGTATGGCGAGAGTATTTATGGCACCCAACCCGGCCCGTTTGAACCAAAGGACGATTACTATGGCGCAGTTCAAAAGGGCAATTTAATTTATATCCATCTTCTAAAAAATACAAGTGAACTGCAACTACCGCCTATCAAAGGCAAAATTGTTTCCTGTAAACAAATGCTTGGTGCCAATTTAAAATTTAAACAAACTACAAAAGGTATTACTATTTCATTAAAGCAGCTTCAATTTGATCCTAGTATAAGCACGCTAGTCCTTAACATCCGGTAAATATCTGGATGAAAATTCAAATGGCCTTTTATCCTTAATCCAATAGTCAGAAAGCAACGAAAACATGCCTCTTAACAGTAAAATACAGAATTTTTTGGTAGTCACCATTGCGCTACTCACGATCACACTGGGCGGCACTATAAACTCATTTGCGCAAAGCCGATATCGCCTATGGTCTAACCGACCTTCTTTTACCATATTGCTTGAAAACCAGAATGAACTAGGCTTTACATCACCTATTTACGACAATGTTTGGGAAGGCGATAAAGTTCTTGGGCGGTCAAAAATAGAAGACAAGGTCGCTGAAAAAAAGAAATGGGCAGCGGGAGAGGGAATCGACTACTTAGACCCTGAAGTTCATAGGGTTACAGGAGGGAGGTACAATAACGCGCGCCGTATTTGGGAACAGGAGGGATATCCTATCGGTAATGGACGGCTTGGAGCTATGGTATTCAATGGAAGTGGACGCGACCGCTACGCCTTGAACGAAATTTCGTACTGGTCTGGAGGACAAAACGCAGGGACCATTAATAACAGGGGAGACAAAAAATTTGATGGTAGGATTGGTCCTGATGAAAAAGATGATGGATTTGGAGGGTACCAGCCTATTGGCGATCTCATCGCCGACTTCGGAGCACCCGTTAAAAAGGGTAGTTTTACCCGTTCGGTAGATATTAACCAAGGAGAGGTTGTTTCGGAGGCGGTGCGCAAAGGTGTAAAAACGAGCAGCGCTGCTTTTGCAAGCTATCCGGACCAGACGATTGTGATTAGCTATAGGGCCGGTCAACCTGGGGGACTAAAAATTAAATTTTCTTATGCAACGCAACGTCCCCAAGACATGGTGTTCGCCGATAATAGTTCGATGACAATTACTGGCGAATTGAAAAATGGGATTAAATTTAAAGGCAAAGCTATATTTTTAAAATTAGGTGGCACATTGACCGCCAAAGACGGAACTCTGGAACTTAACAACGCCGACGCCTGTACGATTATTTTAGCACAAGTAAAACACCAGAACTCGCTGCTGCGGCAAGGAAATCATTACTATGGCGGGCTAACAGAGGAGATAGCTGGCGTTCGTGGGCCTGGACATGGCGCTGCATGATTTGGTCACGTTTGCACGACGGAGAAAAAGCACATGATATGATTGAAGGTCTAATTACTCACAACATGCTGGATAATTTCTTTACCACACATCATATACCGCTTCAAATAGACGGAAACTATGGGATCTCGGCTGCTATGATCGAAATGCTTATTCAATCTGTTGATGGGAAGATAACCTTACTTCCAACTCTTCCTGCAGCCTGGAAAGATGGTTATGCAAAAGGACTTAAAGCTCGTGGAAATATTACGGTTAATTTGTCGTGGAAAGATGGGGAAATAACAGAATGGTCTCTAAGCAGCCCTAATCCCAAGCCAGTTGAGCTCAGGATCAATGGAAAAAATACGTTTGTTACACCACAAAAGCTATTATAATAAAATAAACTAATCAATATGCGAATACTAGTGCTATCTCTATTTTTAATTGCCTTTTTGGGTATTGTAAAAGGCCAGGAAAATTTTATTAAACCAGGTGAAGTTTGGAAAGATATTGATGGAAAACCAATTAATGCACACGGTGCCGGCATTATGGAACATAAGGGTACCTATTATTTGTATGGCGAAATTAAAGAAGGAAATACCTGGCTAGTTCCCGATCAAGGTTGGGAGTGCTATCGGGTTCCCGCAGGAGGTGTATCTTGTTATTCTTCAAAGGATTTGTTAAATTGGAAATACGAAGGTGTTGCCCTTGCTGCAACTACAAATGATCCTACATCAGATATCGATACAGGAAAGGTTATTGAAAGACCGAAAGTAGTCTATAATAAAAGTACCGGAAAGTTCGTGATGTGGATGCATATTGATTCAAAAGATTACTCGTATGCACGTTCTGGCGTTGCAGTGAGCGATAGTCCTAATGGCCCGTTTGTTTACATTAACAGCATCAGACCAAATGGAAATATGGCCAGAGACATGACTTTATTTCAAGATGATGATGGGAAAGTCTATCATTTTTACTCTTCGGAAGAAAATAGTACCATGCACATGAGCTTGCTAACAGATGATTATTTATCCCATACCAAGACTGAGAAAAGAATATTAATCAATCAATCGCGAGAATCTCCGGCGGTATTTAAGTACAATAAAAAATACTATGTAATCACTTCAGGAACCACAGGCTGGTCGCCTAACCCTGCCTCTTATGCTGTAGCAGATAGTGTTTTGGGAGAATGGACAAACCTGGGTAATCCTTGTATAGGAAACGATGCAGATAAAACGTTTCATTCGCAAAGTACCTACGTTCTGCCGTTAAAAAATAACAAAAATAGCTTTGTTTATTTGGGAGATCGATGGAACAAACTCGACCTCAAAGATTCGAGAATAGTTTGGCTTCCTCTCGAGATGAAAGATGGAAAACCTGAGATTAACTGGAAAGCTTCGTGGATACCTATAACTGGCAAATAGATTGATTTGTAAAAGTTAGTTCGTCAAAACAAATGTATTGCTCACCTGGATATATTGGTTTTATAAACCAAGTTACTGACCTCAAAAAATAAAAAAAACATGCTGAGAAAAAAGCTATTGAAGATCGTTCCTGTTGGCGTCTTGATTTTAATGATGTTTACTCTTTCTTCTTTCAAAAACGAAACACCGCCCACTACCTTTGAAATTGGTAAAAAAGATTTTCTGTTAAATGGTAAACCCTTCCAAATCAGGTGTGGTGAACTCCATTTTGCAAGAGTTCCTAAGCCATATTGGCGACACCGACTAAAAATGATGAAATCTTTAGGGATGAATACGGTCTGCGCTTATCTGTTTTGGAATTTTCATGAAAGAACACCCGGCGTTTTTAAATGGGACGGCGAAGCTGATATTGCACAATTTTGCAAAATTGCACAGGAAGAGGGCTTATGGGTAATTCTTCGACCTGGTCCCTACACCTGTGCCGAATGGGAAATGGGCGGGCTCCCTTGGTGGCTCCTGAAAAATGACGGTATTAAACTCCGCACCAAAGACCCGATTTACATTGATCGATCCAATCAATATTTAAAAGAAGTTGGTAAAGTTTTAGCGCCTATGCAGGTCACCAAAGGTGGACCAATCATCATGGTACAAGTGGAAAATGAATATGGTTTTTATGCAGATGATGCGGATTATATGGGTTTAATGAGGAAAGCTATCCTCGATGCCGGCTTCAATGTGCCGTTATTTGCATGTAATCCGCCATATCACCTCAAGAAGGGCTTCCGTAAAGATCTTTTCCAAGTGGTAAACTTTGGTTCAAATCCAGTCGAGGCTTTTAAAGCCTTGAAAGAGGTTCAACCTGAAGGTCCCTTGATGTGCGGTGAGTTTTATTCAGGTTGGTTTGATACTTGGGGAACGCCGCATAATTATGGCAAAATAGATCAGTACCTTCAAGACATGGAATACATGCTAAAAACAGGGGCGTCGTTTAGCATTTACATGGCACATGGCGGAACAACATTTGATTTTTGGGCAGGAGCAGATCGGCCATTTAAACCTGACGTATCAAGTTATGACTATGGCGCTCCGGTTAGTGAGGCTGGCTGGACAACCGAAAAGTTTAAGGCTACCAGAGATTTAATTTCGAAGTACTTAATGCCGGGAGAAGCACCTTTACCAGTACCTCCATCGGCAAACCCTATCACAACTCTTCGGACAGTGAAACTAAACAAGTTCGCTCCATTATTTAAAAATCTACCAGTTCCCATAACCACAGATGACCCTAAAACTATGGAGTACTATGACCAATCTAGGGGAAGTATTTTGTATAGAACAACCTTACCTGCCGGACCGGAATGCGTATTTAAAGTTGATGAGGTGCATGACTTCGCCTGGGTATTTTTAAATGGTAAAAAAGTTACGGTAATGGATCGCCGTAAACACAATTACAGCATTTTAATACCTGCCAGAGACAAAGCAAGTACAATAGATATTTTAGTGCATGCCATGGGACGAATTAATTTCGGGCCTGAAGTGCATGATAGAAAAGGCCTTATTGGGCCGATCCAATTCCTTAACAAAAACAATAGCCCTATTTCTGTAAAAGGATGGAAGCTCTTCAATTTGTCTTATGGAGATGAAATGTTGAACAATCTCTCTTTTGAAACGCCCAATCCGGTTCGTTTAGCTGAACCTGGGATTTGGAAAGGCGAATTTATGATAGATAAAATAGGAGATACATTTTTAGATGTACGTAAATGGGGTAAAGGCGTAGTTTGGGTTAATGGCCATTGTTTAGGCAGATACTGGAACATTGGACCTACACAAACGATGTATATCCCGGCACCTTGGTTAAAAAAGGGAGCAAATAAGGTTTTGGTATTAGATTTAGTTGGACCCGAAAATCCTGTTCTTCAGGGTTTATCAGCACCCATTCTAAATGAGCTAAATCCGCAGAAGGATTTTACGCTGTCTAAACGTCCTGATGTAACGTTTTCTGCTAAAAATTTAATACCAAATGCTAAAGGAGAGTTTGCTGATAATAATGCTATGCAAATTGTTAAGCTCACCACACTTGGCAAAGGCCGTTACTTCTGCATTGCAGCATTAAGTTCTTTTGATGGAACCACCGCTTCCATAGCAGAACTGGATTTACTGAATAAGGAAGGAAAAGCAATCAGCCATCAAAGTTGGACCATCGCCTATGTGAGCAGTGAGGAACTGGCCAAAGAAAATGGTAGTGCTGAGAATGCAATCGACGGTCAGACTTTTAACTACTGGAGCACCGATTGGAGCGTGAGAAAAATGTCCTATCCGCATTACCTGGTCATAGATTTAGGAAAAGAAGAGGAAATAGATGCAATCCGATTTATTCCTAAATCAGAAAGTAAAAGCCTGGGAAGAATAAAGGATTATCAGATTTTTGTAGGAAATGAGTTAATAAAAAGCTTACAATAAGCAGCTAAATAGGAAGCTTTTTGATGATATAGAAATCTCGAATTCCTATGTTGAATGATTGATCTATGAATAAAGCTCATAACCATTTTCCAGAATTGGATATGAAATAAATTGCGCATCTTAGAAAGCTAATAGTTGCGCTACCTAAATTTTTTCCAACCAGTAGAAATCAATCTTTTGGTTGTCTACTGTAAAGAAGTAATAAAAATGGCTAAAACGACTCTAAATTTACTTATAACGTTGGTGGCGATGATCTTCATTGCACCAATCTGCAATGCGCAAAACCTGACAGCAAATAGCCCTAAGTTGAAGCTTTGGTACAACAGGCCCGCTAATTCTACTACGCCAGATGTTAAAAATGTTTATGAAAGCGATCCCGAATGGCTAAAAGCACTTCCTGTAGGGAACGCTTTTTTAGGTGCAATGATTTATGGAGATGTTAATAAGGAACGAATACAGTTAAACGAAAAATCGCTTTGGTCTGGCAGTTATCAAGACAGCAACAATCCGGCGGCGGCCATCTCTCTGCAAAAGATACATGAGTTGTTATTCTTAGGGAAGTATAGAGAAGCAAGTCTTCTTACTGAACAAACTCAGGTTTGTAAAGGACCAGGATCTGCAGGCAAACAATATGGTTCTTATCAAACTCTTGGCGATCTTATCTTTGATTTCCAGACTGACGCTGCCTATACTGATTATCGAAAAGAGCTTGATTTAAATAATGGAAAGGTAGTCATCTCTTATACTCAGAAGGGGATACGGTTTAAACGGGAGATTTTTGCAAGTTACCCTGACCGTGCACTTGTAATTCGTTTTACAGCCGATAAGAAATCATCCATCAACTTCAATGTTAAGCTTATGCGGTCAGAGCGTGCTACTACCCAGGCGCAGGGCGATCACCTATTGATGAGCGGAACTCTTGATGACGGCAAAAATGGTAAAGGAATGCAATTTTCAACACGCTTAAAGGCAATTGCCGGACGGGGGGAAATCAGATTTAAAGACAATGCAATTGTTATTCGCAATGGCGATGAAGTTACCTTGATACTCACTGCAGCCACCAACTATGTGCAGCAATATCCCAGTTACAGGGCTGGGAAACCTCTGCAAAGTTCTTTAGATCAAATGCAGAAAGCGGTCGCTCTTTCTTATCCTAAACTTAAAGAAAGGCATGAGAAAGATTATAAATCATTGTTTGATCGGGTAAAATTGGATCTTGCTGTAACAGGGGAGGATACTATTCCAACAGATACTCGTCTTCATCAGCAAAATGACAGACGTTTACAACAAACCTACTTCCAATTTGGCAGGTATTTACTGATCTCTTCCTCACGGTTTGGTTCCTTGCCCGCAAATCTTCAGGGCATATGGAGTAATAAGATTCAAAATCCATGGAATTGCGACTATCATACCAATATTAACCTACAAATGAACTATTGGCCGGCTGATGTGACCAATCTTTCCGATTGTTTTAGTCCGATGACAAATTTGGTACAATCGCTTGTAAAACCTGGAGAAGAAACGGCACGAATTCAATATGGTGCCAATGGCTGGTGCAGCCAGGCGATAACCAATGTTTGGGGATTTACTTCTCCTGGTGAAGGAACTGGCTGGGGGATGTATGCAGCTGGCGGCGGCTGGTTGGCCCAACAACTTTGGGATCATTATGCCTTTACCAGAAACCCGGTATATTTAAAACAGATCTATCCAACTTTGATTGGTTCAGCGAAATTTTACCTGTCTTGGTTGGTTAAAGATCCTAAAACAGGAAAGTTGGTATCAGGGCCATCTACCTCTCCAGAAAATTCATTTGCTGCACCAGATGGTTCGGTAGCTTCGGTTACAATGGGCCCCTCTCACGATCAGCAGATCATTAGTGGACTATTTAACGCAGTTATCCAGGCTGGAAAAATTATGGGCGACCGTTCTGTATTCCAAGATCAGGTTAAAGAGGCTTTAGCTAACCTCGCTACGACCAAAATTGCAACCGATGGCCGATTAATGGAATGGCCAGAAGATTTTAAAGAAAGAGAGCCTACACATCGCCACGTTTCACATCTGTTTGCCCTATATCCTGGAACAGAGATTAGCCCTGGGCTAACTCCTGATTTGGCTTTGGCAGCACGAAAAACTTTAGATGCACGTACTGATGAAGGTACCGGCTGGTCGCTCGCTTGGAAAATAAACTTCTGGGCACGGTTGGAAGACGGAAACCGAGCGTATACGCTTTTGCAGCGGTTGCTTAGGCCAACAACCAGTTACCAGGTAAACATGTCAGATGCTGGCGGTACTTATGCCAATCTATTCTGCGGGCATCCACCGTTTCAAATTGATGGAAACTTTGGTGCCACCGCTGGGATTGCCGAAATGCTTCTACAGAGCATTGATGATGAAATTCACCTATTGCCAGCACTCCCTGATGCCTGGCCTGATGGACAGATTACTGGTTTAAAAGCACGCGGCGCTTTCGAAGTTGATCTACAATGGAAAAGCAGTCAAATTGTTTCAGTTAGCGTAAAATCATTAGGGGGTTCAATGTGCAGGTTGCGAACAACTTTACCAGTGGGCCTTGTTGGGGCAAAATCCGTTAAAGCTGGCAAGTTTTACATCACCACTTTTCGGACCTTGAAAGGAAAATCATACAAGATATCGTTTTAAGAGTTTCGAATAAACCTCACAGGTGCGATCTGTTTGATGATTTCCATAATTTTTGTTTGGATAAAAGAATGCAATGGAAATGTCTTCCCGGATAGCATACATGTTTATTATAGTAATTTGGAGTATTTTGATGAATTTGTATTCGAAGTGCAAAGTCTAATTATCAGTTTGATGTGCTTTCTAAAAGCATAAAGAAAGGGATCCTTGTTTAAAATGTTCTTTTAAGAGTTCTTCCAGATTTGTTGAAAATACACTAGAGATTCATTGGTGGACTTAAACCAACTCAAATGATTAATGAACGTTTCGAATGTGAAATTTTAAGAGCTAGCAGAACCCGGCTATTGCAATTGACTGAAAAAAGTAATTATGAAATATTATTTGAAATTCCAGAGGGTTTTAACAATAATATAATTTGGCAAATTGGTCATTGTATCACTTCTCAACAGCGGCATATGTACATGCGTAGTGGATTACCTATGTACATATCTAATGAATTCGAAGAGTCCTTCAAGATTGGATCGTCCCCACGTTCATGGAAAGTTACTCCAGATGTTAATGAGGTGAAACATTTATTAATAGACACGGTGAACCACCTTGAATCAGATTTGAAATCCGGATTGTTCGCCAACTATACACCATTTGAGATACCCATCGGATTTTAAGTAAAAAAATCATGTCGACGTACTACAAGCCGCTAATTATCACGAAGCGGAGCATAGTGGGATGATTTTTACTTATTTAAAGTTGTTAATCAAAAAATGAAGTATATCGATTAACCAACCAATCTAAAAAACAGCTGGCTAAAAGGTAGCGAACAAAATTAGTTACAATATTAGTTACAATATACGTATAAACGACAAAGCGTAATAGTTGAATTACTTATTCTTTAAAATCTCATTTTTTTCACGCTCGCTGGCTAGTAACCGCTCATATAAATCTTTATTCGCATCTAAAGCTTCCATTAGCTTATCAAGAGGATTAAATGTGCAGCCATGGTAAGCATTGAATGAATGTGTTACTTCAAAGGTACAAAAGAAAAGCTAAAGGAATTTGCGGTAAAGGTAATGGATGAGTATGCCAAAAACTTTAAAAGACCAGGCATTAACAGCCATAAAGATTTGCTATGGTACGGCAAGCACGAAAACTACCGTTATTACAAACATACAGATAAGGAAGTAAGGGACGGGACGAGGAAAATGGGCGAGCGCAAAGAAGGAAGACAGGATCACATTCAGATCATCGTCAGCAGGAAGGATGCGACCAACAGAATCAAGCTGAGTCCAATGAACAATTCGAAGGGCAAGAACGAGTCACATTCCAAAAAGCTGGGACAGTTCAACCGTGTGGCGTTCAAGCAATCGGGAGAGATCATCTTTGATAGGCTCTTTGGTTTTGACAGGGTGCTAAAGGAAATTTTTGCGCATGCCAATGTCCAGAAGAATGGCAGTATCGCACAGAAGGAACAGATGGATATTCTTGAAATGTCAACAAATCAGCACCATAATTTAAAGCACGTTAATGAACTGGCACGGGATGTAGCAGATGGCCTTTTTCACTCGGTTGCGGATATGGTTGGATATCACAAAAGTTTAATTTAATAGATTTATGATGATAATTTCCGATTTATACATCAGAGTTTCTACTGATGAACAAGCAGAAATAAAGTTCAACTGAAAAAACTATGTGAGTTTTCAATCAGCCCGCCTGACGGAAAACTTTTCTTAGCGGTAGTTATTTATACAGCTCGCAGTTTGTTAATTCTTTTTCTGAATATTAAAAATTCTAAAGTTGTAAAAAAGAGATAAATTATTGAAAAAATTAAAATATTTCTGAATACAGTAACAGTACTATTGTATAAAAGTCTGTCAGTTAATATGGTAATAATTATAAAAATAACACAAAATAATGGTATTCCTAAAAATGTTAATAATGATAGATAAAGATTATTTCTAATTTTATCTATCAGATTTAGAAAAAGTGCAAACGAACAAAAAGCCATTGCAATGAGATATACAAATGAATAAGCTAAGTTTAATATTATATCTAAAATTTGTAAAACCCATTCAAGAAAATTTCCATCAGCATGATTTGTTTCTGCAATTACTATTCTGTAAGTAACGAATAACGCAATACTTATTAAAATGTTTATTAACCAAAACTTAAATATAATTTTTTTCATTTTTTGTACTGACATATATTTAAAATCAGGATGGTGAAATAGAATATGATGTAATACTCTTCCCGTGTTAGTTGTAGGCTCATTTCACCATTAGAAGGTAATATTGCATAGCCTCTAAAGCTAATGGAAAATCTATAACTATTTTTTGTTCGAAGAATTCTCCTTGCCCACTAGTTACAACTAATTCTCGAGCAATTTCTGAAATATACCATTTTCAAGAAAATTCAGTGTATGTTATCTTTCTTTCATAGAAAAGTGAATGTAATAACTAAGTATATTTTTGTGGTAGACAGTTATTTATGGAATAAAAAAAACCGATATCCAACTGTTAAAAGTTCTGATCTCGGTCTTGTGATCCCCGCTGGGATGTGAACTTCGTTCAATTTTCAGCGATTAAAGACTATCTGGAAGGTTTTTGAAAAGTGACTCACCGAATCACTCACCTTTTTGTCTGTATTTTTTAGTTGCAATTGCTATGTTATAAATTTAAACAATTTTTATTCAAAATGCAATTATAGCCTGCTTAAAAGTTCATTAAGAATTTGTTTGAACATAAGATAAGACTTCTTCACAAAGCATTGCAACTAAAGTCACTTTTTCCGATTACTTAATGTTATTTAAAACATATACAGTCACATAACATTCTTTTTCGCACACTTTGTGATTTACCAATATTTTTAGCGTTTCTTGCCTTATATTCGCAAATTAACATAAAGTGAACATGCGTCTAACGGCGCTTTTCATTATTGCACAAAGTTAAATAGAGGATTAAAGTGACGATATGTTTTGATTATGAGAATATTTATATAATATTACATTCTAAATCTATTTATCGCAATCACTATATGACCGTCTTTACGTTAGATGAACTAAAAGATACTATCACACTTTTCAGCGCAATACAGGCTGACTTTTGGAGTGAAAATAGTATAGTGGCACTTGAGCACAATAATCATGAATCTGGTTGTGTATTGAACGTGACAGGCGATCAAACCGAAGAAATACAACTACAATGGACCACAGTGATCGTGAAGAATGGATATCAGGAAGAAAAAAAATTCATTGAGAAAAGTGCCGAAGCGATTTCGTTTTTTCTATGCCGGAAATATACAGAATATAATGTTATCCAAGAATCTTGCATTGGCACGGGAGTAGATTATTGGTTAGGTTATGATGAAAATCATCAGTCTTATGACCCAATGAATTTTTTTAATGCGCGATTGGAAATTTCAGGGATCAACAATGAAACACCTACGAATACAGTCGCTTCACGAGTAAAAGTTAAAACAAAGCAAACTACCCCCAGTGATGGGACAGCTTTGCCCGCATATATATCAATTGTTGAACATTCCACACCAAAAGCCCATTTTAGCAAAAAATGAAAGACATTAGAAGCATACATGGTCGAGCGATGGAGTTCATGAGAATTGCGAAGCAAGATCTGGAAAATAGAGATAAAGACAACTATTTAAAAAACACCCAAGCTGCTTTCGACTTAGAACAAGAGGCAGCTTATGCCTTACTTTCAAATTTTGAAAGTGAGCCAACACGATCAGTTTTGTTTAGAAGTGCTGCGAACCTTGCATACAACTTAGGACTGTATGATCAAGCAGAAAAACTAATCTATCAAGCCTTATCGGGTTCTCCACATGCCGAAATAAAAGCAGAGCTTTTGTCTTTAAAGGAATCTATAGAGTTGGCTTATGGTCTTGAATTGTCAACCAATGACATAACAGAATACAGCTATATCAATGTAATAAAAGAGAATGCTGTCAATTTAAAAGTGGAACCAAAGACAGATAGGTACTCTAAGGCTGTTGTTCTGGATTCCATTGTTGACTTTTTAAAAAATGTACAAACTTCTTATAAGAATTTTGCAGAGGTGCTTTTTAGAAAGACTTTTGGAGAAAACGATTATAACGATTTCGACGGCGCTATAATAAATTTTAAAAAAGACTCAAATTTGTTAATGGTTGACCTAAAGTTTCAAAGTTTTGGTGTTGCACTTGTTGCCGATACTTCAATAATGAATTATAAGTTTGACGCAACCCCGAAGTTTACCAACTTCAAGTCTACATTATTTGACGATTTTAAAAAAGACGTACTGTTTGCAGACCTAAATTCAGCAGAATTTCAACAAGAAATTGGAAAGAAATTCAATGAGACTGAACGTAGTAAAATTTATTCAACCATCGTAAACTCATTGGATAGTAAATCCGATTATAGAGTTTCTATTTCTGACCAAGACTTCAAATTCAAAGTAAAAGATCTGCCGACAGTCAGCAAGAAAACCCTTTCTTTCTTGAAACCGAAGGTTGCCAAGCAAGAAGATGCAGAAAAGGAACTTCTTATTAAAAGGACAATGGAACTAACTGATGCAGTAGGTAACAAAAGAACAAAACTACAAACTGAGTTTTTAAGTTACGCAGAGTTCTCTACAGCATTAGCCAACGTTAAGCACAAAGAATTAGCTATTGAGATTTACTTCTCGGAACCATACAGCCTTAAAATAGTTTTCGAGGGCAATACTTTTTCAATAAATGATCCTTTTTTCGAAATTTATGTAGAAAACCAGGATTTTAAAGAGATACAAAAATCTTATGAATTAGCTTTAGGTGAGAAGTATTTGTCATTGTCTGTAAAAGGGGAATTAACAGTTGATGAAAAGACCTTATTTGACAACATGAACAGTTCATTCCTAATATCTTAAATTAATGAAAATCCTTGACAAGCTGATAGATAATTATGGATAGTTGCCGAATGAATGATTATAATAAATAAAAAAATATAGGCTTCAGGGCGTTAATTGAATGATAAAGTAGTATGATCGCAACACGATCAATATTCTTGCATAGATTTCATTACAATGTTCGATGTAGTTCACTAAGCTCATGTTTTTTTGAGTTTTTCCACCTTTTCCAGTCCTTAATGTAATAGTTTGGTTATTATTATCAAATGAACTTGCTTTATGATGGGTGCCATTTCGTATGCTCGAATCATAAAAATCACTTAGTGAATTGAGGATATTGTTAGTTTTGAAGTTTTCCGAACGCCCTGATTTGTCAGAAGCTAAATATTTGGCTAAAGTAAAATCCGGAGAATTGAAGTTTTGATAATCGCCCCTTACGCTTAGATTGTTTAAGACTGTCGGCACAACAAGCAGATTGGCATAGATTTCAAAAAAATCTCCATATACCATTTCTAAACTTTCCCAATCACATGCAGAAGATAGCCCTTCTGGAATGAAGCCACATTTTTGATGTAACAACGTCTGCAACAAGCCAGATTCAACCTTGCGATATTTCATCATTACAGTATACATTTTGTCAAATAAAAACTCATGTTTGAACTCTTTTAAGTAGGTTTTCAGTTGAGGAAAGTTTGTGTTTGTGTATAGTGTAGAAACTAGTTTTAATAAATCATCAGAAAAGGTTGCCCATTTTCCTTGCAAGAAAAAGTCTCCAGTGTAAAAAACGCGCATTAAAATTTCGTGTTCTACATGTATTTTATTACTTCCATATTCGCTCTGTAAAAATTTCTATCTGCCTTCCTTTAGGTACCGGAAGTCGGTCTGGATAGCATCCCATGCATTTTGATAGTCTATGCAACTGGCCTGTGCGCTACCAAATATGTCCAACCCCAGTACGCCACGCTGGCTTTGTTTTCTCAAAAAATCTAATGAAGGAAAATATAAAGCGTCACCCTGACCCGATTGATCGATCATCAACTCTGGGTGCAGGTTAACCACTCTTAAGTCACGATCAAAGTCTATTCCTACAAGTTTTGACGAAACGGATTCCTGGTTAGCATCGAACCCAAATTTTAAGGTGTCTCCACAATCGCTACAAATGAAAATTGCCGTTTGAGGGTATTTATTCCCTAAATTATATCTAAGGCGAAATGGATCTCCGCAGCTTTCGCACTTATAACAAGATGTGATTACCCCCATATTAAAATATTATAATTTGAATTTAATAAGCTTTGATCAAAATTTGCAGGATGAGTTATCCATTCTAATCAACAAGCTTAAAATAACAATTTTTATAGCTAAATTCCATATAATCAAACACTACATCTTTCAGGAACACCCTTATTTTTTTTAAATTTGTGTCAATCCTTTTCATAAAATCATAATGACCGAAAGCCGATACACAGAAATAAATTATCACATTATAGAAAGACTAAAACCTGAATTTAATCTTTTAATCGTAACAGCAACAAGGGTTGAGAATGATGTGTTGCATGCACATTTAAAACCAATTGCAGGGCAAGACAAAATCTTACATGTCGCCAAAGGAAAGCAAACTTATTACTTAGGGGTTTTTGGAGCCTATAACATAGTGCATGTTGCCTGCGGCGAAATGGGGTCGAGCGGGGCCACTTCTTCAATTGTCACTACAATGGATGCAATAAATGTCTGGAATCCTAAAGCGGTTCTTATGGTGGGTATAGCTTTCGGCGCAAATAAAAAACAGCATATCGGCGATGTACTGATTTCTGAAGAAGTAGTTAATTACGAGCCTCGGAGAGTTGGAAACAAAGAAGAGGTCGCGAGAGGCAAGCATGGACGGGCAAGTACCGTACTCGTTAATCGTTTTAAATCATTACAAGAATGGCAACATCAAGTTGAGGGAGCACATGAAGAACCAACATTTTTTGGCCTTTTTAAACGTCATGTAAAAGCTCGTTTTGCAAAACCTTATTTCGGCTTGATTCTTTCGGGTGAAAAGTTAGTGGATAATGCAAAGTTAAAGGCTAAGATGTTAAAAGAGGAACCAACGGCAATAGGCGGTGAAATGGAAGGTGCTGGCCTTTTTGCAGCATGTGATCAAAAAGTTAACGATTGGATATTGGTTAAGGCAATTTGCGACTATGCTGATGGAAACAAGAAAAAAGACAAAGATAAGTTTCAGGATCAAGCCATAAAATCAGCAGTTAGCCTATGCGAACGTGTATTCTCGTCACCTCTTGGATTTCATGATATTGGACTTGATCCACCCGTTAACCCAATTGACATCGAGCAACTCGAAAGAAGTTCAAACACCCTTGTAGATGGCCTGCCGATGTGGATGCGCACACATTCAGACATAATTAAGAAAGGAGTTGAAGGTGAAGATCAATAGAAGTAAATTACTTTCAACAATGACGGATTTTGTTGCGCAGGAAAGTGGGGTGATAATTGGTATTCCTGGTGTTGGAAAGAGCCACATACTTTCGCAATTAGTTGTAAGTCTTGTAGAAAAAAATATTCCTGCCTGTTTAATTAAACTTGATAGCTTAACCAACGGCAGTGACGACGAAATTGCGAATAACCTGGGAATGCCAGATACAGATTGGGTGGCAAACCTAAAAACGATACCTTCCCCCTCAAAAGGTCGTTCTACAATAGTATTTGATGCTTTTGACACATTACGAGATGAAAAATTAAAGGCCATTGTACTTCAAAAAATTGCTCATGTCAAAAAAGAGCTTCCTGAATGGTCAATAATTGTTAGCGTCAGAACCTATGATGCGCATCAGTCGCAAAAATTAATTGAACTTTTTCCAAGTGGACTATCGCAAGATAGTTTAGACTGTAGGAAGTTTACAATCCCCGAACTTTCAGATGAAGAGTTAAACCTCTTTTTGGAAGACAATAAAAAGCTTTCTTCCCTTTATGAAGTTGCGAACCAGCGTTTAAAGGAAATTTTTAAAATTCCTTTTTACTTGAAGTTACTGGATTTTATTCTTAACCAGGAAAATGCAGATATCAATTCACTTAGCGTTATCAAATCTGAAATTGAACTTTTAGATCGCTATTGGAATAAGGTAGTTGGTAGCATTAAGCCTTTACTGGCAACCGAGGTCGTGTTACGAAAGTTGACTTCGGAAATGATCAACATCAAGCAACTATCGGTTAACAAATACGATTTCTTAGAAAAGCTTTCAGGAGAAGAAATATTAATAGTTGACCGTTTATTTAGTGAAAATGTTTTAAAGGAGACTGGAGCAACGCAAGGACAACTATCCTTTGCACACAATATACTCTTTGATTATGCGGTTAGTAAATTGATTCTTAAAGATTCAGCTACTGAACTTTTAGATTTTATAGCAGTTGACCGCGCCAGACCATTTTTTTTAAGGCCAAGCTTTATCTATTTCTTCGCCAGGTTATGGTATACGGACCAAAAAACGTATTGGGAAATCTATGACGAATTATCAAGGAGCAATGATGAGGTCATTATGCTGTTCAATAAATTAATTCCTTCTACTGTAATTGCAAAAGAATTTGAGCGTACAAACCAACTTCAATTTTTAGATGGCACTGACGATTATAAGTCCCAGCAAGCGAGTAACGTGTTACAAGCATTAAGTTTCAAAGGGATACGAATAATAAGTCGGCACAGGCATCAATGTTGTTAAAGCTTTCTGAAAATATTCATTTGCCTTTCTTATGGGATTTGTCGTTAATACTTGAAGGATTAATCAATGATCCACGGGTAAAAGGTGATACCGAAGCTTATTCCAATTGCGGGATAGCCGCGCGTAACATTATGAATTTCTTGCTGGCTAATAGCCAAGATCCAAATATCGACAGACTGGCGAGTTATCGCGGTACCTCTCTGGTTACGAAAACCTACACGACCGATATTCCGGCATCTAAAGCAATTCTCGAAAAAATATTGGATATGCTTGCAGAACCGAATTTCAACATTGCTTATTTTTCGTCATTGACCGAGGATCTAAAGGAGATATACAAAGACGATCCTGATTTTTGTATAAATGCCTACAAACGAATTTTTGAACATCAGGAAAATTCACACGATCCGGCGCCAATGCACGGTGGCGTTTTGATGAGTTTCTCGTCAAGCAGGCATGATCAATTCCATACCTGCCATTTTCGACTTCAACAATTATTTCCGAAACTCATAAAAGTCAAACCGGATTTAGCCATACCGCTCGGACTATCAATTTCTAACTCATTCATAGATGGGAGGAATCAAAACGGCATAATCATACCCGAAACGATAACACTGCCAAAGCAATTTGTGGTATTGGGAATTAATGCAGAATTTCAAGTAGACATGTCGCATTACTGGAACCAGAACCTTATGAGGACTGATTCGGTTTAGCACACCGAATATATCATAAATTACTTTAAGGCTTTAATCGACGCAGGAGATGAAGAAGGGTTAAAATCTGGTCTTAATTTATACTTTAGGCATGCTAAGAATGCTTACAACTGGGAAAAGTTATTAAGTTTTGGGGCATCATTTCCTGAACAGCTACATGGACAATTATTTGATTTGATTCTTCAGCCTGCCATCCTATTTTGGAATGATACAATTGTTGCTGCTGGTGCGTTTCTTGAAGCCGCGATTCCTTTTTATAATGACGCTCAAATAAATCAGATTGAGCAAGCGATATTGTCATTACCTGGCTTCGTTAATGCTGAAAACAAAGAAAAAGCTGAATTGATAGTCAATCGGTTATTGAGCAGGATACCTAAAGAAAAGCTTACTCAAGAGAAATCTATAGCTCTTATGACGGAATCTGAACCAATTGCGAATGAACCAATAGTGACTTTTCATTCTTCTTCTGAAATGGTTACTACAGAAATGTTTTTGGCTGAACGAGGTGTGGATATAAATGAACCAAACAATGAAAAACTGTTAACAGAGAACAGCAAGATGGAGCTGTTTACAAGGCAATTTTCAAATCATGTTCCAGATATGGAGGTCTATTTGGCTCCTTTAGAATCAGCATTCTCAAGTTTCGCCGAAATAAAGGAGAATTACGAAAATCTACCGCCCCGCCTTTCCCAAACTATTTTAACCAGTATTGCTTCTGTATGCACCGTTGCTTTGCATTCTAATCTTACTTTATCCCATGATACCAAGCTATCTAAGGAACAGCTGAATACAATTAAGGAAATAGTACTGTACTGCTTAGACCAGTATACAGAAGTAGATTTTCATGCGGAAACCAATTCGTCACCAGGATCTGGGTATTCTTCTACTCCTCGAACTGAAGCTTCCCGTGCACTTCCAAAATTATTTGCACTCACGAAGGACTTGGAACTTTTGCCGCTAATCGAACAATATGCAAATGATAAGAACTCTGTTACTCGATTTGGGGTGGCGCAATCGCTCAGGCTTCTTTATTCAGAACAGACAGAACTTTTTTGGAAAATTATTAACCAAAGGCTTGAACTGGAAACAGATTGGTTTACAAAATCTACATTGATTTACCAATTGGATCATAAAAAAATATTTTTGAATGAGGCAGATAGGTTTTTAGCCGCCTATCAAATCGCACAAACTGATATTGTAACGTTAAAAGAGGGACGAAATTCATATCTCGACGCGTTTTTAGTAATTGCGTTGGCGTTTCTGCGTTTTACTGGCGATACGCGTATTAAAGACCTGTTAAAAGATTGCTTGAAAGAAAATATTTCCATTGGTTCGGACTTGGTTTTTCAAGCCTTCGAAATCATCGAACCCGAGAATTTTTACAGAGATTTCTCCGATCCGGAAGATATCGCGAAGAGCGAGCGTATATTGAACGTGTTGATGACATTGCTTGAAATGTGTGAGGAATTACTCTTATCAGTGAAAGAGGGCGATCCTATAAATGAAAAGGTAGAACAGTCTTTCAAGATCATAGATACCGTTATTCAAAGAATATACTTCTCTATGCAGGTAGGTGGTCGTGCTAAACAACAGGGCTTCAAAATATCGCGTGAGGATCAGGAACGTTTTTACTTTTTCTCAAAACCACTACTGGAAAAAGTTCTTGAAATATCCAGAAAATTAGGTGGAGGGTACATGCAAGGGCACAGCGCCCATTATTTCATTGAAATAATGAGTGAGGCATTACGCTTTGATGCTCGTTTTGCGTTAGCATCTACCGCAGAAGTAACCAAAATGGCAGCTGGAACAAATTACACATTTGACCCTTCTGCAATAAGGGAGGTGGTAAAGTTCACGGAACGATTACTTGCAGATCATAAATTAATGCTTTTAGAACCAGATGCCTTTGCAGAAATTATGAGTTTGCTCAACATTTATGTAAAATCTGGGTGGCCAGAAGCCTTGGATTTACTTTGGAAACTGGATGACATTTTTCGCTAAATTCTTCGCTTGGAATAAATGAAATGTTTAGAAAAGATTTACTTCAGAAGTTCATTATCAACCAATGTCAATGCTTTAAAAAAACCTAAATCAGGGACACTTGTGTATCCTAATACTGATTCCTTGAATTGAATATCAAATGAACTGTAAAAGTTTGGCGTATCAACCAAGTTTAGAACAGGTAATTGTGACCGGCAGTTATGTCAATTATATGGTTTTCGCTTTCAAGCCAGGTATGGGTAAAAAAATGTTCCGTATTCGACCAGCCGGATACGAGGTTGAATATTCCATATCCATTTTTATTCAAGAGAATACCCAGCAATATTGAACTGTCCATGCAGGCCCCCGCAGGAAAATCGTTGAAACCTACATAGCAACTTTTTATTTCTTCAAGCGCCAATGCCTTTTTTACCTTCCAAACAAACTCTAATAATTCCATCCTTCCATAATTCTTTTATCAATATAGAAATTTATAAATTGAGGTAACAAGTTTTAAGAAATGGAATCAAAAGCTATACCGCTTCCGTATTGGTATCGATTGTTAGATAATTGGGTTTGCGTTCAGGATAACTCTGGCCTCAGTATTCCTTTTTTGGTCGGCGCAAAGAGCATTAGTACTGACGGAGTGTACCCTAACGAAAACTCCATAAAGGATTTGTTCTGTTCGTTTATTGCAGAAACACAACCAAATTATTGCGTTACATTAAAATATTGCAATACGATTGAAGCTTACATTCTCGGACTTCAACTAAGGTCTGATGTAATCGAGCCCTATTTCAAAAGTAGTTATAGCGAAATACCTGCATTAGCACTGATAGATAACGTATTTGGGAGAGTTCAATCATTAGACGAAATCGTCAATTTTTTAGAAAAAGAGTATAACTCGTATATACTTTCAGGCAAGTATTCTCGCCAAAATAGTGCATTTGGAGTATGGGGCTCATTTAGCGATGCTGATGTTAATTTTATCAAAAATGCAAGGAGTTAAATCTGTTTTCAGAATAAACGCTTTTAAAAAACTCATCAGGTAGCTAGGTAATAATTATGGTCGATAAAATTGAAATAAAAGGGTATTGGTTTTTGCCGTCCGAACCTGATAACAGGGTGGCGGGAACGCTGTATTTCTTTCCAAATAAAAAATTAATTCTTGAATTAATTGGCTCTTTCCATGAACCGCATGCTTACATGGCTGCTTTTGCAAACGGGGATGATAAATGCAAGGAAGTCATTTGGGGCGAAAGCTCAGACGCTAAACATATAACACTTCTGAACTGTAACTCATACGGATCGCTGAATTTTAGTTGTTCCTTTCCCATGCAGAAGTTCACTGTTCAGTATTGTCTTCAAGGTATTCATTTAAGCAATTGGACTGATAAGATTTTCAGCAAAATAACCGTAAAATTTCCTTATCTGACAAAATGGGTTAACCATTATTGTGTCAGTTATTCTATTCCGTTTAAGAATGATAGAATGCATGGTTTTGATCTAAAATTTGATCGTGATGATAGCAATGAAATTTCAGTCCAACTCGATGACGGCTTTGATCTGGAATTAGAGTATACTTGCTCTCCGCCCGGAACATCACATGAAGAACAGCTTATTATTGAGCAATCATATATATTAAATATTATGTCTAAAAACACGGAATCGTTTTGGACATTATTAAAGCAGGCATCTAAATTTAAATCATTTCTTACACTTGGTACGCTGAATACAATTGGCTATCAAAGCATTCAGTTCTTTTCACCGGACGAGTTTCAGGAACTGAAGAATGGAGAAAAGATTTTCTATCCGATATATTTTTATTTTAATCAACACGATAAGCTGCAGGCTAACACATCTACCAAAGACTTTTTGTTTACGCACAACTTGATTGAAAATTCTTTTGATAATGTAATTCGGAAATGGTTCAGCTTTGATGCCCAGATGGCTCCGATCCTAAAACACTTAATCGAAAGCATTAAAGAAAAGAACATATTCAACACTGGAGATTTTCTCATTGTTGTGCAAGCATTGGAAGGTTATGCGACAAGGTTCAGACCCTATATACCTAAGAAAAATAAACGCATAACATTGATTGAACAGTTAGAATATTTGCTTATTGAGTTCAATTATGTTCAGCTCATTAAAAACACGCCTCTTGATTTGGCTATTGTTGTTAACTCCCGGCATTACTATTCGCATTTTTTCAACAAAAAACCGAACGCACATGTTGCTGACGGAATTGAGTTATTTGAGCTTACACAAGGCTTGAAAGTAATACTAATTTGTTGCGTGCTAAGTGAAACGGGATTTGATCAGAATAAAATAATCTCTATCATGAAGGCTTACCGTGACCGGACATAAATCAGAGACATGCGTTTTATTGACAAATACATATCGGAAAATAGTATTGATATTTACGCTGCGATAGCTGGAAGAAAGATCATTTATCTGGACTTGAAATATTGGATCATTTTAAGGGACGGGCTTGAGCAGGAACAGGATACCATTGCTCGTAAAGTAGCCCATAAAATTATAGAATTATACGAGAGCAGGAAATGTATCTTTCCTGTCAGTGAGGCAGTGTTTTGGGAGATATTGAAGCAAGAAGATAAAACATCATTGATCAAGACATTTCAATTAGCAGAACGGCTTTCCGAGGGAGTTGCGATACTAAGCGATCAACAAAGGGTTAAAGTTGAGTTTGCCTGTTGGTATTCGACTAATACGGACGATTTACTCGTACTTGAAAAATTAGTATGGAGCAAGCTTCCGCTAATTTCAGGCTACTTTTTTTATTCATCAAAGGTTGAAGAGTTGCCAGATAATCTGAAAAGTGATTTCCTTGATTTCGTCTGCCAAATACCAATGTCAACACTTATTGATCACACCGAATATATTATACCTTTTTCAGGCAAGGATAATATTGATGAAATGAACAGAAACAAGGAAAAGTATAGTCATGAGAATAAATCCAAGAAAGCAATGTTTCTTTCAGAGTTATGGGGTGTTTTAGACTGTTTTACTGACCAATTTAATGAGGTGGTAGCAGATGTGTACCAAAAAAAAACTGGGTTCAGGCCAACGGAAAAGGAATTGGCAAATACTGATAAGACAGCCTGGCAAAAGCTAATTTACCAGGCTTTCAAACTTGAAAAAATCACAAATCAACTACCTACGTTTAAGATAATACCTGCCTTAGCGGGAGCTATGCGCTGGAATACGAATAGAAAATATACTGACGGAAATGACACAATTGATATAATGCATGCAACAATTGCTTTACCTTATTGTGATTATTTTTTTACAGAAAAAGAACTTCATACTTTAATTACTCAAGATAAATTGGATGAGATATTTCAATGTATCACAGAAAGTAGACCAGAATGTGTTCTTGAAAGGCTTAATCAATTATAACTTAAACTAAGATTTAAACGAATCAAGTTAGGGTTATAAAATTTAGGTACTGTTGTAAACAGTAGGATTTGGATATGTTCTGCCTAAATTATGACGTTTTGAAAAAAGTTATAACTTAGATTTATTTAAACAGTAATATGAGTACAAGCTACTTCAAACCCCGCAAGCCCTTTTCCTTTTCTGCTCATCCATACGACTTAGGAACCTTTATGGGCTTATGGCAGAATCACGATGACAACCATTTCTTGTTGAACATATACAGAATAGACGAAAAGGAGTTCTCTGATTATTACAGCTACCATTTAAATTATGCTCTAGAAAGCGATTTGACCATTGAAGAAGATTTTTTTCGCCATGTATGGCAGATCGTTCAATCAAGGATTAGACATTTCGAAATGCAAGATCCTTTTTCAAATAATCATGGCATGCACAGGCAGAACCTTGCAAAGCTCCAACAGTTCCAAAAATATCTTGCGAGCATAGATGAGTGGAATGCGAGGCCATCCCACATTGTTATCGCCGAAAAAGACGACCTCATCCAGAACCAGAAACAAGAAATAGAAAAACTAAATGCTGAATTGGCGGAGTTGAATCAATATGAAGTTTCACTGAAGATCCTGATTGATGATGGACATCTGCCAACTTTCATAGATGTTATTCAACAATTGCGTGAGTTACAACTGCCATCTGGCAGGAAACTTATAAAGAGCGACCACAAAATCCCGTACGCTAAGATGATTGCCAAATATTTCTCACACGGTGGAAAGGACATTCCCATAGAAACCGCTCGAAACTACTTTGTCGACAAAAAAGGAGATGTAACAATTAAAGGTACTTCGATACAACCAGAGCATCGCCTTTTCAAAGTTATACCAATAGAACCTGCCAAAAAATAGCAGGCAATTCATCCACTGTATATGACCAGACCAATCGGATGGTCATTGTTTCGACCATCTCGCGCTACAAATTTGTTTCCGTAAACTTAAAAACGGAGGCATTATGCAGATCGAGATCTTAACGAGAGAAGAGCTCCACAGGTTCAAGTCCGAACTTATTGAGGAGATCAAACAGACCATCAGAACCAATGAAACGGTAACCAACAAACAATTCCTTCGAAGTTCGGAGGTAAGGAAGCTATTGAAGATTTCTTCTGGCACCTTGCAGAACCTTCGAATCAAGGGGATACTTCCCTATGAAAAGATAGGAGGCATATTCTACTATGCACATGCGGACATCGAACAGTTGTTGGGCGAAATCGGTAATTCGTAATGGGAACGGCAGCACAACTGGCCAGCTTTCTAAAGCTTGCCAGCGGAAACAGGCGTTTCCGTCAATCGCACCTCAGCCTTTATTCGGCCATACTCATGTACCACGACAAGGCATCACGCCAAAATCCATTTTGAGTTTCAAGGCGGGAACTGATGAAACATTCGGCCATCCGTTCCTATGCCACCTACCACAAATGCATGGGCGAACTGATCGCAAACGGCCTTATCGAATACGAACCGTCGTACCACCCTAACCTTGCCAGCCGGGTTACCTTGTTGGACAATAATAGCGAACTATGAGGGGTAGGCACATTGCAGAAAAGTCCTTTTCCTTCTTCGGGAAAAGGAGCAAGCGGAAGTTGGGCAGAGCCCTACTTTGCTTGCCCCACGCTGCGCGGTGGGGGTTTCGAGAACCCTCCAGGGGTTCTCGGCCATTGTTAAGGTGGCATAGAAGTCGAAATTAGAACCCCCTTAAGGGTGCGATATAACTGGTTATAAAGATATATGGATATGCAGGAAACATTGAGAACGGTAAAATATTCGGTAAGTGATGATGTGAAATTTGAAAAGATAGCCCTCAAGCTCGGCAGGTCAAAGCGTTTGGTATTTTCCCAGATGCTGGACTATTTCTATCGGAGCAAAAAAGATCCGACCGACCTGAACGATGAACTGTTGAAGAACACCATCCTTAAAGGCCAAAAGGAATACATCGGCTTCATCAAGACACAGGAGACCGAACTGCTCATTCCCATCAAACGTGATTCGGCTAGGATGATCGAAGCGATGAAGAAGATAATTGACCGATTCAATGGTCAGATACTGAAGCACAATGATGAGATGCTGTCAAAACAGTCGGCACAGGCAAAAAGACTGGGCACTTTGCACGAAGTAGTCAGCAACATCGAGATGAAAATAATCACAAAGGAAAGGTTGAAGAAGAATTTCATGCTGATAATGAACAGCTACATCAGGGAACGGGAACGAATGGGCATGATGACATCAGGAAGGGAAAAAGAGGAACTGGCCGAACAGGCGCGTAAACAAATAGAACTGCTCTGATATGTACATCAATATTACCGACAGCGTAACCGCAAACAACAAGAGCAGCAGCAGGGAGTTGGTGCATTATCTTGAAAAGGAGAACAGGATCAAAGATAAACTTGAGCCGGAATTTTGGTTCAATCATAATGGCAACAGGATCGAGTCCTATGAGGTGCGGCATTTAATAGATAGCAATAACGCCAAGCTCTGCAAGACCGATGCAAAGTTCTTTCTGGTCAACATCAGCCCCAGCCAAAAAGAATTGAAATACCTTGAAGAAAGCTATGGTAAAAAGGAGATGAATAAACAGCTGAGGAAATATGCCGAAAAGGTAATGGACGAATATGCAATAAACTTCAAGCGTGAAGGAATCAGTTCCGCTAAAGACCTGATGTGGTTCGGCAAGATCGAGAACCATCGCTACTACGGCCACAAGGACAAAGAAGTATTAAACGGTGAAAAGAAACGTGGTGAGAAAAAAGAGGGAAACCAAATGCACATTCAGATTATCGTAAGCCGAAAGGATGCCACCAACAAAATCAAGCTAAGCCCGATGAACAATTCGAAGGGCAAAAACGATGCACATTCCAAAAAGCTTGGACAGTTCAACCGTGTGGCATTCAAGCAATCGGGAGAGACCATCTTTGATAGGCTCTTTGGTTTTGACAGGAGGCTAAAGGAGACTTTTGCGCATGCCAATGTCCAGAAGAATGGCAGTATCGTACAGAAGGAACAGATGGATATTCTTGAAATGTCAACAAATCAGCACCATAATTTAAAGCATGTTAATGAACTGGCACGGGATGTAGCAGATGGGCTTTTTCACTCGGTTGCAGATATGGTCAAGGTAGCTGGTCAATCGATCAGCGGATTTATCGAGGCCATGCTGGAACCAGTACAGTCGATCGAACCTGACGTAAATCCAGTTGAGCTTGCAGCACGGAAAAGGCGGAAGCGAAAGATGCAACAAAACCAAGGCCTTGGGCGGTAGTCTCAGATTTTCCCCCCGCGCATTTGCGGCCTGCAAAAACGGCCAGCCCACACAACTCCGCTGTTTTTGCTCTGGTGTTTACGGAAAGAATTGTACTACACTATGGGAAGTTTAGTTTTTCATATCTATAGCCAGAATCTTATCTGCAATCTTTAAGCATTTTTCTATATTTCCTGCCAATCCCATATTGTAGGTTTCAATCTTAGACAAAGTCTTTGCAATTAACATTCTATCAGTATTTGATTTGACAAGATTAAAGATTTGAGGCGTGTAGCTATGATATTCATCCCTTGGTGCCATATCATTAATTCCTATTGGATCCCAATCGTACCAAAGTACATCGTCTATTTGTTGATAAATGAGAATTTCTCGGGCTCTTGCTAAATCTGTCTTTAAATTTTTATTTCCGCTAAATAAAAGTAAAGTAGTTTTTATATCTTCTTCGAGCCTTTCATCCTGGAAAAAACCTACTGCCTTTAGGGCTAAGCTTGGAATGTAATAACCGCTATCAAAGTCAAATGGTGCAGGCTCCCTTGATGAATTGTAAGTGATTTTGGCAATACTTTCTGCTAAAAGCACATATTCTTGGGGCGCATAATTTATGCTGTCCAGTAAAAAACGCCTAATTGAGCCAAATTGTTTATGGGCTTCATGCCAACGATCAGGCTTTTTTATTATGTCATTTAGTTCCTGTATTTGTTCTGGAATCTCTGTGATGTGTTTATTGAATTTATTTAAAATGACTCCAGCTCACTTCGGTTGAAGATTTATTGGAACAGCGTCAAAAATTTGTTGACCTATTTCAATTTTAGTTTTTATGTCGTGTAGTTCTGTGCTCATTTTTCTTTTACGTTTGCCGCTCTGCTACTTGAAAGTTAGGAGTCAGTAGTGTCCGGTAAAAGTTAAAAAAAGGAAAAAGATAGGGGCCGAAGCCCCTAAGTAGTTTAAATTTAAGTTGCGAAACTTCAAACATAAACTATGCCCAAAAGTACATATTTTACCGGACAGCCCATTCTTGGACAGCTACTTTCTCTAATCCCCCGCCCTAAAGTGGATCAATTAGCTAAAAAGCATCAATCCAACCGCTATTGTAAGAAGTTCAGGGCGTACGACCATTTGGTTACGATGCTCTTCAGCAGCTTTCATCACTGCAGTTCCCTGCGCGAACTCATTACGGGCCTCCAGGCCAGTTCATCGCGGCTGGGACACCTTGGCATTCAGTACACGCCCCGTAAAAGCACGCTTGCCGATGCCAACAGGCGTCGTTCCGCTGAACTGTTCAGTGAGCTTTTCCATTCCCTGAGGAAGCGCTACTATGGGTTTTCTCCGGACAGCACCTTGAAGGGAAAGCTGAACGAGCGGCTGTTTATCGCCGATTCAACAACGATAACCTTGTTTTCCGAGGTGTTCAAGGGCTGCGGGAACGCAATGGCCAATGGGAGGAAAAAGGGCGGAGTGAAAGCCCATACCCTGATAAGGGCCAAAGATGACGTACCCTGTTTTGTCCACATCACCCAGGCGGCAACATCGGATAGAACGGTCATGCCCCGCCTGGATTTGCCTTCCGGCTCCATATTGGTGATGGATAAGGGCTATAACAGTTATGTTCCAATGGCAAAATGGACCAAACAGAACGTCACCTGGGTCACCCGGTTAAATGCCCGTGCCTGCTGGGAAGTGCTCCAGGAGCTTCCCGTGGCCGAAAAGTTCAAAAACAATGGCGTGGTCAGCGACAGACTGGTAATCCTTGGCAATCGGTCCAGAAAGGCCAAGGTACCCCTCCAGCAGGCCAGGATAATTGTCTATTACGACAAGAAGGACAACAGGACATTTGAGTTCCTGACCAACAGCACGGAACTGACCGCCCTGACCATAGCCGGCCTCTATAAAAGAAGATGGCAGATTGAATCTCTTTTTAAACGAATAAAACAGAACTTTCAACTGCATAACTTCCTTGGCGACAACCAGAACGCCATTGAAATACAAATATGGTGTACCCTGATCGCCGACCTGCTTACCAAAGTAGTTAAGGACAGGGCGGATAAGTTTAGAAAAACCAAGTGGTCGTTTTCCAATGTCGCAGGCCTCATCAGACAGCATCTGGGAACCTATATCGACCTGGTCAGATTCCTTATAAACCCCGAAAAGGCATTGATAGGATACAGGGAAAAAGTCCCTGAACATCAATTAAAACTCTTTAAAACATAACCAGGGGGCTTGCGAAAAAATAACCGGCCAAAAACAGGATCTATTTGAGCAAAAAGATATAATTGCGTTAGTCAATCTTTTTTTACCGGACAGCACTGAGTTAGGAGTTATGAGTGGCAACTAACATTTTTACAGCTTGGCGAGTATTGTCGTTTTGATAAATCTACTAAAAGACCTCATGGGGAGTAGAAGAATTTTCCGCAAATTTGCAAAGATATTGTAGTTACAATATTCTATAAGTCAATGTCTTCAAAAATTAATTTATTGGTTTTTTTATCAATTTCTATCTTTCTCCAAGTTGGTGCATCCTTTTCCGTGTGGTTCAAAAAGTTCTCTAACAAATTTTTCGTCTGTCTCATAATTTTTAATTCTTTTCGGCCCGTTATAGTAATCATCTTGGTTGTCGAGATAGGATTCACTTTGATCGGTTTTAACGAAATTCGATGAGCTTTTTATTTCTTTTATGATTCTTAGCTTGTCATTAGGACTTATGATTAAGGTAAATGTATGATAATAATCACCAGGCGAAAACATCGATTTATTTTCCTTTAGATCAAAATCGTCCTTTATCTGGATGTTCTGTTCAATCAGTAATTTCCGAGCGTCGGATTTTGTAAACAGGTCATCTTCAAATATTGTCAAGGTAGTTATGATGACAATTAATAGTGTCAAAATTATAGATATGTATATTCCAGCTTTCGGATAGCCCAGTTTTTTCGGTATCCAATATGCTAGAAAAATAATTCCCAGTGTCGCGAAAATTAGTATGAGTCCAATTATAATCATTTATTGTGTTTGTATTTCCATTTTATCAAGTATGCGCCTAAATAAACGAATATACCGGTTTATATCTATTTCAACTATTCTCGTTAAGCTTGATGCGTTCACCAATCAGCCACGTAGCCTCGAACAGTTTGACCAGTTGTTCGTAAACTGTGATTACTTCAGATTTGGAAAGGCTTTCTTCCATGAAGGAGGTGCTAAGCGCTTCGTGAAGCCATGTGTTCAGGATTTTTTTGTATCCGTCCAGTTTATAGATCCTGAACATTTTCTTTAGTACAGATGAAGGCTTTACGATCTCCCGAATGCTCAGGTTTTCTGGATAATCCCTTAGCTTCTTCCTTTCCGTTTTGATGTACCATTTTGCGATATCACTCTCCTGTTTGTCATCGAAGTCAAGTCTGCCAAGCTTGTGGCTCTTTAATAGCCAGGCGGCCTCTATCAGCTTTATGGTCAGTTCGTAATTATAGACAAGGTAGTCTGGGCTGCATTTTTTTGATTCTTCGGATTCAAGTGCTGCATCGTTTCGCCAGCGTTTCAGCATCTTCAAATGATTGGGCAACCAGGAGTGACTGAAAAAATCGTGTATCACTTTTATCGGATCTGTTATTTCATCATTGTCAAGATAAACGATCCTGTTATCCGATGTTCTTTTTGTTTGCTTTTCCATAGTTTCAAATATTGGTCTGTAATATTTTTTCGATCTGTACATGATCAGCATTTTTTAAGGCTGCATAATCTGATGCCGATTTAGCAAGCAGTTCTATTTTTTCGTTGCACATCTCTTTTGCCAACAAAAGAAAAGCTGCGACCCGTTGATAAAGACGCTCCGCATCCTGTCGGGAAACCATAAAATCATCTTTATAACGTGAACCAGAATAACTTTTTGCCATTACGTCAAATAACCGCTCGTCTTCGGGACTGGACAGGAAAAGCTGAAAAGGCTTTTCAGAAAAGCATTGACACAGACGGAGCAGGCGGTAAAGATTATGGAACTCAGAACGGTAGGCGATATTAACCCTCACCAGACAGATACAAGTCTGTTCTACGGCCTGATGGAGCATAAAGGCACATATTCCAAACTGTTCCTTCTCCAGACATTCGGATGCGCACATCAGAAATCCGTCAGCTAGCGGTATACGATGTTCATAATGTCTTATTGCCTTTATCGCGCCCTTTGTGGGGATAAACGCAAAGATTGGATCATTGTCTAACAGTCCATCCTTACTATAGAGCAGTTTTCCATAGGTAAGCACGCTGATAAAAAAGCGGCTGTTTTGCTGTACTGCGTCGATAACGGATTGCCTGCCATGGCAGATGATGGTAATTGTGCCTTGCCGATAATAGGTGTTGGCGAAATCCTGCATTTCATAATCAACTCGGGTTGCAGTTTCAGTAACTACCAATAGGCAATAGTCGCATCTGAAATAGTGTTGACCATCATTAAAGCAGCCCTGAGAATTATGAGTGTAGCTGTTCTGCGAAAAGCTGAGGATCTGTAGCGGTTCGAACTTCTGGGCGAGCCGATGGATAAACTCCCTGAAATTGACAGCGTGTTCGGCCTCTGGTAATAATTTTGATGGTTCCATATTGATCTCATTTAATTTTAAAATTAAATAAGCCTCAACAAGTGGATGCCATAATTACAATAGGGTTGGCAACCCACTTAGTCTAATGTAACTTGGCTCTGACAAAGCCACCCTTCCTTTCAGAAGGGCTCCCACAAAAGACATAAGCGAGCACCAACCCTATAGCAAATATAGGGTTTTGGTTGCTCAACTTACTCTCGCGGGAATAAACTGTCAGATTTAGTTGCGAGGCTTGTTAGCAATTCCTTTACCGATGATAGAACTGCAATATTATTTTTTGTTCCTTTATTTTTTCATAAAGCTAATTTAAGAAAGATTACTTTTAATAGCAAATTTGCTATTAATTATTTTGTTTTATAGCTGTCTATTTGTTTTGTGAAGTATCTAAAAGACGAAGATTTTATTAAGAAATTCGGCCAAAAGCTGAAGCAGGTACGCGAAAGCCGTGGACTATCTCAAGAACAGCTATCATTACTAACTGAAGTATCGCAAAGCCAGATAGCAAGAACTGAACTAGGACAGGTTAACACCAGCATCAGCCATGTTTCGATTTATGCGAAGTTCTTAAAGGTTGACCCGAGAGATTTGTTTGATTTTTCTGAATTAAATTCGGGAAAATGAAGAGACTTGTACCCCTTTAAAATTGAAGTAGCATAGTTAGGTTGAAATTTGAAATACAGCCAAAGATGTTTTTTTTAATTGGCAAATTGATTTGGAGAAAATAGAGTAAAAGTCTCCTTGAATTCAATTCTGCTAAAATTTCACTTAGCAGAAGGCTTTTAATTTTTTAAGGTTTTACCAATATTATCTCGTTCGAGTTCATTCCATATTTTATAAATAATTCTGGTGTGTTTTCTTCTTTTATGCCTTCCATCATTAATAATGCTTTAGCCTGTTGGAAAGCTTTGCCAACAGAATGACCAAAACCAATTGAAGAATAGAATTGTGAAGAAAAAACTCTTGCTGCTTCATCTCCGATTGATGTATTCATTCCTATTGTTGCATCTACAAATTGAGATACTGCTTCAGCTTGATTTCTAGAATAGCAAGTATTAAAAAATACAAGTCTAATATTTTCTGATGACGCCATCATCGTTTGAACGATAGCTTCTTTGCTAACCAATTTCGCAGTACCATCTTGAGCTTGAAAAACTATTTCATCTTCGTTTGAACCATGACCGCTGAAATGCACAATTGTAGGATTAAAATCATTCAAAGCTTGAAGCAAATCCATTGGTTGTAACGCCCAGCAAGATTCAAGTTTTACAGAATCTCTGAGTTTCGCTTTTCTTATCATATCCGAAATAGATCGAGCTTCTTCGTCGAGACGCAATTGCACCTGATCTATTGGATTGGATGCCAAAAATAAAACTGTGATTTTCTCGGGAATATTTTTTAATTCCTTGATTTCATTTAAAGTATTTCGATGCAATTTATCATGAAGGTATAACGTTGAATTTATATTTCTTAAGCTTCTTTCCTGATCTTTAGTGATTTTTTCAGCTTCAGCATTTCTTTTTTTATCAAGATTGCTTTGTTCTTTCTCAATTTTGGTTTGGTAATCAAAAATTTCCTTTTCTTTCTTAGCAATCTTAGATTCTATATCTGCTATTTTCTTATTTGTATCAGCTATGTTTTTATTATATCGCTCAATCTCTTTCATTTTTGAGTTGACTGTACTTACAATCTTTGTACGTTTAATCGACTCAGATGCTGAATTTATTTTTTTATTCAAATCAGATAGTTTTACAAATTCCTTTGCCTTTTCTGAATTTAAACTAGCAAGTTCCCTTTGCTTACTAATTTTTGAATTTCGATAAGAATCTATTAAAGCCATATTAAAATTTTCTAAAATATTTTACTAAATAGGTTTACTTGCAAATTCATCAATTTCCGATGACATAGAAACTGTTTTGGCTTTTCCTTTGACCAGTGTTTACAAAGTTTTAAATCGAGTCGGAAATATTTACCCCTACAAAAGTGCATTAGAAGCCAAGAACCAAATGTTTACACTTCAGCCCATTTGACGCAATACCCTTGCAAGTGTTAATTTTGGGATTAGTTTATCTTTCTCCCATAAACTGTAATTTTTATAGTTGGTATAATTTGTATTTGAATACCTTTTCCTAATCCAATACTAAAGCTCTTATTGTCAACTCTTCTTCCATTTTCATCGTAAAAGGTACCTAAAGAATATGCAGTTCTTCCATTTGAATGATAGGCAGTTCCTAGCGAAAATGCGGTTCTTCCATTACTATGGTAAACAGTCCCTAACGAATATGCGGTTCTTCCATTTTCATGATAGGCAGTTCCTAATGAATACGCAGTTCTTCCGTTTTCGTGATAGGCAGTTCCTAACGAATATGCGGTTCTTCCGTTTTCATGATAAGCACTTCCTAAAGACCATTTTGCTCTCCCGTTTGAATGATGTGTTGTTGACATAATTAGTTTATTGTTTTTTTTAGTTTATTTGACTCAGCCTAAAGTTACCGTATTACTGTTGAATTTATATTACTCGGCCATCCAAAGTCCAGCCAAATTCGTTAGCATCAGATGACAATTTCGTCTTGTTGATCATTTGTCTTTAAAACATCAAGCTTTCAAAACTAAATCTAAAATATTGGCGCACCTTATGGGAAACCGTAAACAATTAAAATATGGGAATGGATTGTATAAAAAGAGAGATAGAGTTAAAGAACTTTAAACTAAAATAAGGTAATCAGCTGACAATTAAAAACAGCAATTTAAACGGTAATAGTTGACTGCAATTCTACAGAATATGGTGCCGATTGGTTAAGCGAAGCAGGAATGATCTCCAACCATTTCCGCTAAATCTAAATTAATGCTCACCATCAATCGCAACTCAGTTTGTCTTTTGAACCAATTAAAATACTTCATATCTTAAGGTGCCAATTTGGTACCTTAAGATAAGATAGGTTATCACGAATTGTGATAACCTATCTTATTGTGAAAATCTAGCGACTCATCCCTCTGCCACGGTCATTTTTCTGGCTATTTTTTGCCTCCTGAAGCTTACGATACAATTCCCTGCTTTCTAGTAGACTGGTATATTCACGTACCGCCTTTGAAATGCTTTTCTGCACATCCTGCCATTTTAGCTTTCCATCCATCAGTTTTACGGGAACATTAAAGTCGATATCGTTATGGTACATTAGAGACGACCTAGTAGTGTTAGAGTCGACATTTGGATATTTCTGGCAGTAGTAATCCAATATTTCATCTAAAGGCATTTCCATTAACAGGTAATGCATATCGATAAAATCCTTGATCCGTTGTCCACTATTCACAATTGCATTAATCTTCATGGCCGATATATCCTGATTGGACATCATCCTTATGCCTTCGATTGTTTCTATTGGCCTGATAGATGGATACTTGTGCGAGATAAAATCAAAATCAACTTCGCCAATGCTACCACTTACATAGTTGCTCTTGTGGCGTTTTACATCTGCGCCATAGCTGTTCCTTAAGTATACAGCGAGTTCATCACCATCAAAGTCCGATGAGCTGAAAAGTCGATATCTATGGATTCCCTATGGCCGATCCTCAGGGATAATGCGGTACCGCCTACAAGGTAAAAGGAGTTGAGCTGATGGTCTTGCATCAGTGTCTGGATTAGATCCAGTGTCCCTGGTGTAACTGTTTCTTTATGTAACATCTGAGTTTTTCTTTGCTCAACTGAAAATATTTGCAAACGGCCTCCATGGTCATATCAGAAAGATAGGTGATGTCTTCTTTGAGGGCTCGGATTACGTTTTCTCTACCATAAAACCTGATCATCTCTTCCCAATCCATTGTATTGCCTTTATCAAGCACCCGTTCGATAACGGTTTTGTAACTCCTGTTCCAGTCCAGTTTTTCAAAATCGAAATCCCAGAACAGTACCTTTGGAAGGTCTGGTCTTCTGACCTTTTGTATCAGTGGATGTCTTTCAATTTTGATTTCATCGTTTTCGAATGGAACCTTTTTTTTCGAAAGATAGTTGTTCAATGTATGATAGTTATAGGTTGGGTAGCTGTCGCAAAATCCTTTCAGACTTGAAAACACATCGATATCTGTACTGGCAAATCTTTTCCAATGCACAACGATTACTCTTTTGTTCAATTCCTTTAACATCCTACAAATCTAACTAAAACAGGAATTAATGCCTAATATTTTTAAATATTTGTCAGTTGGCTGAGGTTATTAAATTTATTGATTTATATCATAGCTAACTTTTTCTTTAGCATGGCCATGTCTTCACTTACCTTGATATCCAAAATCTTCGCGTAATGCTGGGTAGTCCTGATGTTCGTATGTCCAAGCATTTTTGAAACGCTCTCTATTGGTACACCGTTCAACAGGGTAACCGTAGTCGCAAAGGTATGGCGGGCAATGTGTGAGGTGAGTTTCTTTTCAATTCCGCACAGGTCGGCAATTTCCTTCAGGTATTCGTTCATCTTTTGGTTGCTGGGAACAGGAAGAAGCAAGCCTTTATTAAGGCAAACTTTGTTGGTTAAATATCTATAGACAATTTCAACAGCTGTTGACAGTAGCGGAACCGATGACCTTGTTTTGGTTTTCTGCCTATTGGTAAAGATCCAACGCTCGCCATCAATTCCCTTTCTGATATTCTCCTGTTTCAGTTTGAAGACATCGACATAAGCCAAGCCAGTGAAACAGCAGAAAATAAAAACGTCTCTTACCTGCTTCAATCTCTCCGATAAAAACTCTTTTCCCGCGATATGAGCCAATTCCTCCTTGTTCAGATAAAAGCGATCAACATTCCTTGTTTTGCCTTTATAAGCTGTAAATGGCGATTTGTCTATCCATTCGTTCTCCATACAGATGCGAAGGATTTTCCCGAGGTTCTTAATGTTTTTCACCACATAGTTGTTCGCGCAGTTCTTGTCAGACCTTAGGTAATGGTCAAATCCGTTCAGAAATGCCTGGTCGATAGCTCTAATGTCCATATCGGCTACACCATATTTCAAAGGGATAAAAACTTTAAGGTGTCTTTCCAAGACTTTATAACGGTTCAATGTGCCACGTACATAATCTTTACCTACAAGCTGTTCCATCTTTAAATTATGATCGGCAACCGCTTCCAGTAGGGTATGGGAGTTGGTTAGCGTACCGAGGTAACTGGATTTGATGGCATCGGCAGTAATAGGCAACCCCATATCGAAAACACGTTGATGGGCATAATACACTGCATTCTGCAACTGGTCAAGATGGGTGTTCAACATCTTGATCTCTTCTTTTGAGCCGATAGCTCTGCCACCCTTGGCGTTCCATCGCTTAGGATCGCAATCGCGATTGGTGGCCATCTCCGCACGGTTTCCCTCTACGGTAATCCTCATGTAGATCGGCACATTTCCACTCACATAGTTCTTTTGCTTTTTCAGATAGAAAAGCAGGCTAAAATTGGTCTTCATAATCTAACGATTAAAGGTGAAACAAAAATAGCTTTGCAACTAAATCTACACAAGATGTTCAGTTTGTAACAGCCTGTACAATAAATAATTATGTACAATTCGGTGAGTCAATTTTAACCGTTTTGCCTTACTCACCGAATCACTCACCAAAGTTTTGTGAATTCGTGCGAAATTTGGCAATTCCCTAAAAGCAAAAACCCTGCTAATCGTGCGATTGCAGGGTTTTATACGTTTTGATAGTCTTTGGTGTGATCCCGCTGGGATTCGAACCCAGGACCACTACATTAAAAGTGTAATGCTCTACCAGCTGAGCTACGGAATCTACTTTACTTAAAACGTCTCCGTTTCCTTTAAAGTGATGCAAATATAGGGTTCAAATACATCTGATGCAAATAAAAAACCTGGAAAAGTGCTACTGTATTGATTTATAAGGTGATTAATTATTGATAACCGTTTTTTTAAAGTTATTTGATATTTTTAGCTCACAGTCTTGCCTTATGAATAAATTTAAAATCATCTGTTATTTACCCTTCATAGCCCTAATCGCATGTTGTAACAACCTAAAAGAAGAAGAAATAAGCAAAAGAAAACAAGATTCGTTAGCCTCTTGCGAGAAAAATTTGCCCAGTCGGTTTGGCATAGTGAAAGATACCTCTAGTTTCGCTGTGAATAAGGCAACTCACGAAGGAATGGTATTCATTCCGGCAGGAACATTTGAAATGGGCGCAGCAGATCAAGAGGGGCGGGAAGATGAATATCCCAAACATCAGGTGAAGTTAAATGCTTTCTGGATGGATGCGACAGAAGTAACCAATGCAAGTTTTGCGAAATTTGTAGCGGCTACCGGCTATGTAACTACAGAAGAACGGAAGCCGAACTGGGAGGAGATGGAAAAGCAGCTTCCTGCAGGAACACCAAAACCACCAGATAGCGTAATGGTTGCCGCATCCCTGGTTTTTTATCAACCCAAAACCATCACTAGCCTGAATGATGCTTCGCAATGGTGGCGTTGGGTTAAAGGAGCAAGTTGGAAACACCCGAAAGGCTTGAACAGCAACATCAAAGGAAAAGAAAATGATCCTGTGGTACAGATATCCTGGGATGATGCCATGGCTTATTGCAAATGGGCTGGCAAGCGTTTGCCAACAGAAGCCGAATGGGAATTTGCAGCGAGGGGCGGCCTGAAAAATGCCAAATATCCCTGGGGAAATGAGGATATAGAAACAGCCAAACCAAAAGCAAATACCTGGCAAGGAAATTTTCCTGTAAAAAATACAGTATGGGATCAGTTTGCCGGACTAGCTAAAGTTAAAAGTTTCAAGCCCAATGGCTATGGATTGTATGATATGGCCGGCAATGTTTGGGAATGGTGCAGTGATTGGTATCGTCCGGATTATTATGAAAGCTTAAAAGGCATCGCATTAAACCCCAAAGGTCCGGGCGATAGTTATGATCCGATGGAACCTACAGTTCCTAAAAGAGTAGTTCGCGGCGGTTCGTTTATGTGCAACGCATCATATTGCAAAGGATATCGGGTTACCTCAAGAATGAAAACCTCAGCTGATACCGGCTTGGAACATACTGGTTTTCGATGTGTGGCAGATGATTGATGCAAATTTTTTAGTAAATGTGAATTTAAAATAGATATGTGTTAATATTATACTGCGATTTGATTTCTAAATCAGGAAAATAATTGGTTATTTTGGCGAAACCATTCAAATCACAAACCAAACTAATGTCAAATCCACAAAAATCGCAAAATTATACATTTGCATTGTTCGTAATCGGTGTGCTCTTCTTTATTTTCGGATTCATTACCTGGGCCAATAGCCAACTTATTCCGTATTTAAAAATTGCTTGTCAGCTTTCCAGTACCGAATCGTATTATGTAGCCTCTGCTTTTTTTGCCGCTTATTTCGTCATGTCTATTCCTTCATCCTTTGTGCTGAAATTCACAGGATTCAAGAAAGGAATGTCTGTTGGTTTGTTCGTGATGGCGGTTGGCGCTGCGGTATTTATTCCTGCGGCCTATGCCAGAAGTTTTCCAACATTCTTAATTGGCTTGTTTGTTATTGGCAGTGGTTTAGCGCTACTTCAAACCGCATCCAACCCATATGCAGCGGCAATAGGTCCGAAAGAAAGTGCTGCAAAACGCATTAGTATCCTGGGGATTTGTAATAAAATTGCCGGCATTCTGGCGGTTTACGTATTAGGAAGCATCATTCTGAAAGATAGCGATGCTTTTGAAGCCAGTTTGAAAACCATGGATGAGGTAGCCAAAAATACCGCTTTAGATGCCCTTGCGCAAAAAGTAGTAATGCCTTATGTGTTTATCGCCGCTTCATTTGCAATTGTTGGGATTTTGTTATTCTTTGTTCAGCTTCCTGAAGTAGAGGAGGAGCAGGATATTCTGGATCCGAATGCCTTGCCAGGAAATGCGCAGGTAGCTGCAACCGATAAAAATGTATTCAATTTTCCGCATTTAATCGTTGGCGTTTTTGCTTTGTTTTTCTACGTTGGCATGGAAGTAATCAGTTATGATACTTTCGCCGGACTTGGAACACATCTCGGTTACAAACTAGATATTTCGAAAAGCTTTGCCACCTATACTGGCTACGGTTTGTTGCTAGGCTATACTATCGGGATCATCTCCATTCCTAAATTTATCTCACAAAGAAATGCGTTGATCGTTTCGTGTCTGCTCAGCATAGTTTTGGTCATTCTCGTGGTGTTTATAAAAGCGAATCCTGGTCTTACCAGCCTTCATTTATTCGGCAGTAACTTCAATCTACCTACACATCCGGCAGTCTGGATCTTTGCCCTTCTAGGATTTTCAAACTCCGTAATGTGGCCAGCAATTTTCCCAATGGCGATAGATGGGCTCGGCAAATTTACGAAGATGGGATCAGCATTGCTGATTATGGCTATTGTAGGAGGTGCGATCCTTCCACCGGTTTATGGCTACATTTCTGAAACCATCGGCAATGGACAAACTGCTTATCTCATGATGATTCCAGCTTACTTATTTATCCTTTACTTTGCTGTAAGTGGCTATCGCTTAGGGAAGAAGTAAGCTTTTCAGCTGTAAAACCTAATTAAGAAATGGTCTGAGAAATAATGCTGATCCTTCAGGATCAGTTTAACTTTCTTATACCATTAATTTTGCCTTATTTTGAAGTTTCAATTTTACGTAAAACTTAATCCGTAAAGTTTAAGTTTCAAATATTAAATTCCCAAATGAATAAAGCTATTTTTCTCGATCGTGATGGTGTGCTCAATCACGAGATTTATGATTATATCTGCCGTGTGGAAGATTTCAAAATTCTTGATTATCAGATTCCAGTATTGAAGAAATTATTTGATGAAGGTTATCTGTTAATCGTCATTACAAACCAGGGAGGGATTGCTTTAAAAAGATATACCGAGCAAGAGCTAGCCATTATGCACCAAATGTTGAGAAATGCATTTGTAGCGAAGGGAGCTGATATTGCTGGTTTCTATTACTGTCCACATCACCCAACGGTTGGAGGTGAATGTAAATGTCGCAAGCCAGCTTCAGGTATGATTCTGGATGCTATAGATATGTATGATATCGATCCGGCTCAATCTGTAATGATCGGCGACAAAGTAAGAGATGTGGAAGCCGCAAATGGAGCAGGAGTGAAGGGAATATTAATTGCACCTGATGAGCAGATTAGTTATGAGAAGGTTAAGGAAGTTTTGAGTCGTGAGTCATTAGTCTAGAGTCTTAAATCGTATTTCTTTGACACACAAAAGTCCTAAGTTATTATTGAACTTAGGACTTTTTTGCGTTTGGAACTCTCCACTCCAAACTAAATACTCCAAACTCCTATTCCCCTATATCTCTCAACCTACCAACCGATAGATAATGAGTAACTTGTAGTTTTTTTTGCGTTTGGAACTCTCCACTCCAAACTAAATACTCCAAACTCTTATTTCCCGCTACCTCCCGGTTTTGTGGCTCATCAACCAGCCTAAGTTTTATCTCTTCAATCTATTAATAGTGAGTTTTTAGGTGTGATTTTTCGATAGGCGAGACACCAACCGATGGATAATGAGTAACTTGTAGGTTTTTCGCTTTTGGAACTCTCCACTCCAAACTAAATACTCCAAACTCTTATTTCCCGCTACCTCCCGGTTTGGTGTCTCACCAACAAGCCTAATTTTTATCTCTTCAATCTATTAATACTGAGTTTTTAGGTGTGGTTTTTCGGTCGGTGAGACATCAACCGATAGATAATGAGTAACTTGTAGTTTTTTTTGCGTTTGGAACTCTCCACTCCAAACTAAATACTCCAAACTCTTATTCCCTATATCTCTCGCTAGTGGCTCACCAACCAGTCAAGTCCTTGAAAAAATCCTACTCCATAAAAAAATCCTAAGTTTCGAGCAGATCTTCTACTCAAAACTTAGGATTTTTAATTTATATGCTATTTGCTATAAGCTCCTTAACTTTAGACTTCCGACTTAGGACTAAAGACTCCGAACTCACAAACTCCAAACTTACTTCCCCGCTGCCTTAGCATGATCTGCTAAGAAAGTGGCTAAGCCAGAATCAGTTAATGGGTGTTTTAATAAACCTGCAATTGCAGCTAAAGGAGCAGTAATTACATCAGCGCCTAATTTTGCACAGTTTACAATATGCAACGGACCGCGGATAGAAGCAGCTAAAATTTGAGTTTCGTAACCGTAGTTATCAAAGATGGTTCTGATGTCTTCGATCAATACTAAGCCATCGCTAGATATATCATCTAAACGACCTAAGAAAGGAGAAACGTAAGTTGCTCCGGCTTTAGCCGCTAATAATGCTTGTCCGGCAGAAAAAATTAAAGTACAGTTGGTTTTAATTCCTTTAGATGAAAAATATTTGATTGCTTTTACGCCATCTTTAATCATCGGAACTTTAACAACGATTTTAGGATTTAAAGCTGCTAAAGCTTCACCTTCTTTGATAATTTCGTCGAATGTAGTAGCAATAACTTCTGCGCTTACGTTATCTTCAACGATATCGCAAATTGCTTTATAATGGTTGATTACATTTTCTTCGCCGGTAATACCTTCTTTAGCCATTAAGCTAGGATTGGTGGTTACGCCGTCTAAAATGCCAAGGTCATGAGCTTCTCTGATTTGATCAAGATTTGCTGTGTCGATAAAAAATTTCATGGTTGTAAATTCTTAAATATTTGAGTTTTCAATGATTGGAACCCTGAAGAATTTAATTCCCCCTTCAGGGGATTAAGGGAAAAGAAAAAAATGGGCAAGCAACTTCTATCGCACCGCTACAACCTTCTACCCTTGCTATGTTCCCATCCTGGGGGAGTTCAAAGGGAGCTGGTCGTAAAAGACTTGCCCGCCACAAAGGTAGAAAAAGAAGTTGTTTTGCAAAATGCATTTTTTGAAATTTTCAGCACTATTGGCTATCTCGCTGATTGATACGTAAATAAAATTTAACAGGCTAAAATCTTTCTTAAATTATTTTCAGAATTTGCTAAATTCGTCATATATATAAGATACATAAGAACAAATAATGTTTAGGTGTTATATTTTTAACTGCCAAAATCTGCGCAAACAGCATATTTATAGATAAAAAAGTCAATTATCAAACTTATAATTATAGTGCCTGATAATTATCTATATTTTAATAGAATGGATTAAAATTGTTTAAAAACTAAAATAATTCTAAAAATTGTAGCAACTCTGTAATTTGATCTTCGTTTTTCGTATCTTAGTGTTTCCTATACACTAACAACTAACGAGCAAAGAATGGAACCAAACAGTGGATTGTACGATGCGCAATTTGAACACGATGCCTGCGGTATTGGGTTCGTTGCACATGTGAAAGGGCGAAAATCGCATCAAATCATCTCCGATGCACTTACTATTTTAGAAAATCTAGATCATAGAGGGGCATGTGGAGCAGAACCAAATACAGGCGATGGAGCTGGTATTATGATTCAGATTCCCCATGAATTTTTTTACGATGAATGTTTAAAAGCAGGTTTCAGCCTGCCAGAAACCAATAATTATGGTGTGGGTATGCTTTTCATGCCTAAAGATATCCGTTCCAGAGAAGAATGCAGAGAATTAATTTATCGCGCAGCAGAAAAATTAGGATTAGAAATTTTAGGCTTCAGAAAGGTTGATGTTGATACCACCGATATTGGCAATATGGCACTTTCAGTAGAGCCGGAAATTGAGCAGGTTTTTATTGCCCGCCCTTATGCAGTTAATCCAGGTGCAGATTTCGAACGTAAACTCTATATTTTTAAAAATTACCTGATTAAATTAATTGCCAATACGGTAAACGGCGGCAAGGATTTTTACATCGTTTCGCTATCTGCGCAAACCATTATATATAAAGGTCAGTTAACTTCTCTGCAGGTTCGTACTTATTTTAAAGACCTGAGTGATAAAAGAATGGTTTCTGCTTTAGGCTTAGTACATTCTCGCTTTGCAACCAATACTTTTCCATCGTGGCGGTTAGCGCAACCTTTCCGTTTTATCGCCCACAATGGCGAAATTAATACCCTGCAAGGAAACCTGAACTGGTTTAGAGCTGGTGTAAAATCTTTTGCATCTGCCTATTTTACCAAAGAAGAACTGGATATGTTATTGCCGGTAATCGATGAGACCAACTCCGATTCGGGCTGTTTAGATAACGTAATCGAATTATTGCTTCACGCAGGCAGAACGTTACCACATGTATTAATGATGTTGGTTCCAGAGGCCTGGGATGGCAATGAGGATATGGATCCTGTTAAGAAAGCCTTCTACGAATTCCATGCTACTTTAATGGAGCCATGGGATGGACCGGCTGCCATTGCATTTACAGATGGTAAACTCATTGGTGCAACGTTAGATCGCAACGGATTACGTCCATCTCGTTACGCCATCACTTCAGATGACCGTGTCATTATGGGTTCAGAAGCGGGTGCATTGGCCATAGATCAGAGTACCATTATCGAAAAAGGTCGATTAACACCAGGCAAAATGTTCGTGGTAGACATGGAGCAGGGCAGAATTATCAGTGATGATGAAATCAAAACTAAAGTTTGTGGCGGCAGTCCGTATGCAGACTGGATCAATCAATATCAAATCCGTTTAGAAGAATTGCCCGAGCCACGGGTAATGTTCACCGGCCTTTCTGAAGAATCTATCTTTAAATATCAGCAGGTTTTTGGTTATAGCAGAGAAGATATAGATTTATTACTTAAGCCAATGGCGATAGAAGCCAAAGAGCCAATTGGTTCGATGGGTACCGATACGCCACTTGCTATTCTATCAAAACGGCCTCAACACTTATCCAACTATTTTAAGCAATTATTTGCACAGGTGACCAATCCGCCAATCGATCCGATTCGGGAGAAGGTAGTGATGAGTTTGGCGAGTTTCATGGGAAGCAATGGCAACTTATTAGAAGAAAATCCATTACAATCGCATTGTGTGGCCATTAAGCACCCTATTTTAACCAATCAGGAGTTAGAAAAATTAAGAAGTATCGATACTGGTGTTTTTCAGGCAAAGACTTTACAGACCTATTTTAGAGCCGATGGTAAACCAGGCGCAATGGCGAAAGCTTTAGATCGTTTGTGCCGTTATGCAGTTGATGCCGTTGAAGATGGCTTCCAGGTAATAGTATTAACCGATAGAGCAATCGATTCAGAGCATGCGGCAATGCCTTCATTGTTAGCAGTTTCTACCGTTCACCACCACTTAATCCGCAAAGGTTACCGTGGTGCAGTGGGGATTGTAATCGAAGCCGGAGACATTTGGGAAGTACATCACTTCGCCACTTTATTAGGCTTCGGTGTTACCGCAATTAACCCTTACCTGGCTTTAGAAACCATCAATGGCTTCCAGGCAGAATCTGGTTTATCAGCAGAACAACTGACTAAGAATTATATTTACGCGGTAAACAGCGGCTTGTTGAAGATCTTTTCAAAAATGGGAATCTCGACACTACAGTCTTATCAAGGTGCACAGATTTTCGAAATTTTAGGGTTAAATAAACAAGTGGTAAACACTTATTTCACTGGTGCAGTTTCGCGAATCGGTGGTTTAGGTCTTGATGAAATCGCTAAAGAAACGTTGATTAAACATCACCGTAGCTTTGGTCCGGTAACGCAGACAGAAAACCTATTGCCGGCAGGTGGAACTTATAAATTCCGTCGCAAAGGCGAGGCGCATTTATTTAATCCTCAAACCATTCACTTATTACAAAACGCTACCCGAAAAAACGATTATACGATCTTCAAGCAATACTCTAAACTGGTAAATGAGCAAACACAACAGGCTTATACCATCCGCGGGTTGTTTGATTTTAACTATAGCCGTCAGCCCGTTCCTTTAAGTGAGGTGGAATCTACGGAAGCCATTTTAAAGCGGTTTGCAACAGGAGCAATGTCATTCGGTTCTATTTCTCACGAAGCACATTCTACTTTAGCTATCGCGATGAACCGCATTGGCGGCAAAAGCAATACCGGCGAAGGTGGTGAAGATGAAATGCGCTACACCAAAATGGAAAATGGCGACAGTATGCGTTCGGCCATTAAACAAGTCGCCTCGGCGCGTTTTGGGGTAACCAGTTATTACTTAACCAATGCAGATGAGTTGCAGATTAAAATGGCTCAGGGTGCTAAACCTGGCGAAGGTGGACAATTACCTGGTCACAAGGTGGATGATTGGATCGCGAAAGTGCGTCACTCTACACCGGGAGTAGGTTTAATTTCTCCGCCACCACACCACGATATTTATTCTATCGAGGATTTGGCGCAATTGATTTATGATCTGAAAAATGCCAATCGTGCGGCCAGAATCAATGTGAAGCTGGTTTCTAAAGCAGGCGTTGGTACCATTGCAGCAGGTGTGGCGAAAGCACATGCAGATGTAATCTTGGTTTCAGGTTTCGATGGTGGAACTGGTGCATCACCATTGACTTCCATTCAACATGCAGGCTTACCTTGGGAACTTGGTTTAGCAGAAGCACATCAAACCTTGGTAAAAAACAGATTACGTAACCGAATCGTTTTACAAACCGATGGTCAGCTTAAAACCGGTAGAGATATCGCCATTGCTGCATTATTAGGTGCTGAAGAATGGGGCGTTGCAACTGCGGCATTAGTAACTGCGGGCTGTATCATGATGCGTAAGTGTCACCTGAATACTTGTCCGGTAGGCGTGGCTACACAAGATCCGGAATTAAGGAAATTGTTCAGTGGCGATGCAGATCACGTGGTTAATTTATTCCATTTCCTGGCGGAAGAATTACGTGAAATTATGGCTGAACTTGGTTTCAGAACCATTCACGAAATGGTTGGTCAGGCTGATATTTTAAAAGTGCGTGAATTGCCTGCGGAAGATTGGAAATTGAAACATTTAGATTTATCTGCTATTCTTTTCAAAGCAGAAGATAATGGTTTGCCATTGTTCAATACAGAACAGCAGGATCATGGTTTAGAAAATGTATTAGATCATCAGTTAATCGCTGCTGCTCAACCTGCTATTACCAATAACGAACCTGTTTTTGCCAGCTTCAACATTAAAAATACTGATCGTTCTTTAGGTACCATGTTATCTAATGAGATCTCAAAAGTGCATTTAGGAGCAGGTTTACCACCAGATACCATCAACTTTAAGTTTGTAGGTTCTGCCGGACAAAGTTTCGGCGCTTTCAACACGCGTGGGGTAACTTTATCTTTAGAGGGTGAAGCCAATGATTACGTAGGTAAGGGTTTGTCTGGTGCTCGTTTAGCCATTTATCCTTTCTCAAACTGTACTTTCGTTCCTGAACAAAATATCATCATTGGTAACGTAGCACTTTATGGTGCAACCTCTGGCGAATTATTTGCCCGTGGAAAAGCTGGTGAACGTTTCGCTGTGCGTAACTCCGGAGCAACTGCGGTTGTAGAAGGTGTTGGCGATCACGGTTGTGAATATATGACGGGTGGTGAAGTGTTAATCCTTGGTGATACCGGAAGTAATTTCGCTGCTGGTATGAGTGGAGGTGTTGCCTGGATTTATGATTCCAATGGCACTTTTGCACGCAAATGCAATAAAGAAATGGTTGATCTTGATCCGTTACAGGCAGAGGATGAACAGAGGATTATGGCTTTACTGAAAACGCATATTCGTTTAACAGACAGTAAAGTAGCCGAGTTTATCTTAAGCGATTGGAAAACGCAATCAAATCATTTCGTTAAAGTATTCCCTAAAGAATACAAAGCGGTTTTAGCAAAACGTAATCAACAAGTAAAAACACACTAAGCCATGGGAAAAGTAACAGGATTTCTAGAATACGACAGAGTTGCGCCCACCAGAGAAGAGGCTAAAACTCGTGTAAAACATTACGGAGAATTCTTAAATGAGTTACCCGCACAAGAATTAAATAATCAAGCAGCCCGCTGTATGGATTGTGGCGTTCCATTTTGTCAGTCAGGTTGCCCATTGGGTAACGTGATTCCGGAATTTAACGATGCCGTTTATCAGGGTAAATGGGAACTTGCTGCAAATATTTTATTGAGTACTAATAATTTTCCGGAATTTACGGGAAGAATCTGCCCTGCACCTTGCGAATCTGCTTGTGTGCTGGGAATTAACCGTCCGCCGGTTTCTATTGAAGAAATTGAGAAACACATTATAGAAATTGCCTTCGAAAAAGGATTTATTAAAGCAAAGGCACCATTAATCAGAACTGGTAAAAAAATTGCGGTGATTGGTTCAGGTCCTGCAGGATTAGCTGCTGCTGCTCAGTTAAATAAAGTTGGACACGAAGTTACCGTTTTCGAACGTGATGATGCACCTGGTGGTTTATTGAGATACGGCATACCTGATTTTAAATTGCAGAAAAATGTAGTCGACCGCCGTATCGATTTAATGAAGGAAGAAGGAATCATTTTCAGATGCAACGCTAACGTGGGCGAGAATGTAGAAATCAGCACTTTATTAAGAGATTATAATGCAATCGTTCTAGCCGGTGGGTCTACCATTCCACGTGATTTGCCGATTGAGGGTCGTTCGGCCAAAGGTGTTCATTTCGCAATGGATTTCCTTAAGCAACAAAATAAGCGTGCAGCAAACCGAGCGATCACTTCTGAAGATATTTTAGCAACAGGTAAAAACGTGATTGTAATTGGTGGTGGAGATACAGGTTCTGATTGTATTGGTACTTCAAATCGTCACGGTGCAAAATCGGTTACGCAATTTGAGATCATGCCAATGCCACCAGAAATGCGCACAGAAAATATGCCTTGGCCCAATTATCCAATGTTATTGAAAAATACATCTTCACATGAGGAAGGTGCTCAAAGAGCCTGGTCGGTAAACACCAAGAATTTTATTGCAGATGAAAATGGTAATCTAAAAGCATTAAAGGTAGTGGATGTAGAATGGGAAATTGATGCTGTAGGTAGACCGGTTTCTTTCAAAGAAGTAGCCGGAACAGAAAGAGATTTACCTTGTGAATTGGTTTTCTTAGCCATGGGTTTCTTACATCCACAAAAGGAAGGTTTAATTGAAAAATTAGGTGTTGAGTTAGATAATCGAGGAAATGTGAAAGCTTCTGAACATTCTTACCAAACCAATATTGGAAAAATTTTCGCTGCAGGCGATACCCGCCGCGGACAATCGTTAGTGGTTTGGGCTATTTCTGAGGGCAGGGAAGCTGCCCGTAAAGTAGATGAATATTTAATGGGGGTTACCAATTTAGCATCAAAAGATGCTGTTGCTTATGCTTAATTAGGTTTTTGAAGTTCTATATTTTTTTAAGTCGTGGTGTAAACCACGGCTTTTTTTGTTTCTAATCCGGTCGTCATTGCGAGAAACTGTTTTTCTGCGTTTCGTGGCAACCCTCTTGCTGCTTATGCTATAGCAAATAGGATATTGCCACGAATATTACCAATGAAGGATCGGAGAAATGTTTTCAAAAGAACGATTTTTTATTGAGGGATCGTCCTCCTGAACTTGATTCAGGATCTTATCATAGTAAGGTGCTGAACTAAATCCGATAGCTATCGGATCAGCATGACGATTTGTTTAGTGAATCTCTTTCGGAATCGTCATTGCGAGAAACGGTTTTTCTCCGTTTCGTGGCAATCTCATTGCTGTTTATGCTTTAGCAAATAGGAGATTGCCGCGAACATTACCAATGAAGGATCGGAGAAATGTTTTCAAAAGAACGATTTTTTATTGAGGGATCGTCTTCCTGAACTTGATTCAGGATCTTATCATAGTAAGGTGCTGAACTAAATTCAGCATGACAATTTGTTTAGTGAATCTCTTTCGGAATCGTCATTGCGAGAAACGGTTTTTCTTCGTTTCGTGGCAATCTCATTGCTGTTTATGCTTTAGCAAATAGGAGATTGCACGAACATTACCAATGAAGGATCGGAGAAATGTTTTCAAAAGAATGATTTTTTATTGAGGGATCGTCCTCCTGAACTTCATTCAGGATCTTATCATAGTAAGGTGCTGAACTAAATTCAGCATGACGATTTGTTTAGTGAATCTCTTTCGGAATCGTCATTGCGAGAAACGGTTTTTCTCCGTTTTGTGGCAACCTCATTGCTACTAATGCTATAGCGAATAGGAGATTGCCACGAACATTACCGATGAAGGATCGGAGAATGTTCTCGCAAGGACGATTTTTATTGAGGGATCGTCCTCCTGAACTTGATTCAGGATCTTATCATAGTAGGTGCTGAACTAAATTCAGCATGACGATTTGTTTAGTGAATCTCTCGCGGAATCGTCATTGCGAGGCCAATTTTTCTCCGTTTCGTGGCAACCTCATTGCTGCTTATGCTATTTCAAATAGGAGATTGCCACGAACATTACCAATGAAGGATCGGAAGATGTTCTCGCAAGGACACTCAAAGAATAAAAACCACTAAAACAACTTCAATTGATCACTTGGTGGTTTCTCTTTTCCAAAAATCGTTCTCCCTGCATGTTTCCAGCTCTCTGTTCTTTCTTTTTCAACTACCTTTTCAAAATCCATATTTGGAACAAAATCCTCCTCTGCATTTCGGGCGATTTGGTGAAGCGATCTGATCGCCTGTTGCTTATCGGTTTCTCCGATTTTAGCTTTCTCTACTGCTTTCTGCAGAACACTGATTGTCTCATCATAAACGTTTACAGGTACCGGAAAAGGATGTCCGTCTTTACCACCATGGGCAAACGAATACCGGGCAGGATCTGTAAACCTTGATGGCGTTCCATAAATTACCTCACTCACTAAGGCCAGAGATTGTAAAGTTCTCGGCCCCATGCCTTCCAATAGTAAAAGTTCTTCAAAATCTGCAGGTTGTTTCTCCTGTGCCAACCATAAGATACTACCCAAGCGTTTCAAATCAACATCTTTTGCTTTCACTTCATGATGATTAGGCATTACCAACTTCTGAATTTCAGCAATCATTCTCGTGGGTGATTCTTCCGTAATACTCATCATGGTTTGACGCGTAACATCAGCTTCGTTTGCGGTGAGGTTAAGAATCTGCCCTTGATTAATCCCACAAATGCCAGTATGTGGTTCTTCAACAAATGATTTTAAATTTTCAGAATGCCAGTGGTATCTTCTTGCGGTCGAACTGGCGTCACTCATGCCTTGCTGAACAACGGCCCAATCGCCATCACTATTTAAAATAAAACTGTGCAGGTATAATTGAAAGCCATCCTGAATGGCGGTGTTATCTACCTTTGCACTCAATTTACTGGCCCTAACGAGTGCTGTTCCATCGAGGCCGGTTTTGTCTGCTATTCTTAAAAGTTCATTTGGTGTTTCACGACTAAACTTTCCTTTTCCTCCGCAAATATATAGGCCAAGTTCTTTAGAAAGGGGATTGATCGATTTTTTCAAGGCACCCATTACCGAAGTAGTAATTCCTGAAGAATGCCAATCCATACCCATTACCGCACCAAGACTTTGAAACCAAAACGGACTACTTAACCTGCGGATTACTTCGGCTTTGCCATATTCTACAAGGATAGATTCAACAATAGCCAAACCTAATGTAGCCATCCGCTGGGCCAGCCAGGGTGGAACATGCCCGTAATGTAATGGTAAATCTGCGCTTCCTGATCTTTTCAATGCTAACAAAATTAGTAATATGTTTTGTTAAACTGAAATTTTAGATTGCAATGGTAGTTAATTTTTAAATTGCCGATCTAAAAAGTTCAGCATTAGAGAAGAAACTTCTTCAAACCATGGATTAAATAACCAGAAAGGATGAGGCGTATCTGGGAGCGTATGTACTTCTGTATAGATTCCAAATGGTTTGATCTTCGCAATCAGGTCATCTCTTCCAGCATGAAAGCGCGGTGTGGAGCTGTTGATAAATAACAAAGGAACGGTATGTTGATCAGCATGGTTTAAAGCAGAAGCATTGTGCCACAAGTCAGGGTTATCTTTCAAATCTGCACCCAGCCAAATTGCGGCGACTGATTTTCTTGCTGGATCCGTGCTCACCTCAGATGACTCCGGATGATCGAAAGCCAGTACACCATCAATATCAATTAGGGCCTGAACCGTACTGGTATGCCCATTAATCTTTTCTTTTTCAAACTGAAGGTCGTTATTTGTGGTTCCAACCAAAGCAGCCAACTGTCCGCCAGCAGAAAAACCTGTCACTGTAATTTTATTGGTGTCGATATTAAACTTCCTAGCATTGGCTTTGATCCACCGAATTGAGTTTTTTAAATCGTAAACAGCAGCAGGGAACTGTGCATGAGTAGATAAACGGTAATCAGTTGTAACGGAAACGTAACCGTTTTGCGCCATTTTTTGTGCTAAAGGTGTATTTTGAGCACGATTTCCGGAACGCCAGCCACCACCAAAAACAAATAATATAGCTGGTAATAATTGCTTTGATTTTTTTGGATAAATCACATCTAAAGATAGATCTCCGGTAGGGTAGTGCGCATATACGATATTACTTTTGGTTGTAAAATCGCCTTTTGTTAAAGGTTGTGCGATGCTGATGTAAGTACGCTTCTTCTTTTCTTTGAGGTAAGTTGAATATACACTGAAGGAGGTGTCAGCCTGGATTTGTTGCGCATAGCTGGCTGTAAAAAAGAAAATAAAAATTAAAGGTAAAAATTTCATCAGGTTAAAGATATAGAATTGTACAGGCCTCAGCGAACAGTTTAGCATTATAATTTGTTAAGTTTGGAGGCAAAACTTTAATTGATTGAATGCGTAAATTTTTACAACGTTTATTCGGAAACTGGGTAATTCGAATGTCGAACAGATTTGGCTCCCGACCCGATCGTAAACGGATCCACGAAGCATTAAGCAAACTCTTTAATACAATAAATACCGATCCCGGAAAAAGAGGTCTCGTATTTGAAATTTCTGAGTCAGATAAATTTATCATTTTATCTGATCAGCATAAAGGTGCCCGTGATTATGCCGACGATTTTTCGCTGGCAGAGGTAAACTACCTAAAGGCACTTGATTGTTATAATGATTCCCTATTTCATTACATCAATCTCGGAGATAGCGAGGAGCTGTGGGAGAATTTGCTGGAATCTGTAATCAAACACAACAAACAAACTTTTGAGAAAGAAAAGTTATTCCTCAATCGCAATGCTTTTACCAAAATCTTTGGGAATCATGATTTGTATTGGGATAATGATCCCCTGGCAAGCTTCAATCTGAATCGCATTTATGGGAACAAAGTTTCAATTTATGAGGGTGTGATTTTAAAAATGAAATTCGAAAATAAAACGCTTAATATCTTTCTAACCCATGGTCACCAAGGCGATTTGCAAAGCGACGGGAACTGGTTTAGTAAGTGGTTTGTAAGTACCATCTGGGCACCAATACAGTCTTATTTGCAAATTAATCCAAATACACCTGCCTATGATAATCAACTGAAAACCGCACACAACAGCATGATGTACAGTTGGCAGTCGGAGCAGAAAGATACCGCATTAATTACCGGGCATACCCATCAGCCAGTATTTGCATCGCTTACTCACCTTGAACGAATCTATTTGAAATTAAAAATCGCGAACACTGCAAAGCGACAGACAGAAATTCAGGCATTAAATGAAGAGTTGAAAAAACGAGTAAAAAAAGGTGATGATGTTCCGGAGTTTAAGGCATACAAACCTGGCTATTTCAACAGCGGTTGTTGTTGCTTCAGTGATGGGGACATTACTGGCATAGAAATAGAAAATGGTTTCATCAGGCTCATTAAATGGTCTTTCCAAAAAACCGGTACTCCAGAACGAACAGTTTTAGAAGAAATGAAGTTGGCAGCACTTCTGGATGTTACTTAAGAGGCAATTCCACATAAAGGGTTGTTCCCTTATCTATCCCTTCGCTCGTTGCCCAGATTTTACCTTTATGCATATCTGCGAACATCTTTGCTACAATTAAACCTAAACCATGGCCATTTTCACGATCGGTGGGCTGAGCGCTTAAGCGGGAAAATTTAATAAACAAACGGTTGAGATCATCTTCGCTTAACCCCACGCCATAATCTTTGATAGCGATGGTTACCAGGTTTTCGACTAGCTGATGAGTGATCACTATTTTACTACCTGCTTTTGAAAATTTACTCGCATTTTGAAGCAACTGTGAGAATAATTCTTGTAGCTTAACTTCATCACCAAAAATTTCTACAGGTTCATCTATTTTAATAGTGACCGATTGGTTCTTTTGTGCTAAAGCTAATTTAAGATCCTGGGTTACATGATCTAACAGCGTTTTCAGGTCTATCTTATTTTTCTGTGGCTTGAAAGATCCATTTTCCTTTCTCGCCGAGCTCAAAATATCATTTAGATTATCAACCATTCTTTTTGATTGAAGATTGATTTTACCAGCAATGGATGCTACTCTTTCTCCAGCATCAGGCATTCTGCTTACCAATTCAGATTGCAGTGAAATAGTAGTCATCGGATTTTTCAGATCATGAATAAGCACATGTAAACGATCATCCAGCGCCCTCATTGTTTTTCTAATGGCCATCCTTGTTTCCAGCTTTTCTGAAACCATTTCAGCCAATCGCGACAGCATAGCCAATTGATGTTTGGTGGCTACACGGGGTTCATCACCATAAACCATTATCACACCTAAGTTTTGCTCGCCAGGCGATTTGATTATCCCACCTGCAAAAAAGCCAGGTGATTGAGTATTCATGTTAGAAGATTGGTTTTCAACGGCCGGTATCAGGATCTTATCAGCTGATTTCCCCAGATTAAAAATATACTCACTTTTTTTTTGGCCAATCTCACTTCCGATTACGGCTTTATAGAAGATTCCATTTTCAGCGAAAAATCCAATTGCGGCGTTTTGCACTTCAAAAATATCTGCTGCCAGCTGAGCAAAATTATCGAAGCTTTTTTCTGCAGGCGTATCAAGTATTTCATAATCCAAAAGTGTTTGCAAATGCAATTCTTCATTTGCGGAGATGGATTGATCTGGAATTTGAGCTGAATGCATGAGTAGGTATAGATTTAGAAAAGTAATTTGTTAAAGGTAAAAATTATCATTAAAACGATAAATAATATAAACAATTAAGTATTAACTTTAGTTCTTATTGCTATTGCAAATTGCTTAATATGCAACATGAATAGTTACCAAAACAATATTAATAATGAGATTATACATAGAACGTAAACCTGTTAAGGTAAACCCTGATACTAAACGAGTTATTGCCCGTTTTTTTTTTAACGGAGAAGAAAGAGCATTGGAAGTAATTAGAAAAGTTCTGGAGTTTTCTGATGAAAAAGTGTTCTCCATCATTTCGCCTATTTTACAGGAATATTCAAAAAGGCATCGGAATATCACCAAAATTTTAAATCGCCATTGCAAAAAGTTAAAGAAACAATTTACAATGCTTGGTAAGGATGTCGAAGATTTAGATCAATATACCAGGCTGCTCATCGGCGCTTATTTTACACACGAATATTCAATAGAATCGGCTGCTTTTTTTAATCCTAGTATTGTAGAAGATCCGGATCAAACCGACCTTGTAGAAGGAGAGAAAAGAGTGATTATCAGTTTCCGGGCAGTTGGTGAAGGACACATTTCTTCTATTGTTTTTAGAAGAGCATTGATCGATAAGCATAATAATATTCAGGTATTGCCTGTGGGAAATTACGTTGATGAAGCCGAAGTAGTTAAAAATGCAATCTATGTTAAAAAACATTTCCTCAAGAAAGCTGCTTATGCACAAATTGATGCCACAGTACTCGAAGAAATTGAAGGAAAATTAGGCGAACGCTTTGAGTATACCGACTTAAGTAACATCATTAAAGAATCTAAAATCCTGCATCCCGAAAATCCATCCCGCTCAATTGAATACGATAAGGTACTTTGGCTATCTGATACCTACCACACGATATCTTTTTCTAAAGACACCGACATTTCAGACCGTGTAATTTTCCCTATTTCTGAATTTGAACGTAAAGGAATTGAAGATGCCCGCTTTGTTAAATTTATAAAAGACGATGGCAAAGTGGTTTATTATGCCACATATACCGCTTTCGATGGTTCATTAATTATTCCAAAGTTGGTGCAGACTGAAGATTTTTATGAGTTTAAAGTAATCCCATTGTATGGCGATGGTGCTCAAAATAAAAATCTGGCACTTTTCCCTCGTAAAATTAATGGAAAATATGTGATGATGAGTAGGATAGATGGCTGGAACAATTACCTGATGTTCTCTGATAAAGTTAACGTTTGGGAAAACCCTGTTCTATTAAAACATCCACGTTACGATTGGGAATTGGTTCAGATTGGGAATTGTGGATCGCCGATTGAAACCGAAAAAGGTTGGTTGGTGATTACCCACGGTGTTGGACCGATGAGACGTTATTGCATTGGCGTAGTATTATTAGATCTGGATGATCCGAGCAAGGAGATTGGCCACTTAAAAGAGCCACTCATTATCCCAAATAATGATGAGCGGGAAGGTTATGTGCCCAACGTGGTTTATTCCTGCGGATCAATTGTGAGTAATGGCGAACTGATTATTCCTTACGGTTTATCTGATTATAGTTCTTCATTTGCTACAGTGAATATGGAACTGTTATTAAATAGGTTATTGGAAAATGGAGCCGGATAAAACCAAAAAAATCAATCAATAAAAAATGCTGGTTCACATTTAGCGAACCAGCATTTTTTATATTTGTAAAATTACACTAACTTGTTTTCTTCAACAAGTGGAGTAGATAAAGTCTCATATTCAGCCTCTGCCGCTTTTAAAACTGCTAAGTGTGAAATGAAGTAAGCTAAGGTGCTCTCTGCACCTTGATTTCTATTCATACTGTTAAATTGTAATCCATCGGCACAACCATGAGTCTCAAAATCATACAAAGGAATATGCAGGCTATTTTTACCTAAAAACCATTCGTAACTGGTATGCATCAGGCTTAAATACTTACTGTCTTTGGTTACTTCATATGTTTTACTATATAGCATCACCATGGCCATGGTTTCAATTGCCTGCTGATCATAGATTGGATTTTTACCATTCTTTCTCATCCAGCCATCATTTCCAACAGGATTCAGATAGCCATTTTCGAAAGAGAAGCTATTTAAAAAGTTAATGCTTTCCATCGCAATTTCTAACGATTCTGCATTACCTGTAGCTTCATAATGATGTAAAAGTGCCAGTGGTAAAATGGCATTATCGTAAGTTAAAATTTCTTCAAACCAATGCCAATTGCCATCTTTGTTGGCTCTGTAAGCATTTTTTAAGTTATTTGCCAGTGAATTAACTTCCTTTATAATTAGGTCATCTCCAGGGTGCGCAGTCAAATAATAAGATCCACCAATTAATGTATTGGCCATTCCACGCAAATGTGTTAAAGCTTTAAAGTGTGGAATGGAGTGCGAAAACAATTCACGTCCAAATTCTTGATAGGAATTATTAGGTGCAACGGAAATTAAATAACCCAAAGACCATATGGTTCTTCCAAACGAATCTTCAGAACCTATTTCATCAAGATAGTTGCGATTGAAACTTAAAAAGTTTCTAAAGTTCCCATCTTCCGTTTGCATATACTGAATAAAACTCAAATAAACCGGCATTAATTTTAAGGCTGTTTGATTTTTGTGCTGTTCAAAAGCCATTAAAGCCATAATCAATGCCCTGGCATTATCATCTATGCAATATCCTTCCTTTAAATTCGGGATTCCAAAACGCGCATGCTGAATAATTCCGGTATCATCCGTTAGCAATGAAATATGACTAAGGTTTAAGACTGGCATTTTCTCAACATCAATAATAGGAGGGGTAATCCGTTGAGGTCTATTACCTGCATCTATAGCCTGCTGAAGTGTTTCCAGGTAAACATTACCAATAGATGGCCATCTCAGTTTCAATCCATATTGGAAGGCATTAGATTTTAATTGCTGATGTTTGCTTTCATCAGCAAGCAATTCGTTCACAATATTAGCCAGTGCTTTATCATTTTTAAAGTCGAATAATCTCCCTCTGTTATCAGCCAATAACTCTTCAGCGTGCCAGTATGGAGTAGACACTACTGCCGCACCAGCACCAATGGCATAAGATAATGTACCACTCGTAATTTGCGCCTCATTTAAATAAGGCGTAATGTATAAATGGCAAGCGGTAAGGTATTGGTGAAGTTCGCTTTCAGATACAAACTTATTTACGAAAGCAATGTTATTTTCAACACCTAAGTCTTTTGCCAGTGTTTTCAGGCTATCGCGATATTCCTCACCATTATGTTTTACCACACCTGGGTGGGTATTTCCTAAAATTACATATAAAACATCCGGGTGTTGTGCTACAACAGTTGGAAGTGCTCTAATCACTGTTTCCAAGCCCTTATTCCGGCTAATCAATCCGAATGTAAAAAGCACTTTTCTATCTTTAAATAATTCACTTCGCGAAAGTTTGTTATTGGTGATAGGCTCCAAATCAGGAACACCGTGCTCAATTAATTTAATTGATGTTTTTGGAATTTGATAAATGCGGGTTAAAAACATCACTGCCTTTTTACTCATCACCACAATTTGCGATGATTTTGATGCAATTTCCTTAATAATAGTCTGTTGCATAAAATTCGGTTCTTTTAAAACCGTATGTAAAATGGTAATAAATGGTTTTTGTAATTTATTTATTAATGAAAGCAAAAATACACCACTATTACCGCCATAAATGCCGAATTCATGTTCAATAATACAACTATCAACATCGCTATTATTAATGAAATCTGCAGCTTCGATGTAATCTTGCTGGTTCTGCTGGCGGATAATAAATTTTACTTCATCTGGATAATGGTGTTCATTGATATCATCCGATTCATTCAAGGCAACAACGAAACTTTTTTTCGAATCATAATCGGGATTTAAACTTAAAGCATTAACCAGGTTCTGATTAAAGGTAGCTAAACCGCATTCGCGAGGAGGATAAGTTGAGATGTAGGCTATTTTCATATGTATTTCGAATAATGTTGATATTTAAACAACATCATATTGTTTAAATAGTTTGTGATTTCCATAATTTACACTTATTAAACGCAAAACAATATGATTTAGGTACATGTTAGTAAGTAAATATTAGACTATGAGATCAATATGGAAGGGTTCGATTGGATTTGGATTGGTAAATATTCCAATTAAGTTATTTTCTGGCGTGCAATCAACACATTTGGATTTAGATATGCTGGATGAACGTGATCATGAGAAAATCCGTTACCAGCGTGTAAATGATAAAACCCATAAAGAAGTTCCCTTTGATAAAATTGTTAAGGGCTATTTTTTGAAGGATAGATATGTTATTTTGGAAAAGCATGATTTCGAAGAAGCATCACCCGAAAAAACTAAAATGATCGAGCTGGAAAATTTCGTCGACATTAAGGAAATAAATCCCATCTATTACGAAACATCCTATTACACCGAACCAGAGAAACAAGGGAAGAAAGCCTATGCCTTATTATTAAAGGCACTCCAGAAATCTGGTAAGGCAGGCGTTGCACGGTTCGTATTACGCAATACAGAAAACCTCTGTGTAATCCATCCAATGGAGGACGTGATCGTAATTACGAAGATTAGGTTTGAGCAAGAAATAAGAAGTCTGGATGAAATAAATAAGACTGACGATATTACCATCACCAAAAAAGAAATGGATGTAGGTTTAGCACTGATTAAACAGTATAGCTCGAAATTTGACCTGAGCGCATTCAAAGATGATTATAGTAACGAGTTGCTTAAAATTATCAAGGCCAAGGCAAAAGGGAAACGCGCTACAGTTAAGAAAATGAAGCCACAAAAAGCTACAAGCGATGATTTATATGATCAGTTAATGCAAAGTCTTGGTTCTAAAAAGGGTGCTTAATTGAAGATTAATCTAAAAGGCATTCCGCAATTAAAAAAATAAGTATAACTAACGCCTTGTGAAAAGTATTCTTAAATAGAAAAGGAGAGGTTTCCTCTCCTTTTCTATTTGGTTTAACTTCGTGTTAAACCACGTTATTCTTTCTAAAATTATTTTCTATTTAAAAGCGGCTTTTAACTGTTCTGCGGCATAAGCCTGAGCAGCTTTGGCTTCAGGAACAACAGCTGCCATTCCGAAAAATTCATGTGTTACGCCTTCATAGTTTCTGCTATTCACCTTAACCCCGGCTTCAGCAAGTTTATTCGCCAGCATAGTACCATCATCATGTAAAGGATCAATTTCAGCAGTGATAATCGTTGTTGGCGGCAATCCTTTTAATTTTGCATTGACTAAAGAAATTTTTGGATCTTGCCCTTCAATCATTGTAGTCAGGTAGTTTTTAGTAAACCAGGTCATCATAGCCTTGTTTAAAGGTTTAGCATTTTCATACATTTTGTAAGACTCAGTATTCATGTTTGCCTGGGCAATTGGATAAACAAGTACCTGGTGTACAGGAACCATAATATTTTTGTCTCTTGCAGCAATAGAAACATTGGCAGCCAGATTACCTCCTGCACTTTCACCAACCACCGCAATTTTAGCAGGATCACCTTTTAAGCTAACCGCATTTTTTATAACCCATTCGTAAGCAGTAAAGGCATCATTATGCGCAGTTGGGAATTTATTATCGGGTGCTAAACGGTAAGCTACGGAAACTACCACAGCATTTACCTGCTCTGCTAAAGCCTGTGCAGAGGCATTATAAACATCAAGATTAGCGATTACAAAACCACCCCCATGATAATAAACAATTACAGGGTAGGGGCCATCTACAGATTTTGGCGTATAGATGCGTAAATGAATTTTACCACCAGTAACTTCAATATCTTTCCCTGCAGTATCAACCTTTGCCGTTGGAATTTCAATTTTATTGGCTTCAACCAAAGCCATTACAGCATCTGTTGGTGTATGGTTTTTACGTGCATCAGCAGCACTTAAGGTTTCGATGGGTTTATCTCCATAACTGGTAAGCTTTTCAATTACCGCCTGCATTTCAGGTTTAATACTTTGTCCCCATTCAGGTGGCGGACCTGCCGGTTTTAAAGATGCATTTGCAGTGGAATCCGTTGTTACGGTATCTGTTGTATTCGTTGTTTTAGTATCATTCGTACAGGCCGATATGGAAATGACCAAGGCTAGCGCTGCTGTTGATAGTTTTAATAGATTGCTTTTCATAAGTTATTTTTTGATTTAATAAATATTCTTTCTATAACGTTATCAGGAAGATAGAGTTTTAGATGTCTTACAACTTTTTGAATTTTAATGCAATCGAAACTTCTTATGCATTTATCTTGTTCTACATAAAACCGGAATATATGTTAGCTGAAATTACAGGGTTGCCTGATCATATTTTTGGGGTAAGGGCCACAGGCGAAGTAACCACTGTCGATTTGAAGGATGTATTGCTACCAGGGTTAGCTAGGACAGGAGATCGTTTTGGTGAGATCAGGTATTTACTTGTTCTGGATACCGAAGTTAAAAATTTCACTACCGGAGCATGGATTCAGGATGCTGTGGCAGGTCTGAAAAACTATACCAAATGGAAGAAAATTGCTGTTGTAAGTGAAGAAAAAAGTGTAGAATGGTTTTCAGATTTTTTCACTTTTATAACTCCAGGTAGTTCAAAAGGATTTAAACCAAATCAGATAGAAGAGGCGAAAGAATGGCTCGCAGCCGAAGGATAAAAAAACAAATTAAGATATTATGAAAAATTCAAAGACAACACCAGCAGAAAAGAACAAAGCCACCGCTACAAAAGATGAAAAAGCCAAGGGCTCAGCAGAAAAAGTGACTTCAGCAAAAGATGCAAAAAAGGTAGAGGTAACTAAGGATAAGGATGTGAAGCACAATTAAACATTAGCTGATTTGGTTCATCTCACTCCAAAATATTTATCAGAATAACCATTAAAGATGAACTGGAATCAGATAGCTAAAATCATTAGTCGAACTGCATAGCAAATTTCATTTAATCCGTATTGCTTAAATATGGTGTTTACTGGGGAAATATTGTAATGTATATTGAGTTTGCTCAATCAAATTTTAATTGATTTGGGATAAAATTCTATATTAGGTATGAAATAATCGCAAATCTAAAAGGAGTAAGCTACAGTATGAACCTATAAACAAGCTATTATTTCTTTAATAATGCATAAATCTTATCCATTAACTCATCAATGTTAAACGGTTTAGCCATGAAGTCATCTGCAGAAATACCATCTAAAACATAGTTATTTGCATGATATCGTGCAGAAATCATTAACACCGGAATGTTCTTGGTAGATGCAGTTTCCTTTAGCTCTTTTAGTAACACCCGCCCATCTCTATCAGGCAGCATAATGTCCATTATAACAACGTCAGGCCCAAATTCTTGTACATGACTAAGAAAATTATTACCATTGTTTAAACTTGATACATTAAAGGCTTCGCTCTCTAAAATAAGGGTGATAACATCCAAAATTGCATGATTATCCTCTACAACTAAAATATTTTTCTTTGCCAAGATTTGAAAGTGTATTTAAATTTTCAAACAAATATAAAATAAATAACAGTTCTGCTGATTGAATTCTATAAATTGTAGTCGTTCTAAAGAGGGTTATCTATTTGTTAACTCGAAAATTCTAATATTTTTGTATCGCTAAATTTCATATGATAAAATTTTCTGTAGATCTCACCAATTGCGATCGAGAACCCATCCACATTCCAGGCAAAGTTCAATCACACGGTTTCTTGATTGCTGTTGACAAAATTGATTTTTCGATTTCTTACGTTAGTGAAAATACCGGAATTTTTATAAAGGCAGCTGCAAGCAATTTACTGGGTAAACCACTTTCAACTATTAATGCTTTCTTAGATCAGCTCACGCCAGAATTTAATGTCGAAGATTTGCTGCGACTTGGAATCATCAGAAAAAGTTTCGATGCGATAAGTCCGCATCCCGTTATTATTGATAAAAATCAGTATTACATCACCATTGCAGATTCAGTAAATAATTGGTTGCTGGAGTTTGAACCTGCTACATTACAGTATGATATTCAAAGCATGATTGGAAGATCAGCATCTGAAATGTTACAGGGTAAAAGTGTAAATTCACTATTAAAAGGTGCCGCTGCAGAAGTTAAAAAACTCATCGATTTTGATCGGGTAATGATCTATAAGTTTTTGGATGATGGGCACGGCGAAGTGGTAGCTGAAGAAATGATTGAAGGCCTCGAGCCCTTTTTCGGACTACATTATCCGGCTTCCGACATTCCTAAGCAAGCCCGTGAATTATACAAACTGAATCTTACCCGCTTAATTGCTGATGTAAATAAAGAAGATTCACCTATCATCACATTTTTAGAAGATAGGCCACTGGATTTAACCAACTCTGGTTTGAGGGCAGTTTCGCCGATTCATATTCAATACTTAAAAAATATGGGGGTATGCTCCAGTTTTAGTATTTCCTTAATTTCCCATGGTGAGTTATGGGGATTAATTGCCTGTCACAATTATAGCCCGAAATTTATTGATTATAAGGCCCGGGAGGGTGCTAAATTGATTGGTCAGATTTTATCATCCGCGCTGGAATACCGACAGGATGAAGAAGATTCTGAAATTGTAGAACAGTTTAAAGATATTGCAGCAATACTTGGTGAGCATCTTAACAAAGATAAATATCTGATAGATGCTATTACCAGCCATAAAAGAACAATATTAGAGGTAACCAAAGCTCACGGAGTGGCCATTTTGTTCGAAAACAACCTGAAAACAATCGGCAATGTTCCTGCTGATGAAGATATCTTAGCACTGGCAGAATGGTTGAAAAAGACCAACGATGAGTCTATTTATTTTACCCATCGATTACCGGAGATACATTCACCAGCCAGCAACTATAAAAGCATCGCATCTGGTATTTTAGCCTGCACAATCAGCAAAGAACTGGGAGAAATGATTATTTGGTTTAAGCCCGAACTCATTTCTACAGTAAACTGGGCAGGCAATCCGGATAAACCCGCTACACCTGCAGAAAATGGTTTACTTAACTTATCACCAAGAACGTCTTTCGAAGCCTGGTCTGAGGTAGTTAATAATACATCTGAGAAATGGCTGTCTGAAGAGATTGCTTCCGTTTTAAGGGTTCGGGAAATTATCGTCACTGATGTAAACAAAAAAGCCAATGAAATCAGGTTATTGAATGAAAAACTTCAAGCCGCATATGAAGAATTAGATACTTTTAGCTACACCATCTCTCACGATTTGAGAACGCCATTAACATCTGTAAAGACTTATGCAGAATTGATGCTTAGGAATAAAAGCCTGGATGATAGTGCAAAGAAAATGCTCAGCCGTATTTTGACTGGTGCAGATAAAATGAATTTTTTAATTAAAGAGATCTTGAATCTCGCAAGAGTAGGTCGTTTGGAAATCACTTTTGAGACCGTAGATATGCAGTCGCTTTTAAAAGAAATTACCACTGAAGTTTGGACGGCTTTTAAAGCAGATAAATCCGAACTGATTTTAGATCAAATGCCAGATATAAAAGGGGATAAAACCATGATTGCCCAGGTATTTACAAATTTAATTTCCAATGCTATAAAATACTCCTCAATGGTTGAAAAACCAAAAATTGAAATTTCATCGTATATAGATGGTAGGGAAATTGTTTATGCCGTGAAAGATAATGGTATGGGAATTGATAACCGTTATTACGACAGGGTTTTTGAGCTTTTTAAGCGCATGGACAATGTTAAAGAGATCGAGGGAACCGGGGTAGGGTTGGCAATAGTGAAAAGAGTAGTTGAGCGACACAAAGGACGGGTATGGTTCGAGAGTAAGTTAAATGAAGGCTCTACTTTTTACGTAGCCTTTAAAAATATATAATAATGATAATGGAAACGCCTGATATATTTTATGTTGAGGATGATATAGACTATGCATTTTTTATGCAAAGTGCTGTTCAAGAGGTTAAGGATACGTTGAATTTGGTTATAGTTGAGGATGGTGCCGAAGCAATGGTTAAATTAGAGCAATTTGCAGAAAGCAAAACTAAACCTAAATTGATTTTATTGGATTTAAACCTACCAGGTTTATCGGGTTTGGATTTGCTGAAATTTATAAAAGATATTCCCTATTTGAAATCCATACCAGTGATTTTATTTTCTACTTCGGATAATCCGGACGATGTTAAAAAATCGATAGAATTTGGTGCGAATGCCTATCTCACCAAGCCAGATGGATATGATAATCTGGTAAAGTGTGTGCATTCGGTGCACGATTTCTGGTTTAACCAATACCTTAGAATGAATTAAATATCAATTATTGATCAAACGGAAGATTCAGATGTTTCATTTGAATCTTTCTTTTTTTATAACCTTTTTTTAATTAGATAAAAACTTGAATGATTGCAGGAATACTAAGAACAGAAACAGCAAAAAAGCATGAAGCGTTAGAATCATTAATGTTTGTTAATGAAATTATGAACAATTCTTTAAGTATAGCGAATTATAAAACACTACTAACCATCAATTATATCATTCATCAAAAACTTGAAAATAAGCTGGCCAATATGCTCGATAAAGATCTGGCTATTGAATTAGAAATAAATAGCCGTTTGAAACTTAATGCGTTGGAAAAGGATCTGGCTTATTGGGAAATTGATAACCTTACTTTACCATCATTGGATTTTGATCTATTTGTTCCTGAAAAGAATACGGCTGAGATTTTAGGTGCACTTTATGTGCTGGAGGGCGCAACACTTGGCGGAAACGTGATTAAGAAGCATATTTTGGCAAATCCAAACTTTAAAAATCATGAAGATGGATTAAATTATTACGGTGTTTATGGTGCAGAATTGGGTTCGAAATGGAAAATTTTCGTTACTGTGCTGAATAACAGGGTGAAAGAAGAAGATTACGAACGATGTATAAATAGCGCAAATCAAACCTTCGAAAATCTAATTAAGCTTTCGAAACAGTTCAGTTGGCATACACAGATTTTCTCACCTGTGTACTAAAAAATACTTCTATAATACCGTAAGGGCATTTTTTGATTGTGAATATGTGCAAAACTTATTGCAAATTAATAGATGCTTTCTGTTGTTAATTCAGGGTAAATATGTATAATTGAAAAAATAAATTTTTTAAACCTTAAAAACATCAATTAGCGATGGAAAAATTCTCAAAAGTTAAAGCTGCTGTTGCTGCTATTGAAGCAGATGTAGAAAAATTTTATAATGCTGGCAATGCAGCTGCTGGTACCCGTGTGCGTAAAGCAATGCAAGATCTTAAAGTTTTAGCACAAGAAATCCGTGCGGAAGTTACTGACAAGAAAAACTCTGAAAAATAATATTTCGTGAGTATGAAACAAAAAGGCCCTGAATTTTCGGGGCCTTTTTGCGTTGGATCACTTTTGCATAAGATTATTTTAATCTCATTATGATAAAATAAGTTAATCGCTTTAAAGCTAAAGTGGTCAAAGCTTGCTATAAGGTAAATTGATTGACAAAACCTTATAAAAAGATAAAGCTCCCCATCGCGGGGAGCATCTATCCAACTAACAAAACATATTTTTATTTGAGCACTCTTTGCTCAAATTTTATCCTTTTTTAACTAATTTATATTCGATTACGGGTTTACCGCGTGTTCCACCATCGCAAAATAAAATTAGTTGTAAATCATGAGTCCTATTAATAGTGAGACATCCAATAGAAAGCATCGTCATTATAGCTTTGAGAATCTGATAATGGATTAATTCTTTTCCATGGTGCTACAATAAGGGTAACAAGTCCAGTATTCAAGCCTCTAGTAGCAATCATATTATGTTCCAATGGAGCATTAATAACATGCTCAATTACTGGATACTGTGCTATTGCATTTTTTCCTTTCAATTCAACAGGATCTTCAAAACTTAATATGGCTTCTCCTAAATTAAATGACGAAACAGTTGTCGATACCTCAAATATGCTCGTTTTTGTTGAGCTCGTACTACCTCCTGCACTAGCACCTATTTTGATAACCTTGAAAAGGTTAAAGCCTGCATCGACTTTAAAATTAGTCGAGAAATTTGAAGAGACGTTCGTTGTATATTTTTTAGTCTCTCCAAAATTAAACTCTTCAATTAAAAACTTCCAGGTATCGCCATATTTTTGCATATCCCATGTAGCTATTTCTATTGGAGGGATAGGGAAATATTTCGTCACCCTGGAGCCACCAACATTAGTAAATAGTTCATTTTTGCTTACACTAAATCCCTTTTTAACATCTTTAACTGAAGTACCTTCAACAAATAGTGTAGTAACATAAATTTCATAAATACCTTCGGTCCAGTCATTATTTAAGGCATCTAAAGTTTGCTCAGAAGAAGAACTATTGAAATAAAATCCTTGGATTGCCTCTGCGTAGGTATTGTCCAAAGTGCCTGAATCCGCGTCGTTCTTTAAACTATAATAGATGCAATCTCTATCATAAGTGAAATTATATCCTGAATAATAACCATGCCATAATTTACCAATATACGTACCCGGACCTTGTCCATTTTGGTAAGTTATTGAAGTGTTTCCTGGGCTAACAGATGCTACTTTAGATGGAATTTCTAAATTTTTAAAGTCAGAACTTGTAAAATAAAGTTGCTTATTATTAACTGACATTAACACATCTCCCTTTTTAATTGAGCTGAGACTATTGCTGTTTGTTGATCCCGAATTATCATCAAAATTCACACGTTCATTGTTTTTTACAACGAGTACGGGAACTGTCGGCTCACTCGAATATGATAGCGATAATTTATTTTGATTGGAATCAAATGCTAATAATGGTTTGTTTGTTACAATATCGCTTTCATTTCTTACAGCAACAATAGGGATTTGATTTTCCGTGAGCCATGTCTCTGGTTTAAATACCTTTAACGAGGGTACATATATTGTTAGTAAGACTGCATTATTTACGTTGGTTACAAACTTATCCTTTCCAAGTCCTGAAAAGCCAGCTATAAAGTCTAAGACCTTAGTTCCATTTGATAACTTTTCATCTTTAATTTTTTGGAAAAGCACATCATTATCCTTATCAAATTTTAAAAGAGATTCTTTCTTTATTAATTCTCTGAGTTCAGAATTATTAACAGCTTTAGATAAAGCTTTAGCAAATTCCCTGTTCGTATCAAAAAAGTCTGCTTGTTGAACTTTATCAATTTGACTTACTGGTTCAGGTGTAATTTTATCTTTTTTGCATCCTGTAATAGCTAGGCTGGTAATTAAAACCGCCATGCCTATTTCTTTAAAAGACATGTTTAATTTGTTTTTCATAGTTAAGTTAATTTAGATTGTTATTAAAGTTTTATTAGTTTTCCATTTTTTATCAATTTATATTCAATAATTGGTGTGCAACCATCCTTCGAATAAAGCTTAAAAGCTCAATTTATACGTCCCGATAACTACCTTACTTTATTCATAAGCCTTTGTATTATCTATCTTAATGTCTTGCGTAAGAGCAAAAAGATTCTAAAAACAAAAAAATAAATTAATTAACACCCTTTTATTTAGACTAATTATAAATAATTATGCAAATTTGTAGATAATCAGCTTCGCGAGATAACGCCATACGGATAATTAATGCCGTGATACGGATTAAAATAGAAATGCCACTGTTCAATGCAGCAATTAATTTATAGCAATGATCATGGCATTTTTGCTCGCGTAGAATTCATAAAATGAAAATCAGACTCTTAGAAAATCAGACTCAAAATACAATTTACGACAAAACTTATGGCTATAATTTTGATATCAACGGGGATCTGGAAGAACGTGAGCAAGAGATCAAAACAGAAAATTACCAGATCAATTTGAATGAAAAGTGGTTCAATGGGATTCACATCAGTACTGCTGAGATCATTACTCATCATACTGAAGACTTCTACTATGAATCTTCACAAAACCATATTGGATTTCTATTTTGTTTAAATGGCAGTGTAGACTATTTTAACGATACGAAAACTAAACATTTGCTTAGTCTGAATCAAAATCAGCAAAATATTTCTGCAGGTCAGCTCAATCGTGTGGTCTTCAACGTAACAGGGAAGGCGAGTTATACCTATATTCAATTAACGGAATCGTATTTTAACAAAATAGCTAATCAGGATTTTACAGAAGAAACCAATCTAATCTGCAATGCCATTACACCTGAAATTGCCCTATTACTTCAGGCATTAAATAACCAGAAATACATGGGCAGGGTAAAACGTATTTTTCTCGAATCGAAGATATTTGAATTGATTATTTCTTACCTGCAGAAAAGAGAAGTGGGATCCTTATCTATAAAAGAAGAAGACATCAGGAAAATTTTATTTGCAAAACAGTTGATCGAAAGCAATTTACAGCATCCCTGTTCACTAATGGAATTATCTCGTAAGGCTGGTATTAATGATTATAAGCTTAAAAAAGGCTTTAAAGCTTTAGTGGGGCATACTGTTTTTGGTTACTTGTACAAAATTAGAATGGAAAAGGCGCATTATTTTCTTCTTCGGGAAAAGAAATCAGTTAATGAAGTTGCTTTCCTGATCGGGTATAAAAATGCTCAACACTTTATTTCTGCCTTCAAAAAACATTACGATGTTTTACCAGGAAGCTTAAATAAGAACCATTAAACTTCTTTTCTATTCATTAGGATGATTATGGCTCAGTCTGTATTTTGTAAGAATAAATCGAAAAATCATTGAACGGATAGGAGCATGCATATTATCATTTCTGCAATAGTTACATTAGCGCATTAATTTTTAAAAATGATTTTCTTTTATATTGTTGCAGCCATCATTGCGGTGGTGTTGATTGTTATTAATTTACCTGTTTTCGGGCGCCTGCCTAGCGGTTCAAGATCTGAGAAAATTCATCATCTGGCAAATTATAAAGACAAGGCCTTACAAAATTTATCTCCAACACCTATGCAGCCGGAAGGTGTAAGCTTTTTCAAGGTTTTGAAAGCTTTTCTTCTGGGTAAGCATCCCAATAAAATCCCAAATAAGAATTTAAAAGTTGTTCAGCCAGATTTAGATGCGGTACCGAAAGATAACTTACCCGAGTTAATTTGGTTCGGGCATTCCTCTTATTTGATCAAAGTAGATCATCTTCGGATTCTGGTAGATCCTATTTTTAGTAAAGTTCCATCTCCTTTTTCATTTATAGGAAGTAAAGCATTCCCGGGAACTGATTTTGTAAAGGCTGAGCAATTTCAAAATATAGATATTCTACTGATTACGCATGATCACTACGATCATTTAGATTACCAAACAATCTTAACTATTGCACCCAATTTAAAGAAGATCATCACTTCGATTGGTGTGGGGTCACATTTAGAAAGATGGGGGATCCCGGTAGATAAAATAAACGAACTTTGCTGGAATGAATCCATCTCGATTACCAACGATTTAAGATTTACAGCAGTGCCAGCGAGGCATTTTACCGGAAGGAAATTTAAACGTAACCAAACCTTGTGGTCTGCCTTTGTCTTGGAAACAGAAAAATCAAAGTTTTTTCTTGGTGGTGATTCTGGATATGATACCCATTTTGCCGAAATAGGTAAAGCTCACGGACCATTCGATCTTGCCATTTTAGAGTGTGGCCAGTACAATACTTATTGGCCTTTTATTCATATGTTTCCGGAGGAAACTGTAAAAGCAGCGATAGACCTAAGGGCAAATGTACTGTTGCCCGTACATTGGGGTAAATTTACTTTAGCCATGCACCCCTGGGATGAACCCATACAAAGAGTAGTGGCTGCTGCTAAAGAAAGTAAGCTACATTTAGTAACGCCAAGGCTAGGCGAAACCATTATACTTGATCAGTATTTACCGATTGCAAACTGGTGGCAAGAAGAATAAAATTAAACAATAATGGCATGACGGTGTTTAATTTTAAAATTAGATAAGATATGAAAACAGACCTTGTAGAAATATTTCAAACGATTAGAGCAGGAGTTCAACCTTATGCTACGCGAGGTTACACCGTTCATGAGAATTCTGAAACAGGATATGATCTGTATAGCGAAAAGAATATTGAGACAGCCGGTGAGAAAATTACAGAACGCTTTTTTATAGGGATTTACATTAATGGAGATGTAGTAGAGGTTAAGCTTAATGCAGCAGAATTCACGACTAATACTCAAAGTTTACAGGAGTTCGGCGATGAAAAAATCGGCTATCAAATTTCAGAATTAAACGATCAGAAATTAAGTGAAATACAAACTTTCGTTGAAATTATCCATACCAACTTCAAAGAAAAAGAGTGGATATAACAATAGGATAGCTAAATTTGTTGCAAGCATTTAAGCAGATAAATTAGCATCCTTGAATCAACCAGCAGTTAATCAACATATAGAATGGCATCAACAATTAAGATCCAGATTGGAGGATCTTAAAATTGAATGCCATTTTTCTTTGGATCAGGATTTTTGCTTACTTAGCTTGGGCAATGGCAAATTCGTAGTTAATCTGGTTAGTATTAAAAATTCATTTCCTCCTGATGACCTTATTGAGCTACAGGAAAAGCACAAAAGTGCCGAAATAAAGCTTGTTCACCTCTGGGAAGATGTTTGGCTTAGCCGGCCTTTACAAGTTGTTGCCAGAATTGAATCTTTACTTGGCTTGAATATTAGAATTCACGGTAGGAAAACTAAAGTAGAGAAAATTACTAAGCCTATAGCGGATCAGTTTCTTGATCAAAACCATTTACAGGGCGCAGTAAATAGCCGGTATAAATTTGGGTTATTTGAAAGGGAAGATTTAGTTGCTGTAGCTACATTTTCTGCACTCAGAAGTATGAATCATACTGAAAATTATAAATCTGCCGAATTAATCAGATTCGCAGTGAAGTCTGGTTATAGTGTTACGGGAGGTTTAAGCAAACTGATTTCACATTTCTCGGCACTTCAGAAACCGAATGATGTAATGACTTATGCAGACAGAGACTGGTCTTCTGGTGAAGCTTACACCACGCTCGGCTTTTCATCAACAGCTACAATAGCATCTCAACAATTTTCGCTTGATCAAAATTTCAACCGATCGCTAGTCAAAGATGCTACCTTGGCTGCTGATGCAGTGGTTTTTAATACCGGTAGTCTTAAATTTATTCTAAAGTTCTAAATGGCAGATCACAACCTCATCATCATTTTAGGAGCTACCGCATCAGGTAAAACAAAGCTTGCAGTTCAGGTAGCCAATGAACTAAATGGCGAAATTATCAGCGCAGACAGTCGGCAGATATTTAGAAAAATGAATATCGGAACAGGAAAAGACCTGCATGAATATGAAATTCATAATAAAATTATTCCCCATCACCTGATTGATATTTTAGATCCTGGAGAACGGTATCATGTTGATGCATTTAAAAATGATTTTTATGAGGCATTTGAATCAATTGCCAGTAGAAATAAGTGGCCTGTTTTGTGCGGAGGTACGGGGATGTATATTCATAGTTTGCTACAAAATCAACAATATACGGCAGTTCCCATTAATGCGCCATTACGGGCTGAGCTGGAAGTTTATGAGAAAGAACGGTTGGCACTTAGGTTACATGCCTATCCTCCGGCGCATATTGCACATGTTGATGTCTCCTCAAAAAAAAGATTGATCCGGGCAATAGAAATTGCAGAATATCTGGAAAACCACAACATTGAAGAAAAACAACAGCCTGAGATTAAGCCGTTAATTTTTGGATTGAAGAATCAGGTTGAATTGACCAGGTCTAAAATTCTCTCCAGGCTGCAACACCGACTGGAGAACGGAATGATTGAGGAAGTATCAGAATTAATTTCCAGTGGTGTTTCGAAGGAAATATTAGTGTTCTATGGTTTAGAGTATAAATTCATAGTGAGTTACCTTGATGGCCTACTTACTTATGAGGAGTTGAAGTTAAGGCTTGGAACCGCCATTTGTCAATACGCCAAAAGGCAAAATACTTTTTTCAGGAAAATGGAAAAAGATCAGGTAGAGATTATTTGGCTTGATGCTACACTGCCAACTGATTTGTTAAAACAATATATTTTAGAAAAGGCCTTGTCATGATGTTTAAATACCTTGCTGTAAGTAAGTTCACGGTTTAAATTCCTGAAAGTTGTTATTTCTCTGCTTTTGGCACACGTTTTGTAAAGATGGTGATATATTAATTTAACTTAAAAATAATATTTGATGAAAACTTTTACTAAAATTATTGCTACTTCAGCAGCTGTAGTGGCATTATTCTTCGCAACTAACGCAAACGCACAATCTCAAAAATTAGGAATAGGAATTATTGGTGGTATCCCTACCAGCGATGCATATAGTGTAGCTCTTGGTGCTGATTTACGTTACCAATTTGATGTTGATAAACAATTATCCATTCCAGTAACAGCTGGTTATACCCGTTTCTTAGCTAAAGATATTAATTTAGGTAATGTTACGGTTGATGGAACAGATTTTGGATACATTCCAGTTAAAGTTGGTGCAAAATATTTCTTCAACGAATCGGGAGCAGGTGTTTATGGTTTAGCAGAACTTGGTGCTGGTTTTGGTACTAACAAAGGTAGTGGAACTTCATTCGTATATTCTCCTGCATTGGGTTATGCTTGGAGTAGTGGTTTAGACTTAGGTGTTAAATATGAAGGTTTATCAAGAGACGGTGGTAGCACTGGTTATGTTGGTTTACGTTTAGCATACGGTTTTAGCTTATAAGCTAAATACTCATTAGCTTTTATAAAGCCTCAGCTTTCGCTGAGGCTTTTTTTATTTATAAAAATTTCTGAAAAAAATGAAAATAAATAAATCTAAATGAAATCAGTTTCCGTATATACACCAAAACCTTATTAATTAACTTAATTTATCTAATATGAAAACGATTACTAAAATCTTTGCTACAGCAACAGCGGCAGTTGCACTTTTTGCTTCAACTAGCTTGAATGCACAAACCATGATGGAAACTGATCCGAATCCGGCTCCAAAAGGTATGGGCTTTAAGGTTGGCGTAGGAATTAACGGCGGTGTGTTCCGCGATAAATCGCCAATGGATTACGCTTATGGTGCAGATTTAAAATTACAATGGGATCTAACACCATATGTTGCAATAACGGCATCTGGTGGTTACACAAAATTAATCGCTAAGGATAATGCGGTAGATGCAGATTTTATTCCAGCTAAAGGTGGAGTAAAAGTATTCCCGATTAAAAGAATGTATTTAGCTACTGAAGCTGGAGCGGGTATTTCTATTCAGGATGGTGCAAAAACCAACTTTATCTATTCTGGTGGTCTTGGTTATGAATTTGGCGGTTTCGATGCTGGTGTAAGATATGAAGGTTATGTGAACGATAGCGCTTCGACAACTTACTTCAGAAAAACTGGTCAGTACGCACTTAGATTGGCTTATAATTTTAAATTATAATTAAAACATCATTTAATCTGAAAGCCTCGCAATTTGCGGGGCTTTTTTTGTTTATTTAATATTTAAATCCCTATTTTGAACCGAAAACCAAATACCATGAAACGAATATTCGGAATTGTTATTCTTGCTGGCCTTATGGCTTGTAACCCATCAGAAAAAAAATCATCAGATAAAAAAGATACACTTCAAAAAGACTCCATATCTGTAAATAATGAGGTTTCTATAAAAGATCAAAAGAAAGCAAATATTTTTATTGAGTACGTGAGTTTAAAGGATGCGTTGGTTAAGGCTGATCAAAAACTTTCTCAAAAGGCTGCTGCAGATTTACAAAAAAGCCTGGCAAACTTCGAAGGTTGCGAACCTACCGCAGAAATAGCTGGTAAAATCGCAGCAAGTAGTGATCTTGCTGATCAGCGAAAAAGTTTTACAACCTTAAGTGCTGATTTGATCGCACTAATGAAAAATGCCGAAATAGAAAAAGGAACTATTTATGTACAACATTGCCCTATGGCCAACAAAGGCGACGGAGGGGATTGGTTATCAACTGAAAAAGAAATTAGAAATCCATATTACGGTGATGAAATGCTGGAATGCGGCAGAGTAACAGAAGAATTAAAAGCAAAATAGAAAGTATTTCAAAGTTAAATTCAGTATGATTGTTACGTCTTTTTGACTGATAATTCATATTAATTTAACAGATTTGTTATGCATGTATATTAATTTTATATAATTTAGAAAGCTATAAACACAATACAATAATATGTCAGATATTGCAGAAATTAAAGTTGATGGTAAAACGATAGAATTGCCAGTAATTACAGGAACAGAAGATGAAAAGGCCATTGATATTTCTAAATTGAGAGATCTTACTGGTTTTGTAACTTTAGATACTGGATTTAAAAATACGGGTTCTACCAAAAGTAAAATCACTTTTTTAGATGGTGAAAAAGGTATCTTAAAATATAGAGGATATTCAATTGAGGAGCTTGCTGCAAAATCCAGTTTCTTAGAAGTAATTTATTTGATCGTCTACGGAGATCTTCCAACTCAAACGCAATTAGAAGATTTACAGGCTGATATTAACAGTCACACATTGATTCATGAGGACATGAAGAAGTTTTTTGATGGCTATCCGTCAAGATCTCATCCTATGGGTCAGTTAGGTTCTTTAATCTTTTCGCTATCAACATTTTATCCGGAATGTTTAAAGCCGAATCAAACAGCAGAGGAGCAAAATCTAACGATCGTTAAGTTATTAGCAAAATTCCCAACTATTGTTTCATTCGTTTATAAGAAATCATTAGGTCATCCGCTTATTTATCCAAAAAATAAATATGATTATGTGACTAATTTCCTTTGGATGACCTTTGGACAACGTACAGAGGATTATGATGTGAATCCAATTGTTGTTAACGCAATGAATAAATTGCTTATTCTACATGCAGATCATGAGCAAAACTGTTCGGCATCTACTGTTCGAATTGTTGGTTCGTCTGATTGTAATTTGTATGCATCTATTGCTGCAGGTATCGCAGCACTTTGGGGTCCGCTACACGGTGGTGCAAACCAGGCTGTTATCGATATGCTTGAACTAATCAAAGCTGATGGTGGCGATACTGAAAAGTGGATTAACAAGGCAAAAGATAAAAACGATCCTTTCCGTATGATGGGCTTCGGACACAGGGTTTATAAAAACTTTGATCCACGTGCTAAAATCATTAAAAAAGCATGTGATGATATTTTAGAGAATTTAGGTATTGATGATCCAATTTTAGAAATCGCTAAAAAACTGGAGGAAGCAGCCTTAACAGATCAATATTTTATTGACAGGAAATTATATCCTAATGTAGATTTCTACTCTGGAATTATTTACAGAGCCCTGGGCTTCCCTTCAGAAATGTTCACGGTGTTATTTGCATTGGGTCGTTTACCGGGATGGATTGCTCAATGGAAAGAAATGCATGAAAACAAAGAGCCGATTGGCCGTCCTCGTCAGATTTATGTTGGTGAAACTGATAGAGAATTTGTAGAGTTGAAGGATAGAAAATAATATCCAGATCCAATAAAATACCAAAGCCTCAGCATTCCGAATGCTGAGGCTTTTCTGTTCAAACCAATTGAGTTAAGCAATAAAGTAATAGATGGTTTCTGAGATTATTTTTTCTGTAATAACCAACGTTATGGCATAGAGTATAACAACCTGGAACATCTTCCATATCGTAGCACTTCTGCTGCGGTTATAAAATAATTTTAATGCCTTGTAAATATACCAAACAATAGCGACAAAAACGATCACTCCGATAAAATTCGACGTTGCTGAATCAAGTCCAAACACGTGCTTTTTAATCGGACTGGTGATAATCTCTTCAATAAAATAGGCTGTCATTCCATGGATAGTAAAAATCAGGTGGTCCAGATAGTATTTCTTATTCTTACGGAAGATAATCATAATAAACATGGCCAGGATTGGCATCAGCAGGAAATACTGTTTTGGACGGTAATGTTCTATTTCTTCTTTCAAAGTCCATCCGGAAACCATTTTTTGATTGACCGTAATATCTCTTTTCTTGAGGGTTCGTTGAAACCAGTTATCCTTTTCATTGGCAGAAAGTTTAGCTTGCCTGTTTAAATAAGATGTATAAGTACTGTCTTGCTTAATGATGTGAAATTTATTGTATTCTTCCAGCAGGTCAGCATTGAAATCCGAGGTTTTCGATTTGCTTTTGAGATCAGCAATAGCTTTTTCTTGTTTTTTAAACGTAAGATCTTTGAACTCGCTAATCGAAATGTTGCTGTTAATGCGGTTTATGGCTGTTTTAGCGATTCCGCTTACTACGTTATTTTCTCCGTTTATGCTGGTGTCTATTAATTTAGATGTGGCTCTTTCAATTTGCTTCCTTTCTAGTTTTGTTTGGTGCTTTGATCTATCGCCCTCAACAGAAGCTTTAGGCACAACAATAAAATAGACAATAGATACGAAAATGTACATGCTCACCGGATTAATATATCGGGCTCGTTTTCCGGCAAGATAATCTAGTGTAACTTGTCCTGGTTTAGTTAAGAGCGGAGTGAGTGTTTGAAAAAACTTATTATCAAAATGAAAATAATGGGCAATACTGTGACTGATAAATCCCCAGAAGCTTTCTTTAAGTTCTAAATTGGGTTGACCGCAATTGCTGCAGTAATGCTTTTCTACATGAGAACCACAGTTTAAACAATTGTGTTCTTTTCTGTATTTACCAGCTGACATAATAAAATGGATTGAGAGATTAAATTAATGAGTGATGGCTTCGATAGCCTTTTCTTCAGCTTTGGTATGTTTGTGTTTAAATAACAATGCAAAAAGTACGGTGATAATTAACGCATAGATGGTAAAAGATAGCCAGATGTGGTGCCAGTCTTTCATTTGAATGGCTTTATCGAAAGTGCCGTTGTTTAAGATACTTACCCCCTGACTTTTAACAAAGGCAAGCAAATGATTATTAGTAGGTTCTGACCCTACAAATTCGGATGTAGCCTGGATAGTTGTAAAAGATTTGGTAAAATATCTATCAATCATCCAGCCAGATACCAAACTTCCAAATACGGCACCAAAGCCATTTGTCATCATCATAAACATACCTTGAGCAGAAGACCTCGTTTTTGCAGTAGTAGAAGTTTCCACAAACAGCGAACCGGATATGTTAAAGAAATCAAAAGCCATTCCATAAACCACACAAGATATAATAATCATCCAAAGGTTGCCAGCAGGATTTCCATATGCGAAGAATCCAAAACGGAATACCCAGGCCAGCATGGCGATAATCATTACTTTCTTAATGCCAAAATGCTTTAAGAAAAATGGTATTGCCAAAATAAATAAAGTTTCAGAAACTTGCGAAATCGACATAATAATGGTCGAATATTCAACTACAAAAGAATCTGCATATTTTGGAAAATGTTTAAATTCATCAAGGAATACATCGCCATAAGCATTAGTAAGTTGTAAGGCCCCTCCTAAAAACATCGAGAAAATAAAAAATAAGGCCATTTTGTAATTGGCAAAAAGCTTAAAAGCTTCTAATCCCAACGTGTGCATTAGTGAAGCTTCTTCTGAAATAAGTTTACTAGGTTTACATTTTGGTAAAGAAAACGCATAGATGCCCAAAACTAATGCACCTGTTCCTGCTATATAAAATTGATTTGCACTTGCTTTATTCTCCGTTAAATTCGTGATCCACATTGCTGCGATGAAGCCAACTGTTCCCCATACCCGGATGGGAGGGAAGTCTTTTACAACATCCAGGTTACCAGATTTTAAGGTGGTATAAGAGATAGAATTGCTTAAGGAAATGGTTGGCATGTAAAAACACATGGCTACCAGCATGGTCCAGAAAAAGGCATTCGGACTTTCAACTTGCGGCAGATAAAATAGCACGCCAGCATATAAAATATGGAGTATGCCATATAGTATTTCTGCATTTACCCATTTATCGGCAATGATGCCGGTTAGGGTAGGCATAAATAATGATGCAAAACCCATAGTGGCGAAAATTGCACCAAACTGAGTTCCATCCCATTGTTTTGTTCCGAACCAATAATTTGCAATTGTGATAAGCCAGGCACCCCACACAAAAAATTGCATAAAGCTCATTAAGGTTAAGCGAAACTTAACATTCATCATATCGTTTGTTTGATTTTTGAAAGTAAAGGTTGAATATAGAACTAATTTGAAACATAATTCAAAAATAAACCCAAATTATTTTAAACAATTTGGGTTATTTCTATTTTTAGATTTTTATAAAGAAAATTATTGAATTTAATCGCTCTAAATTAAATTTAATAAGGGAAAATTTCACGATGTTCCCCGTTTATTTAATTCATCTCTTAATCTTGCGGCTTTTTCGTAAGCTTCTTCTGCGATAGCTTCTTGTAATTTTTGCTGCAATTCTTCCAATGATAAGTCTGTAAAACCTTGCTGTTTTCCGCTGCCTGGTAAACTATCAGCATCTGGTTCTTTTGCTATCGAATCCATATTTTCCAGAAATAAAAAGTCGTTTCCTTCGATTACAATTCCTGCAGAAGATAAAATGAATTCGTAAGTATAGATCATGGCATCGAAACGTACAGCCAGTGCAATTGCATCAGATGTACGTGCATCGATTTCATGTTTATTCTTCCCATCGTTACAAATTAATTTTGCATAAAAAACACCATCAACCAAATTATAAATAATGATCTCCTCAATGTTGATATGGAAAGTATCTGCCATTGATTTAAATAGATCATGGGTTAATGGCCTGCTAGGCGTCATTTTCTCAATTTCTATAGCAATAGCCTGTGCCTCAAAAGCACCGATAATGATAGGCAATCGCCTCCGTCCATTCACTTCTCCTAAAACAAGGGCATAGGCGCCAGATTGAGTCTGGCTGTAAGATAATCCTACAATATCTAACTTAACTTTTTTCATATCTATATTTCAAACCTGGTAGGTTTTACAGACTGCCAGGTTTAAAGATTTTTATCCTTTATGTGCTTTTAAAGCTTCAATTAATTTCGGTACTACCTCAAAAGCATCGCCAACTATCCCGTAATCAGCTACTTTAAAGAAAGGCGCTTCCGGATCTTTATTAATCACTACAATTACTTTAGAAGAACTTACACCTGCCAAATGTTGGATCGCACCTGAAATTCCGATTGCAATGTATAAGTTTGGACTGATGGCGATTCCCGTCTGGCCAACGTGTTCCGAGTGAGGTCTCCAATCTGCATCAGAAACTGGTTTAGAACAAGCCGTTGCTGCACCTAATAAACCAGCCAGTTCTTCAATCATCACCCAGTTTTCTGGCCCTTTTAAGCCTCTTCCGGCAGATACAACTAATTCTGCATCCGGTAAAGAAACTTTATCCGTTGCCCTAACAATATCCTTAATAACAGTCCCAAGGTCTGATTGTTTAATATCGGCAGCAAAGTTCTCGATTGCTGCATCTGTGGCATTTTCTTTAACACCAAAAGCATTTGGATTCAAAGCAATTACCTTCTTAGCAGATGTTAACTCGGTAATGGCAAAAGCTTTTCCCGAAAATGCTGTTTTCTTAACCGAAAACTTACCATCAGTACTTGGTAATTCCACTGCGCCATCTGCTAAGCCAGCTTCAAGTTTTACTGCAATTCGCGGAGCTAAACCCTTTCCTGAGAAAGAATTGGATAAAACAACAATATCTGCACTTTCCTTTTTAGCAGCAGCAGCAATTACGCTTGCATAGGCCTGGTTAACGAAAGTTTTTAATTGATCTGCACTTACATTTAATACTTTAGCTGCACCGTATTTTCCTAGCTCTTTTAATTCACTTTCGGCAACTTCGCCAATAGAAATTGCGGTTAGGTTGGTTGATTGCTGATCTGCAATGGCTTTGGCATAAGAAACGGCTTCAAAAACAGATTTCTTAAACTTACCTTCGGCTTGTTCTACATATACTAATACTGACATATATTTATTTCTTGATCCTGATTCGGATTTGTGTAACGATTTGATTAATTGGGTAATAAAACGAAATTAGATTACTTTTGCTTCGCTGTGAAGTAAGCCAATAAGAGATTCTGTTTGATCTGCAGGCACCAATTTAACAGCTCCGCGTGGGGCAGGTGTTTCGTATTTGGCAACCTTGGTTACTGCTTCAATATCTATAGCGTCTACAACAGTTAAAGGCTTGGTTCTGGCACTCATAATTCCACGCATGGTTGGGATTTTTGGTTCTGCAACACCTTCTGCACAGCTGGCAATAAATTTGCCTGATACCGTTACTACTTCTTTACCACCTTCAATTTCTCTTTCGATCGTCGCTGTAGTGCCATCAAAGTCTAGTTTCTTAATAATTGAAATAGATGGAATATTTAAAAATTCTCCAACCATTGCCGCAACCTGGTTACCATTATAATCAATAGATTCACGACCGGTTAGGATCATGTCGTAATCCTTATCTTTCGCGTATTCTGCGATCTGTTTAGCAACGAAATAAGCGTCACGTGGAGCTGCGTTCACACGAACAGCTTCATCAGCACCGATCGCCAATGCTTTTCTAACAGTTGGATCATTTGCTGCTTCACCAACATTAATTGCCGTTATCGTTCCCTTACCACCTTCAGTAAGTTCAATTGCTCTTGATAACGCGATCTCATCATAAGGATTTACAATATATTGCACTCCTGCAGTATTGAATTCGGTATTATCGTTGGTAAAAGTTATTTTTGTCGTCGTGTCGGGCACGTTACTGATACAAACTAATATTTTCATATTTATTGAGATTTATATATAAGGTCTTTCTGCAAATTTAATTAAAAAAGCAAGGAAATAAAATGTCATCAACCCGTTTAGCCAAGTTATTGGAGTTTTTAGAAAGTGAGCCTAACGACCCATTTATTCTATATGCCTTAGCCACAGAGTATAACACTCAAAATGATAAGGAAAAAGCTTATTCTTTTTACCTTCAATTAACTGATAAACACCCTGATTATGTGGGAACTTATTATCATTTGGGTAAATTATATGAGAAGGATGGGCAAAAAGAGAAAGCAATCGAAGTTTATCAGAAAGGAATGGTAACCGCAAGAAACAAGCGGGATATGCATGCTTTTTCAGAATTGCAAGGTGCATATAACACGGCTGCAGGTTTAGATTATGAAGATGATTAGTTTGCGATTGATAGTTTACAGTTAACAGTTTGCATTTTACAGTTAACAATTTTCAGTTGGCAGTATTTAGTTGTTTATATCTTTATTCGGCAGTAACAATCTTTAAAAATCAGCAATTAAATAATTTCTTTAAATGCAAGCTAAAACTATTTCAACTAAAAAACGCTGGTTATTTATTCGCAATGTGGTGTTTTTTACTTTTACCTCTTTTGGTGGTGCTCAAGCCCACCTGGCGTTATTATTAAAATATTTTGTACACCATACTAAGTTTATTTCAGAAGAAGAATTATTAGAATTAAATGCGTTGGCACAGGTTTTACCCGGACCAGCCTCTACACAAACGTTAGTAGGAATCGCCTGGAAAGTTGGTAAACTGAAATTGGCAATTATTACATTTCTGATTTGGATTCTTCCTACGGCAGCGGTGATGACGCTGGCTGCAATCAGCTACGCCTTACTGGATCAGAAACAAAAATTTAATGATATTCTGGAATACATTCAGCCCATTGCTTTGGGGATTGTAGCTTATGGCGCATGGAATCTGGGAAAAAAAGTACTCTCATCCCAGGTTTCAATATTTTTAGCCATAGCTTCTGTGGTAGCAACATTTGTTCTTCGCAATGCTTATGTTTTTCCGCTGGCTATTTTAGTAGGAGGGATCATCTCGTCAGCGATAGAAACACCTCGCGAAGAAACCGAATTAAGAGTAAAGTTATTTTCAAACCTTAATCCGCGCAAACTAATCTACTTTTTAGGAGCCTTGCTGGTATTTGCGTTGGTAGGCGCCATCATTAATCGGACTTCTCCATTTAGTTTACCCATTCGTTTACTGGAAAATTTCTATCGTAATGGTATTCTTGTTTTTGGTGGGGGACAGGTACTTGTTCCTTTAATGTTTACTGAATTTGTAGAGATGAAGCATTATTTACCATCAACCGGATTTCTATCTGGCTTTGCGCTTCAGCAGGCACTTCCGGGACCAACGTTTTCATTTACCAGTTACCTAGGCGCTTTAAGCATGAAAAACTTTGGCTATGGAGTATGGGGACAAGTACTGGGCGGTTTGATTGGGGTGATTGGCATCAATTTACCTGGTTTAATTTTGGTTTTATTTATTGTTCCTTTTTGGGATGATTTAAAAAAAATCTCCAGAATTCGCCATAGCCTTTCAGGGATTAATGCGGTAAGTGTCGGCTTTATCATCGCAGCATTTATTTTGTTGCTTATCCCTATGGGGTTTAACTGGCTGTTTTTGGCGATTATGCTGGCAACTTTTTTACTCCTTAATTTTACTAAAGTTAGTCCACCGGTTATTGTGCTGGCAGGAATTCTGATTGGATATCTTTTTTAGAACAGACTTTAAAACTTTAAGCTAAATTTTGGCTATATCAGTTATAGAATAATTACTATTTTTGATTATGCTTAAATTCATCTGTTTATCACTCTTATCTCTGGTTATCCATTGCGCTTCTGCACAAAATATGCATAGTAAAAAAGCCGATAGCTTATATGCAGCTAAAAATTTTGTTACAGCCGGTAAATATTATTTGTTGGCTGCTGGTACAGCCGAATTTAAAGCTTCGAAACGTAACCAATATTATAATGCTGCTTGCTGCTTCTCATTAAGCGGTAAAACAGATAGCGCTATGGTATTGCTAAAAAAAGCAGTTAAAAATGGTTATAAAAACGGCGCACACCTAGTGGTAGATACAGATCTTAAGCCATTGCATAATATGTCTGAATGGGCGCCACTGGTTGACCAGATTGAAAAACTGAAGTCTAGCACAAATGATCCGCTGAAAGCGAAACTAATTTCCACCGATATCAAAAATTTTTGGAAGGCATATGATTTAGCGCAAAAAGATACCATTAATCGCCTAGCCATTTATAAAAAATATTATGTAGATCCTGGTACAGTGGGGTTGCAGGATTATTTTGCAATGAAAGTAGGTAGTATGAAATACTTTGTTCGTACGCATGATAATAAGCCTAAATTCTATGCTGCTATCCGAAAAAACACATCTATGGTTGATATTCAAAAACCTCAGATGATTGCGAGCTTTGTGAAATTTAAACACCTATATCAGGAGGCTAATTTTCCCGATGTATATTTTGTGATGGGCGCGTTTACCTCTGGTGGTACATCTTCAGATAATGGCTTACTAATCGGCCTTGACCAAATTGTGCGCACTCCCGATATTCCGGTAAGCGAACTGTCGCTTTGGCAAAATAACAATTTTAATGATCTATCTAGTTTGCCTAACTTAATCGCGCACGAGTTGATTCATTTTAACCAAAATGGTATGAAACAAGACACTTCGCTTTTACACGGTGTAATGGTAGAAGGTATGGCAGATTTTATTGGTGAGCTGATATCTGGAAATAATGCGAATCAGCGTTTACACGTCTGGGCAAAGGGAAAAGAAAAGCAACTATGGAGCGATTTTGAAAAGGAAATGTACCTCAAGCGCAGTTATAACTGGATTGCTAACTCAGACCAGGAAACTGCCGACAAACCAGCCGACCTAGGCTATTGGGTAGGATACCAGATTTGCAAAGCTTATTATGATAAAAGCAGTGACAAAGCCAAGGCTGTAAATGATATGTTGAATATCAAAGACTATAAGGCATTTTATGAGCAAAGTGGCGCAAATAGGCTGTTTAAAAATGCCGAAAATTGATGGTATCATTCTCCTTTTAAAAAATAGCCAGACGGCTCAACACATGCTATCAGTTTTAAGCCCTCTATTTTTAAAAAAAAAGCAAAGCTGGATGATTTTAAATTAGAAATGGACAATCAATAATGACCCGACATAAACATAAAAAAAGCCATTTCAAAATTATGAGATGGCCTTATGTTAATAATTATGCTTTCTAAAAAGGTGGTTCATCATCATCATGCATATCATTTCCTCTGGAAGGCATAATGATAGTGTTTCCCTGAGGTCTGGGATTATTAAAGTTATCGAAAGATGCAGAAGGTAACATCCCGGCACTAGAATCTGCAGATCCCAACATTGGTGAATTAAAATCTTCTTCCAAATCGGTAAACTTCACAAACTTACCAATAAACCGAAGTGGCACAATTCCGGTTTCACCATTACGGTGTTTTGCAATGATAACCTCACCAATACCGGCTTGAGAGCGTCCTTGCTCATCTTCTGTAATTCCATAATATTCCGGACGGTATAAGAATAGCACCATATCCGCATCCTGCTCAATGGAACCAGATTCCCTCAAATCTGAAAGCATCGGACGTTTACCTTGTAAACCAGGTCTACTCTCTACCGCACGACTCAACTGAGATAGTGCCAATACTGGTACATCTAATTCTTTCGCTACAGATTTTAAAGCCCTGGAAATACTGCCAATTTCCTGCTCACGGTTACCCCCGCCTTTTCCTTCTCCCTTACCATGCATCAGCTGCAAGTAATCTACAATAACCAACTGAATGTCGTATTGAGATTTTAGCCTCCGGCATTTTGCCCTAAATTCAAAAATATTTAGCGCGGGAGTATCATCAATAAGTAGTGGTGCTTCTGTTAATCGGCCAATTTTACTATGCAATTGTTGCCATTCCCATTCCTGTAGGTTCCCTTTTCTGATTTTTTCTTGCTCAATTTCGGCTTCCCCGGAAATCAAACGATTCACTAATTGAACTGAAGACATCTCTAGTGAGAAAACTACAGTTGGTTTTGCAAAATCTACTGTAGCATTTCTCGCACAGGTAAGTACGAATGCTGTTTTTCCCATCGCCGGACGAGCAGCAATAATTACTAAATCCTGCTTTTGCCAGCCACCTGTAATTCGATCCAAGCCAGTAAAGCCAGTTGGAACACCAGTTAAACCATCTGTTTTCGTTCTTAATTCTTCTAATGTTGCCAATGACTGCTTAATGATATCATCCATTTTCTGGGTATCTCTGCGCAAGTTGTTTTGGGCAATATCGAATAAACCTTTCTCTGCATGATCAAGCAAATCGAAAATATCGGCTGTATCTTCATAAGCCGTGGTAATAATATCGGTAGAAATCCTGATTAACTCTCTTTGAATATATTTCTGAGAAATGATCCGGGCGTGAAATTCTATATTAGCTGCTGATGCAACCCGGTTAGTAAGATTGGTAATGTAATAGGCACCGCCAACCATTTCTAATGACCCCATCTGGCGAAGCTCTGCCGTTACGGTTAAAATATCTACAGGCTTAGATTTTTCGAAAAGCATATGGATAGCCTCGAAAATCTTTTGATGAGATTCCTGATAAAAAACCTCAGGTTTCAGAATGTCGATAACAGCAGATAAAGCATCTTTTTCAAGCATGAGGGCTCCTAAAACGGCTTCTTCCAGATCCAAAGCCTGTGGAGGTAATTTCCCCATAGTACTTACTGTGCTGGTTAGCCGTGCTTTCCTTGCCGTTAAACTGTTTTTTCCGCCTTGTCCGTTATCGATACTCATTCTACAAAAGTAACGAAAAGTTTAGCGGATTTAGTGAACAAGTTACTAGCAGTTTCTTAACAAATTGATCTCGAATCAAATTGAATTTTTCTGCTTTTTAAATCATGACAATTTTGAACAACAAGAGATGGAAAACGGAGAATGGAAAATGAAGAATGGAAAATGTGGAATGGAAAAGGGAAGATGTGGAAAATGGATAATGTAAAACGGTAGATGGAGAACGAAAAACGACCAACGAGAAGCGGAAAGTGGAAAATGTAAAACAGGAGATGAGGAATGGGGAAACTGTAAAACGAAAAACTACCAACGAAACAAAAAGTTACATATATCACGTCAATTCCCTATTGTCAAACCTCTATTTCCTAATTACGAATAAATTTCCTCGCCTTTGCCGTAAAAACAATTACTTTTGCAAACAATTTCGAAACATGGATAATTTTAGAAGACCGCAACGCGCAAAAGAAAATAATGAGTTTGTATTTGGCATCAGAGCCGTTATTGAAGCAGTGAAAGCTGGAAGAGATATTGAAACGATTTACCAGCAACGCGGTTTGGGCGGAGACCTTTTCTTAGAATTGAAAGCTTTATTAAAAGATACGCTCATCCCTTTAAATGCTGTTCCTGTTGAGAAATTGAACCGCATGTCGCAGAAAAATCACCAGGGAGTTATTGCGGTGATTTCGCCTATTACTTATCAAAATATTGAGGATATCGTTCCTGCTGTGTTCGAAAAAGGAGAGGTGCCTTTAATATTGGTATTAGATAGTGTTACTGATGTACGTAATATGGGCGCTATCGCACGTTCCGCCGCCTGCGCTGGGGTGCATGCCATTGTTGTGCCTTTAAAAAATGCAGCTCAAATAAATGCTGATGCGATCAAAACTTCAGCTGGTGCTTTATTTAATATTCCAATTTGCAGACATTCAAATCTCCACAAAATTTGCTTGTATTTACAGGATAGCGGATTACAGATTGTAGCTTGTACAGAAAAAACGAGCGATTTAATTTATGCACCTGATTATACCATGCCAACAGCAATCGTAATGGGGTCAGAAGATGAAGGTATTTCAAACGAACTTTTGCGTGTAGCAGATCATTTGGCTAAAATTCCGATGGCTGGTAAAATAGAATCTCTAAATGTTTCTGTTTCAGCTGGTGTGATTTTGTATGAAGCCGTTAGGCAAAGGGGAATATAAGAAGTAAGATGGATGATGTTATAATGTGAAATGGATAATGGAATTTAAATTCTCCATTATCCATTTCACATCTTCCATCCTTTATTAGATAAACTTATTCCCAAAACGAGATTTCACTTCAGCTACAAATTCTTTAACTTTTTGCTCTTCATTTCTTGGGCAAATCATCAACATGTTGTTGTTCTCTACCACAATATAGTCGTGCAATCCATTCAGGATCACCAATTTTTCTTTAGGTACATTTACCATACAGTTCGAAGAATCGAACATAATTACTTGTTCTGATGGAATTACTGCATTACCAACATAATCTTTATCAGCCATTTCATAGATAGATGCCCAGGTTCCAAGATCCGACCAACCAAAGTCTGAAGGAAGAACGTAAACATTATCTGCCTTTTCCATAATACCAAAGTCGATGGAAATATTTGTACACTGGAAATAGGCATTATTGATGAATTCTTTTTCACCACCTTTGTTTAATTCAGATCTGCCAATATTGAAAATTTCATACATATCTGGCAAATGCTTTTCGAATGCATTTAATATTGCACGTGCCGACCAGATAAAGATACCGGCATTCCATAAGAAATCTCCACTCTGAATAAACGATTTGGCTAATTCCAAATTTGGTTTTTCAGTAAAGGTTTTCACCTTGTGCAAATCAGTATCAGTGTTTAATACGTGATCCGTATGCTGAATATAACCATAACCAGTATCAGGGCGATTAGGTTTAATTCCCAGCGTGATTAAACAATCGTTCTTAGCAGCTGCTTGCAATGATTGCTCAATGGAATCAATAAATCCGTCGAGGTCAGCAATGGTATGGTCTGATGGCGCAACCACAATTGTTGCATTTGGATTGAGTTCTGCAATCTTGAAACTTCCATAAGCAATACAGGGTCCGGTGTTTCTCATCAAAGGCTCTGCGAGAATTTGATTGTCGTCCAACTCAGGAAGTTGCTCTTTAATTAAGGCTGAATAGATATCATTGGTTACAATAAATATATTTTCAGGTGGGCAGATTTTTAGAAATCTTTCGTATGTGCTTTGAATCAACGTTTTACCAACGCCGAAAAAATCTATAAACTGTTTTGGGTATTCTGTTCTACTAACGGGCCAAAATCGACTTCCGACTCCGCCTGCCATAATAAGTGCATAGTAATCTTTATTCATTTTATATTTTAATGTTACACAATCCCTTCGTTTAGGAGATCATGTAGATGGATTATTCCAAAGTAAGTATTTTGTTCTAACACTAGCAACTGTGTAATGTTATTTTCCTTAATTATGTGTAGTGCATCAACAGCAAGTGAGTCATATTGTATACTTTTGGGCAACCTGCCCATGATGTCTTCGGCTTTCAATCCTACAATTGACCCGTTGTTCTCGAGCATTCTGCGGATATCACCATCGGTTATTACACCAACTATATGATTCTCGGTATCAACAACAGCAACAGCACCTAAACGGTTTTTACTAATTTCTATTAAAACGTCTTTTACTGAGGCAGATGGACTTATGGCTGGTTTTTCATTCGTTGAAGCGAGATCGCCAGCTTTTAAATATAGTTTTTTACCTAATGAACCACCTGGATGATATTTGGCGAAGTCAGACTCATTAAACTCTCGGCATTCTAAAAGGCAAATTGCCAATGCATCCCCCAGGGCGAGTTGAGCAGTTGTGCTGGTGGTTGGTGCCAGATTATGGGGGCAAGCCTCTTTCTCAAACGCAGTGTTAAGAATTAAATGTGCTTGCTCTGCCAAAAATGAACCCATTTCGCCAACCATTCCAATTAAAGTATTTCCCGCAGATTTTAATAAAGGAACCAATACTTTGATTTCAGGTGTATTTCCACTTTTTGATAGACAAATAATTACATCTTTTCGCTGAATCATCCCCAAGTCGCCATGTATCGCATCTGCGGCATGCATAAAAATTGCGGGCGTTCCGGTAGAATTGAATGTAGCTACAATCTTTTGAGCAATGATTGCACTTTTACCTATTCCAGTCACAATTACGCGGCCTTCGCAGGTTAAAATCGTCGATACTACCTCTACAAAATCGTCGTTTAGATTCTTTGCAACATTCAATATTGCTGCTGCTTCGAGCTCTAATGTACTTATAGCCGACTGGAGAATATATTTTTTACTTTTCAAAGAGAAAATAATTGTTTGTTGATACTTGAAATTCTTGTAAAATTATGTTATTTTGGATAGAAAAATAGCATCGCATATTTTATTACACAAAATGGACGTGAAAAAGTCGTTATTTGATAACCTGCAAAATTTCTTCGGGTTTGATAATTTCAAAGGTGATCAGGAGTCGATCATAACAAATATTTTAGAGGGCAATAACACTTTTGTGATTATGCCAACGGGCGGAGGGAAGTCTATTTGCTATCAATTACCAGCGCTAATGAGTGAAGGAACGGCAATTGTGATTTCGCCCCTTATCGCATTAATGAAAAACCAGGTGGACCAGTTACGGGCCTTTGGTGGAAATGATAGTATTGCTCATTTTCTCAACTCATCCTTAAACAAATCTGAAATTACGCAAGTAAAATCCGACTTGCTCAGCGGGCATACCAAGCTGTTGTATGTTGCGCCAGAATCTTTAGCCAAACAAGATAATATTGAGTTTTTAAACTTGATTAAAATCTCATTCGTGGCTGTAGATGAGGCACATTGTATTTCTGAATGGGGGCATGATTTCAGACCTGAATACCGGAAAATTAAACAGGTAATTGGTGGTTTAGGGGATAATATTCCAATCATTGCACTAACGGCTACGGCAACTCCAAAGGTTCAGCACGATATCATGAAGAACCTTGGCATGTCTGAAGCCACCTTATTTAAATCTTCATTTAACAGGCCAAATCTCTTTTATGAAATCCGCCCAAAGCGTGATATTAATAAAGAAATCATCAAATATATTAAATCTAATCCAGGTAAATCCGGAATCATATATTGCCTGAGCCGTAAAAAGGTGGAGGAAGTTGCCGAAGCCTTAAATCTGAATGGGATTAGTGCTTTGCCTTATCATGCAGGTTTAGACCCAAAGGTTCGGGCAGAAACGCAGGATAAATTTTTAATGGAAGATGCTGAAGTGATTGTGGCAACGATTGCTTTCGGTATGGGTATCGATAAACCTGATGTTCGTTTTGTGATTCATCATGATGTGCCAAAAAGCATGGAAGGCTACTACCAGGAAACGGGTAGAGCTGGGCGAGATGGCGGAGAGGGAATTTGCATCGCTTTTTACGCACAAAAAGATGTAGATAAGCTGGCTAAATTTATGAAAGATAAGCCTGTTTCAGAACGTGAAATTGGCACTCAGATACTAAAAGAAGTGATTGATTATGCAGAGTCTGGCGTTTGTAGACGGAAGCAAATCCTTCATTATTTTGGAGAAAACTTTAACGAAACAGGTTGCAATTGCATGTGTGATAATTGCAAGAAACCTAAAAAGCAATTTGATGCAGAAGAGCAACTGTCTACTTTATTAAAGTTTATTCAAAAAACCGATGAAAAGTTTGATGATGCACATTTGCTGAATGTTTTTCTTGGTTTAGAAACTGCTCAAACCATTGCTTATGAACATAGTAAGGTACCTGAGTTTGGCATTGGTAAGGAAGAAGGTATTCTACTCTGGAAATCGGTAATCCGCCAGGCTGTTTTGAATAATTATCTGTTTAAGGATATCGATAATTATGGCTTATTAAAACTTACCAAGCAAGGGAAAGATTTTATTATCAATCCATATAGCTTAAAGTTTATCTTAAATGAGCCGATTGAGACTGGCGCTGACGATGATGACGACGATGTTAAACAAGGCTCTGGTGCTTTAGATACTCATTTATTGCAACTGCTTAAAGATTTACGTAAAAAAATTGCGAAGCAGAAAAGTGTTCCTCCCTTTGTTGTTTTCCAGGATCCTTCTTTAGAGGAAATGTGTACACATTATCCAATTACTTCTGAGGAATTGAAGCAGATCTCAGGTGTCGGCTCTGGTAAAGCGATGAAATTCGGTACGCCATTTATAGAGCTCATCAAAAAATATGTAGAAGATAATGATATCGAACGCCCGATTGATTTAATCATCAAAACACAGGCGAACAAATCGCAGATGAAGGTGTCTATTATTCAGAATATCGATAGACAAATCGGTTTAGAAGATATAGCCGATTCAAAAGGCATCACTTACGAGGAGATTTTAAAAGAAGTTGAATCAATTGTGAACTCTGGAACAAAACTTAATCTTAACTATTTCATCGATGAAGTGATTGATGATGACAGACAAGATGAGGTTTTCGATTATTTTAGAGCTGCTGAAAATGATTCTATTGATGAAGCCCTTAACGAACTAGGCGAAACAGACTACACGCGTGAAGAAATTCAACTCATGCGAATTAAATTTATGTCGGAACTAGGAAACTAGGTTTTGATGGAAGATGGTAAATGGAAGAGGTAAGATGGTGATGTGTCCCTTTATTTTTTCCGTTTTCCATCTCTCGTTTCCCGTTTTCTATTTCCCATCATCTATAACACATTTCACATGTTAAACTATTTAGATAAAATTAAAAATACCGAATCTGGAAACTTCTTTTTAATGGCTGGTCCATGTGCAATTGAGGGTGAAGATATCGCTTTACGTATTGCTGAAAAGATTATTTCGATCACTGATAAACTTAAAATTCCATACATTTTTAAAGGTTCTTTCCGCAAAGCAAATCGGAGTAAGGGAAGTTCTTTCACTGGCATTGGCGACGAAAAAGCTTTGCGTATTTTAGAAAGGATTGGTAGAGAATTTGGCGTGTCTACGGTTACCGATATCCACGAAAGTAACGAAGCTGCTATGGCTGCCGCTTATGTTGATGTATTGCAGATTCCGGCATTCCTTTGTCGCCAAACAGACCTTTTAATAGCAGCAGCACATACTGGAAAGGTGGTGAATGTTAAAAAAGGACAGTTCCTTTCTGCAGGTTCAATGAAATTTGCGGTAGAAAAAATAAAAGAGGCAGGTAACGATAGGGTGATTTTAACAGATCGGGGAAATACATTTGGTTATCAGGATTTGATTGTTGATTACCGTGGTTTACCCGAAATGCAAAGTTTTGGTGTGCCTGTGGTGATGGATTGTACGCATTCTTTACAACAACCTAATCAAAGCAGTGGTGTAACTGGCGGTAAACCGGAGCTAATATCTACCATTGCAAAAGCGGCGATTGCGGTAGGTGCAGATGGTTTATTTATCGAAACGCATCCTGATCCGGCTAATGCAAAATCTGATGGCGCGAACATGTTGCACTTAGATTTATTGGAAGAGACATTAGTTAAACTAATTAGAGTAAGACAAGCAATCCTATAACCTTGGCCAATTCAAAAGTATTCCTTACCGCCGAATGGCGAAAACTTGCTTTAGCGCAATATGCGGTAAATAAAGAAATTTTGACGAAATATCTTCCGCCAAATACGGAATTGGATGACTGGCAAGGAAAGTATTATGTTAGCCTCGTTGGTTTTATGTTTCTGGATGTAAAGCTTCGTGGATTTAATATTCCCTTTCACACCAATTTTGAAGAAGTGAATCTGCGATTTTATGTGAAATATAAAGATGGACTTGAATGGAAGCGTGGTGTGGTATTTATTAAAGAAATCGTTCCACTATCGGCCATTACTTTTGTTGCCAATACCATTTATAAGGAAAAATACCAAACATTACCGATGAAGCATTTGTGGACAACAACAGCTGGTGAACTTAAAGTGGATTACCTTTGGAAAGCTGAGGAATGGCATAGCTTTTCCATAACTGCCTCTTCCAAAGCAGTGGATATTCCGATCGGCAGTGAGGCAGAATTTATTACTGAACACTATTGGGGTTATACTAAAATAGGCGCAAACAGAACTTCAGAATATGGCGTAGAGCATCCAAGATGGGAAATTTACCCAGTTAAAAGCTTCAAGATAGATGTTAATTTTCAGCTGAATTATGGAAATGATTTTGCCTTTTTAAACGATGCTAAACCAGATTCGGTAATGTTGGCCGAAGGATCTGAAATTAGGGTGATGAAAGGCAGAAAGTTTTAAAAGCATCTGTTTGGTACTTAGCACCTTGCAATTATTGCATTTAAATCAATGCTGAATAATTTGCTGTTTATACTTTCTTGATCATGAAAGATGTTCTGCGGTTACTTTTTCTCCCTGTTTCTGTTTTATTATCTGCAATTGGCCTGCTGGCTCCAAAGCCCTTAAAGGTAAGTCGTTTCGGGTCAATTTCATTTTTAATCAGGTAATTATAAACGGCATTTGCCCGATCAAACGATAATTTCTCATTTAATTTATCGTCGCCAACGTTATCTGTATGGCCTTGAATTTCGATTTGAACACTTCCGTTTTGCTGTAAAAAATCAATTAACAGATTTAGTTCACGTATTGAAGCTGGTAGGAGGCTAAATTTATTGGTGTCAAAAAATATATTTCTTAAGGTGGCATTACCACCAGGCTTTATCTTCTCTATAAATACTTCAACTTGATAGGCTTTATTAATATCACCTTGTTTCAAATCAAAATTTTCAGAATAAAACATATACCCATCAGCATTTACATTAAAAAGGTAGTTACTACCAATCGGCATTACCGCCAGAAATTGACCTGTTTCAGGATCAGTATAGTCATCAAAAACTGGTCTGTTGGTTTTTAAATCAATCACCTGAACATTACTTTCAATTGTTTTTTTAGTATCCTTATCTTTTACAATGCCTTTAACATAAGAAATCTTTAGAGGTTTAGCGACTTCAGGAATTCCAAAACGATAAATATCCTGAACTCCAAAACCATTATTCAAATTGGAAGAAAACATGCCGAAATTTCCGTCGGCGCTTACGATCAAGCCATTTTCATCTTCATAAGAATTAATAGGGTAGCCCATATTTGTTGGCTTGTTGAATTTTCTATTTTCATCCATTCTACTGTAGAAAATATCCTTGTGGCCAAATCCCGGCCAACCATCAGATGAAAAATATAAGGTTCTACCGTCGGCGTGCAGAAAGGGGGTGTTTTCATCAAATGGGGTATTTATTTCCGGACCTAAATTTACGGCAGCGCCCCATTTGGCATCTTCTGTAATGGTGCTTTTCCAAATATCATAGCCACCAGATCCTCCCGGGCGATTACTAATGAAGTATAATGTTCTTCCGTTGGGGCTGATTGCGGGTTGAGACTCCCAATATTCTGAATTTACAGGCTTACCTACATTGTATGGCTCACCCCAATCCTTACCTTCCCGATGTGAAACGTAAATATCACATCTACCTAATCCATCCGGACGGTTACAGCCGGTGAAAAATAAATACTTTCCATCTGGTGATATGGTTTGAGCACCTTCGTTATATTTTAGGGTATTAATTTTAGAAGAAAGGGGAGTTGCTTCTGTCCATACTTCATTTTTGTACTGCGACGTCCAAAAATCTTCATTACCTCCAACTTGCCTGGTGAAAATTAGAATTTCTCCGTCCGCAGTCAGTGCCGGGAAGTATTCTGCATCTACAGTATTTACACCTTTGCCAAGGTTTGTCGGTACATATTTAACAGGTTTATTAATTGCAATGGTAGCGAAATTGCAATCAATCAGGTGTTTTTTTGCTCTTTTAGCCCGATCTGAGGAATCATCCTGCATCAGGAAATCTGTGAAATGCTTTTTAGCTTTATCAAATTCCTGTGTTGCAAACTCAGTTTCAGCTAAACTATAGAGTACTGCAGGTGAAATATTTGGGTTGATTAAAATTGACTTCTGGTAAGAGACCTTGGCATCAGCGTATTTCTTCTGTAGCTTTTGTACATCAGCTAGTAGAATGTAGGCGCCTTGAAACATTGGATCCGCTTCTACTGCACTTTTCAATACCTGTTCGGCAGCTGGGTAATCCAATTTCTCCACCAACGGACCAGCACGTTCGAAAAAAATCTGAGCCTTTTTATTATTTGATGCCTGGGCAAAAGCACCTAGGCCGATTAAAGTAAAAACTAGGGAAAAGCAAAACCTCATAGACAAAACATTGGTTATTAAGCGAATGTATTGTTTTTTAAGGAATATTTAAAAATTTATGTGTTTGTAAAGAAATTTCCCATTTCGGATTGGCCATTACATACTCAATAATCATTGGCGTAATTTCTTTTGATTTTGACCATTCGGGCTGTAAATACAATTTGCAGGTTGGAGACACCATCGCTGCGTATTCTTCTGCCCATTTAAAATCGCTTTTATTAAAAACAATTACCTTCAACTCATGAGCAAATGGCGTAATATCCGGACGAGGAGCCTTAAATTTTTTAGGCGATAAACAGATCCAGTCCCAGTTCCCTGAAAGTGGATAAGCACCAGATGTTTCAATGAATGTTAAAATTCCTCTTTCCTTTAACTTATTTGTTAAATAATCTAGATTATAAATTAACGGTTCTCCGCCGGTAATTACCACGGCCTTACCCGGAAATTGATCAGCGTTATCTACAATTACATCAGAAAGCGTGAGTGGATGCATTTCCGCATCCCAACTTTCTTTAACATCACACCAGTGGCAACCTACATCGCAACCGCCTAAACGAATAAAATATGCTGCCTTGCCAGTGTTAAATCCCTCGCCTTGTATTGTATAGAACTCTTCCATTAAAGGAAGTAATGTGCCGTCTTCTGGTATATATTGTTTCATTTTTGAGGATGCAAATATCTTAAAAAAATATGATGGAGTTGTCCCTCACTCAAAATTTAATCGAAAGATGAAATAACACTGATATATAAGTTATTGAATCGCCATTAAGTTAGGGCGAATGGTGATTGGATTTTTAAATTTATGTTTTTTGATTGCTGCAGGTTAAAGCCAAATGGCAATCCATCTATAAATTTTCTAGTTGATAGCTCCCTTTTACTTACAGCAGTAAATTTCAACTAACTGCACTAATTCAACAAATGCCTCTTGAAAAAATCCTGACAATTTAAAATTTCAATATCTGAGAAATAGAAATCTTCAATATCTTCGGTAATGATACATCTGCATTCGTGTTCTTGAGCGGCATGGTATTCCAGGCCATCTTCAAAGTCATGAATTCTCTTGTTCAGTAAAGTGTCTGAAACTCCTCGTGATAAATTTTCTGCAATTTTTACATGCTGACAGAGTAAATTAATCTTTTGTTTAGCCAATATAGTACCATGTTTTTTTTCCGCGAAATAAAATGCAATTGCCAAACAAAGCGGCGAGGTATAAACTTCAAATTTTGGATGTGATGCTAAACTTAAAATCCGTGAAGAATAGGTGAAGACCGGATATTCTTTATTAAGCACTGATACCAAAACATTTGCATCTAGAAAAATTCTGAGCATAGCTTATTTCTTAGACGAGAAGAATTCATCTTTTGATGATTTGCGACTTGGCTTTACTGTTCTCTTATACTCAACTTCGCCTTCTGCCACCATACTCACCCAATCGCTAATGGGATAATCTTCTAAAGATTTGTACTCGGTAGCAGTTACCTGAGTTAGTAAATGCTCAATTAAACGAGATAAACTAATATTGTTATCAGCAGCATATTTTTTCGCTTTGTTAACCACATCCTGATTAAAGCTTAAAGTAAGTTTTGCATCCATTACATTTGAAATTATATGCAAATATAACTATTTTACGTGCAATTTTAAATAGTTTTACGTAAAAAAAAAATATCTGCAAAAAAAAGCAATTCCGAATGGAATTGCTTTCAATACATTAAGATATTAATATCTTATGAATAAATTTCTTTCCTTGCTGAAGCAAGTGTATTTTTTAATAGCCCAACAATTGTCATTAAACCAACACCGCCAGGAACTGGTGTAATATAGGATGCTTTAGGAGCCACATTTTCAAAATCAACATCTCCATATAATTTAAAGCCAGATTTAGTTTCTGTTGAAGATTCTCGGTTAATACCAACGTCGATGATAATTGCACCAGGCTTAATCATATCTGCAGTTACAAAGTTCTTTTTACCAATAGCAGCGATAACGATATCAGCCTGAAGAACCTGCTCCTTTAAATCCTTAGTGCGGGAGTGGGTGAGTGTTACGGTACAATTACCGGGGTTGGCGTTGCGTGCCATTAAAATACTCATTGGGCTGCCAACAATATTACTTCTACCTACTACAACACAATGTTTTCCGGTGGTATCGATATTGTATTCTTCCAACATAAGTAAAATCCCATAAGGTGTTGCTGGAATGAAGCAGGGTAAATTACGCATCATTCTACCTAGATTTACTGGGTGAAAACCGTCAACATCTTTACGGTGATCAATCGTTTCAGTTACTTTTTCAGGATCAATGTGTTTTGGCAAAGGCAATTGAACAATTAATCCATCAACATCAGCATCTTGATTAATCTCTTCTATTTTTGCTAGAAGTTCTGCTTCAGTTACTGAATTATCATATCTGTGAAGTGAAGATTTAAAACCCACTTTCTCACAGTTTTTCATTTTGCTGGCTACGTAAGTTTCGCTACCACCATCGTTACCAACCAAGATGGCAACCAAATGAGGTTTCCTTCCCGTATTGCTCAAAAAATCAGCAGCTTCTTCAGCAATCTGAACTTTAATTTTTTCTGATACGTATTTTCCGTCTAATAATTTCATCCTAAAGTATCGAATAGTAGTATCGAGTATCAAGACCGGCTGGTCAACTCGAATGCTCATTATGCCTTTAACTATATTATTTTAATTTATTACAAATCTAGATACCTGATACTTATATCTTGATTCTATTTTAATCCAATTTCAAAACTGCCATAAACGCTGATTGTGGAATTTCAACATTTCCTACCTGGCGCATGCGTTTTTTACCTTTCTTCTGCTTTTCTAATAACTTCCGTTTACGGGAAATATCACCACCGTAACATTTAGCGGTTACATCTTTACGTAAGGCACTAAGCGTTTCGCGGGCAATAACCTTCGCACCGATAGAAGCTTGTATTTTAATCTCGAACTGCTGACGGGGAATTAATTCTCTTAATTTTTCGCAGATTTTTTTTCCAAAATCGTAGGCATTGCTTCGGTGAATTAAGGAAGATAAAGCATCAACAGGCTCTTCATTTAATAATAAATCCAAACGAACTAAATCCGATTTACGGTAACCAATTTGATGATAATCGAAGGACGCATAACCCTTAGAAATCGTTTTCAATTTATCATAAAAATCGAATACAATTTCGGCCATTGGCATTTCAAAAATCAACTCAACCCGATCAGATGTTAAATAAGATTGGTTTACAATTGTTCCTCTTTTCTGAATACAAAGTGACATTACCGGACCTACAAATTCTGCCTTGGTAATAATATTTGCTTTAATAAAAGGCTCTTCAACGGAATCCAATTTACTTGGATCTGGTAAATCTGATGGATTATTCACAATAAATTCATCGCCTTTAGTGGTATGTGCAATATACGATACGTTGGGAACAGTAGTGATCACCGTCATATCGAATTCACGCTCCAAACGTTCCTGAACGATTTCCATGTGCAACATGCCCAAGAATCCGCAACGGAAACCGAAGCCTAAAGCTGCAGAACTTTCAGGTTCGAAAACGATAGAGGCATCATTCAATTGCAACTTATGCATCGCCTCACGCAATTCTTCATATTCATCCGTATCAACAGGATATATACCAGCAAAAACCATTGGTTTAACCTCTTCAAATCCTTGAATAGAATCTGTTGATGGCCTGTCTACAGTGGTAATGGTATCGCCAACTTTTACCTCACGTGCCTCTTTAATGCCTGAAATAATGTAACCTACATCGCCGGTTTTTACAACGCTTCTAGGTGACATGTCTAATTTCAGAATTCCAACTTCGTCAGCTAAATATTGTTTTCCAGTATTAATGAATTTTACTTTGTCACCTTTTTTGATTTCGCCGTTTACTACTTTATAATAAGCGATAATCCCTCTGAATGAGTTAAATACGGAATCGAAAATTAACGCTTGTAAAGGTGCTTCAGGGTCGCCAACAGGAGCTGGAACACGGTCTACAATCGCTTGAATAATATCAGGAATTCCCAACCCAGTTTTACCTGAAGCTGGAATAATATCTTCACGTTTACAACCAATTAAATCAATAATCTGGTCTTTAACTTCCTCAGGCATCGCCCCAGGCAAATCCATTTTATTTAAAATTGGTATAATTTCAAGGTCGTGTTCTAAGGCTAAATACAAATTTGAAATGGTCTGTGCCTGAATTCCTTGTGAAGCATCTACGATTAATAAAGCACCTTCGCAGGCGGCAATAGAACGCGAAACTTCGTAAGAAAAATCTACGTGTCCGGGTGTATCAATTAAGTTAAAATTGTACTCAATATCACCAACTTTGTAGTTCATTTGTATGGCATGACTTTTAATCGTAATGCCACGTTCACGCTCCAAATCCATGTTGTCGAGCAACTGCGCTTGCGCTTCACGCTTCGAAATCGTCTCAGTATATTCTAGTAACCTATCGGCTAGTGTACTCTTTCCGTGGTCAATATGTGCAATAATGCAAAAATTACGTATATGCTTCATCTTTGCGCAAAGATATAGTTTTTAATGGAAAATTTAAGATGTTGAGCAAAGCGAAATCCCGATTTTGTCGGGAGAAAATTAATCAATGTCAAACCACCTGATTTTTTAATATTTTGAAAAGTAAAAACACTAGATTTTCGGTTGCTCCCGATGAAGAATCGAGATATACTTCAATCAGGTTTATCCAGCTCAAACATTTGTTCTTTTACCACCGAAACACAGAAATCACATTGAACAAGTTTAATTCAGTGTAAATCTGTGCTTCCGTGGCTAATTATTTCATAACTATTAAATTACACCATGGTTTTCTTCCATTTACCTTTTTTGAATAATATAAAAGCTGCGATGGCTATACCAACTTCTGCAGTTGGAATGGCAATAAAAACCCCAGTCGGCCCCATACCTAAATACTTCGCTAGGAAGTAAGCTAATGGAATCTGAAACAACCAAAAAGCAAAAATATTGATTTTTGTGGGCGTCCACGTATCGCCGGCACCGTTGAATGCACTTGTTAAAACCATGCCCATTCCGTAAATGATAAAACCTATACTTAGGGTTTTTAGCGCGCGACTGGCTATCTCAATTACTTTTTCATCGGAAGTAAAGAATGCAGCGAATAGATGTCCACAGGTTAGGAAAAGAACCGTCACAACTGCCATAAAAACGAAAATATATTTTATGGTTTGGATCACAGACTTTTCAGCCCGGTCAATGTGTCCGGCACCGAGGTTCTGGCCAACCAAAGTTGCAGCTGCATTACTTAATCCCCAGGCTGGTAATAAGAAAAACATCATCAATCTTAAGGCCGTCTGATAACCTGCAGAGCCCTCATCGCCACCAGTGGTTGCCACTAATTCTGCCAGGAATACCCAACTACAACTTGCAATAACGAACTGAAAAATAGCGGGAGCTGCAATCTTAATAATTGCTTTAATCTGTTTTAGATCCGGTATGAAATGGCTAAGACTTATTTTTAATGCATTTTTGCCATTAAATAAATTGTAAAGCTGATAGGTTACGCCCAAACCTCTACCAATTGTAGTGGCAATGGCAGCTCCGGTTAAACCAAATGCAGGTACCGGACCAAAGCCATTGATGAAAATAGGGCAGAGGATAATGTTCGCAATATTAGCAATCCACAAACTTCGCATAGCAATAGCGGCATTTCCTGCACCGCGAAATATTCCATTAATTAAGAAGAGTAGCACAATGATAATGCTTCCGCCCATCATAATACGTGTAAATGTCACACCATGATCGGCTGTTTCTGTCGAAGCGCCCATAAGTAGCAGGATATCTCTGGCATATATCAGCCCAAGAATAGTGATTAAAAGATTGATAATTACTGCTATTATAATGGTTTGCATTCCAGCCCTTGAAGCTGCTTCAGGATTTTTCTCGCCTATTCTTCTTGCCACAACTGCCGTAGCCGCCATACTCAAGCCGATAGCGAGCGAATAAATAATGGTTAGAACGGATTCGGTTAATCCGACAGTTTGTATCGCATGGCTACTGTTTTCGAGGTGACCAACGAAATATAAATCAACTAATGCGAATACAGATTCCATGGCCATTTCCAGCATCATGGGAATAGCTAAGAGAATAATTGCCCGTTTAATCGTGATGGAGGTTAAATCAACTTCGTTGCCTTTTAGCGATTGTACCAATAGATCAAAAAATGATGATAGTTTGCCCTGTGTCTTTGTTGACTGTGACATATAATATAGATAAAATGTAATGTATAAACCAATTGATACGCGGTTAAGCGTACATATCTAGAATTGAAATGGAGGGAATCCTCGGTTATTTAGAACCTCAAACGGATTGCAGATACTATCATGGCTCTGGTCTTATTGATGAGGCAAATATAGAGAAAATTTTTAATTGTCAAGTTTTGATGACAATTTTTTTGAGAATTGATCAACTTTAATCACTGATTGATGGCTTATACTCTCATGTCAATAGCTTTATTTTCTGCCACAGAGACACGGAATGCACGGATTTATAATCTACTCCATCTGTGCAATCCAACCATCTGTGTAATCACTATTATATACTATATGCCTTTATCATTTCTTCAGTAACTTTTGTTCCTCTACTGGTATTTAAATCGATTAGTACATAATCAAATATACCATCGGAGGCAACTTTGCCTGTTTTTTTATTGATAATTTCGAATTGAACGGCACAACCCTTATCATTCATGGTTAATATTCCCGTTCTGATTAACATTAAATCGTTCATTAAAAGTGGACGTTTGAATTTGATATCAACGTGACTTACCACCCAACCTAAACCTTGTTTGGTGAAATGTTCCCAAGGCATGCCATAGAATTTTTCCATTTGCTCGTAACGGGCAGCCAATACATAATCCAAATATTTACTATTATGTACATGGTTAAACATGTCTATGTCATCCGGACGCACACGTAATTCAGTTTCGAAAATGCTAAATTGATTCTTTTCCAAGGGTAAATTTTTTTGCAAATTAAGGTATTTAATACTTGTGATGACAAGTATTATTTTCATTTTATTATCTTTGATATGAAATGGGAAAACTTACGCTATATGATACTTCAATTCCACGCGAAACAATTGCAGAGGAGCGTGAAAGTGTTTATTTAAGTCGTAGTCCGGAGCAACGTTTTTTTAGCATATTACATCTCAATCATATTTCAATAGCTATGAATGGGGGTAGGCCATTAAAATTTCCTCTAGGAAAAGGTTTGGTCATTCGTAAGCCAGCCATATAATTTCCGTCTATGTCTTTTGATAAGGAGAACTCAGAAATGCTTTTATTGCTGGAAACATTTCAGCAGTTTGATTTAAGATATCTTATTGTTGGTGGATTTGCTGTAAACAGATATGGGTACAATCGTACTACGGGAGATTTAGATATCTATTTAAAAGATACCAAAGAAAATCGACAAAATCTGATCTATGCGTTGGATAAAATGGGTTATGGTAGATACGACATGTTATTGTATGTTCCGATTATTGCAGGATATTGCGAAGTGATGATGGATGATGGAATGTATGCAGATTTAATGACCGATATTCCTGGCTTGGATAAAAATAATTTTGATGAGTATTTTCAAATGGCTACTGTTGATGAAATTAATGGGATTAAAGCCAGATTTCTTCATTACAATCATCTTCTTGATAATAAACGCGCCACTAATAGACCTAAGGACCAGTTAGATGTTTTAGAATTAGAACGGATTAATAAAAAAAACTAAATTGAAACATTAAGGCATTAAGATCTTGAGCGCCATTTTAGGTTTCTTAATGTTTATGTTCTGACGAAGTTGTTCCACGCGCTTTTGGTACACTGATTCATTAATGGTATTAAATCCAGATTTCTTCATTACATCTAAAACCAACTTTTAGCGCGAATACTTTTACTTTTAAAGTTAAAACGTTAATCTATCTATTATCTGCAAGCGTAAGTAAATTAACATCGAAGATTGTATAGCGGCTAGAGTGAATAATCTGTAAAACAAAACTTTATGATTCTAAAACGATGTTGCAATGTTCAATTTAACAATTCAGCTATTAAACAATTCGGTATGCTTTGTTAATACGTTAAAAATACTTTATCTTTGCAGCAATTAATTAATTTTATACACTTTAATATTATTCAAGAATGTATTTAAGTACAGAAAAGAAAGCCGAAATTTTTAAAACACACGGCGAAGTAGAAACCAATACGGGTTCTGCTGAAGGTCAGGTAGCGTTGTTTACATACCGTATTGCGCACTTAACAGAACACTTAAAGAAAAATCGTAAAGATTTCTCTACTCAGTTGTCACTTCAAAAATTGGTAGGTAAACGCCGCGGTATTTTGGCTTACTTATACAAAAAAGATATTGAGCGCTATCGTGCTATCATCAAAGCTTTATCGCTTCGTGATATCATTAAACAAAAATAAGCGTAATGTTATCAACAAAAGCCATTCTTTAGAGAATGGCTTTTTACTTTTCCTTTCAAATTTTTAAAGGGAATTATTACAGATAGGTTTTTAAATCTTATCTTCGTTTGCAAAAACAAAAACATATATAAACAAGGTGTGGGCAAAGAGGAAAACACACCACAATTCTAATTAAATGAATGTAATAAAAAAATCGTTCGATTTGGGCGATGGCAGAACAATTGAAATTGAAACTGGTAAATTAGCTAAACAAGCTGATGGTTCGGTTGTAGTGAAAATGGGCGATACCATGTTGTTAGCAACTGTAGTATCAACTGTTGGTGCTAAACCAGGAACTGACTTCTTACCATTATCGGTTGATTATCAAGAGAAATATGCGGCTACTGGTCGTATTCCAGGTGGATTTTTACGTCGTGAAGCAAGATTATCAGATTATGAGGTTTTAATCTCTCGTTTGGTTGATAGAGCTTTACGCCCAATGTTCCCAAGTGATTATCACTCTGATACCCAGGTGATGATTTCACTAATTTCTGCTGATAAAGATATTATGCCAGATTGTTTGGCAGGTTTAGCGGCATCTGCAGCATTATCCGTTTCTGATATTCCTTTTAACGGTCCTATTTCTGAAGTTCGTGTAGCTAAAATTGATGGTAAATTAATTATCAATCCAAAAGCTAGTGATTTAGAGCGTGCAACTTTAGAGTTTATGGTTGCTGGTTCTGCAAACGACATAGGAATGGTTGAAGGTGAGTGCGATGAAATTCAAGAAGATGAAATGGTTGAAGCTTTAAAATTTGCACATGCTGCAATTAAAGTTCAATGTGCTATTCAAGTTGAATTAACTGAAGCTACTGGCAAAACTGTAAAACGTGAATATAACCACGAAGATCACGATGCTGATTTAAGAGCTAAAGTTTTTGCTGATACTTATGATAAGGTTTATGCAATAGCAAAATCTGGTTCTAATAAAGATGAGCGTAAAGTTGGTTTTACTGCAATTATTAATGATTTCTTTGCAGCAATGCCAGAAGATACTGCAGATTTAACTAAAGCAATGGCTAAACATTATTACCATGATGTTCAGTATGATGCAATTAGAAATTTATTATTAGATGAAGGCATTCGTTTAGACGGCCGTAAGACTACCGAAATTCGTCCAATCTGGAGTGAAATTGGTTACTTACCAGCTGCTCACGGTTCGGCTGTATTTACACGTGGCGAAACTCAATCTTTAACATCAGTTACTTTAGGTAGCAAAGATGATGAGCAAATGATTGATGGTGCTTTCGTAAATGGTTATAACAAATTCTTATTGCACTATAATTTCCCTGGTTTCTCAACTGGTGAAGTTAGACCAAACAGAGGTGCAGGTCGCCGCGAAATTGGTCACGGTGCTTTAGCGCAACGTTCATTGAAAAAAGTATTGCCACAAGGTGATGCTAATCCATATACTATCCGTATCGTTTCTGATATTTTAGAATCAAATGGCTCATCATCAATGGCAACTGTTTGTGCGGGTACATTGGCATTAATGGATGCTGGTATTAAAATCAAATCACCAGTTTCTGGTATTGCGATGGGTTTAATTTCTGATGAAAAAACTGGTAAATATGCAATCCTTTCTGATATTTTAGGTGATGAAGATCACTTAGGCGATATGGACTTTAAAGTAACTGGTACTGAAAATGGTATCGTTGCCTGCCAGATGGATTTAAAAATTAACGGTTTATCTTACGAAGTGCTAACCAAAGCTTTATTACAAGCTAAAGAAGGTCGTTTACATATCTTAAATGAGATGAAGAAAACGATCGGTCAGCCGAATGAAGATTATAAACCACATGCTCCACGTATTGTTTCTTTAACGATTGAGAAAGAATTCATCGGTGCGATTATCGGCCCTGGAGGTAAAATTATTCAGGAAATGCAACGTGAAACCGGCGCTTCAATCTCTATTGAAGAAGTTGACGGTAAAGGTATTGTAGAAATATTTGCTGATAATAAAGCAGCAATTGATTCTGCTGTAACGCGTATCCGAAACATCGTTGCCAAACCAGAAATAGGTGAAGTTTACCAAGGTAAAGTGAAATCTATTATGCCATTTGGTGCTTTTGTTGAAGTAATGCCAGGTAAAGATGGTTTGCTACACATTTCCGAAATTTCATGGGAGCGCTTAGAAACTATGGATGGTGTTTTAAAAGAAGGTGATAAAATCGAGGTTAAATTATTAGACATCGATAAACAAGGTAAAATGAAACTTTCCCGTAAAGTTTTATTACCAAGACCAGAAAAACCAACAGCGCCACAAGCGTAACCCCTAAATTCCTAAAGGGGACTTTTAGATACTTCAAAACCCTTTCAGTTTTACTGGAAGGGTTTTTTGTTGAGATATAATTTTGTTTGAAATGATTTTGTAACTTGCATTGTTACTAATTAATACACTATGTTTTTAAGGAAAGCGTTAGTCCAATTCGTCATGCTGAATTTATTTCAGCACTTTTATTGTAATTAAGTCCCTGAAATAAATTCAGGGTGACGATAGCCTTTAGTTGAAATTCTAAACTGAAATAGTATAATATAAAACTGTTATAAATACACTAATGAAATACATCATTGCCCCATCTATACTTTCTGCCGATTTTGGTAATTTACAGCGCGATATCGAAATGATTAATCAAAGTGAGGCCGATTGGTTTCATGTTGATGTAATGGACGGGGTTTTTGTTCCAAATATTTCTTTTGGATTCCCGGTGATGGCTGCTGTAAAAAAGCATGCAACTAAACCGCTTGATGTTCATCTAATGATTGTTGAACCTGATAAATATGTACAGGAGTTTGCAGACGCTGGTGCAGATCGAATTACAGTTCATTACGAAGCATGCACACATTTACACCGAACCATTCAATTAATAAAAGCAGCAGGATGCAAGGCTGGTGTGGCTTTAAACCCGCATACGCCAGTTACATTGTTACAGGATGTAATTGAAGATTTGGATTTGGTTTTAATTATGTCGGTTAATCCCGGTTTTGGTGGACAAGCTTTTATCCATAATACCTACAAGAAAATTCAGGATTTGAAACGCTTGATCGAAGGGAAAAATGAAGACCTGGTTATTGAAGTTGACGGTGGTGTAAGTTTGAAAAATATCGCTGCATTAGTATCTGCGGGCGCAAACGCTTTCGTTGCAGGAAATGCAATTTTTGCAAGCGAAAATCCAACAGAAACGATTGGTAAGATGAAACAGCTAACGAATATTAGTGTAAACATTTAATTGTTTTATTGCTAAATTGTTCCAATGATAAGAAATACGGCGTTATAATCATCTTGATTCTTGATACTCTTATCTTGATACATTTATCCTCATCCTAAAAATGCTCCAATTTCGGCTAATCCTTTTCCTTTTAATTGCCAGTTGCAGTTTAGCTGTAGCACAGCCATTAGTGAAGGTTTCGGGAATAGTTTATAATGAAGAGAAACTGCCACTTTCTCAGGTTACTGTTATGGTATTGGGGCAGGCAAAAAGTACGGTTACCGATGAATTTGGAGTTTACACCATTTACTCGACGTCCAAAAATTTCACTATCAAATATACTTTATTAGGTTATCAACCTCAAAGCGTTAAGTTTAATGAACGATCTGGGGCAAGATTAGTGCATCATGTAAATTTGGTAGTCAATACAAATGAACTTGAACAAGTCAATATCACCAATAAGCAAAATCAGCTTAGCAACACTACCACAATCAATATTTCAGATATCGCCTCAATGCCGCTGGTTTCGGGTAATTTTGAAACCATGCTCAAAACCTTACCAGGCGTTTCAACGAACAATGAGTTAAGTGCACAATATAGTGTTCGCGGTGGTAACTTTGATGAAAACCTAATTTATATTAATGATATAGAAATTAATAGACCGGTTTTAATTCGAAACGGACAACAAGAAGGATTAAGTTTCATTAATGCAGAATTAGTAAGTAAAGCAAAATTTTCTGCAGGTGGATTTGAAGCTAAATATGGCGATAAGTTGTCATCTGTTTTAGATATCAAATATGATAGTCCTGATAGCAATCAAACTATCTTCAGCACCAGTCTTTTAAATACATCGCTCACAACAAAGCGGGTATTAAATCGTGGTTTTCTGTTAGCTAGTCTGCGTTATAAAAACAATACGAGCATATTAATTAAGCAAGACGAGCAAGGAAATTATAATCCCAATTTCGGAGATGCACAGATCATTTATCAATATAATTTTTCTCCTAAATTAAATATCAGTTTTTTAGGAAATGTAAATCTTGGTCAATTCAAATTAGTACCAACAAATCGGGAAACACAATTCGGAACAATAAGTTCAACACTCCGCCTGGATGTAGATTATACCGGACAGGAGATAGACGATTACCAAACGATAGGCACAGGAATTACAACAACCTGGTCTCCAAAACCTAATCTCGTAGTCAAATTTATAAACAGCTACTTCAATACCATTGAAAGGGAGCGGTTTGATATCAATGGAAGTTATATTTTTGCTGAGGAGGATCAAAGTCTGCGATCAGAAAACTTTGGCCCAATTAGCAAAAATAGAGGAATAGGAAGCTATTATAATTACGGACGCAATAGCCTGAACACGCAGATTTTTGCTTCAGAAATTAAGGTGGATCAAAATTTTAATAATCATGTTTTTTCCTGGGGCTTAAAATATGATCGGTCTAGTTATTCAGATCAGTTAAATGAGTATAATTACATCGATTCTGCAGGATTTATTTTACCAACTGCTGGTAAAGATATTGTGCTTCAAAATGTAGTTGATGTGGAGAATCATATCGATATAGAAAATTATAGTGCTTATATTCAAGATAGTTACTCCCTTTCAGATTATGCAGAACTTCAATTAGGTACCCGGGCAACTTATAACTCTTTAAGTGAACAATTGTTGATTAGTCCGAGGATGCTGATTGCTTACAGACCTCACTCGAACAATAAAATTTTGCGTTTTACGGCTGGCGTTTATAAGCAGCCGCCATCGTACAGAACCATCCGGGATTTTTCGGGAAACTTAAATGTTAATCAAAAAGCACAAAGTTCTTATAATACTTCTATTGGTTATGATTATGCTTTTGATGCATTTGGTACACGCTTAAAGTTCACTTCAGAAGCCTATTTTAAATATTCTGATAGGCTGGTGCCCTACAAGATTGATAACTTAAGAATCAGGTATCTGGCTGAAGAAGTGTCTAGAGGTTATGCAATTGGCGCAGATTTTAGCATAGGGGGAGAGTTTGTTAAAGATTTAGTATCCTACTTTCGCATGTCTGTGATGAATGCCAATGAAGATATTATTGGTGATAGCTACATTCAAAATGGTAAAACAATCTATCCTGGTTATTTAAAACGTCCAACTGACCAGCGGGTAAATTTTTCCATTTTCTTTCAAGATAGATTACTGAATAACCCAACCTATAAAGTGCATTTAAACGCATTGTATGGCTCACGTTTGCCGATCGGACCTCCACAAACACCAAAATATTTAGATAAATTTTTTATACCCTCGTACAAGCGGGTGGATATTGGATTTTCTAAAGATTTTCTGGATGATGTTGCCTTGCACAGGCCTAAATTTTTAGATAAAAATTTCAGCTCGGTGATCTTGTTTTTTGAAGTATTTAATCTGCTTAATATTGATAATACAGTTTCTTATCTCTGGTTGAAAGATGTAGATAATGTACAGTATGCGATTCCTAATTACTTAACAGGCAGACAATTTAATTTGAAGTTAATTGTGAAGTTGAAGAATTGAACAAGATTATAGGATTTCAAATTTTTACCGAGGAACTTGCATTTGGGGTTTTAGCCAAGTAATAAGATTTGTACGGAAAACCATCCCAAGAAATACAAACTCTGAGTTATCTAAACCCGACAGGAGCGGAAATACTTTTTGTTACAGCAACGCTGAATATGCCGAAATGCTGAGGAACGAAGCATCTGCAGCTGATGAAACAGATTCTTAGTTTCTTAGAATTACAGAAGTTGACAAAAAGATTGAAGCGGATGGCGGGACTGTTGCAACCCAAAAGCTACTGTTTTTGCTTTTCAAATAATTTAAATTTTGAATATTAGATTAATCGTTTTAATTACAAAAACTGCAACAAAACCATCAATTTCCTGCTGATTTTTAACAAAATTTAATTTTTTATGATACGATTTTATAGGCATAACTGCTTTAAAAATTTTACATTTACGCCCATAAAACATTATATAATAAGATGAAGCATAATTTTGGCGCAGGCCCTTGTATTTTACCTCAAGAAGTGTTTAAACAAGCAGCACAGGCAGTTTTAGATTTTAACGATGGATTATCAATTTTAGAAATTTCGCACAGAACAACCGAATTTGAGGCAGTTGTTGCTGAAGCAGATAAATTGGTAAAAGAGTTATTAAACGTGCCATCGGGTTATTCCGTTTTATTTTTACAAGGCGGTGCAAGTTTACAATTTGCAATGGTTCCGATGAATTTATTGGGAGATGGACAAACTGCAAGTTATTTAGATTCTGGAGTTTGGGCAACCAAAGCATTAAAAGAAGCTAAGTTTGTAGGTAATGTGAATGTAGTTGCTTCTTCGAAGGATGCTAACTATACCTTCATTCCAAAGGATTTTGAAATCCCTGCTGATAGTGCTTATTTTCACTATACATCTAATAATACCATTTATGGAACAGAGCTTTTCAATGTTCCTGAAACCAGTGTTCCTATCGTTTGCGATATGTCATCTGATATCATGAGCCGTGTAATCGACGTTTCAAAATTCGATTTAATTTATGCCGGTGCACAGAAAAATGTAGGACCTGCAGGTTTAACAATCGTTATTATAAAAGATGAAATTCTAGGTAAAATTGACCGTAAAATTCCATCGATGTTAAATTATCAATCACATATTGATAATGGTTCGATGTACAACACACCTCCGGTATTTTCTGTTTATGTTGCTTTATTAAACCTTCGCTGGTTGAAATCAAAAGGTGGTGTTGCAGATATTGAAAAAGAAAATAAGCAAAAAGCTGAAGCACTATATAGAGAAATAGATCGCAACCCTTTATTTAAAGGTACCTGTGCCTTAGAAGATCGTTCGAAAATGAATATCTGTTTTGTAATGGAGAATGCAGAGTTAGAGAAACCATTCTTGAAATTTGCTGAAGAGCAAGGCATAATCGGCATTAAGGGACACAGAAGTGTTGGTGGTTTCCGTGCTTCTATGTATAATGCATTACCAATTACAAGTGTTCACGCTTTAATTGAGGCAATGCAGACTTTTGAAGAGAAGCAAGCGAAAACAAACTAATTTAAATTATAATCACAGATTATCGGTGTAATCCTGATAATCTGTGCAATCATAAATAACGATGATTAAGATATTAGCAAACGATGGAATAGACCCTATCGGAAAAGAATTATTAGAAAAAGCAGGTTTTCAGGTTGATACAGAAACCATTCCTCAGGATCAATTGGCTGAGGCTTTAAAAAACTATGATGCAATAACCGTTCGTAGTGCAACGAAAGTTAGAAAAGAATTAATTGATGCCGTTCCTAATATCAAGTTGATTGGTAGAGGTGGAGTAGGTATGGATAATATTGATGTTGAATATGCACGTAGTCAAGGTGTTGCTGTGGTAAATACACCTGCTGCATCTTCTTTGTCAGTAGCTGAGTTAGTTTTTTCTCACTTATTTACGGGAATCAGATTTTTACAAGATGCTAACCGTAAAATGCCAGTTGAAGGTGCAACTCAATTCAATAACCTTAAAAAAGCATATGCAAAAGGAACTGAATTAAGTGGTAAAACTATAGGTATTATCGGTTTTGGACGTATCGGTCGCGCTACTGCAAAAGTGGCTTTAGGTTTAGGAATGAATGTTTTGGCTTATGATTTATATCCTTCTGAATCTGAAATTACATTAGAATTTCAAGGTGGAAAATCAGTAAGTATTCCAATTAAAACGGTTTCTTTAGATGAAGTAATTGCTGGAAGTGATTTCTTTAGCTTACATACACCATTTGCAGATAAGCCTATTTTAGGAGCTGAGGAATTTGCCAAAATGAAAAACAATGTTGGTATTGTAAACTGTTCCCGTGGTGGAACAATTGATGAGCCAGCTTTAATTGAAGCTTTAAATTCTGGTAAAGTTGCCTTTGCTGGTTTAGACGTTTTTGATAACGAACCTACGCCTCTTGCTGAAATCCTAACTCACCCAAAAATTTCTTTAACTCCACACATCGGTGCATCAACTAATGAAGCACAAGAACGTATTGGTACGGAATTGGCAACTTTAATTATTGAGCATTTTAAGAAATAAATTCATTTTAGACCTTATAGGTTTTTAAAACCTATAAGGTCTAAATTTCTAATCCAAGGTTTTAGTAAGCACCCAATATCGATAACCCAATATCGCTTTTTGAAAAGTAGTTAATTTATTGGGATCTTTCTTATATAAACTTGGTAATATTACTTTGTTGAGTTTCCCCAAGATTTTAAACACTTGTTTTTTCATAACGCTTAAGTCTTTTATTAAAGAAAAAGAACATGCCAATTATCACCAGAATTAAGATGATGATAATATATGTTGAAATGCCGTAACTATCAGACTTAGCCTCTTTTTGAAGTGTTTCGTTCTGATCTTGAAGCTTCTTGATGGTTTGCATATAACCTTCAATCCGTTCTTGAGAATGATCCGCAACCTCAACTTTCTGTTGGTTTTGCAGGTCTTTATATTCCATTAATATTTTCAACTCCTTGAAGATATTATTATCTGTCAACACCACCTGGCGAAGTATTTCATTAGAATTTTTGATATCTTTTTTAGTTTGCCAACCAAATATTCCGGTTCGTTGGTTTAAACTTTCATCATATTGGCCAAAACGTTCACTACGCTCCGTAAGCAAAGTATTAACTTTAATCCTTTGTGAGGCATAAGCAGTTGTATCTTGCTGGGCAAACGTCTGAAAATGAATGATTAGGATAGAGAACAAACAGATATAATTTTTCATGATCTATAAACGTAAAAAGAGTAGAAGTTGTTTGAGGAGAGGTTCATTGGTTCATTTGTCATTAGTTAGCAAAGAGATTAGCTTTTCGCAGTTAAAGGGAATGTTACGCGTTTTTCGTTTGACGTTTTGGGCCTTTATCTTTCAACTCGGCACTCTTTAAACTTTAGTCTTTCAGCTTTGCTCTTTCAGCTTTGATCTTTCAGCTTTTTGCTCCCTTAAGAATGAAATTCAACCCGCACGATATCGCCTAGGTGCAAGCCAAGTAAACCGCTGGCTTTACCTTTATTAATAGCAATTTCCAGGTGGTTACTAATCCCAAAGAGACAAAGTTTTTCGCCTTCCTGAACTTCGTTATAATGCCAGCTTAACTGCGTGATGGTTTCACTCTTTCTAAAGTATAAAGTGAAATCGCGGTTTTTTTGAATTTTTGTAAAAAGATCTTTTGTGATATTTGTAATCACATTGCAAAAAGTATCAATATAAACTACACTTCCCCGGATGATATCTCGCTCGATAACAGGGTGTAGAAGCATCTTCTGCTCAATTTCAGCTACAGGTAAACCGATGTCTTTTAACCGGCCACCTTTTGCTAAATGTGTAGCTGCTTTAACAAAAATATCAACTAAGGGAAAGTGAAGATATTTGAGGTCTTGCATGATGTTTAACTCTACTACATCCTCCGGAACGTCGTCAAAAAGCAAGGAAAAGATACCGTTATCAGCGCCAACAAAATAATGATCACGGTGCTTAATCGCAATGTATTTAGTGTTTTCACTGTATACAGAATCAATCCCAATTAGGTGTACGGTGTTTTTAGGGAAGTAAGGATAAGCATTTTTTAAAACGAAAGCCGCATAGGAGATGTTGAATGATGGAACTTCATGGGTAATATCCACTAAATTAACATTAGGCATAAGACTAAACAGGCTACCTTTAAGAGCGCTCTGGTAAAAATCTTTCGAACCTAAATCTGTTGTTAAAGTAATTATACCCATTAAAAATTCAATATTATTGCTTATTCTTGTGTAGAGGCCTAAGCGTCTGCAAATATTCAAATTTTAATTAATATACCCCGATAACTTTTTAAAATACTACAGTTTGAACGAATTAAAATTAACTCTGGATACCGTAAATCCTGCTCACTTCTGGGGAGCAAATAATGAGAATTACGAAATGATTAAAGGTGCTTTTGCGAAGTTGAAACTGGTTGCAAGAGGGAGTGAGATTAAGGTTCTCGGTGATGAACAAGAACTTAAGGCCTTCGAAGATAAATTCAGTCAGCTGGTTGCTCACCTTGAAAAATACAGTTCACTTACCAATAATGATGTAGAATATATATTGGGTGCTAAAGCAAATGGTGTAGTGAAAAAAGATGTTGAACAGCCTACAGGTGGAGGCGGAGAAGTGATCGTTTTCGGAACAAATGGTCTTTTGGTTAAAGCCAGAACTGCAAATCAGCGCAGAATGGTGAGCAGTATCGCTAAAAATGATATTCTTTTTGCCATTGGCCCTGCTGGAACGGGTAAAACTTATACCGCCGTTGCTTTGGCAGTTCGTGCATTAAAAAATAAAGAAATTAAAAGGATTATTTTAACTCGTCCGGCAGTAGAGGCAGGGGAGAACCTCGGTTTTTTACCAGGCGATTTAAAAGAAAAAATCGATCCTTATTTACGTCCGCTTTATGATGCACTTGATGATATGATTCCGGCAGAGAAGCTGAAGTTCTATATCGAAAACAGAACGATCGAAATTGCACCATTGGCTTTTATGCGTGGTCGTACTTTAGATAATTGTTTTGTGATTTTAGATGAAGCACAAAATGCAACGGATATGCAGTTAAAAATGTTTTTAACGCGTATGGGTCCAACGGCTAAGTTCATCGTAACTGGTGATGTTACTCAAATCGATTTACCTAAAAAACAAATGTCAGGCTTGTTTAATGGTCTAAGGATTCTGGAAGACATTAAAGGAATCGATATTATATATTTAAGCGGAGAAGATGTGGTTCGGCATAAATTGGTTAAAGATATTTTGAAAGCTTACGGTGATATTCAATAATGTTTGAAAAATGTAAGATGAGTGATGGAAAAGTTTTCTACGCTATACAAACCATTATCCATTTTACATCTAACATGATCGTGAATTTATGAATGTAAGATGGGTGATGGAAAAGTTTTCACGCTATACAAACCATTATCCATTTTACATCTAACATGATCGTGAATTTATGAATGTAAGATGGGTGATGGAAAAGTTTTTCGCGCTATATAAACCATTATCCATTTTACATCTAACATCATCATGAATTTATGAATGTAATATGGGTGATGGAAAAGTTTTTCACGCTATACAAAGCCATTATCCATTTTACATCTAACCTAGATATTATGGAAAGTATTTTCTTAAATAATAATTTAAAGCTTTCCTTTGAAAAATTGCCTCACTCCATTCGGCTTATCGTTTCAAAGAATGGCGAAGAATGGGTTTGTCGTAAAGAAAAATTAAAAAGTTTATTTACTTTTTTAGAGACTGATAAAGAACACCTTTTTAAAGGAAGACTTCAATTAATTAAAACTAATGATCAGATTGATATTCAGGTTAAAAATGAATCAATCAGTTCGATTTCAATAGAAGCATTTCAGCAAGCTTTAATTAAAATGAAATAATTTAAACCTCGTATCGACCAAACTACGAGGTTTTTTTATTGAACTTATCTTTTGACTTCGGACTCCCGACTTCGGACTTTTTTACTTATTTTTATCCCCTCATGAAAGCACTTAAAGAAACCCATTTTAATTTCCCAAATCAAAGTAATTTTTACAAAGGTAAAGTTCGCGATGTTTATACTATAGCCGATCAATTTATGGTAATGGTGGTATCAGATCGTATTTCTGCGTTTGATGTTGTATTGCCTGAAGCTATTCCATTTAAAGGTCAGGTGTTAAACCAGATTGCAGCAAAATTTTTATCGGCTACGCAGGATATTGTGCCAAACTGGGTTTTAGATGTTCCAGATCCTATGGTTACTATCGGGCGTATTTGTGAACCATTTAAGGTTGAAATGGTGATTAGAGGTTATCTTGCCGGTCATGCATGGCGTGAATATAATGCAGGTAAACGCACAGTTTGTGGTGTTTCACTACCCGAGGGTTTAAAAGAGAATGATAAATTACCTCATCCTATTATTACCCCAACCACAAAAGCATCTGTTGGTCATGATGAAGATATTTCAAGAGAAGATATTTTATCCAAAGGAATAGTTTCCCTAACCGATTACGAGAAACTGGAACAATATACATTTGATTTATACCAAAGGGGAACTGAAATTGCCGCAAAGAGTGGATTAATTTTAGTAGATACCAAATACGAATTTGGCAAAGCTGATGGTGTTATTTATTTGATTGATGAAATTCATACACCAGATTCATCACGATATTTTTATGCAGAAGGCTATCAGGAACGTCAGAACGCCGATGAGCCACAAAAGCAATTATCGAAAGAATTTGTGAGAAAGTGGTTAATCGAAAATGGTTTTCAAGGTAAAGACGGACAAGATGTTCCAGAAATGACACCTGATATTGTAAATTCAATTTCAGAACGCTACATTGAGCTTTACGAGCAAATTGTTGGAGAATCTTTCATAAAAGCTGATGCTGACGCAATATCAAACCGCATTGAAACGAATGTTTTAAAAGCCTTAGAAAGGCTTTAGCATTTGAAAGAAATTTATACTTTAGTATTTAAAGATTAAAAAAATGAAATTTTCAGTAGATAAACACGATAAATACGTAACCTTAAAATTAGAAGAACCAAGGTTTACGAATGAGATTGCACCTGGGGTAAAATCTGAATTATATTTGCTTAACGCAGAAGGATTTAAGAATATTATTGTAGATCTAAGCCAAATTAAAGAATGTAATGACGCGCAGGATTTGAGTTGTCTGTTGGTTGGCGATAGACTTTGTAAATCAGCTGGTGGATTGTTCATCGTAACCGGGATCAATGATGAAATCGCACCTATTATAGAATTGTCAAACATATTTCAATCTGTAATGTTTGTTAATACATTAGAAGAAGGCACCGATTTCATCTTTATGGATGAGTTGGAAAAAGAATTCAGAGGCGATAAATAATCAACATTTTAATAGCACTTAGCCTCGTAGTTTCCGAAATCTACGAGGTTTTTTATATCATACCATTATGAAATTTGAAGTTACAATTCTTGGAAGTAGTTCAGCAACACCTGTTTTTAATAGGAATCCATCTGCTCAGCTTTTGAATTGTAATGAAAAATATTATCTCATCGATTGTGGAGAAGGAACGCAGCAACAGCTTACCAAATATAACCTTAAGGCTACCCGCATAGATCATATTTTTATCAGTCATTTACATGGAGACCATTATTTTGGTTTGATTGGATTGCTATCGAGTCTGCACTTAAACGGACGTGTGAAACCAATGCAAATTTTTGGTCCGAAACCACTTCTGGAAATTCTGGAAATTCAGTTTAAATATTCGGATACGCATTTAAGATACCCAATTGAATTTACACCAATTGAAGCAGACGAACCGCGACAAATTTTTGCAAATCAGGATCTGGTTGTTAAAACGATCGTATTGAATCACAGGATTCCGACTACCGGATTTATTTTTGAGCAAAAACCGAGACAGCGCAAATTAATCAAAGAGAAAACAGATGAAATTCCAATGGCTTACTATGCTGCTTTGAAAAAAGGAATAGATGTAGAGCAACCTGACGGAACAATTTTGAAAAGCGAAGACTACACTACGCCTGCTGAGGCACCAAGAACATATGCCTATTGCTCTGACACGATGTATGATGAGCGTTATTTCGAAACGATTAAAGGGTGTGATACCTTATATCATGAAGCGACATTTTTGCATGAGCTTTTAGACCGGGCTAATGAAACGCATCACACCACTGCAAAACAAGCAGGTGAAATTGCCAGGGATAATGAGATTAAAAAACTATTAATAGGGCATTTTTCTTCGCGTTATAAAACGCTTCAACTGCTTTTGGAAGAAGCACAATCAGTATTCGAAAATACCGAACTGGCTGTTGAAGGCAGAACTTTTCAATTGTAATTTTTGTTTTTAACCGCAAAGCAAGCAAAGGTAAAGCGCAGAGAACACAGAGTTAGGTGCAAATTAATTGTTAAAAACAATCTCTAAATCCTTAGCTTGATTGGTTGAATGAAGTATTTTGTGTCTCCGTGGCAGAAAAAGATGGTTGTAGTCAAATTCCATACAACAAAAAAGCCTCAAAGTAAAACTTCAAGGCTTTCAATTATATTAAGATTTTATTATTTATCTTTTTTGTTTCCGCCACCGAATACAGAGAAGTGTACGTAACGTTTAGGATTTGCCTTTAAATCGATCATCAATTCATCAAGATTTTTAGAAGCGCTATTTAAGTTATTGTACATCTTATCATCATTCAATAAAAGACCTAAGCTACCTTTTCCTTCTTTAATTCCAACAATAACACTTTGTAAATCACCAATTGCGCTATTTGCTTTATCTAATGTTTCTTTGAAATTAGCAGCTGCAAATTTGTCTGTTACTGTATTAATATTGGTTAAAATATCGCTGATTTTTTTGTTATTGTTATTTAAATTGGCAGTAATGCCTTCTACGTTTTTGAAAATAGCTTCAATACGGGCACTTTCAGAACCTACTAAACCATCAACTTTCTTAGAAGTGGTTTCTAATGAAGCAAGCGTTCCAGCAATACTGTTAAAACTTTTATCTACATTTTTCTGGAAGTTTGGATTCAAGATGGAGTTAACACTGCTTAATATAGAATCCATTTTACCAATGATAAGCTCAGCTTTCTTTTGAACAGGTTGAACCTGCTCCATTAAACCTTTTTCTACGTTAGCATTTAAGGTATAACCATCTTCGGCAATCTTTTTCGAATTACCTAGTGACATTACAATCGCTTTGCTACCCAGAAGATCTGTTCCTTCTAATTTCGCAATACTGTTCTCAGGTATGTCATATTTGCTATTGATACTTAATGTAGCCAAAATAGTACCACTTGGCTCTAACTGTAACTTCGCAACGCGACCAATTTGATAACCATTAATTAAAACTGGTTTAGAAACGGTCAGACCATCAACACGTGTATATCTTGCAAAAAGTGTAGTTTCACTAGAGAATATGGAATTGCCTTTTAAAAAGTTATATCCAATAATTAATAAAGCAATGGCAAATGCAGCTAAAATACCTACTTTGGTTTCGTTCTTAATTTTCATGTGTTTCTATTTATTGGCTGCAAATTTGTTCGTATCTCAAGATTTGCTAGAGCGCTATCATTTTTATTGTGCAAAGGTATTATAATTACATAATGTTTGCACCAACGATTTTGTTTGGTATTTGTTATAATTTTTCAGTCGCAAACCAAACAACATTTATAATGCCAAATTAATCAACTTCTACATCTTTTTTGTATCGCTTGATGGCGGCAAGTATAGATTCGGCAATTTCGCTTTGTCCATTACTCGAATTAATATATTTTTCTTCTTCTTTATTAGATATAAAGCCAACCTCTGTTAAAATGGCTGGCATTCCGCATCGTTGTAATACCAAAACACCCTGTTCTTTAACACCCCTGCTTGCTCTATTATCTCTACTGATATAACTGTTCTGAACAAGCTTAGCGAATTTAATACTTTTATCCCGAAAGGTGTTTTTCAGCAACGACATTAAAATAAACGTACCGGGTTTGTTCGGGTCATAACCGTCATATTTACTTTTATAATTTTTTTCCAGTTTAATATCAGCATTCTCCCTTATGGCGGCATCCTGCTCTTTCAATCTGTGAGAACCCGCAACCAGTGTTTCTGCACCTTTAATATGCTTGTTCCCCGGAGGCATGGAATTGCAGTGGATGGAAATAAATAAATCGGCATTGGCATTATTAGCAATTTCTGCCCGGCGATAGAGATCAACATCAACATCTTTTGTTCTGGTGTAAATTACTTTCGTGCCTGGTATTTCCGCCTGAAGTTTGGCGCCTAATTTTAATGCAACCTTAAGTGCAATATCTTTCTCCTTAGAAAAACTTCCGGAAGCACCAGGTTTCCTACCTCCATGTCCGGGATCTATTACTATGGTTTTAACCTGGTATCCTTGCGCAAATAAAACCTGACCTGAAAAGAGTGTTAAAATAAGAACTGATGTGATTAGAAGTTTGATCTTCATTTATGGGATGTTAGTGGGATGTGACTGCAATAATGTGCAGTTAAAAAGATGTTTCTGCTATTCGTTTATAATTTTTTATTGCTTTGATAATGCCATCAACAATCTCTTTCTGGCCTTCGGGTGAGTTCATATAGTCTTCTTCGTCTGGATTACTCACAAAACCAATTTCAGTTAAAACAGCTGGCATTGCTGCTCTCGCCAATACGGCTAGGCTTTTTTCTTGCACACCGCGGTTAATCCTGCCAGCAGATACATATTCTTGCTGAAGTAATGATGCAAACTTTAAGCTTCTATCCCGGTTAGTTTGTTTCATCAATGATAACATAATATCATTTTCAGGTGTATTGGCGATAAAACCCTCATAGTTTTTCTGATAGTTATCCTCCAAAAACATCGCCGCATTTTCACGTTTAATTACCTCATCTTGTTCTCCAAGTCGGCCTGTTCCTGATACAAACGTTTCAGTACCTCTGGTTGAAGTGCTTTTGGCGGCAATGGTTCTGTAAACTGGCACACTTCTTCCCTTTACTTTCTTGTAATAATCCACCACACGAGATACCCGAACTGGCATGTCATTTAAGTGGATGGAAATAAAAAGGTCGGCCTTCGCATTGTTTGCAATATTTATCCTTTCATATAAAGGAATAAAAATGTCAGTTTCTCTCGTATAAACAACTCTGATATCTTTGATACTATCTTGAAGTGCTCTTCCTAGATTTAATGCTGTTTTTAAAGCAACATCTTTTTCTTTTGAATATACGCCGTGAGTGGCGCCGTCTTTTCCGCCGTGCCCAGCATCAATAACAATTGTTTTAATTTTATATTCTTGTGCAATCGCTTGATTATCAATTGTATTGCTAAGTGCAAAGCAAATAATAAAGGTTAAAATGGTTTTAAGATACATCAATGGTATATTTTTCACTAATTTTGAACGTTTTTGATTAAACATCCGTGCAAAAATAACATTCAAATACGAATTTGAAACTTCTTAAGAGCTCTATTTTACTAATTTCTGTCATTTTATTAACACATGGTGTTAGTAAAGCTAACGCGTTTTCACGTTTTTCATTGCAGCAAATCATTCAACAAGACACTTCCAAAAGGGATACTTCCAAAAAAGAATCCAAAAATAACAGTGGTCTGGACCAAAAAGTGGAGTACAAGGCCGATTCCGTTAAATACAGTAAAAACAAGAGTATCATCTATTTATATGGTAATGCCAGGGTACTTTATGGTGATTTCGAATTGGATGCCGATTATATCAGATATGATTCTGAAAAAAAAGTGATTTTCGCCAGTGGTAGAACAGATCCTAAAACGAATAAATATGTTGGTAAGCCAATTTTTAAGTCTGGCGCTGAAGGATCTGCAATAGCCGATTCAATTTATTATAATTCTGAAACTACCCGTGCGAAAGTTTTCGGCGTATTTTCAGAGCAGGAGGGCGGTTTCTTTTCTGGCGGGCAGAGTAAAAAGCAGATTGATGATGAACTTCACATCAAAAATGTAATGTACAGCACCTGTAATTTGCCGCACCCGCATTTTGGTTTAATGATATCTAAAGGTGTGGTAACAGAAAAACAGATCATCACTGGTCCGGTTTACATGATCATCGAAGATATCCCAACGCCGTTAGGATTGCCATTCGCATTTTTTCCAAAGCCTAATAAACGAACATCTGGTATCATTTTGCCATCACCAGGTGAGGATGCTACAAGGGGATTTTTTCTTCAAAATGGTGGTTATTACCTCGGATTGAATGATTATTGGGATGCAAAGCTTCTGGGAAGTATTTACACCAATGGGTCTTACGAAACCAGTGTTAATTCACAATATATTAAGCGGTATAAGTATTCTGGTAATATTGGAATAAATTATGCCAGTGTTAAAAATGGCTTGGAAGGAACGGAAGCCTTCGAAAACCCCAATAAAGATTTTAGCATCAGGTGGTCGCATTCTCAAAATGCAAATGCAAATCCCGGAACTACTTTTAGTGCCAGTGTAAACATTACCTCCAGCAGTTATTATACAAATACTGCTGCTAACCAAACTTACGATATCAGGGCGATAGCAAACAATACCACAAATAGTAGTATCAGTTATGCCAGAACGTTTTCGAATAACATGAATTACTCGTTATCTATGACGAGTAATCAAACGTTGAGTACCAGAGATGTTTCCATCAGATTACCGGAGGCTACTTTCAACGTGCCTACATTTAGCCCATTTGATTCAAAAACCAGGGTTGGAGAACAAAAATGGTATCAAAAAATTACGGTTGGATATGCTTTATTAGGAACGAATGCCATTGATACAAAGGATAGTTTATTGTTTCAGAATGATGGATTGAAGAGATTGAGATCTGGTTTTTCTCATAACATTCCAATAAATATGTCGTTCACGGCATTAAAATATTTGAACTTTTCACTTGGTGGAACCTATAATGAGGTGTGGAATTTCCAATCGATTCGTAATCGCTATACCAGGTTCGCGGATGAAACATTTACGGCGAGGACTGATACCATCAGTGGTTTCAAAAGGGCGGGGAGTTATAATCTATCCACCAGTATGTCGACAAAAATTTACGGACTAAAGGTTTTCAAAAACCTTGGAAACATTAAAGCTTTGCGGCATGTAATGACACCAAACGTATCCTTCAATTATTCTCCGGATTTTACCAGAGCCGGAAAAGGCCCGTTTGAAGCAGTTATTGATCAGAATGGTCGCCCGATTATAGATGCCAGTACTGGTATACCCCTTACTTATTCTACGTTTCAGGGGATGGCTTATCAGGGTTCTTTTTCGGGTAAAAGTGCATCTATTGGGTTTGGTGTAGAAAATACGGTTGAATTGAAGGTAAAATCAAGTAAAGACACAACGGGTACTGGAGAGCGGAAGATTCCAATTATTCAAGGTTTGAGTATTAATGGAAATTATAACTTTTTAGCAGAACGAAATAAACTTTCACTACTTAATTTTAGTGGTCGTTCGCAATTCACAGATAAACTAGGGATTAATTATAATGGAACATTCGATCCATACGATTTAGAACAGTCCATAGATGCATCAGGTAGACCCTTGGTTAATACTGACGGAAGCCCTGTGCTGATCAGAAGTAATAATTATTTATTAAAAAGAGGCAGGTTGGCCAGATTAACATCGATTGGCTTCTCTTTTGATTATAGCTTAAATCCTGAGGCTTTAAAGAAAAAGAATGAAGCAAATGATAAACTGAGCGAAACAGCTAAACAAAAAGGACTTTCTCCACTTCAATCTGAACAGTTAGCTGCGATAAGCCGTGATCCAAACGCTTTTGTAGATTTTAATATTCCGTGGAATTTCTCATTTTCATATAGCTTTCAATATAGTAATGACCTCGGCGTGAGTAGAACCAGTAATACATTGAATTTTAATGGCGATTTAAACCTTACTACGAAATGGAAGGTTACCTTCAATTCAGGGTATGACTTTCAGAATAATGGTTTAACGCCAATGAATATTGGAATTTACCGGGATTTACATTGCTGGGATATGAGTGTAAACTGGGTACCATATGGTGCTTATAAAAGTTACTCATTAACGCTTAAAGTGAAGGCATCGATTTTGCAGGATTTAAAACTGAGCAAAAGACAAGGTTTCTACAATACATACCAATAAATTTATGTTAGCTGAAATAATAACTATTGGCGATGAAATACTCATTGGCCAAATCGTTGATACCAATTCTGCCTGGATGGCTAAACAGCTGAACTTAATTGGCGTATCAGTCAAGCAAATTACTTCAGTTTCTGATGATGAAAATCATATCCTGGCTTCTCTTGCGCAAGCTGAAGAACGTGCAGATCTGATTTTAATTACCGGAGGTTTAGGTCCAACAAAAGATGATATCACTAAAAAGACCCTGGCAAAATACTTTGGTATGGGTTTCCGCAGAGATGCAGGAGCATTGGAGATGGTCACTTCTATCTTTAAAAAATACAACAGACCCTTAATAGATATTAATATTCAGCAGGCTGATGTTCCTGATGGTTGCGAGGTGATTGTAAATAAGAATGGAACGGCGCCATGTATGTGGTTCGAGCAAAATAATAAAATTTTTGTTTCCATGCCAGGTGTTCCATTCGAGATGATGTACTTAATGGATGACGAGATTTTGCCCAGAATTAAATCGAGATTTACATTACCATCCATCATTCATAAAACTATCCTGACTGTAAATATTGGAGAATCTTTTTTAGCAAAAGAGATTGAAGAAATTGAAGATAACCTTCCGGAACATATTAAACTGGCCTATCTACCTAACTTAGGCCAAGTGTGTTTGCGTTTATCTGCTAAGGGGAGTGACGAAGCCACTTTAAATACTGAAGTTGAATTTTATGCGCGGCAGATCATAGCGAAAGTTCAAAAGTTTGTAGTTATTGATGAAGATGTTCCCTTTGAAAAAGCGATCCTGAATATTATGAAAAATCGTGGGGTAACTTTATCTACGGCAGAAAGCTGTACTGGTGGGTATATAGCTCATTTGATTACACAACACCCCGGCTGTTCGTCAGTTTATTGGGGCGGGGCAGTGGCTTATGCTTACTCGTTAAAAGAATCTATTTTAGGTGTTAAAGAAAATACGCTAACAAAATTTGGTGCCGTAAGCGAGGAGACGGTAAAAGAAATGGCAGAAGGTGCCATAAAACATTTCAAAACAGATTATGCAATTGCAGTGAGTGGTATTGCGGGGCCAGATGGAGGAACAGATGATAAGCCTGTGGGTACAGTTTGGATTGCTATATCAAATAAAAATAAAACGGTAGCTAAAGTGTTTACATTCAGCAATAAACGTATTCAAAACATTGAGCGTTCTGCTGCATCTGCCTTGACGATGCTTTTAAATCTACTTAAAGAAGACGAGTTGAAAGAATAAAAACTGTATTTTTGTCGCAATACCAATATAATATACTTTAGTTTAATATGGCTCAATACGAATTATTATTACCAAAAATGGGTGAGAGCGTTGCCGAAGCAACGGTAATTAAATGGGTAAAACAGCCTGGTGATGCGATTGATTTAGATGATACAATTTTGGAAATTGCAACCGATAAAGTTGACTCTGAAGTACCATCTCCTGTTGCTGGTAAATTGGTTAAACAACTATTTCAAGAAAATGATGTTGCCCAGGTGGGTGATGTTATTGCGATTATAGAAACTCAGGGAACAACAGATTCAAAGGCAGAGGAAAGCATACATGTAAGTGCTCCTGCTGTGCCTGAAGAAAAGCCCGAGCCTATTCCCGGTATTGCACAACTTCCGGTAGAAAATACAGCTACTCCAGCTAATTTTTCAGCTTCAGACCGCTTCTATTCTCCATTGGTTAAAAGTATTGCTTCTCAGGAAAATATCTCTATTTCAGAATTAGATGCGATTAAAGGTTCAGGTGCTGATGGCCGTTTAAATAAAGATGATTTATTAAATTATATTTCAAATAAAAATAGTGGTTCTCAAGCTCCCCCGCCAGCTGTACCTACTTCATCTCCTGCTCCGGTAGAGGATAAAGCCGTGCCACGTACGGTTGATGCTCCTCGGGCAAGTAAACCATCTACAACTTCAGTTTCTGGAGGTGATGAGATTATTGAAATGGATAGAATGCGAAAACTCATTGCAGATCACATGGTGATGAGTAAAACGACTTCTCCTCACGTAACTTCGTTTGTTGAGGCCGATGTAACCAATATGGTACTTTGGCGTAATAAGGTGAAGAATTCCTTCGAAAAGCGTGAAAATGAAAAAATTACTTTTACACCTATTTTTATAGAGGCTGTAGCAAAGGCAATTAAAGATTTCCCGATGATTAATATTTCTGTTAATGGAACACAAATCATCAAGAAACGGGATATTAATATAGGAATGGCTGCTGCGCTACCGAGCGGGAATCTTATTGTACCGGTAATCAGAAATGCGGATCAGTTAAACCTGGTTGGTTTAACTAAAGCCGTGAACGACCTGGCTTTAAGGGCAAGAAACTCAAAATTAAAACCCGATGAAACACAGGGTGGAACATTCACATTAACTAACGTGGGTTCTTTTGGAAATGTAATGGGTACTCCAATTATTAACCAACCACAAGTAGCTATTTTGGCTGTGGGTGCTATTAAAAAGAAGCCTGCTGTTTTAGAAACAGAACATGGTGATGTAATTGCCATTCGCCACATGATGTTTCTTTCCCTGTCTTACGACCATAGGGTTGTGGATGGTTCTTTAGGAGGGATGTTTGTGCGCAGGGTTGCCGATTATCTGGAGACTTGGGATTACAATAGAGAAATTTAAAATAACAAATTCATTCTTAAAGGTTTTTAAGAATTGAATATTTCGTATAGATGCTCCAATTCACGTCAACAGGAATTGGAGCATTTTATGTTTTGCCTAAGATCTTCAAACCAACTGAACTACTCATTGTTCTTTAATAAATTTTAAGGTATGTCTAAATTTTCAGAATTAATTAATGGTGATAAACCGGTTTTAATCGATTTTTTTGCTGAATGGTGTGGGCCATGTAAAATGATGAAGCCAATTTTGGAGCAATTAAAAGGACAGGTTGGCGATTCTGTTGCCATTATAAAAGTTGATATTGATAAAAATCCAGCTGTTGCATCTGCCTATAACGTGAAAAGTGTTCCTACCTTAATGTTATTTAAAAGTGGCAAGCAGCTATGGCGACAGAGCGGTGTTGTACAGGCTTCACAGCTAAAACAGGTTATCGATTCAAATTCATAATTAAACTTCTAAAACATTTCCTGGTGTTACGGCAAAAATCCGCTCTTTAGTTTTTGGATAAATGTTGCATAAGCCTGTAAAGAGACTAAATGCTGGTAAAACAGCATATTCATTTCCAAAAAAGAAGCAGGGAAATTTTAAGCGTTGTTTTGCTTTTCCAACAATGGTTACACCGGGATGAATATGACCACTAATGGGATAAAGTTCTTCTTTAGTATTTTGAGGGGCATCGTGAATAAAACAAAATGGACCTAAGCAAAAGCTTGGTTCATGTATTTCAATATGCATGGCCGCATAATCTGCAGCCGCCAGTCGATCGTGATTTCCCTTTACCAATAATAAATTCAAACTTTGATATTGCTTTTGCCATGTAGAAAAATCATCAATATCTGTATTTAAACCATGATGAAACATATCACCGTTAATCAGTAGTGTCTCTGGCTTATATTTTTCGATGAGTAAACTCAAACGGTGTAAATCACTTTGTGCGATGGTCGATGGAACCTGGACACCTGCTTGCCGGAAATGCGCCGATTTGCCTAAATGCAAATCACTAATGGCTAAAAGTTGGTGTTTCGGTAAGTATAAAGCCCTTTCTTTGTCTAAAATCAGTTCTTCCCCGTGGCTTGTTATGGTCATTAATTTATTTATTTTTTTAGTATTGCATTCCACCCAGCTAAGCCAGAATAGAAAATCCTCGTTCTGCTTTAAACCGGCCTAACAAATTTTTGGGAGAGCAGATGCAAGGCCTATTCACTTACCTTAATACAAAATTGCCGGCTAGGACTAAATACTTATTATATTTTCTCCGATTCCGCCTTCATTCTGGCAATTCTTTGTTCCAATTCTTCCGAGCTCATGTTTTCCCTTAAACTATCTACCTTAATGGGGAAGGATAGTGGGGTAAAGCTTTCCGGATTGGTAATTACAATTGCTCCATTCTGAATCCGATCTAAAGCAGCGGCCAATCGTGGTTCTTCCAACTGTTGGTAAAACACTTCATCGTAGGCCTGGCGCAAAAGTAAATTATGTTTATCGTAATCACTAAAAACATTAAAAAACAAACCTGCGGATGACTGGAGGTGTTTATTGGCTACGTATTTACCAGGATAACCTTGAAAAACTAAACCAGAAATACAGGCAATATCTCTGAACTTTCTTCGTGCCATTTCTGTTGAATTGATACTTAAAGTAATATCTTCAGTTAAGTTTTTAGGTGAAAAAACATCATAAGCAATTGATTCATCCATTGGTATTTCAGTTTCACTTAACAGTTCAAAGCCGTAATCGTTCATGGCAATCGAAAAGCTAATCGGCAATAACTTACTTAAACGATAAGCTACTAGAGCGGCCAAGACTTCGTGAACCAATCTTCCCTCAAAAGGGTAGGCAAAAAGATGAAAACCTTCTTTATTATTGATTAATTCGATCAGCAATTCATCGTTTCGTGGCACATGCGATCGCTTTTCCTGCAATAAGAATAGCGGATAAACAGAATCAAGTTCTTCATCCTGATGGGTTTTATCTAATGCTTCATTGTATTTCTTTCTTAAAACAGAACCTAAATTCGATGATAATGGTAATCTGCCACCATTCCAGCTCGGTGAGATGGCATTTTTTTGTTTACTGTTTCTTACGATAACAGTCATGTCTTTTACATGTATAAATTCCAATACCCGTCCGGCCAGGCGAAAATTATCGCCAGCTTTTAAACGGGTTATGAAGTATTCTTCAACCATTCCAATGTAACCGCCTGAAAGAAATTTGACTTTCAGCATGGCATCACTTACAATGGTGCCGATGTGTAAACGATGACGCATAGCCAGCTGCCTACTTTTAACTTTCCAAAGGCCATCTTCATCTTTCGTAACCTTTTTAAACTCATTATAAGCGCCTAAGCTGTCGCCACCTGAAGTGATAAACTGCATCACCCACGACCATTCTTCCGGCAAAATGAGTTTAAAGGCATGGGAGTTTCTGACCTCTTCAAAAATAATTTTATCGTCAAATCCATCTCCAATCGCCAGTGTAACAAGATACTGAACCAGGGTATCGAATACCATTATAAATGGCTCACGGCTTTCGATATTATTGGATTTTGCAGCTTCTTTAATGGCTGCTGCTTCCACTAACTCCAAAGCATGTGTTGGCAGAAAATAGATTTTGGAAACCTCATGAGGCGAGTGGCCGGAACGACCAGCACGTTGTAGAAATCTGGCAACCCCTTTTGGAGATCCTACTTGTACCACTGTATCAACAGGTTTAAAATCGACTCCTAAATCTAGTGACGAAGTGGCAATCACAGCCTTTAATTGTCCGGTATGCAGCGCATCTTCGATCCAGTTTCTTAATTCAAAATCAATAGAACCGTGATGTATGGCGATTCTACCCGCGAGTTCTGGTTCCAGGTTTAGAAGGTGTTGATACCACATCTCAGACTGCCCCCGAGTATTAATGAAAATCAAGGTCGTTTTACTTTTCTCGATGATGGGTAATAACTTATATGCTAATTTTAAACCCAGGTGACCAGCCCAAGGCAAGGTTTCAATATCATCAGGTATTATAGATTTGATAATGATTTTCTTTTCTAAATCTGCTTTAACGATTATACGTTTTGCTTCCAGGTTGGGTTCTAAAACATCGAGTGCTTCTTCAATATTCCCAATCGTTGCCGAAATTCCCCAAACCCTTAAAAATTGGTTTTTCTCTAATTTTTGTAAGCCTTTAATTCGGGATACGGCAAGCTCAACCAATACACCGCGTTTACTGCCTAAAAGCTCATGCCATTCATCTGCAACAATACATTTTAAATTTTTGAATAGTATGGAAGAACCTTTTTGAGCCAAAAGCAGATGTAAACTTTCGGGCGTAATCAGTAAGATTTCTGGCATCGATTTTTTTTGCTGAACTTTTTCCGACTGTGAGGTATCGCCATTTCTAACCCCTACATGCCAGTCTAAATCCAGTTCGAGTAAAGTTTCTCTCATGGCTCTTGCCAGATCTTTTGCCAAAGAGCGGAGTGGTGTAATCCAAATGAGTTGTAAGCGATCTTTTGCTTTTTTGTTATTTATTTCGGATGCATTTAATGCCTCAATAACCACGGCAAGAAATAAGGAAAACGTTTTGCCAAAACCAGTTGGGGCATTTACTAAACCACTGTAACCATTAAGATAATACTGCCAGGCATCCTCCTGAAATTGAAAAGGCTTGCGCTTATTCGATTTCAGCCAGGCTTTTATCTTTTTATAACCTTTGGTTTTGGTTTGATCCATGTTTTATATGAGGAACTAATTTAAGTTATTTTAATATTGTTTATGGCTACGCCTGAAGTAATCTCAATGCGATCGTTAAATAGCTGATATTATATGCTTGTTTTGCTCAGTTACAATGAAATTCTAGAACGTAGATTCCAACAGCTGCCTTAAATCTTCCAACGTATTAATCTCTTCTGCCTTTTTATCTTTCCGCCAACGTAAAATACGCGGAAACCGAAGGGCCAGTCCGGCTTTATGTCTTTTACTTTCTGCAATTCCTTCAAATGCAATTTCGAAGACCAATTCTGGTTTTACGGTACGCACCGGCCCAAATTTTTCGATGGCATTTTTGGTTACAAATGAGTTGACTTCTTTAATTTCTTTATCTGTTAACCCGGAATAGGCTTTTGCAATGGTGACTAAATTTTCTCCATCCCGAACAGCAAAAGTATAATCTGTAAAGAAATTTGCCCTTCTACCGCTACCTTTTTGCGCATAAATCATTACTGCATCTACCGTATAGGGATTAATTTTCCATTTCCACCAATCGCCTCGTTTTCTACCGCTGTGATAATGAGAACTTAATTTCTTAAGCATAATTCCTTCGCTATTAATTGAGCGGGAGGTTTTTCTTAATTCGGCCAGTTCTTCCCAGGTTTTGCAATTAATTACAGGAGAAAGGATAACAGCACTTTCTTCTAAATTTCCTATGAGCTGGTCTAAGATTGCTCTTCTTTCACTCAAAGGGTGTTCACGAAAGTCTTGGGTTTCAAATTCCAGAATATCATAGACAAAGAAGCCAATTGGTGCGTCTTCCAACTGCTTTTTATTGATCGTTTTACGGTTTAAACGCTGTTGCAGGGTGCTGAACGATAAAACCTGTTTGTCTTGTACAGCGAGGATTTCTCCGTCAATTACAACACCATCAGGTAAAACATCAATTAAAAAATGTAGCTCTGGAAATTGTTCAGTTACCAGTTCTTCTCCACGACTCCAGATAAAAAGTTCACCGTTTCTTTTCACAATCTGCCCGCGGATCCCGTCCCATTTCCATTCGGCCTGCCATTCAGAAATATCACCTAACTTTTCTGGTTCTTGTTCTAATGCATAGGCGAGGCAAAAGGGGTAAGGCCAGGAATTATCTGTATTAACATGAACACCGTTAATCAGTTCATGAAAGGTAATTTCATAGGGATTCCACTTGCCCATAATGCTATGCATGATTTGAGCACTTTCTAAACTACTTTGCTTAGCCAAAGCATTAACAAGCATTTTGTTAGAAACCCCGATCCTGAAATTTCCCGAAATGAGTTTATTGAAGATGAAACGTTCCTGCGTTTCAAGTTGATTCCAGGCATTTAAAATAAATTCTTTTTTTGTTTCATCATCTTTTCCTTCCAAATCGTGCAACTCTTCAATCCATTTATGTAATTGTAAATCTGACGTGTTTTTAGCAGGCGGCAGGAGCAGGGCAATGGTTTCACTTAAATCGCCTACGTTGGAGTAGCTTTCAGAAAACAACCATTCAGGTGTTTGCGTAATATCAATTGCCCAGTATTTTAACAGGGCAGATTTGATAGGGCGTTTTGGCTTTTTGCCTGTAAAAAGGGCAATTACCCAAATTTTATCTTTATCATCTGCATAGTTAAAATAATCTACCAACGCAGCGATCTTGTCGTTTGTTTTATTGCTCTGTTCGAGTTTCTGAATTAATCTGGCGAAACGTTTCATAGTTTATTTGTTATCGTTTTGCTCAGCTAAATCAACTTTATTTTCTTCGTCGTCTTCCTGGCCAAATTTAGTCATCATCTCTTCTGATTCGATACCGCTATCATTTAAAAATCGACTAAATGCAGCTGTAAAACCATGTGTTACATAAACTTTTTCTGCACCAGTTGCCGTAATAGCATCCATTAATCCAGGCCAGTCTGCATGATCACTTAAGGCAAAACCAGCATCGGCACTTTGCCAGCGTCTGTGAGCGCGAACCTGCATCCAACCTGAGCAAATTCCGGTTACAGGATGTAATAAGTTTTTAATCCAACGGCTGTCTCTCATTGCCGGAGGAACAATTACAATTCCTTTCTGTAATTCATCTTTTGTTGTTTCTGGCGTAATGCGGATAGTTTCAGGCAAATTAACGCCCACATCTATAATCACTTCATTTAAGTTTGCAATGCTGTTATGCACGTAAATAGGCACATTACCAGCGAGGTTCTTAATCAGTCGTTGTGCTTTCCCCAAGCTATAAGCAATTAATACACTTGTTTTTTGTGCTTCAATATTATCGCTAATCCAGTTTTTGATGCCGTTAAAAACAATATCTTGCTTTTGCCATTTGTAAATGGGCAAACCAAAAGTGCTTTCAGATACGAAAGAGTGACATTTAACGGGTTCAAATACATCACTAATTCCATCATCTTCCGTTTTATAATCACCAGATATAACACATACTTCACCTTTGTATTCTAAACGAACCTGTGCAGAACCAATGATGTGGCCAGCGGGATAAAACGATATATTTACACCGTTGCGAACAATGCTTTCACCATAATTTAATGTTTCTACATTTAAATCTTCACTAATACGGCGTTTAATAATGGGTTTGGTAAGGGTATGGCATAGGTAGTACTTATTGCCAAATCGAACATGATCGCTATGCCCATGTGTAGTTACAGCATAATCTACCGGCCACCAAGGGTCTACATAGAAGTCGCCTTGCTTGCAATAAATGCCTCTTTTGGTAAATTCGATTAATGCCATGAATAGTAAACAACAAATTGGGCTTTAAGTTTTATATCAATATCGGCTAATTAGCCGATAATCTTAAATATCGGCTAATTAGCCGATAAAGTGAAATATCGGGTAATTACCCGATAATTTTTGTATAATCAAATATTTAGGGATATATTAGTATTATGATTTGCATTATAACAGGTGATATTGTAGGCTCGAGAAAGATAAAGGATAATTGGTTAGCTGATCTAAAAAGTGCTTTAAAACAGGTTTCAGAACAGAATAGTAAGTGGGAGATTTATAGGGGAGATAGTTTTCAGGTAGAGGTTGAACCAGAAAATGCCATTAAAACTGCTGCTTATTTAAAGGCATGTATCAGGGTAAATAAACCAGCGGATGTAAGAATGGGAATAGGTATTGGAGCGGTTAAAAGTAAACGGAAAAAGCTTTCAGAATCAGACGGAGATGCTTTTGTGAACTCTGGGGGTGCATTTGATAGTTTAAAACAAGCCAAAGTTAATTTGGCTATTAAAACTGATTTTCCGGAATTTGATGAAGAAATTAATGTAATGATCAGGCTTGCATTAATTACGATGGATAGCTGGGGAATTGTAGCAGCAGAAATGGTTAAGCTTGCTTTAGAACACGAAAATCTATTGCAGAGCGAACTGGCCGTTATTTCTGGAAGAACACAATCATCTGTAAGCGAGGCGCTAAAAAGGGCACATTATTCTGAACTAATGGATATGGATAAATTATTTCGTAAAAAGTTGAACCAAATATTACCTAAATAATGGATATCATTTTAATTAAACTTGTGCTTGTCCATTTAATTGGTGATTTTTTTCTTCAACCCGGATCTTGGGTAAAAGACAAAGAAAATAAGAAGCTAAAGTCTGGTAAGCTTTATTTACATGTGCTCGTTCATATGGGGTTGATATTTCTGGTTTTTTTAAGTTTTGGTATCTGGAAAGTGGCGTTAAGTATTGGTGTAATTCATTTAGTGATTGATGCCTTAAAATCTATATTTCAAACCAGAAAGAATGCCAGGATTTTGTTTTTTGCTGATCAGGTTTTACACTTCAGTTCTATTGTACTGATCTGGCATATTTTTTATAATGGATATTTAGATAGCAGTTATTTGAATGAAATTAAAACCTGGATTTTAATTTCAGGGGTTTTGTTTCTGACTATGCCTACATCTATAATTATGAAAGTGATTATTGCAAAATGGTTACCTGAAAGTGATGATGAAAGCCCAAAATCGTTGCAGAATGCAGGGAAATATATCGGGATTTTAGAACGTGCCTTAATCTTTGTTTTTATATTAACCAATCATTTTGAGGCCGTTGGGGTTCTGCTCGGTGCGAAATCTATCTTCCGATTTGGGGATTTGAAAGAAGCGCATGATTTAAAATTAACGGAATACGTATTGATTGGAACTTTACTAAGTTTTGGTATTGCAATAGTTGTGTCATTGCTTACCGCTGGGATAGTAAGTAGTTAAATTCTAGAAATCTGTAGGTATTTTGCTAAGCAAACTTAAATAGAAGTACGGACCTTGCTTTCTAAACCCGATTGAAATGGAAATACTTTTTCTTAAACCTTGCAAGGTTGAAAAAGATTGAAATGAAAAGCGGGGCTATCGAAACCGATTCCCCGCTGAAATTGCTTTACAAAAAGATATTATCTTGCTCCTGGAGGACAGTTATCTTTTAAGAACTTAGTGTAAGTAAGTGATAAATGCTCACGGGTGCCTTCGCCTTCAGAGATACTATGGGTACGATTTGGATAGCTCATCAATTGAAAAACCTTTTTGTTTTTGATTAATTCATTGATTAACATTTCTGCATTCTGGTAGTGAACATTATCATCACCTGTACCGTGAATATATAATAAGTTTCCTTTTAAGTTTTTAGCATAGGTGATAGGAGAGCCTTTAACGTAAGCCTCTTTACTTGGGAAAGGGGTTCCCATGTAACGTTCCTGGTAAATGTTATCATAAGTTAACTGGTTACCCACCGCAGCGATAGAAATTCCGGTTTTGTAAATTTCAGGGTATTGGAACATCAGGTTTAAGGTTGATGAACCGCCACCGCTCCAGCCCCAAACGGCTACACGGTCTTTATCCATAAAGGCATTTGTAGCCAATAGTTTTTTTGCAGCCATTGCCTGATCGCGAATATTCAATACACCAATGTTTTTATAGATACTTTTGCGCCATACTGCACCTTTTGGAACAGGTGCGCCTCGGTTATCCATTGAAATATAGATGTAGCCATCTTTAGCCATATCGCCAGCATATAAACCATTACTACCAGCACCATAAGTATCGGCAGCAGTTTGAGAAGCAGGTTCGCCATAAACATAAAATACAACCGGATATTTCTTATCAGGATTAAAGTTATCTGGTTTTTTCATCCAGCCATCTAGTTCTATGCCATCTTCTGTCGTTACCTTAAAAAATTCTACTTTATTTTTCGCAGTTTCTTGTTTAGATAATTGATTGGTAATGCTTCCATCCATAGTGAATGGATTACTTGTTGTAAAATTCATCCATTCTGTAATGGGTCTTACAACCGAACTATTATAGTTATGACGGGCAAATGCCGCATTAGGAGAGATATCGTAATTATGTGTTCCTGGTAAAATTGATGGAGTTACCTGCTCCAATTTACCTTTTCCATCTAATTTTGTTTTGAATAAATACTTCTGTGTTGCATTGGTTGGCGATGCAGTGAAATAAACGTAATTATTTTTTTCATCTATTAATTTTACATCAATCACATCATAATTCCCTTTGGTAACCAGGGTTTGTTTTTTACCATCGCGACTTATTCTGTATAAGTGATTCCAGCCATCTTTATCGGATAAAATAGTAAACTCTTTATTGTCTGCTAGCCATTTCCATTCATCCTGTGCATCAATCCAGGCTTTGGCAGTTTCCGAATAAATTGCTTTTGCTTCGCCAGAGTTAGCATCACAAATGAAGACTTTACTTTCATTCTGCTCACGACTTAATTGCTGTAAAATAATTTCATTGCTGTTCGGCACCCATTGCATTCTGGGAATATAATGCTGAATATTATCACCAGGAACATTTAACCAGTTTGTTTTAGCTGACGCGATATCTACAACGCCTACTTTGCAAGCTGATGGATTTTCGCCAACTTTAGGATATTCTACGGGTATAGTGTAAGGGTAGATAGAATCGGTGTTGTTGATCATCAAAAAGTTTTTGATTTTCGTGGCATCTATTTGCCAGTAAGCAATTGTCTTGCTATCCGGGCTCCACCTGAAACCATCGCGGCACTCGAACTCTTCTTCGTAAACCCAATCAAAAGTTCCGTTAATCATTCGATCGGTTCCGTCAGTTGTTAGTGCTTTCGTACCTGTTCCATCTACATTTTCTACATATAAATTATGTTTACTCACGTAAGCTACCTTTGTTCCATCTGGCGAAATTTTAGCAAACATTAAAGAGGAGGCAGGCCTGTCTTTTCCAATTTGAGTAATTTTATTACTGGTTAAATCTGCTAACCAGTAATCGCCACGGGTATCGTAACGCCAAACTTTTTTACTGTTGGTATAGATTAAAGCTTTTGTACCATCTGTAGAAAACTGGAAACTGCGTACTGCAATTGCATTACTTTTTCCAGCTGGTGTTAATAAGGCTCTTGTAATTATTGTTTTCTTATCATTTTTCGGAAGCGTAACCGAAATAATTTCTCCATTAGAGATCTGATAATAAGAGTTTCCATCTTTTGCCCAGTTTATGCCTTGTGCTTTTACACCAAATACGGTAAAAACTACGATGGAAAGAAGTGATAATTTGAATAATAAGTTTTTAATCATAAAAATTTTGGTCATAAAAAAAGCTTTTTAACTTTTCGGCTAATTTAAATAAAAAGCCGGCAGTTAAAAAGCCTTATATTAATTGAAAGTGGTTAATTATTCACCACCACCTTGCATTTTAGCAAGATCATCCATAGTAACTACTTCGTAACCTGCTGGAACATCTTTAGAAATTGCACCTACTTTACCTTCTGCAATAGATTTAAGTGTAGTAGTGGTTTCAATACCTCTCTGCACTAAAGTATATTTTACAGGGAAAGCGGCTAAACCTGGGAAGTAATTTTGTGAACCAACATTTGGTAAATCTACTTCTTTAGTTGCCCAAAGCTCATGAGCACCACCTTTATCATCTTTAAAAGTATATTTTTCTGCACCAAAACCACCTACAGTTTGTTTCTCGCCAGTAGCTTTAAAATCAGAATATTTAGGTAATTCGCCCATTACTTTTGCCACATCTTCTTTGGATTGTTTAACAGCAAATTGTTTTTGAGCAATTGGCACATCAATTAAAAGTAAACCAGTTTTGTCATTGTTATCAGAAACAATTCCAATCATTGCTGGTCCTTGCTCCATTTCGATTTTAGTAAGGCCATTGTTAAATTTAACTTTTAACTCTGCAGGTGGTTCCTGACCGCCCATTGCAGATTTTTGCTCATCTGTTAATTTATATTCCAGTCCGTAAGTAAGGGTACCTTCGGTGATCTTCTTTTGGGCGTGAGCGATTACAGCTGTACCTACTAATATAAAGGCTACAACACTTGTTTTAATTGATTTGAACATGTTTTTATTTCAGTTTTAGTTATTTACCAGTTAATTTTTTCTTTGTTTAGAAATGCGGCAATTCCCTTTTTAAAGTCGTCGCTTTCACGAACACGGGCATTAATTTGAACAGCAGTTTCTAAAGTTTTTTCTAAAAGTGGCTTCGTGGTTTGGCTAATGAGTTGTTTTGTAATCATTAACGAATTCCCCGAACTCTCTCTACACAAACTTAAAGCAAATTCTTTAACCTTTTGATTAATTTCTGAGGAATTTGTTACAAAATTTATCAGGTTATATTTAAGTGCCTGTTCAGCAGGGAAGGTTTTTCCGGTCAGCAAAATTTCTCTGGCTATGGTTTCGTTAACCTTTTGCATCAAAAAACAGGAGACAATTGCAGGAACAAATCCGATTTTAACTTCTGTGTAACCAAAGCTACTCTCTGGTGTTGCAAAAATAATGTCGCAAATTGTTGCCAGGCCGCAGCCACCAGCAATGGCATGTCCCTCTACCTGGGCAATTACAATTTTAGGCAAGTAATAAATTGTGGTAAAAAGTTTCTTTAAGCGATTTGAATCAGCTACGTTCTCTTCGAAGTTGTTATTTTGAAGTTGTTGTAAATATTCTAAATCTGCGCCTGCACTAAACGTATTACCATTAGAATTTAGTACGATAACTTTAACTAGCTCATCTTCTTCAGCCTGAAGAAAAGCTTCTGTGAGTGCTTCAATCAGTGCTGGATTTAATGCATTACGCTTTTCGGGCCGATTTATGGTTATCGTAGCGATTCTTTCATTTACGCTGTATAAAACCAGATTTTCCATCAGTTTATAATTGTTCTTTAAAGGTGATGAAGCGATCATAAGCATATTCATTGCTATTTTTGAGCGGTTTGCTTAGGATGGTTCCATATTATTCGGTTAATCGAATCAAATATGCAGGATTTTTCTTTAAAACCTGAATAGGAACTTTATTATTTTGAGCAATTTTTTTAAACCAGTCAATCTTGTAATCTTTGTTCGTGGCATCGATAATAATGTTTTGATATTCGATTTCCTTCGGAAGCTTTTCTATTTTAAACTTCGTATTGTTAGTAAACCAAACGGCATTAAACCTTCCTCTGGCAGCCAGTCTTTTATTGTTAAATAAACTATCAATGATCAGGATTTTATATTGATCAAATATGATCTGCTTATCTTTCAAAATAAAGTGAGGCATCGTCAGCATGTTGGTTTTAATACTAATCATCTTAATACTATCCACTTGTGCCTGATCCAATGCGGGTTTAATGAAGAATTGAAAGGTCTTATCTTCCGGATTTAGATCTGTTAATAATATCGTTTGGTTACCTTGAATAAAAGCCGCTGCATAGTTTTTTCGAAGGGTGAAAAAGATGATTTTCTTTTGATTGGTAAATTCCCAGCTATTATAGGCTATCATTAATTGATAGATAATGAAGCTAGAAAGTGATAGGAATAGTAACCGTTTATTGTATTTAGTCATAGCGAACACAAAAAATACCAAAGAAATACTCAGCAGAATTAATTCCGGTAAGTTGATCCAAATAGATGAAAAAGTAGCGTAAGGCAAATCACCAATCCATTTTAAAACCTGGTTGGTGAAAACAATTATCCATTCGAAAATGCCCGAAAGTAGATCTATTGGCGGAATGAGTACGGCAATTCCTAAAATCAGGATGAGAATTAGCGGAATGGAAATAAATAAATTCCCTAAAAGAAAATAAACCGGAAATTGATGAAAATAATAAATACAAAGTGGAAAGGTGGCAATTTGTGCCGCTATGGAAAGTGCGATCAATTCCCATATCTTATTGACCCATTTGTTTTCAATGTACATCCATTTATAGATTTTTGGTTGAAGATAAATGAGTCCTAAAACAGAAAGGTAAGAAAGTTGAAATCCAACATCCCAGATCAAATAAGGATTATAAACTAATTGACAAAAAGCTGCACAAGCCAGGGTATTGTAACTATTTTTATTCTTAGCAAATGTTTTCGCAGTGATAAAAACGGTAATCATGATGGCCGAGCGAACCACCGATGGAGACAATCCGGTAATTAAGGCATAAGACCAGATCAAAAGGCAGATTAATATAAATTTCAGCACCTTAAATGATTTCTTTTTATCCAAAGACATCAATAGAAAATCGAGAATAAAAAAGACAATGGCTACATGGCTTCCTGAGACGGAAAGGGCATGAATAGTTCCCGTTTTAGAATATGAAGCTAAAGTTTCTTTCGAAAGATCAGCCCGGTAGCCTAATATAAGTGTAGAAGCTACAGCGAAAGCTTCATCATTTTTAATAAGTTTCCGGTATTTGGCTACTTGTTGAGCTCTTAATTCTAATGCAAATTTTAAAAGTGGGTTTCCAAGATTTTGATTTGTTTTAAACAGTTCGGTTTGATTGATAAATGACTGTTCATAAATGTTTTGCAATGCTAACCAGTGTTTGAAGTTAAATTCTGCAGGATTATATGGCGGCTCAACAGGTAGGTATTTAGCTGCTATAACTAATTCGTCTCCATATTCCAGTTTTAAAGGGTCAATGCTATCTAGTTTTGCTGCAATAAGTATCTGTCCACTCAATTTTATCTGTCTGGCTTGTTGATAACCCGCAACAACCTTGGCTTTAAATCGTAAAATACCACTGGCTTTTATCGGATCATCATTTACCCAAATTTTTAAGTAGTCTACTTTCTTTTTGGTAAAATAATCTGTTTTAAACTTTTCATTGTTTGTCAGGCAGACCAGACCACCTAAAAGGAAACATAGCAAGTAGATTAAAATACCAGTGAGTCCTTTAAATCTGTAAGCATTTAATTTTTTATAATAAATGTTAACGGACAAGATTGCCAGAAATAAAAAAAGAGCAATTGAACTAATAATGAAAATGAGGTTGTCTTCATGGAGAAAATAAAAAATTGAAATTCCGGCAACGAGCGGTATCAAAATCCTTACGAAAACATATTCTTCTTTGAACATAATTTAGAATTGATACCGCAATTGAATTTTTATCTCCGATTTCTTGTTCCCTTCAATTTCGTCGAGGTAGGTACCAACGGTTTCTATATCCTGGTAATAAAACATAGCATACCTGGCCCAGATATTTAATTTTTTAGCCAGGTTATATTTTAGATTCAGGTACGTTCTAAATCCTTTACCACTATACATTCCAAAGGCGAAACTGTATAAAACATCATCTTCATAAGCATATATTCGGCTGTTATAACTCGGTGTATTAAAGTAGGCAACGCGTACGTTACCAGTTATTTTTGAGAATAGGGGTGAATAGTCTACATCCTGATAAATTAAATAACCAAATTCTGCCTTTGCTTCTCCTTTTTTATATTGAGATACTTCGATCCGATTTTGAAACCGCCACTTTTGATTGGCCTGCCAGTTAGATTCGATTCTATAACCTTCTCTTTTTACATCATCTATAAAATTGATCGGTACATCTAAATCTGTATTTTGTTGTTTGTTTTCTGTTTTAAAGCGAAATAGTATTTTAAAAATCTTATTTGGTGTGTAAACTGCCTGACTTAAAATTTCATATCCAGATGAAGGCGCATCCACTCTAAACTTAAGCCATGGGAACCTAAAATAATCGCCATAAAAAGAAAATGCCCAACGCTTATTTGGAATGATATTTAACCCTGCATAAAGTCCTTTTTCATTCACCGGTTCACTTGACTCAGATACAGCCTGATTGAAAAAATTATGATAGTTTTTCGCATAATTCCGATAAGTGATGGCTGCATAAACCGTTGGAGATAAGCTAATTAATGCTCCACTCAAATAAGCTGAACCGCTGGATAAACTTTTACTGCCTTCACCATAGAAATAGATGTTCTTAAATGTATAGTTATAATAAATGCCCAGATTAGTGAGCGAATTTCCAGTGAAGCTATAGCGATCATATAAGGCAGTTTGTGTGATAAAACGGTTTCCGTATTTGCTTTGATAAGCAATTCCACCGACTGCGAATTCATTTTTAGTGTACTGTATTACTGCACCATAAATACGCTGACTCAAACTGCTTTTGTTTTTAATCTCAGCAGGGGTTCGATGCAGACCAGTTTGATTTACAGTAGATTGGACAAGATTCCCATTAACATCTACATCCTGACTGGCATCCAGGTTTCTAAAAGAGACAAATGGCGTAATCTCAAAACCTCTATAAAGATTAATCGTTGCAGAAGCTCCTCTGAAGAAAGAATATTCATTGGTAGAATTATAAGGGCGCAAACCCAGATCTTTTTTCGCTACACTGGTTACATCTGGTCCCTTACCGAAAGAAAATCCTGACCATAAAGTTAAACCCTGACCAAATTGCATGGTGTAATCACCAACTACCAATTTTTTGATCTTTCCTAGTTTAAAGAGAGCAATGTTTCCGGAGTAAAAATCAAAAGGCTTATCAATAAACTTTTCACCAGCGTCTTTATCTAGCGTAATCCCGGCAGAAACTATGGCTCCATAATTGTAGCGGTATCGGGTTTGAAAGCGCTCTGGCGAGCCTAAATATCGGTTCCCTGGCAAATCGGTAAAGCCTTTTTGCTTCTGCAAAGTTTGTGCAAAACGCATCATCAGGTCATTTTCACCTAACAGACGCATATTTTGTAATGTTAATTTTTCATACTCTGTGTCTTCGCTGAGTGTTACAAAAGGTAAAAGACTTTGAACAGTTTTCAGATCATAGCCATCAATTGACTGGAGTTCTAAAACGTCGGCAAGATCTCCACTTTCTTTAATTCGCATAAAGAAATTACTAATTTGTAAAGGAGAAAGAAATACAAATGTTTTCAGCTCTTCGGGGGTTGTTTTATTCAAGTTAACGGGGTGTTTTTTGTACCGGACGAGAATATCAATCAGCTCGGTAATGTCATAATCGTCGGGTAAATTTTCTGCTACGCTTTCTAAAATGTCTTTAACTTCAAGTTGTTGCGTTGTAGTTTGTGCATTTGCCATGATACCGATCATTACAAAAAAAGTAGTGAAGAGTCTAAAACGCATATCCAATTGCAATTTGAGGCGCATAGCCCAGATTTTCATTGTAAGTTGTCGCCATATCCATTGCGAATTTTTTATAATTTAGTCCGAAACCGAAATATTGCTTAAATGGTTTGGCACTCAAACCACCCCTAAGGCTTAGTAAATCATACAATTTATATTCAAGTCCTAATCTGAAATCTATCGCCTGATCTAAGACTTTGGAAATGGTTGTGGCAATTAACACTTTATTCGTTGCCAGGTAAGTAGCCCCAATGTTAAAAGATGTAGGGATTTTAATCACAACTAAATTGCTGTTAAACTTTTGTTGTGATGGATTACTAGTAAATGCGCCGATACTAAAATTGCTGTTTAAATGATATAATACGCCAAAGTCTATCGAAAAGCCAGTTGAAGAACCATAATCAGCAATTTTTAACTGATGGTAATTTCCGTTAAGTGCCAGAGAAAAATTTTCACCAAATCTTTTTGCGTAGGCAAAGCCGACTTTACTTTCATTATAGGCTGAAAAACCATAACGTTGAAAACTTATACCGATAAAATTGTTTCTAAAAGGGATAACACCAACTATACCTTGTGAACTAATTTCATCACTTAAAAGGTGTTTAATATAGTTTACTGATATTGCCGGCTGATCGATAAAGGTAATTCCTGCCGGGTTGGCTTGCAGCGCCCATATATCAGTAACAGCAGTACCATTATCTGCCATGGCAGAAAGCCGCGGACCAAGGTTATTTTGAGCGTAGACGCACGAAGTTGATAGCACTATCAACAAATAATACAATATTTTCATAATCAGGCATAAACCGGGATGTATAAAAATAGAGTGATTTGCTTCGTGCTAATGTAATAAATTATCTACAACTTATGTGTTTAATTTGTGTTTTTTTGTAGTTGTAATTGATGTTGTTCAATTTTGGCAGCAAAAACTTCTTGTTGATTCGAAACCATGCTTGCCGCTAATGTTTCATTTAAAAACTGTGAATTGTAATTCTGATTGGAGCTATTGATAAATAAAACGGTTTGCCCGGAGATAGTTTTGATAATCTGGTCTGAAAGTTTCGATGAAACAGCGGGACAACCCTGACTCCGGCCCAACCTTCCAAGTTGATCAATTGTTCCCTGGGAAACGTAATTTGCCCCATGTAATACAATTGCTCTTTCCCTTGCTTTATCGTTAAATCCAAGATCCATACCATCTAACTTTAAGGAGCGACCATGTTTGCCATTATAAATTTCTCCGGTGATGTAAAAACCTAAGCTACTTTGATTTGAATTTGGTGTGTTAGAAAATGAGGCTGGCATATCTGCACCACTATTTTGACCGTGAGCCACCCAGGTATTCATCAACAGTTTATTGTTTTCCAAATCAATAATATAGAGGCGTTTTTTGCAACTTTCCTGATCAAAATCGGCGATGGTCAAAATGGATTTCGATTGGATCAAACCTGAATATTTCAAATTATAAAAACCAGTTAGTGCTTTCTCGAAAACGGTTTCACTCAGTCCGGCAGAATCGAGTTGAGCCGCATGGTAAATATCAGATACATAACAGTTATAGGTACTATCTTTTGAAGTATTAAAAATATATTCTTGTTTTGTTTTTGGATGCTCTGCTGCTTTCCAACTCGTACCGACAATGCTCATACCCACTAAAAAAATCGTAACAAAGCCCAGGATGTTTCTTCTCATTAAGTAATATTTGGTAAATACTAAGATTAATACGAAAGATAAAAAAAAATGTTGTGTCCGTATAACTTGTAGGAGTATAATTACAAAGTGTTTTACTTTCACCTGACTTAACCATTATTATTAATAAAGAATTTAATTTGATAGAACTGTTGTAAAATAATCCTCTAACAAAGTGGCGAGATAACTGTTAATCCTTAAATAACTGCCAGATGAAGATTTTATTGACAGGTGCAAACGGCTACATTGGCACCAGATTATTGCCTTTGCTTTTAGAACAAAATCACGAGGTGATTTGCATGGTTCGCGATAGACGAAGATTCATTTCGCATGCTGATCCGATGGCTAAGGTTACGGTAATCTCTGGTGACCTGTTGAATCTGGATTCTTTATTAGAAATTCCTGAAGATATAGAGGCCGCCTATTATCTGGTTCACTCCATGTCATCCAGCGATCAGGGATTTTCTGATATGGAACGAAAATCTTCTGAGAATTTTTCTACTGTAATCAGAAAAACGCAATGTAAGCAGATCATTTACCTTACAGGAATTGCAAATGATGAGCACCTATCTAAACATTTGGGCTCCAGATTAGCGGTGGAAGAAGAATTAAAATCATCAAACATTGCTTGTACTATTTTAAGGGCTGCAATCATCATTGGTTCCGGGAGTGCTTCATTTGAAATTATAAGGGATTTGACCGAGAAAATACCTGTGATGGTGGCGCCAAAATGGGTAAAAACACGCTGCCAACCTATTGGAATCAGGGATGTATTAGCTTATTTGATAGGCGTTTTAGACAATGCTAAGGCTTTTAATGAAACCTTCGACATTGGTGGGCCTGATGTGTTATCTTATCGAAACATGCTATTGGGCTATGCTAAAGAAAGGGCGCTTAAACGTTGGATTATCACTGTTCCAGTATTAACGCCAAGATTATCCTCACTCTGGCTAAACATGATTACTCCAGTGCCTTACTCTTTGGCCAGGAGCCTGGTTGATAGTATGAAAAATGAGGTTGTTTGCAAGGATAATCGGATACAGCAGGTAGTGCCCAGGAAATGCCTGACTTATTCAGAAGCATTACACCTGGCTTTCGAAAAAATAGATCAAAACTCAATCGTTTCCAGCTGGAAAGATGCTTTGAACAGGGGATACCTGCAAACGGATTTTATGGATCAGATCAAAGTTCCGCAAAATGGTACGTTGGAATATAAAGTGAAAATGCAGTTTGACCGTGAGGCGGAAGAAGTTTTTGAAAATATATGGAGTATCGGCGGAAACAGAGGTTGGTATTATATGGATTGGCTTTGGCATTTCAGGGGTTTTCTGGATAAAATGTTCGGCGGTGTGGGTACAAGACGCGGAAGAACCAGCAATACAGATCTGCAAGCTGGAGATGTTTTAGATTTCTGGCGCGTTTTACTGGCTGATAAAAAGAATAAACGACTGTTGCTTTATGCCGAAATGAAAGTGCCAGGAGAGGCCTGGCTGGAATTGAAATTAATTGATTTCCATGGGAAAGCTTATTTATCTCAAATTGCAACATTTAGACCACGAGGTTTATGGGGCAGGATTTACTGGTATGCCATGTGGCCATTCCACCTTGTGCTCTTTAAAGGAATGGCTAAACAGATTACAAAATATCGACCCAATAATTAGCCAAATTTAGCTATTTTTGGTTTTCTAAAAACTGCAGTATGCCGAATCAAGAACATGATTATTCTTTCTGGACAAAATATAAACGCTTTGCATCAACTGAAATTCTGATGTACCTGATTATGATTATCGGAATTGGTATCGGAATTATTATTTTAAGTTAAGTACCAACTTTAAATGATCAGCGATGTTAACGTCGTTAATAAACTTAGAAAATTCAGCATATTTTTCTGGTGCGAACGTGCCATCATTTAATACCAGCTTCCGGTAATAGGTTAGCTTTGTCCCGTCTTTACTTACCTTTCTTATATATTTTCCAAATGCATTGTTGAAGTTTTTATCTTCTATTAAAACCAATTCAGTTTTTACATTTTCTGGTAAATCAAACTCTATTGTGTCTTCATCGGTGAATCCACGATTAATATACACTGGTAACGTCCGGTTAAGTAATTCCTGAATAGTAGGCTGGATGTTGAAGGCATTCAATTGTAAATACATTTTATCACCGTTTATCGGAGCATAATTTCTGATGCTTAGTTTAAGGTCTTCGGTAAGTTGTGGGTTGATTTCCTTTTTTTGGGAAAAGCCTACATTTGTAAAATCGATATTATCAATGTTATAAGCATTTTTCAGCAGTTTGCGTTGTTCTGCCAATGGTTGATCAATTATAGATTCGCGGTTATCATATTGCGCACCCGAAAATAGTGTGTTAATTTTTCCTGTAACGTTACCATCCTGACCGATACTTAATGCTGCTTTACGAACTTGAAGATTGTTTTGTGTACCAAGTTTCGGAGTCTTCAGAAGTTTTCCACCAGTTGGTGTACAGGCAAAAACAGTTCTGTCATCAGTAAAGTCACTTAGAAAACCAAAAGGGATTTTTTGATTGGTACATTCCAGCCAGGTAGTATCGCCTTGAAGGGGCATGCATAAAATGATGTGGTTGCCTTGCCCCATGCTGGCAAAAGCCTGATCAACATTTCTTTTGAGTGAACCTGCTTCCACTACACAATAATATGACTCAATCTCTGCCGCTTTGAGCAGGCTCTGCATATAGTTTACCAGTGCTTTACAATCACCATAACCCAAACGATCTACCTCACTTGCTGCAACAGGTTGGAAACCACCAATGCCAATCTGCACACTGATATATCTGGTTTTTTCCTGTAAATATTTGTAAATCTTTCTCGCTTTATCTTTTTCGTTAATATCATCTTTCACCAACTCTTTAATGGTTTGCATAGTTGCTGGCGGTAATGCCATTCTCTCTTTTAGCAAATCATCATAAACCCACTTTCCTAAATCCTGCCAGTTATTATAAGTTCCATTATGTCTGTAATAATAGAACTGTTGAGGTGCAATTTGTACTTTAGTGAGGTAACGTTCCGGATCGGGGCTATAAGGTTCTGCCTTGGTTGCTGCATGATTAGTGATTGACCATACCTGTTTTTTCTGTTTTTCATCGATGGTTTCAATTGGTTCGCCTTTATAATGCTGTGTTTTAATCCGAACCTCATCAGCAGGCTTACTAATAAAAGTATAAGTGCTTTTTTCAACGGAAATGTTATTCTCCATCGCAGGCATCCAGTCTCTGATGATCAGATTTTGTTTGTTTCTGATTTCAATCTCGTAAGAAACAGTATATGGGTATTGGTTAACCGACGGGTTGAAAAGTTTTAGCCTGCTATCTATAAATAAAGAAAATCCATCGGCAGCACTTACATCTGAGAAATTACTTTGATTGAATTTACTGGTCAGTATTCCTGCAGCATTGTAAATTTCGCCTTTAATACCTTTTATAGAGGTGTTTTTATCATAAGCAATAACCATTCGGGCATCATCATCTCCATTCTCATTGAAAACGGTAATCACTTTTTTTTGCAAGCGGATCACATTATCCGGAGCCCTCATATCCACCGTAATCTCTTCATTTCTAATACAGGAATTTGCCCTGCTGCGAAGTTGAGGCGAAATCAAGTCAGCATCGTAGTTTACCTGTGCGAATGCAAAAGGTGACCATAATAAAAGGGAAATAACCGTAACAACAAATTTCATTTAGTTTACCTTTTTGAGTAAATATTCGCTTTTTTGATTTTGAATAATTTTGCTATAAAACTCTTTCAAATAGAGATACAACTCCGGTTCATAAATGGCATTATTAAACTGTAAAACCTGGTTTAGTGATAATACATTATTTTCAAAAGTTGTATTGAGCAGGTATTTCCCGCCTGAGTTCGGCAAGCCTATCGCTAAATTTTTAGGTTTCTCCAGTAACTCATAATTTTCGGGCAGCGTAATGTTTATAGAGATTCGCTCATCTGTTGCTGTGCCCAGATCAACAGGATATGTTCGTTCATTTAAATTGAAGGGGTTTTTCGTAATCGCATTAATAAAGAACGGACTCATGTAGAACTGCTTATTATTGGAACCATCATTCACCGTAAATTCAACCTCGAACACTTCTTTTAACGCATTTTCGATACTGTCGATATTACTGATTGTCTGGTGCAGAATTTTGATTCTTGGCAAACGTTCATCTATTTTTTCGACGTATTCTTCTACCGATCCATATTTTTTAATTTCCTTTCGTCTGTTAAAAGCCGAATAGCCTTGACTGTGGGTAGTAAGTGTCCCTATTAACTTCCCATCATTGTTCAACTTCCCAAATAATACGTAGCTTGTAACTGCCTTTTGGCTCGCTTTCAAATCTATCCAATACGATGCCTTTTTCAGGTTCATTACTCTTCCTTGATCATTTATACACCTCAAAGGCAACAAACCGAAGGGAAGAAGTGGTTCCGAAGCATCTAAGAGGTAACTTTTATCTCCAATGTTTACCTTAGCTACCACATAATTGAAATCAGAAATAATAGGATACAATTTATTAATGGTTCCATTTTCTCTGGTTGATAAGATTACAGCTTCGGCATCTAAATTGGCAGCTGATAGTGCTGCTATCAGGTTAAAGTTGATATCAGCGATATTACCGGATCTGCTTTCAAAAGATTTTTTAATGCTTTCTTCAGAGAAAATCCCATAGTAATTATTCCACTTAATTTGCTTTTTAATGTAGGCAAAAATCGCCTTTGCCTTTTGCAGATCATCAGGCGCATCTTTAATTATACCAGCGATAAGGTCTTTGTAAAGGTCCTTTCGTTTCATCTGGGCACCGAAAGATTTATCAGAAGTCAATTCATAATCTACATCTTTCCATGTTTTAGTGTAAGAGGTTTTTCCTCCGTTTGGATTGGTGAAATCTGATAATTCGAAATAAATGGCTGATTTGAAATTACTTGGCGCTGTCATGTTATCTTCCTCTATAAATGCCGGAACATTTTTCATCAAATAACTGATTTTGGAGCAATCGATATTTGCCCCGTTAATTCGTAAACACTCTTTTGAAATTTCTGATTTCTGATCGGTAAGTTTTAAATAACCTCTTAATGATACGTTGTAATTGTAGATTCCGGGAATATATACCAGGTATTCGCTTGATACTTTGGGAAGATTTGATTGAAACTCCCACGTTTTAAAATTAAAAAGTCTTGGCGACTTCAACTTGTAGGTATATTCAATAATGGAACCTTCTTTTAAATTCGGGAGGGTGAACTTTGTTAGCCGGGTATATTTTGATTTATTCTCAACAAAAACGGATTTCTTATCCATGATCGTTTCTACAAAATTTCCGTTAACATAATTAAATGTAGAGGCCTTCAAATCTCTTATTGTCTCTTCGCGGCTATCATCTTTGTAAGTTGGTATAACAATATTAGCAGCGTCGAAACCATTTTTATTATAGATTTTAATTTTAGTATGGTATTCGAAAATAAGTTCAAGATGACCGGTTATATCATCAATTTGAATAGACGTTGTTCCAAACTCTTTAAGTACAACAGCATTGGCATTGCTGTCTATTTTATTTCTATCAAACTCCAAATCATCATAAAGTGCCTGGCCATAAGTGAAATTTTGAGCGAAGGAAGATAATGTCAGAAAGCAAAGAACAAGCGGTAATAGTATTATTTTCATTTAAAGCGTAATTTTCTGCAATTTAATGCTCGGGATGATAAGTATGAAATATTTTGAATTAAATAAATACGATGTACAAACAAATCAATCCTTTTTAGCACTTTTGAATAAATATATATTAATGGATGTAGCATAGACAACTTCATCTAAATCTGATATTAAAAACCGATGAAATTAAATTTAAAACGCCCTTTAGCATTTTTCGATCTTGAGGCAACTGGTATAAACGTAGGTGCAGACAGAATAGTAGAAATTGCTGTTCTTAAAGCCATGCCCGACGGAGCCGAAATTGTTAAAACCTGGCGTGTAAATCCTGAAATGCCTATTCCATTGCAGACCTCTTTAATTCATGGTATTTACGATGAGGATATTGCCAATGAGCCGACATTTAAAGTTTTAGCAAATGAAATTGCCGAGTTTATTGGTGATAGTGATTTGGCAGGTTACAACTCAAATAAGTTTGATATTCCAATGCTATTGGAAGAGTTCTTAAGGGCAGATATCGACTTCGATATGAGCCAGCGGAAATTTGTAGACGTACAAAATATCTTCCACCAGATGGAGCAACGCACCTTAAAAGCAGCATATAAATTTTATTGTCAGGAAGATTTAGTAAACGCCCATGCTGCCGAAGCAGATGTAATTGCGACATATAAAGTCCTTTTAGGTCAGTTGGAAATGTATAAGGAAACTGAATTTGAAAGCAAACAAGGTGTAAAAAGTGTTCCGGTTGTTAATGATGTAGATGCGCTACATGTGTTCACAAATATCAATAAACCTGTTGATTTTGCAGGCCGTATGGTTTATAACGATCAGGATGAAGTATGTTTCAATTTTGGAAAACACAAGGGCAAAACAGCGCAGCAGGTTTTTGCTGCAGAGCCAAGCTATTACGCCTGGATGAAAAACGGTGATTTTCCACTTTATACCAAGAAAAAGCTTGACGAAGAATGGGCGAAATTCAATGCTAAGAAGAATGAAAACAGGGCACCGAAACCGCAAAATACTGTGCCGCAAGATCGTCCTCAATATAAGAAGCCGCAACCAAAGCCACAACCAGATAAACCTGCGCAGCCGATTAATACTGATATGCTTGAACAGTTAAAAATGAAATTTGGTAAATAATTTAAATCTAATCAGAAAGGCACAAGGCGATATCATTATTCCTTGTGCCTTTTTAGTTTAATAACAATATGAAAATAATAAAACTTATCGCTTGGTTTATCCTGATTAGCAGTTCGATTCAGGCACAAACTCAATTGCCTGTAGAACCCGTTTTCCAGAACACTTACCAGAAAGCAACTAGAAGTGTGAATGGAAAACCAGGAAAAAATTATTGGCAAAACAAATCTAAATATGTTTTGAAAGTTGATTTTAATCCAGAAAGTCGCCTGTTAAAAGGTAAGGTTGCAGTAGTTTATACCAATAACAGTCCTGATACGCTAAGCGAAATCTGGTTTAAATTATATCCAAATCTTTATAAAAAAGGTACGCCAAGAAAATCAAAGCTTGCCGAATCTGATTTAGGCGACGGAGTAGCAATAGAAAAATTAAATGCATCGGGTAATGCCATCACCAATTACCAGATTGATGGTACAAACATGACGGTAGAGGTTCCGCCCGTTTTACCGGGAAGTACCATAAAATTTGATATTGATTACCATTACACGCTGAATAAGGGATCACATATGCGCACTGGTCAGGTAGATGATGGAGCTCATTTTGTTGCTTATTTCTTTCCACGAATTGCCGTTTATGACGATGTTGATGGCTGGAACAAATTTCCTTACACCGGGGCAGAAGAATTTTATAATGATTTTGATCAGTTTAATGCTGAAGTAACTGTGCCGGGAGGTTATGGTGTTTGGGCAACCGGAGATCTTAAAAACGCAAACGATGTTTTTCAGGATCAGATTATAGCCAGAATAGTTTCTGCCGAAAAAAACGATGCGGTAATTGATGTGATTACTGATCAGGATCTGGCTGATAAAAAGGTGACCAGGAATAACGCTTTCAATACTTTTAAATTTGAGGCCATTAACGTTACAGATTTTGTTTTTGCTTTAAGTGATCATTATTTATGGAAGTCGACGAGTTTAGTTGTTGATCCAAAAACTAAAAGAAGAACCAGGGTAGATGCAGTGTTTAATCCAAAGCATAAGGATTATTATGAAGTGATCGATTTTGCCCGTAAAACGGTATCATCAATGAGCTTTGTCTTTCCGAAATGGCCATTCCCTTATAACCATGAAACCATTTTCGATGGATTGGATCAAATGGAATATCCAATGATGGTGAATGATAATCCGGTAGATAGCCGTGAGGATGCGATAACCTTAACTGATCATGAAATTTTTCACACCATGTTTCCATTTTATATGGGCATTAATGAAACCAAATATGGCTGGATGGATGAAGGTTGGGCAACAATAGGCGAGTGGCTTATTTCGCCAATGATCGACTCGAATATCGTTGATGAATATGGGATCCAACCAACAGCTTCATCTTCAGGAAGCAAAGATGATTCACCAATAATGACTTTAACACCTGATTTGAAAGGTTCAGGATCGTTTACAAATTCTTACCCGAAACCAGGCTTAGCTTATTTATTTGTTAAAGATTATTTAGGCGAGGAGTTATTTACGAAGGCCCTTCATACTTACATCAAAAACTGGAATGGTAAGCACCCAATGCCATATGATTTCTTCAACAGCATGAATGAGGGAAGCGGTAAAAACCTTAATTGGTTTTGGAAACCCTGGTTTTTTGAAGGTGATATACTGGATTTAGGTATTAAAACTGTAGATAAAACAAATAGCGGATATACAATTGCTGTTGAAAATAAAGGGATAAAGCCTCTTCCAATCGACCTAACATTAACCTACGCTGATGGCTCGTCTGAGAAAAATCACAGTACCATTGGCATTTGGGAAAAAGGGAGTAAGGTGGTTATGATCAAAATTAAGACCGCTAAAAAGCTGAAGAAAGTAGTGATGGGAAGTAGCAACGTTCCGGATAAATCTAAAGGCGATAATACGTTTAACGTAAATTAGTATTTTTATTGCTGCAAATTAATGAGGCTGTATCATAAATTAGAAATGTCATCCTGAGCCTGTCGAAGGACTTGTAAAAAAGTGTTCTTAACAGTGTTTCAACAAGCTCAACATGACAAATCATAATTTAAGTGAGTAATGATGATACAGCCTCATTTTTTATTTAAAAATTATTCGGGCTTAAGAAAATCGATGTTCCTTTTGAGACCGTTATATTTCGTACGCTTTACCGCTGATCCTTTAAATACTTTTTTGAAAACCTCGTCGGTGATTTCAGTCAGTTCCTTTGCGGTTAAATCCAGCAAACCGTTTTCTGGCTTAAATGCTTCCTCGTTGTGGGCTTTAGAAAACCTGTTCCAGGGGCAAACATCCTGACAAATATCACAGCCAAACATCCAGTTGCTCATTTTATCTTTAAATTCTGTAGGAATCTCGTTCTTCATCTCAATGGTTAAATATGAAATGCACTTCGTTCCATCCACAACCTGAGGGGCGATGATCGCATCAGTAGGGCAGGCATCTAAACATCTTGTACAAGTGCCACAATGATCAGTTTGAAAAGGATGATCGTAATCCAGTTCTAAATCGATAATCAATTCGGCAAGGAAGAAGAAAGAGCCTTCAGTTTTACTGATCAGATTAGAATTTTTTCCAATCCAGCCAATGCCTGATTTTTTCGCCCAGGCCCGATCTAAAACGGGAGCGGAATCTACAAATGCTCTGCCAGATACTTCGCCTATATTTTCTTCTATGAAATAGGTTAGTGACTTAAGTTTATCTTTTATTACGGTGTGATAATCCTGACCGTAAGCATATTTAGATATTTTTGGTGCATTTGGATCTAACTGCTTTTCCTCTGTATAATAATTTAAAGATAAAGAGATGACAGATTTAGCACCGTCAACCAGAAGTCTTGGATCGAGGCGTTTATCGAAGTAATTCTCCATATACTTCATTTCACCATGGTGATTTTGATGCAGCCATTTTTCTAGTCTTGGTGCTTCATTTTCCAGAAATTCTGCTTTAGAAATACCAACATCCAGAAAGCCAAGGCGTTTTGCCTCATCCTTTATTAATTGACTATATTTTGCCTCATTATTGTACACAGATATGCAAAGATAAGGCTTAGGATTTAAAACATTTTGATTAATACCGTGTTCTCATTATAGAAACTAAATTAATTAACTGTGTTGCTTACAGAATCAGAAATTGATAGTGTGAAGACTTCATTCAACTAATAACATATGGAAAATATAGATCCAAAACATACGGAATCAGGAGAAGCTCCTAAACCGATTGAACAAGATTACGAAAATCACAAAGAAGACCCAGGACCAGCCAAGTCAGCTGTAACTGAAAAAGATGAAAACGGTGCAGGTTCTATTTTAAAATGGATTCTGCCGGTTGCCGTAGTTATCGGGTTAATCGTGTGGTTTGCATTAAGAAAATAAGTAGCTTTAGATTAGATTGAAATGCCGGCTGTTGATGCAATCGGCATTTTTTTATGCCTATTTTTCGGGTTTCTACAGAAAGGAAACCTATTTTATTTTAACAATTTAGTTTGATATAAATCAGTGCGTCTATCTTTCAATACTTTAACCGTTCCATAATGATGTAATTCATCAAGAAGGTGAAGATCAACATCAACCACTAATACCATTTCCGTATTCGGCGTAGCTTCTGCTTTGACAGCATTGGTTGGGAAAGCAAAATCTGATGGGGTGAAAACTGCAGATTGAGCAAACTGGATATCCATATTATTTACTTTCGGCAAATTACCCACACAACCTGCAATAGCTACATAACATTCATTTTCAATTGCCCTGGCTTGTGCACAATGTCTAACCCTGGTATAACCATTCTGTGTATCAGTTAAAAACGGAACAAATAAAATCTGCATGCCCTGATCAGCATAAATTCTGCTTAGTTCTGGGAATTCGACATCGTAGCAGATTAAAATTCCAATTTTACCACAGTCGGTATCGAAAACCTGAACTTTATCTCCGCCAATCATTCCATAATATTTTTGCTCATTTGGGGTGATGTGGATTTTTCTATACTCATCTATCTTACCTGTTCTATGGCACAAATAAGTAGCGTTATATAATTTTCCATTTTCGAGCAATGGCATACTTCCTGTAATGATGTTTACATTATAGCTAAGTGCATATTCGTGCATTCTGTCTACGATTTCCTTTGTTTTTTCAGCTAGCTTACGCATCGCTTCAATTTCAGGAAGGTGATTGTAGGGTTGCAGTAATGGGGTGTTAAACAACTCCGGAAACATAATGAAATCTGATTTGTAACCACTTAACGCATCTACAAAGAACTCTACTTGTTCATAAAAAACATCCATATCCGGAAATAAACGCATTTCCCACTGAACTAATCCCAACCTGATCGTCATGGCAGACCTCGCAGAGGCATCTACACCTTGGTAATAGATGTTATTCCATTCAATTAATGTAGCGAACTCTTTCGATTCTTTATCACCCGGCAAATAATTTTTCAAGACTTTCCGAACGTGGAAGTCATTCGAGATTTGAAAAGTTAACGTCGGATCGTAAATTTCTTTTGCTTTAACTTTATCGATGTACTGCCTCGGTGTTAAGGTTTCTGAATAGGTATGGTAACCTGGAATTCTTCCACCAGCGATAATACTTTTTAAATTTAAACTTTCACAAAGTTCTTTTCGGGCTTCGTAAAGTCTTCTTCCTAATCTTAATCCCCGGAATTCCGGATGTACAAAAATTTCGATACCATATAACGTATCGCCGTTCGGATCATGGGTAGAGAAAGAGTAATCGCCAGTAATTAATTTATAGGTGTGGCGGTCGCCATATTCATCGTATTCAACAATTATAGAAAGTGAGCAAGCTACTACTTTATCGTCTACAGCAATACAAACCTGACCTTCCGGGAAAAGATTTAAAAGTTTCGCAATGCTTGATTTTGGCCAGATTGACCCACCCATGCTATCATAGGCTTGTAGCATCGATTCTTTTAAATCAGCATAATCTTCTAGCGTTAGCTTACGTAATTCGATATTCATAATTTGTTGGTTTTACCCTTACTGAACGGATGGGGGCTTTAAATGTTTGATTAAATAAAAAGAATCTTTGATGATTCAGAATTGATTTTTTTACTCTTTTTAAGAATGTTTTATTATTTTAGGTGATGACAGAAAATCAAGTTTCGTATATCATAAGGGGATCTATTTTTAGGGTTTATAATACATTAGGGCCAGGATTACTGGAGTCAGCTTATGAAGCCGCGCTAAAGTACGAAATTCAGAAGTCAGGTTTATTAGTGAGAAGTCAAGTAATTTTGCCAATGATTTATGATGAAATAAGAATTGATGTTGGATACAGGTTGGATTTACTTATTGAAGAACTGGTTGTTGTTGAAATAAAATCGGTGGAAATGATCAGCAATTTACATCATAGGCAATTAATCACATACTTGAAACTATCAGGGTACAAACTTGGGTTGCTGGTTAATTTTAATTCTGGCAACATTGAGAATGGCATATTTCGTAAAGCATACGGGCTATGAAGATTGTTTTTTTTGCATTTTCCATATTAGATTAAGGTAGAATCATATGTTAAATCCATTTCAATCTGCGCTTTAAATTATCTTAGATCTGCGGGAACTAAAATGCTGGTAAAGTTTAACACTCATACTATGATGATTAGTAAATTTTCCCGCAGATTTTCGCAGATAAGAAACGCAGATTTAAAAGGATGTTATAGGTTCACGGTATTTAAGGTCCATTTCGATCAGCGCCTTAAATCATCTTAGATCTGCGGGAACTAAAATGCTGGTAAAGTTCCACACTCATATTATGATGATTAGTAAGTTTCCCTGCAGATTTCGCAGATAAGAAACGCAGATTTAAAAGGAATTATTTTCCAATTTACCTTATACGAGTAATGTTAAAACAATTTCCCCGTTTGCGCAGGATAATTTTTCTTTAAATGTTTGTATGCAGCTTCTGTAACTTCGCGGCCACGGGAAGTACGCATAATAAAACCTTCCTGAATGAGAAATGGTTCGTAAACCTCTTCAATCGTCCCTTCATCCTCACCAACAGCTGTAGCGATGGTTTTTAAACCCACTGGTCCGCCTTTGAATTTGTCGATGATGGTAGTCAGGATTTTATTATCCATTTCATCTAAGCCATGCTCATCTACATTAAGTGCATTTAAAGCATAGTTTGCAATATCGGGATCAATACTTCCAGTCCCTTTTATTTGTGCGAAATCCCTGGTTCGGCGCAGCAATGCATTTGCTATACGGGGAGTACCTCGACTTCGGCGGGCAATTTCAAATGCACCTTCATCACTAATTGGTGTCTTTAAGATGTCTGATGATCTCAAGACGATTGTGGTTAATAATTTTGCATCATAATAAGCTAAGCGACAGTTAATTCCGAACCTCGCTCTTAATGGTGCAGTAAGTAAACCCGAACGGGTAGTTGCACCCACTAAGGTAAAAGGATTCAAAGAAATCTGAACTGAACGTGCATTAGGACCGGTTTCAAGCATGATATCAATCTTGAAATCTTCCATTGCAGAATAGAGATACTCTTCTACCAAAGGCGACAAACGATGAATCTCATCAATAAAAAGAATATCGCCTTCATCCAGGCCAGTTAAAAGTCCGGCCAAATCTCCTGGTTTATCTAAAACAGGACCAGAGGTTACTTTAATCCCGGCGCCCATTTCGTTGGCAATAATGTAGGAAAGAGTTGTTTTACCTAAACCTGGAGGACCATGTAACAGCACATGGTCTAATGCCTCACCACGAAGTTTTGCTGCCTGAACAAAAATCTTCAGGTTCTCCATCACTTTCTCCTGACCAGTGAAATCTTCAAAAGCCTGTGGCCTTAGTACCCTTTCAATATCGCGATCGGTAGGCGTGAGGTTGTTTGCGTCTGGATCAAGATTTTCGTTCATAACGCAAATATAAAATAAAATGCTAAAAAAATTAGGATTTTTTAAATTTATCCGAAACAGTCAAGTCCTTAGATCCAGCGGTGTATTTATAAAAGCCTTCACCAGATTTTACACCTTTTTTACCCGCTGCAACCATATTAACTAATAATGGGCAAGGTGCATATTTTGGGTTTCCAAATCCATCATGCAATACTTTTAAAATCGCCAGGCATACATCAAGGCCGATAAAGTCTGCCAGTTGCAGTGGCCCCATTGGATGAGCCATTCCGAGTTTCATCACCGTATCAATTTCATAAACGCCGGCAACGCCTTCATATAAAGTGTAAATAGCTTCATTAATCATTGGCATCAGGATCCGATTTGCGACAAAGCCTGGATAATCATTCACCTCAACCGGCATTTTTTCCAGATTTCTTGAAAGTTCCATAATAATAGCGGTCGTTTCATCGCTGGTTTGATATCCACGAATCACTTCAACCAATTTCATTACTGGTACCGGATTCATGAAATGCATTCCGATTACCTGGTCACCACGTGAAGTAACGGAAGCAATTTGTGTAATCGATATCGATGAGGTATTTGAAGCGAGGATTGCACCAGCAGGCGCATGCAGATCTAAATCCTTAAATATTTTTAATTTTAAATCAAGATTTTCAGTCGCTGCTTCTACAATTAAATCGGCAGTTGCCACGCCTTCACTTATTAAAGTATAGGTAGTAATATTGTGGAGTGTGACGTTTTTTTGAGCATCAGTAAGTATACCTTTTGCTACCTGTCTATCCAGATTTTTTTCTATTGTTTTTAGGGCCAGGTCTAGAGCGGTTTGATTGATGTCGATCAGATTTACTTTATAATTGAACTGGGCAAACACATGTGCAATGCCATTTCCCATGGTTCCTGAACCGATAACTGAGACGTTTTTAATCATGATGTTATTTTTGGTTAGCTTAAGCAATTTATAGTCCTGCCTATTCCGATAATGTTAAAATCTGTTAATAGAAGCCAGGTTTTAGTTAAATTAAATCTTTAATCGATTCAAACTTTGCATTCGTCGATAGCCGCAATTTTTATTTCCACTTTTTAAATAAATTTGATTCATCAAGCAAACAAAATTAAATTTTAATTGCTACTAAAATAAAATTAGCCGTCACATTTTTTAAAATACGACGTTTATATAAAGTACTTCCTTAAAAATTTAGGTTAGTTAATGATTAGTTAGAAATAGAGGTCCGGCTGGATAGCAGACCTCTATTTTATTTTTAGGATCTTACTAAGGTGCCAATCTCGATTTCACCCATTCATTTTTGATCCATTCGAAATTCACGCGATCGTGCAATCTGCTTCTTCTGCCTTGCCAAAACTCAATTCTTGTCGGTTTTACAACGTAACCACCCCAATGTGCTGGTTTTACAATGGCTTTATCCTCACTTTTAGCTTTTAGGTCATCAAACTTTTCTTCTAAGAAAGACCTGTTGGGAATAACCTGGCTTTGTGGTGAGGCAATGGCACCAATCTGACTGGCGATAGGGCGGGTATTGAAATACTCTTCAGATGTTTCTTTATCGAGTTTTTCTACCGTTCCTTCAATTCTCACTTGTCGTTCTAATTCCGGCCAGAAAAAAACCAATGCGGCATAAGGATTTCTTTTTAGTTCTTTTCCTTTAGCGCTTAAATAATTGGTGAAAAACCTAAACCCTTTATCATCAACTCCTTTTAATAATACGATTCGGGCATCCGGACGGCCAGATTTATCGGCAGTTGCCAATGTCATCACGTTTGGTTCATTAATCTGCGCTTCAACAGCGTGTTCAAACCATTTTTTAAATTGATTAATGGGATTGTTATCTACGTCAGACTCATCTAACGTGGCGCTTTTATAATCTTGGCGCAGGTTTTGTAGAAATTCATTAGTAACTTGCATTTAACAAAAATAGGCATCTTTTACGGTGCAACAAATGATAATCGTCATGCTAAATAATATTAAACCTAAAACAGGCCGCTTATTGATCTCTGAACCCTTTATGTCCGATCCGAATTTTAAGCGATCTGTTTTATTACTTTCGGAGCATGGTGATGAAGGATCTGTAGGTTATATCCTAAATCAGGTGGCAAATGTAATTTTAAAAGATGTAGTGCAGGATTTATGGGATGCAGATAATCACATCTATTTCGGCGGACCTGTAGCTGCTGATACGCTTCACTTTATTCATCGTGCTTACGATAAATTGCAAAGTGGAGAGCCCATAGGAAATGGCTTATATTGGGGTGGTAACTTTGAAACACTTAAAATTTTAATCAATACGAATGCAATTGATGAAAGTGAAATTAAATTTTTTATGGGCTATTCCGGCTGGGAAAATGGCCAGCTGGACCAGGAGTTGGCACAAAATGCCTGGATGGTAAGCGAAGTATCAGATCTTGATCTTATTTTTGGAAATGATGATGAAAAACTTTGGCGAGATGTGATCGTCAATCTCGGTCCAAAGTATGCCCATGTAAGTAATTTCCCGATTGATCCAAGTTTGAATTAAGTTTCAGTTAAACTAATCTATCAATTGTAGATGTTTAACTGAAAACTATTAACTGGAAATTGTAAACTGTTTCATCGCCATATCACTTTTTGAATGCTCTTATGGGCTTTACTGATAATTTCTCCGTATAATTCAGGCTTTCTAGCCTCCAAATAGCGATGACCTCCAGCCTGAACTAATTTTTCCGGATTTAACTCTGCTATTACAAAAGAATCCTCTAGTGATCTACATTCGGCAATTATATCACCAAATGGATCAATAATCATTGAGCATCCGTTTTTTAACTGGTCATCGTCCATCCCAATGGGATTAGAAAAGACTGCGTAAATGGCATTGTCATAAGCTCGTGCTGGCAGCCATTTCATCAGCCACTGCCTTCCTTTTAAACTATCAAATTCTTCACGCAGCTGTATTGCATTTGTTTTTTTATCCTTCCATAATTCAGGATCAACAAAGCCTGCGCCTGGTCTTGTAGATGGTGTACACATGGTTACATGGGGCATAAATATAATTTGAGCCCCAAGTAGTGCCGTCGCACGTACATTTTCAATAATATTGTTGTCATAGCAAATCAAAATACCACATTTCCATCCATGAAGATTAAAAGTTGTATAACTTGTTCCGGCAGAAAGGTTTGGATTAATAAAAGGATGAAGTTTTCTATGTATTGCCACTAAACCTGTTTCATCAACGCAAACATGCGCTTTGTATAAGTTTTCTTCATGATCTTTTTCGAACAATCCTGCCAATATCGTAATCCGATATTTTTTTGCGATAGATATTAATACCTTTATACTTGGACCATCTGGAATAATTTCTGCCAGCTCAAGCATCTGCTCCTTATTTAAATTTCTAGCAAAAGTATAGCCAGTAATGGAGCATTCATGAAAGTTAATTACGTTTGCACCTTTATCTGCAGCTTCCTTCGAGAGTTTTTCTATTACACTTAAATTATATGCTTTATCGTAACTTTTGTTTTCAAACTGTGCTGTAGCAATTTTTAAATTTTTCATTTCATTATCTTAATTGTTAATACGAAGATGAGCAGAAAGCTATTTTAAAAATTGGAAAAAACCGACAATTTGCTAAAGCAAAAGAAAATTAACTGCAAGCAGATTACCATTGTTTTGATATTGCAGTGGCGTTAAGCCAGTAAATTTCTTAAAGATGTTATTTAAATGTGATTGATCATAATAGCCACAACTATAACCAATTGCTGAAATATTTGTATGCTGATTTGCTTGTTTAAGGCATTTGAGTAAGTGCCTGAATCTGACAATATCTGCAAACTTTTTTGGACTCAAACCAATGTGCTCACGAAATTTTCTTTCCAGTTGTCTTTCTGTTGCAGGAACTTCTTTTAGCATTTGTGTTAAACTGCTCATTCCTTTCTTTGCATAAATATGCTGTAGCGAAGTAAATATTATTTTATCATAATGAGTTTTCTGAATACGCAGGTTTAACAAAAAATCTTCAATCAAATTAATAGCTACAATATTTTCTGGTTGCTCCTGAATCTTTTCTAAAAGCAACCGACCTGATTGACCAGTTAGTTCATCAAACGAAATGGTTTTATCATTTACTTCAAAAGCAGCAATATTAAATAATTTAAATAGGGCAAATGGTTGTAAAACAACAATCAGCATATCTGTTTCTGCAGTGGTTGATAAGGTATTAAACTGCGTAATCTGTCCGTATACAAAGCATTTAGGCTGTGCACTAAAATTACCATTTAATTTATTTTTCTGTGAGAAGGGTGTTTTCCGGTGAAAAACAATTCCGGGACTTCCATCAGAGAAAAATCTAAAATCAGGATTTGTACAAACATCACTAGAAAGAATCAGATAGTGTCTAACAATACTGCTCAGAACTGGTGATGGTGGTATTTGCATGAATTACATGGGAATTAAATATAGATTCAAGGTATTTTGAAAATGATTTTTTTAATGAAGGATATTTTTTTCGAAGATTTATATGTTATTTGAATTTTTAAAGCTTAATTCACCTAAGTTTGAAAAGAAAAATAATTAAATTTTCTAACATCCAGATATCAGCCTTTTGGCTTTATTCCATTTCCAAAGCGCTTTCTTCCACTTTTCTTCTTAGTTCATCCTTATAAGCCTGCATTTTTACGGTTAATGATGCATCAGCAGTTGATAAAATTTGAGTGGCCAATAAGCCAGCATTTTTTGCAGCGTTTAAAGCAACTGTAGCCACTGGAATACCGTTTGGCATCTGTAGAATAGATAAAATACTATCCCAGCCATCTATAGAGTTTGATGATTTCACAGGAACACCAATTACAGGCAATGTGGTTATGGATGCCACCATTCCTGGTAAATGTGCAGCTCCGCCAGCACCAGCAATAATTACTTTTAAACCTCTTCCTTGTGCTTCCTTTGCATAGTTAAACATGCGTTCTGGTGTACGGTGTGCAGAAACTACCGTAATTTCATAATTGATTCCAAATTCTTTTAATACATCAGCAGCATCTTGCATTACAGGCAAATCTGATTTGCTGCCCATGATTATTCCTACTAAGAACCCCTCAGCACCTAAAGGGGAATTTGAATTTCCATTGTTCATATCTATCGTGTGATCTATTTATAAGTTAAGTTTTTCCTCGAAAGGATTAGATTTTTATTTTTGACAAGAGTCACCAATTCTTTAGCCACCCTGCATTTCCACATCGCCTGTCAGCTCCCCCTTCAGGGGGCTGGGGGGGTTACGCTATAACCCTTAATGTTTTTTGAACGTATCTCGCTTTCTCGATTGCTTTATCTCTATCAATATCTACGATCGTTACATGACCCATTTTGCGGAACGGTTTGGTATATTTTTTACCATAAAGGTGAACAAACACGCCATCGATAGCTAAAATTTTCTCCAGGTTTTCATATTTAGCCACGCCTTCAGAGCCTTTTTCGCCCAGTAAATTAATCATAACGGCGTTGGTAATGCTGGTGGTATCGCCTAAAGGCAAATTATAAATAGACCTTAAATGCTGCTCAAATTGAGAAACATAATTTCCTTCAATCGTATGGTGACCACTATTATGCGGACGTGGCGCAACTTCATTCACCAGTATTTCTCCATCACTATCAACAAACATTTCAACCGCTAAAATACCTGTGATATTCATTGCTGATGCAATATTTTTTGCGATATTTTCAGCCTTTTGTTGTAAGCTTTCTGCGTAGGTAGAAGGAGAGATCAGAAACTCAACTAAATTAGCTTCTGCATTAAATTCCATTTCAACCATTGGGAAGGTTTTCATGTCGCCTTTTGCATTTCTGGCAACTATTACCGCAACTTCCTTTTCAAAGTCAACCAATTTTTCGATAATGCAAGGCGCATCAAAAGCATCTTTTAAATCATCGGCACTGTTTATCCTCATTACGCCCTTGCCATCGTAACCATCTTTACGCAATTTTAAGATATAAGGAAAAGGAATCAGGCTATTTTCGATATCTTCTCTGGTATTTACAATTTGAAATGGAGAAGTTGGAATATCATTCTCTTTAAAAAATTGTTTCTGAACCCCTTTGTCTTGAATTAAACGAATAACTCTCGACTGCGGAAATACTTTTTTTCCTTCTTTCTCGAGTTGTTCTAATGCTTCTATATTTACTTTTTCTATTTCAATTGTAATTACATCTGCTTTCTTTCCGAAATTATAAACGGTGTCAAAATCTGTGATGGAACCATTTTCAAAATAGTTCGCAATGTGTTTGCAAGGAGCATCCGGGTCAGGATCTAAAACTAAAGAAGTTACGTTGTAGTTGATTGCCTGCTGAATAAGCATTCTACCCAGTTGCCCACCACCTAAAATACCTAATTTTAATTCGCTTATCTGTTTTGCCATGAGGGGTTGAAAATTATGCTAATTTTGTACAAAAGTAACAATTTTAGGTTTAATGATGGATGCAGATGCGATTATTATTGGTGCTGGTGCCTGTGGGTTAATGTGCGCAGTACAGGCTGGTTATCTTGGTAAAAAGGTTATCGTACTGGAAAAGAACGATAAACCCGGAGCAAAGATTTTAATTTCTGGTGGTGGGCGCTGTAATTATACCAACCAATTGGCTACAGCTGAACAATTTATTTCTGCAAATCCACATTTTGTAAAATCAGCTTTTAACCAGTGGACGGTTGAAGATACCATCAGTTTTTTCGAAACATATGGTATTCTGGGTAAAGAAAAGACTTTAGGTCAATTATTTCCAGACGATAAGAATGCAAAAGATGTGGTGGAAATGTTTACGGCTGCTTGTGCAGATTTTGGTCAAGAAATCAGAACCAAGGCAGATGTTAAGGATATTGATGTCTTGGCAGATGGATTTAAAGTTACTTATGAGAAGAACGGGAAGATGATTTCGCTAACTACTGAAAAATTAGTGATCGCAACAGGAGGTTTACCCATTCCAAAAATGGGTGCTACAGATTTTGCTTTGCGTTTTGCCAGGAAACATCAATTGAACATCGTGGAAACCGCTCCGGCATTGGTTCCCTTAACCATTACAGGTAAGGATGAAGAATGGTTTGCGCAACTTTCTGGTAACTCCGTTTTTTGCGAAGTGAGTAATGACGAGATTTCGTTTGAAGAGAATATTCTTTTTACGCACTGGGGTTTGAGTGGTCCGGCTATTTTGCAGATTTCTTCATTTTGGCGGAGGGGTGAGGTGGTTAATTTGAATTTGCTTCCTAACGAAAACATCATCTTGCTACTGGACGAAGAGCGGCGATTAAATGGAAAAACATTAGTCTCTACTTTATTGAATCGTTTTTACACCAAAAAATTAACAGATGCCTTAGGTAAATTTCTACCGCTAAATAAACCAGTTGCTTCGTTAACCAGCACTGAAATCCAATTGATGGATCAAACTATCCATAGGTTTAAGGTGAAGCCTGCCGGAGATAAGGGGTATGATAAAGCGGAAGTGATGCGTGGCGGAATAGACACCAATGAGATTTCATCTAAAACTTTAGAATGTAAGAAGATACCAGGCTTGTTTTTTGGCGGCGAATGTATGGATGTAACGGGGTGGCTTGGTGGTTATAACTTCCAATGGGCCTGGGCGAGTGGGTTTGTGATTGCGCAGAATTTGTAAATACCTCACGATTTTTGTGTTTTTGTGGAAATAAAAATTTACCATATAGCCTATAGTATTTGCCACAGAAACACTGAATACTCAGAAAAATAGTTTTTGGTGGTAAAATATTAAACTTTTACAATTGCGGGAAACGGTTTTTCTTGGTTTCGTGGCAACCTCACTTTAGCTAGATTGTTGTAAACAAGGAGGAGATTGCCGCGGACATAACCGATAAAGGATTGTAGTATGTTTTCGCAAGGACACTCGAGGATAGGAGAAACTACCGTTTTAAACTGACGAAGTTTTCCTTTTCACAGGCCCACTAAACTTCGTAAGTTGATTTCGCTATATAACTTGAGTCTTAGCGAGACGCTACAACCAGATTTTGGCACCAAACTAACATGGTCTTCATTGCAAGAAACGGTTTTTCTCCGTTTTGTGGCAACCTTATTGAGGTTAATATTATGGTAAAAGAGGAGATTGTTATTAATATTACCCAAAGGATTGTAAGATATTAATTAACAACTATTTAATCATTACAAATAAACATTTGGCATAATTTCCCATGCCCAGGGCTTTTTAAAAGTCTTAAAAGTTCTCAGCTGGCTAAAATATAAAACCTCACTGGTTTTTCGGTTGGCGATATCTCTTCTGTGCAAATTTCCAACAGTAGTGAATAATTCACGAGTATTAAAATCATAAATTCTTTCGGTCATGTCACCAGTATTCTGGTTGAAATAAATATTAATGGCATTAGTGAGAAACCAGTCTTTGTTTTGAAATTTAAAAGTATAACCCAATTCCCAACGCCATTCACTGCCACCTCGAAATCTTAAAAATAACTGTTGATCTTTAATTTCGATTTGTTGTAAGGGGTCGCCAAGTTTTCCACCTTCTTCAGAACGTAAGATAAAATCGTTATTCTGTGCAGATAGTTGGTAGTTTCCGGTGGATTTATCTTTGAAATAGATTGCTAAAATCCTTGGCTTTTGTGTCTCTTTTATGATTTCAGAGTTATTATCACCGTAAGTTCGGGTTTCATCAATCATTTTATCCGATTCAAAAATTAAGGCAAAATCTGCAATTCCATCATTATTTAAATCACCATTCGCTGTCTTAATAATTTTCCATTTTGCCAGGTTAAGTTGTTCCACTGATGATGCACGCTGTTTTACTTTTGGGAAAATAAAAGCATTCTGGGCAAAAGAAGTTTGTATAAAAAATATAGATATCAGGAATAGCAAAAATCTCATTTGGTAAATGGTGTTAATATAATTACAAAACGTGATTTTTGTATTTTTAGTTTGCAAATTTTAAGCATCTTGAATTCATTTCAGGTTCTTATTCCAAACTAGCTGCTGATTAAGAAGTCACTACAGATTAACTAAAAACACTAATTCCACCTTTAAAATAAATTCAGCACAGACAGATACTTCTAAAAATCCCGTACTTTTGCATTTTAAATATTCCTTTTGAAGACAGAACTTTTTATCATTACGCCGCCATTTACCCAACTGAATACACCTTATCCAGCGACAGCGTATATAAAAGGTTTTCTTAATACAAAGAACATCAGTTCTACACAAGCCGATTTAGGCATTGAAGTTATCCTTAAAATATTCTCCAAGCAAGGTTTAAAAGATCTCTTTAATGCTGAAAACGAAAAACCATTAAGTGCCAATTCAAAGCGGATTCTTGCACTTCAGGATGAATATTTAAAAACCATCGATTCGGTAATTGATTTCCTTCAGGGCAAAAATCCAACACTTGCTTTACAAATTTGTGGTGATGATTTCCTTCCTCAGGCATCGCGATTTGCGCAATTGGAAGAATTAGATTGGGCCTTCGGTGCGATGGGAACACAAGATAAAGCCAAACATTTAGCAACGCTTTACCTGGAAGATATCTCTGATTTTATAGTAGAATGTGTAGACGAAAATTTTGGTTTTAGTCGCTACGCGGAGCGTTTAGGCAGAAGTGCAAACTCTTTCGATGAACTTTACCATGTCTTAGGGCAGGAGCCAAGTTATATCGACAAAATTTTGATCTCTGTTTTGCAGCCTTACATTGAGACCGTTCAGCCAAAATTGTTTTTGATTTCTGTACCTTTTCCAGGTAATTTATACAGCGCTTTCCGATCTGCCCAATGGGTAAAGAAGCACCACCCTGAAATAAAGATTTCTATGGGTGGCGGATTTCCAAATACAGAACTGCGTTCACTTTCCGATCCACGGGTTTTCGAGTTTTTCGATTTCATCACATTAGATGATGGCGAGTTGCCAATCGAGTTGCTGATCCAGAACATCGGCGGAACGATTCCTGAAGAGATGCAGATGTATAAACGCACATTTTTGCTTCAAGAAGGGGGAGTTGCTTATCGAAATGATTCATTCAGAAAAGATTATAAGCAAGCAGATGTAGGTACGCCAGATTATTCTGGTTTGCTTTTAGATCAATACATTTCCGTAATCGAGATTGTGAACCCCATGCACCGGATGTGGAGCGATGGCCGATGGAATAAACTCACCATGGCGCACGGCTGTTACTGGGGGAAATGTACTTTTTGCGATATTTCTCTGGATTATATTAAAGTTTATGAGCCAGTTCAGGCGAAGCAGATTGTAGACCGGATTGAAGAATTATCTATCAAAACCGGACAAAACGGATTTCACTTTGTAGATGAGGCCGCTCCTCCGGCTTTAATGCGTGAGGTAGCTTTGGAAATTCTTCGTCGAAAATTAGCTGTAACCTGGTGGACTAATATTCGTTTTGAAAAAAGTTTCACCGCTGATTTATGTCTATTGCTAAAGGCTTCTGGCTGTATCGCCGTTTCAGGTGGTTTAGAAGTGGCATCAGATCGGTTACTTAAGCTCATTGAAAAAGGAGTAACTGTTGAACAGGTTGCCCGGGTAACACGAAACTTTACAGCGGCCGGCATCATGGTTCATGCCTATTTGATGTATGGTTATCCTACACAAACCATACAGGAAACGGTAGATAGCCTGGAGATGGTGCGACAATTGTTTGAAGTAGGGGTTTTGCAATCCGGTTTCTGGCATCAGTTCGCCATGACGGCACATAGTCCGGTGGGTTTATACCCTGAAAAATTTGGTGTAATAAAAGATACGGAAATCATCGGAACATTCGCCAATAACGATATCAACTACACCGATAAAACCGGTATAGACCATAACAAATTTAGCTTTGGATTAAAAAAGTCATTGTTCAATTTTATGCATGGAATTTGCTTCGATTATGAACTCCAGGACTGGTTCGATTTTAAAATTCCAAGAACCAAAATTCCTGAAGATTTCATAGAAAAAGCTTTAAATGAGGATCAAAATTTTAACACCAAACCAACAGCAAAGGTAGTTTGGTTAGGTACAAATCCCGAAGCTGAATATTTTACCAAAACTAAAAAAGGGAATTCATGGGAAATTGCTACGCTCACTTTTCATGATAAAAAGCAAACCTTTACCATTCAAACCAATAAAAATGAAGGAGAATGGCTGGTTTCGATTCTCCAGAAAATCAGGGTTGCTTCAGATCAGACTTACTCTTTCCAAGATGTTAAGGCTGATTTTGAACAAGAAATGGAAAACTTCGAATTGTTCTGGTATTCAAAACCTGTAAATACTTTGCGGGAGTTTGGTCTGTTGGTGCTTTAATATTTTGTTTATAAGTTTTCCCGCAGATTACGCATATCTCGCAGATTAAAAACATCTGCGTAATCCCTGTGATTTGCAGGAAATGTTTATTTATAGTCTTAACCGTAAATGTCGAGGTTTTTAATTTCCCGTTTGGGATGAGTCTAAAAGTTTCCCGCATATTACGCATATCTTGCAGATTAAAACATCTGCGTAATCCCTGTGATTTGCGGGAAATGTTTATTTATAGTCTTAACCGTAAATGTCGAGGTTTTTAATTTCCCGTTTGGGATGAGTCTAAAAGTTTCCCGCAGATCCCGCAGATTATAAAACTCTGCGTAATTCTTTTTATTTAATCTGCGGAAAAAATTTAATCACAGTGTGGAACGGTAAACGTCCAGGTTTCTGATTCTCCATTTGGAACGATGTAACCATTTCCTCTTGCATTTTCAAACCACAATTTTCCACGAAGTTTTTCTCGTGTTCCCACTTCATTCATGTTTGCACTGTCATATAAACGACCGTTTATCATCACATATTTAATTTTTTCCGAGTTTCGGATATCATCCAAAGGATTTGCATCCATAATTACTAAATCGGCTAGCTTGCCAACTTCTAATGAACCCAATTCTTTGCTCATTCCTAGATAACCTGCTCCATTTAAAGTGGCATTTCTGATCGCTTGCAAAGGCGTAAATCCACCCTGAACAAACATCCACAATTCCCAGTGTGCACCTAAACCTTGAATTTGCCCGTGAGCGCCCAGGTTTACTTTTGTGCCACCATCCGCAATTTTTTTGGTTGCCTTTGCAATATCAATATGGTTGTAATCACTATATTCTGAAGTAGTTCTGCGTCTCGCTCTCGCATCAATAATCGAACGCGGCGTATAAGTCATTAATTTTTCATTCTCCCAAACGTTGGTACGGTCATACCAATAATTTTCGCCCCACTGACCACCGTAAGCCACGATTAAAGTAGGAGTATAGCCAACTTCAGTGTTGTTCCAAAGCGTAGTTACATCTTTATAAACCGGTAAAACCGGGATGCTGTGTTCAATTCCGGTATGTCCATCGGCAATCATGTTCATATTATGAAAAAAAGTAGAACCACCTTCCGGTACAACTTCCATTTTTAACTGACGTGCAGCCTCCAAAATCTGCTGGCGTTGTTCTCTCCTGGGTTGATTATAAGATTTTACCGAAAATGCGCCAACTGCCTTTAATCGTTTCAAATTAGCAAGTGCATCATCTAAACTATTGATCACTACTTTAAAATCGCCATCGGCACCATATAAAATAGATCCGGTAGAATAAACCCTCGGGCCAATCATTCTTCCTGCTTTGAGCATTTCGCTTTGGCTAAAAACCATTTCCGTATTACTAGATGGATCATGAGACGTGGTGACACCAAAAGCCAGATTGGCCAGGTAACTCCAGTCGTTTTGTGGCGTAATCCCATCGGGACTGGTTCGTAAATGCGCATGCACATCTATAATGCCCGGCATAATGGTTTTTCCATTTAGGTCAATCACTTTTGCATTTGCCGGAATCGTTACGGCATCAGCTTTGCCAATAGCAGAAATCTTATTGCCATCCGTTAAAATAACCCCGTTTTCAATGACTTCGTCACCTTTCATCGAAATAATTCTTGCACCTTTTAGTGCCACCATTCCACTTGGCTTATCTGATTTCAGAATCAAATTAATATCAATTGAAGTGGCTTGCGTTTTAGGCGTGCTGCCATCAAAATTAAAAGCACTATTTACATCGATAGTGAAGTATTTCGGACCCAATGTCCAATGGAGATTTTTACTGTCTGCACTCCACTGAATGTACGTTCCGCCATCCGTAGTTACCTTTGCAACGGGAATAGATTTGTTTCCTGCTGAAGCATCCTGCGCCGCTCCAACATTAATCATTGGCGTGATGTAAACATTAAATAATTCGTTAAAAGCTACCCATTTATTGTCAGGACTGATGACAAACTGATTGGCATATTGCGAAGTGAAGTGCGTTCTCTCATTTCCACCGTTCAAATCAATGCTTTTCAGTACTTTTTTACCATCAGCATAACTTTGGAAATAAATTCGGGTATCTGTGTTGTTAAATTGGGGACGGATGCCATTATCAGAAACCAGCGTTTTAGCTCCGCCATTTGCGCCCATGGTGAAAATTCCGGTTCCACGACCATAATTATAGCCTAAAACATCATTGCCACTTCCTTTTCTGAAAACAATTCGATCGCCCTTTGTAGAATATTGTGGCGAATAATAGAATCCCTTTTCATCACTTAAAGTGATTGTTTTTCCAGATTTCAGATCTGTTCTTTTAATTGCACCTCGAAGTTCATCGCTCCAGGTGGTGTAAACCACAAATTTTCCATCCGGACTAAACGCGGGCTCAAATTCGAAATCCTGGCTATTGGTTAAACGTTCTGGTGTTCCGCCAGATAATTCTTGTTTGTATAGGTATCCGGCTGCATTAAAAATGATTGTTTTGCCGTCAGGCGATGTAGTTAATTGTCTCAGCATCTTTGCAGAAAACTCATTATCAAATACCTGTTGTTCGAAATGTAATGCCTGTTGCACCGTTTGAACGGTATTCGCCTGAAATGGAATAGTAGAATTGATTAATGATACGATCTCTGTTTTTCTGATTTTTCCTTTAGCGTAAAATACGAGACTTTTACCATCTGGTGTCCAGGCGAAGTTCGGATAAACGCCAAAAATAGCCCAGGTTTCTTGTTGATCGTGAGATAAATCTTCGTTTATCGGCCACTCTTCACCAGTTTTAATATTCTGCACAAAAAGCGTCGATTTTAAGCGAACCCGTTTTACAAAGGCGATTAAGTTCCCATCTGGCGAAACTTGTGGACGGCAGGCGCCTCCTTGTTCATTAATCAATGTCGTTAATTTTCCGGTAGTTAAATCCAGCTGGCGAATGGCGTAAATGGTTCCATTTGGATCTTTACTGTATTCGAAATTTGGCCCGGGCGTTACGTCTTCACTAAAATAAACATATCTGCCATCTGGCGAAACATTGGGTTCACCCGCATCCTGCTGATCATTTTTGCGTTTAGTAAGTTGAACACCTTCTCCACCATTTATATTATACATCCACATTTCGCCTGCACCTAAAGATCGCCCTGCGGTAAAGTGTTTACGTGCTACAAGGTACTCGCTGTTTGGCATCCAGGTGGCATTATTTAACAACCTGAAACTTTCTTTAGTTACTTGTTTTTTGTTTGAACCATCGCGGCTCATGATCCAGATATTATCGCCGCCGCTTTTATCGCTGGTGTAAGAAATGTATTTTCCATTAGGACTAAACCGTGGCTGTACATCATAGGCAATGCCGCCACTAATTAATTTAGCCTGACCGCCCGAAATCGGAATGGTATAAATATCGCCCAATAGATCAAAAACAATTTCTTGCCCATCAGGACTTACATCGAGGTTCATCCAGGTGCCTTCATCTGTATTTAGCGTGAAATTCTTGGTTGTGCCCTGATATTTTTCTACATCCCATTTCTTTTCCTGGGCATTTGAACTGAAAAATAGGAGCGTGAGCGCAGAGAGGAAGTAGAAGTTTTTCATTTTATATTATCGGAATAGTTCGTGTATTTTTTGTTGAAGAAGTTTCTTGTCAGGAAGTTGAGTTTGATATTCTGAATCGTGTAATTATTTGAAAGATTTAAAAATTTGAATACGTAGCTGTCTTTGAAAGCGTTTTCGGCATACGGATAAATTTCTCTCACCAGTGGTGAGAGTTTTGTGTTTTTTGTAACAGAAAGCTTAAAAAAAAGACTGCTTATAGGCTTATTTCTTGATAAAAAACCAGCGAACTCTTTTAAAACAGATCGTCTCCCTTCGGCATTTTTAAAGCTTATAATTTCGGTGAACGGAGTTTCCAGCATTTATTTAGGTATTGAACAAAGTTAATAATCTTTTGTAAAAATGGTTTTATGCCAATTGTAAATATACTATTGCTTTACATTTAAATTTTATAGTTTTGGTATCGCCGATTTATGACAGCCATAGAGATTTTACAAAAATATTGGGGTTACTCCGCTTTCCGACCGTTACAGCAAGATATTATCAATTCCGTTTTAGAAGGAAAAGACAGCTTAGCGCTGCTGCCTACCGGTGGTGGTAAATCCATTTGTTTTCAGGTTCCTGCGTTGGTAAAAGAAGGGATCTGCATTGTAGTTTCGCCATTAATTGCTTTGATGAAAGATCAGGTGGAAAACCTCAAATCAAGAGGAATTGAAGCCATTGCCATCTATGCGGGGATGCGGAAAAGAGAGATCGATATCCTGTTAGATAACTGCATTTACGGGAAAATTAAATTTCTATATCTATCTCCAGAAAGATTACTGTCTGAGTTAGTTAGGGTAAGAATTTCTTACATGAATGTTAACCTCATCGCCGTTGACGAAGCACATTGCATTTCGCAATGGGGATATGATTTCAGGCCACCTTATCAGCAAATCGCAAAGCTGAGGGAAATCCATCCAAAGGTACCTGTATTAGCGCTCACCGCCACCGCTACCGCCTTTGTTCGCAGAGATATTGTAGAGAAATTAGAGATGAATGATCCACAGGTGTTTGTTAAAAGCTTTGCCAGAGATAACTTAAGTTATGTTGTTATTAATAAGGAAGATAAATATAAAAAGCTGACAGAAATTTGCAGAAATGTGAAGGGGACAGGATTGGTTTACGTTCGGAACAGGCGGGAAACGGCAGAAGTTTCTAATTTCTTAAACCGCAATCAAATTAAGGCTGATTTTTATCATGCTGGTCTGGAACGTGATGTCCGCTTTCAAAAGCAGGAAGATTGGAAATTGAACAAAATTCGCATTATGGTGGCAACTAATGCCTTTGGAATGGGGATTGATAAGGCCGATGTTCGAACCGTGGTGCATTTAGATTTACCAGAAAGTTTAGAGGCCTATTATCAGGAGGCAGGAAGGGCAGGTCGTGATGAAAAACGCAGTTACGCCGTGTTGTTAGCCAACCAATCTGATATGATGAACCTGGAATCTCGCTATATTGATAGTTTTCCATCTCCTGATGAAATTCGAAAAATATACCATTACCTCGGGAATTACTTTCAGCTTGCCTTTGGAGCAGGTGAAGGTTTAACTTTTACCTTTGATATAGCTGACTTTTGTAAACGATTTAATATTAGTGTTTTAAAAACCCTATCGGCCTTGAAGTTTCTGGAACATGATGGTTACTTAACGTTATCAGAAAGTATTTTTCTTCCTTCCAGAATGATGTTTATTGCCAGTCACGAAGATATTTATCGATTTCAGATCGAAAACAAGGCTTACGATGGAATTATCAAAACGATATTACGTTCTCATGGTGGCGCTTTTGATGGCTTTGTAAGCATTAAAGAAGCAGATTTAGCCAAAAAAACAGGACTTTCATATAAAGAAATTGTTGCCTTGTTAAATAAGTTACAATCTATAGAATTGCTAACCTACATTCAACAAACTGATCAACCACAATTGCAGTATGTTCGGCCTCGTGTAGATATGGATCATTTTGATTTAGATGTAAAATATCTTGAATTTAGAAAGGAAATTCTGCTCAAACAGGTTAATGCAGTAATTAGCTATGCATCTACCAATATCTGTAGGAGTATTCAATTGCTATCTTATTTTGATGAACATCAGGCAGCTAAATGTGGTGTCTGCGATGTTTGTCTGGCAGAAAAGAAAGCAGAAAATGATCTGCAAAAAGATGATGAGATAGATTTCGAAATTGTTTCCTTATTGCAACAGCAACCTTTAAATTTAGATGATCTGGTAACCGGAATAAAAAATGGTTCAGAAAATGATCGCATCGATGCCGTCCGCGAATTATTAGATGCGGGTAAGATTAAAACTGATGGGAAGAAGTACTATCTTTAGATGGAAGATGTGAGAATGGAAAAGGGGAATCGGAGAATTGAAAATTGGTAACTGAGAACTGTAAATTGATAACTATAATTATCGATAATATATTAGTTTTGTAATCATTAAATCAATCTGGGTAATTTAATAATCTGTGTAATCATCCGCGAAGCGAAATACAAATGATAGAAAAAAATAACAAGAAAACCATTCGTTCCTGGGCTTTCTTCGATTGGGCTAATTCGGCTTATAATCTGGTAATTACTTCAACGATTTTTCCTGCTTACTATACCATTATTACCACTACAAAAGAACATGGTGATCAGGTTACTTTCTTTGGCAGAACCTTCGTTAATACTTCGCTTTCCAACTATGCATTGTCTTTTGCTTATTTGATTATGGCTTTAGCCTTACCAATACTTTCATCCATCGCAGATAGAAGAGGGAATAAAAAGTCGTTTATGAAATTTTTCACCTACATGGGTGGTTTGGCTTGTATGGCGCTATATTTCTTCAAGCTCGACACACTCGAAGTAAGTGTTATTTTCTTTGCCATAGCCGCAATGGGATACATAGGTGGTGTATTATTCAGCAACTCTTATCTGCCAGAAATTGCAACAGAAGAGCATCAGGATCGGGTAAGTGCTCAGGGTTTCTCCTATGGATATATTGGTTCAGTAGTTTTGCAGTTAATCTGCTTCTTGTTTGTGCTGAAGCCTGAATGGTTCGGTATTACAGATGCGTCCTTCCCTCCAAGATTATCATTCTTATTGGTAGGCGTGTGGTGGATTGCCTTTTCACAAATTCCGTTTTCGGTTCTTCCAAATGGAACGCCACAGGTAGATAAGATTAAAACTAACATCATTAAAGATGGTTTTAGTGAATTATCAAAAGTATGGCAGCAGCTAAAACAGATCAAAATATTGAAAGGATTTCTTTTCTCATTCTTTTTCTATTCTATGGGCGTTCAAACCATTATGCTCGCTGCAGCAGGTTTTGCAGAAAAAACGCTGAAATTAGGAACGGCAAAATTGATCGCAGTGATTTTAATCATCCAATTAGTTGCTATTCCTGGTGCATTGCTGATGTCTTATCTAGCCAAAAAAACAGGCAATATAAACATCTTAATCATGGTGGTTCTGGTTTGGATCGGCTGCTGTGTTTACGGCTATTATATTACAAATGAGATTCAGTTCTACTCATTGGCGGCAATTGTGGGTTTAATTATGGGAGGGATTCAATCACTTTCCCGTTCAACCTATTCGAAATACCTACCGGCAAATACACCAGATACTACATCATTCTTCAGCTTTTACGATGTAACGGAAAAACTAGCTATCGTAATCGGATTATTTAGCTTTGCTTACATCGAAGATTTAACAGGAAACATTCGTTACTCCATTATTGCTTTAGCATCGTTTTTTATCGTTGGCTTAGTCTTTTTACTAATCTTAAGGAAAAACGAAAGCAAAGAAATAGTAAAGTTGTAAGTTTGCAACCTGAAAAGATTATGAAAGTAGAATTATTTATCCCTTGTTTCGTTGATCAATTATATCCGGAAACTGCTTTTAATACCATGAGGTTATTAGAAAAATCTGGTTGTAAGGTTGAATACAACTCCAAACAAACCTGTTGCGGTCAGCCAGCCTACAACGCTGGTTATTGGGATGAGGCAAAAGACGTGGGAACCAAATTCTTAAATGATTTTTCAGAAAATACTTATGTTGTTGCGCCTTCGGCTTCTTGTGTGGGCATGGTAAAAGGAGGGTATAATGATTTGTTTACCAATACCATTGTTCATAACAAGTGCAGGAATTTACAATCTAATATCTGGGAACTTTCAGATTTCTTAATTAAAGTAGCGAAGAAAGATTATTTCGGAGCGGAGTTGGAGGGTAAAGCCGTTTATCATGATTCTTGCAGTGCACTTCGTGAATGTAAAATTAAAGACGAACCCCGTCAGTTGCTTTCAAAAGTTCATGGACTGGAAATGTTAGAAATGCAGGATACTGATATGTGTTGTGGTTTCGGCGGAACTTTTGCGGTTAAGTTTGATGCCATTTCTTCTGCAATGGCCGAACAAAAGGTAAATCATGCCTTGGCTCAAAATGCCGATTATATTATCTCTACAGATTTATCTTGCTTACTACATCTTGAAGGTTATATTGAAAAAAATAGCCTCCCAATCAAAACCATGCACATTGCAGATGTATTATGTAACGGCTGGCTTGAAAGTACAGAATATTAAATTTTCAATTTCAATAAATCTGCTCTCCCTTCATTAAACCTTTTTAGTACAACTGCCTCTAAAAGCTAAAGAACAAAACATGAAAAAGATAATTTTCGCTTTGATGAGCGTTTTTGCTGTGGTATCTGTAGCAGATGCGCAAAAAAAAACCTCGGGTGCCATTCAGTTTGAAACAACGGTTGATCCAGCTGCAATGGCTGCTGCTAGCGGAATGCAAATTCCAGATCAGATGAAAGCAAGAATGCCATCATCCAGTAAAAGCAATTTCGAGCTATTATTTACGGCCACAAATGCAAGTTACATGCCCGTTGAAGACATGGAAGACAGTAATGGTGCTGGTGGCGGCGGCGGTGGAATGGGTAGGATGATGATGCGCTTCGGTGGAGGTGGTGGTAACCGCGAATATTATTACAGCTTCGCTGATCAAAAACTAACAGAGGTTTTCGATTTGAGCGATACTACCTATTATATGCCTGGCAAATTAACTTTATCCACTTCTGGTCCGATTGGATCGTTTAGAATGGGTAGCGGAAATCCAGGTGATACGGCTAAACCTAAACCAGTTGTGCCTCCAAAAATTGAAATTGTAAAAACAGATGCAACAAAAAAAATAATTGGTTTTGATTGTAAGGAAGTAATTGTCAAATCAACCAGATCAGTTAAAATCCTGGATATGGATAAAGATGTAACCGAAGAAACTCATATCTGGTACACTAATGATTTAGGATTCAATTTTTCTCCAAACCCAAAAATGTGGACGGAAGGTACGGTATTGGCAATCGAAGGCAGAGGCAATTCGACTATCGCGAAAAGCATTGAGTACAGAGGGGTAAGCAGTAAGGATGTTACACCACCTAAAAAAGCCAAATTAATTACAGAAGAGGAATACAAAATTAAAATGGATAACATGATGAAACGATTCAGACAGAACAGGCCGGGTGGAACTGGCGTTCAAAGAATAGTTGTTCCAGGTAACTAAATTTTAATATAATGTTTTGAGAGCCTTTCGGATGTATTTTCGAAAGGCTTTATATCTTAAGGGCTTTGTTTACTAGGAATTTTAGGAGTAGTTTTTTGGCAGTTCCAACGTAAATCCTCCCTCGGACGTCCTCCTGAACTTGATTCAGGATCTGTTATAAAAGAAGTTATTAGAAACATTAAGGCATTAAGCGGCATTTTCGAGTATCTTCTTTGCGAATATTCCAAAATGTCGATGTTTCCCCTTGATCGTCCTCCTGAACTTGATTCAGGATCTGTTATAAAAAAGTTATTAGAAACATTAAGGCATTAAGCGCCATTTTCGAGTATCTTCTATTGCGAATATTCCAAGATGTCGATGTTACCCCTCGAGCGTCCTCCTGAACTTGATTCACTGTTGTCCGGTTAAAGTTTAAACGATCCATTAAATCCTTTAAATCAAGCTAAAAAAGCTGTTTTTATCTCATTTTTAAAAGGTAAGCCCATTGTTTTATAGGTTTCCTAAAAATCTTGCACTAATTCGGCTGTCCGGTAAAAAACTATCATTTTCAGAGGTTTTAATATTTTAAACCGCTCATAGCTTCCATATCCTGCAAAATATTCTTTTGGTTAAGGAATATTGCAGCCATTTGTGATTAGGCTGTCCGGTAAAAATTTGTTCAAAAAGTTTTACCGGACAACAGTGAACTTGATTCAGGATCTGTTCTACTGCAATCAGCCAAATCAATTTCCCTAAAAATATTTTCTGGCGTAAAATAACGTTGAAATAAATTTTCTTATCTTCGCGACAATAAAAAATCACTTTGTATGTGATTTAGAATTCACCATATTTTTAAACCGTTCCGAAATTTTAATACTGGATAAGGAACAAATCATAGTTGTAGATGATTAATATTACTTTACCTGACGGCTCCGTTCGTCAGTATGAACAGGGCACATCTGCCCATCAAATTGCATTATCAATTTCTGAAGGCCTGGCCCGTAACGTTTTAGCTGCCGAAGTAAATGGCGAAGTTTGGGATTCAACACGTCCAATCGAAGCTGATTCTTCTGTAAAATTGCTAACCTGGAATGATGCTTCCGGTAAATCGACTTTCTGGCATTCATCGGCCCACTTAATGGCTGAGGCTTTAGAAGCATTATATCCAGGAACAAAATTCGGTATAGGTCCGGCGATTGAAACCGGCTTTTATTATGATGTAGATTTTGGCGACAAAGAATTTTCTTCGGATGATTTTAAGGCCATCGAAACCAAAATGATTGAACTGGCTAAGCAAAAAGAAACTTTCACCCGTGAAAGTGTAAGCAAAGCTGATGCAATTAAATATTTCACTGAAAAAGGTGACGAATATAAACTGGATCTGATCGACGGTTTGGAAGATGGAAAAATTACTTTCTATTCTCAGGGTCAGTTTACCGATTTATGTCGTGGTCCACACATTCCAAATACTGGTTTTGTTAAAGCAGTAAAACTGATGAATGTTGCCGGTGCTTATTGGCGCGGTGATGAAACGAAAAAACAGTTAACCCGTATTTATGGCGTAACTTTTCCAAAGGCAAGCGAGCTTACTGAATATCTTGCGATGATTGAAGAGGCTAAAAAGCGTGATCACCGTAAACTTGGAAAAGAACTCGAACTATTCGCCTTCTCCGAAAAAGTGGGAATGGGTTTACCGTTATGGTTACCTAAGGGAGCTGCCTTACGTGAGCGCTTGGTTAATTTCTTAACAAAAGCACAAGCCAAAGCAGGTTACGAGCAAGTGATTACCCCTCATATCGGACATAAGAATTTATATGTAACTTCTGGTCACTGGGAGAAATATGGTAAGGATTCGTTCCAGCCGATTAAAACGCCACAAGAAGGAGAGGAGTTTTTCTTAAAACCGATGAACTGTCCGCATCACTGCGAAATCTACAAAACAAAACCACGCTCTTATAAAGATCTTCCGGTTAGGTTTGCAGAGTTTGGCACTGTTTATCGTTACGAACAAAGCGGCGAGTTACATGGCTTAACCCGTGTGCGTGGCTTTACTCAGGATGATGCCCATTTATTCTGTATGCCAGAACAAGTGAAGGAAGAGTTTAAAAAAGTGATTGATTTGGTGCTTTACGTATTTAAGTCGTTAGGATTTGACAACTACACTGCACAGGTTTCGTTGAGAGATCCGGAAAACAAATCAAAATATATCGGTTCTGATGAAAACTGGAGATTATCAGAAAATGCAATTATTGAGGCTGCAGCCGAAAAGGGATTAAATACTGTTGTAGAATATGGCGAAGCGGCTTTTTATGGCCCTAAGCTGGATTTTATGGTGAAAGATGCTTTGGGTAGAAAATGGCAGTTGGGAACCATTCAAGTAGATTACAATTTGCCTGAACGTTTTGAATTGGAATATACCGGAAGTGATAATCAGAAACACAGACCAGTAATGATTCACCGTGCACCGTTTGGTTCACTGGAAAGATTTATTGCTGTTTTGATTGAGCATTGTGCCGGGAATTTCCCTTTATGGCTGAGTCCGGAGCAATTTACGATTCTTCCGATTTCAGAAAAATATGAAGAATATGCAAAAAAAGTTTTAGATGAACTAAATAATTCCGATATTCGCGGGCTGATTGACTTTCGAGATGAGAAAATCGGACGGAAAATCCGTGATGCCGAAGTTAAAAAGATTCCTTATATGCTGATTATCGGCGATAAAGAGATGGCAGAAGGAAAAGTTTCGGTACGTAAACACGGTGAGGGAGATTTAGGAGAAATGACGTTGGAGGAGTTCAACGATTTATTAAAAAAAGAAATAACAGTTTAAATTAAAATAGTTACACATTTGGCATTAGGAAGACCAGGATTTAACAGGGGACCACGTCCACCTTTTAAGAAAAAAGAAGCAGAGCATAACATTAATCAGTACATTAAATCGCCTGAAGTGCGTTTGGCTGGCGATAATGTTGAACCGGGGATTTATCCTTTGGCAAAAGCTTTGGCACTTGCTGATGATTTGGAATTGGATTTGGTAGAGATTTCTCCAAATGCAGTACCACCAGTATGTAGAATTATCGATTACAGCAAGTTTGTTTACGAACAAAAGAAAAAGCAGAAGGAAATTAAATCTAATGCTAAACAAACTGTAATTAAGGAGATTCGTTTCGGTCCGAATACGAACGATCACGATTTCCAGTTTAAATTGAAACATGCGGTAAGCTTTTTAGAGAACGGTGAAAAAGTTCGCGCTTACGTGCATTTTAAAGGTAGAGCAATTGTTTACAAAGAACAGGGAGAGATTTTATTATTGAAATTTGCCCAGGCTTTGGAAGATGTAGGTAAAGTAGAATTATTACCTAAATTGGAAGGTAAACGGATGTTCTTAACAGTTGCGCCTAAAGTAGCAAAAAAATAAAAATAGGTTTATAAATTAAAAAACAGGTTATGCCAAAAATGAAAACCAATTCCAGTGCTAAAAAGCGTTTTTCGCTTACTGGAACAGGTAAAATCAAAAGAAACAAAGCATACAAAAGTCACATCTTAACAAAGATGAGTACTAAACGTAAACGTGCTCTTGGAAATGCAGGAATTGTAACAGATGCAGATTCAGGTAACGTTAAACGCATGCTTTGCATCGGAAAGTAATTTATTAATTCACCAGGTATCAGGCATTAAGTTTCCGAAAAAAAGGAACGCCGCTTACCAAAAAACAACAACAACATGCCACGTTCGGTAAACGCAGTAGCTTCGAGAAGAAGACGGAAAAAAGTCCTTAATATGGCCAAAGGCTATTGGGGCGCAAGAAGTAAAGTTTTTACGGTTGCTAAAAACACAGTAGAAAAAGGTTTGCAATATGCATACCGTGACCGTAAAGTTAAGAAAAGAGAATTCCGCGGATTATGGATCCAACGTATTAATGCAGGTGCTCGTCAGCACGGTATTTCTTACTCTCAATTAATTGGTAAACTTGCTTCAAAAGAAATCGGGTTAAACCGTAAAGTATTGGCTGATTTAGCAATGAATCACCCAGAAGCTTTCAAAGCTGTAATTGATGCAGTAAAATAGAAATTCTCGCTCAGGCGATAATCATATTTAGAAAAAGTTCCGATGTAAATCGGGACTTTTTTTGCTTTAAGGCCAAGCTAATATCGATAGATCAAGCGTATTAATAAGATAAAACTTAGGATGGTTGGTGAGATACCGACCACTAGGCTAAAAAGTGCACCACACACTCAGCCCTTAGCCTAAACTATTGGTAAACTTCATTCTGATTCCACTCTGAAAATCCTGAATAATTTTGAAAATTTCTATCAGCGTAACCTTTTCGATCTTCGTTAGCGAATCAATATCAATAAAGTTATTTGGAATTACCTGGTCATTAATAATCAAATTCGCCTGGTGTTTTAATCTCAAGCCCATCAGGTAATAATAAGAATGGGAAAGCTCATTATACTGTTTTTCGCTAAAAACTCCCAATTCCTTCAAAGCCTTTAAACGTTCGCCAGTATTTTCTTTCTGAAAAATTCGATTCTGTAAGGCGTAAACCCTGGCCAAATCCACTATAGGCGTCATGGCTGTTTTGATATCAAAAACCTCTCGTTTCTCGATCTTTTGCGTTCTGATATTTCTAAAATAGGTAAGTGGCGGTTCATATAACAATGCATTTTTTGCCAGATAGGCATAAAACTTCTCAAGGGGTTTCTGAAGTTCCTCATCTACAAAAGATCGTAAACCCGTCATTAAAGATAAATCACCGTAAATGGCTCTGCAATCGAAGAATGCCGCAAATTTTACAGCCGTTTCAGGGAGCGCCTCTTCAATCCAGTTTTTATAATTGTATTTCCAATGCTCCAGTGAATGTGTCCAGTTTGGATTAGTCGCCATATAATCGCCATCACAATACACGAACCCCACGTAGTTTAGCTTATCTGAAACCTGTGTAGCGAAATCGAGGAAATAGGAGCGAACCGCAGGACGACGGTCTTCATCTGTATCTTCATACAAAATAGCATTGTCCTGATCGGTTTTCAAACTGAGTTCTTTTCTTCCTTCACTACCCAGAACCATAAATACAAACTTTGCCGGCGGCTGACCCAGTTTATCTATTACTTCTTCTATAATTTTTAGGGAAATGGTATCTGCGATAGTGGTAACCACTTCATTAACAATCTTGGCATGTACACCTCTGTCCAAAAGCTGGGCAACAATATGTGGCACCTTTTGCCATTTAGATTTTAAATCAGAGGTATTTACAGCTGATTTTACCGACTGAATAAATACCAATGGCGACTCAGCCTGTTCGCTTAAAAGCCTGTTGCGGCTTAAAAAGCCAACAAAATTTCCGTTATCATTTACCAGTAAGTATCTCGATTTCTTACTGAACATCATCAGTATCGCTTCGTAAACAAATGCTTCCGGTGTAATGGTAACAATATTAGGATCCATCACCTCACTAATTGCAATCTGTGGATCAAGGCGTTTTGCAATTACTTCATCCCGGAGAATAATATCAGTCACAAAGCCTACGAAATTACCCGAGCTATCCTCAATAAATAAACAACTGGTTTTATTTTCAGCCATCTTTGTTGCGGCTTCAAAAACAGGAGTTTCTGTAGAACAGCGCACAATTTTTTTAAACGTAATGTCGCCGATTCTAGAGGTGTAAATTTTATCTGCTAGCTTATTGTCCATGGGAATAATCGCTGTAAGATACGTTTAAATGGTGAAATGTCTAATCCATCTGATACTTTGATAAAAGTATGTTCCTGGTTATAAATGGAAGATAAACTTATTTTTTTATCATTTAATAGATGGAAGAAGATTTTTGCAGTATTTAGTGCATCAGTTAATGCGTTATGGTTTTCTGCTGGCTCTTCGTTAAATAGGATAGTGTAGAATTTATCAAGCTTTAAATGGCTGATGATAGAGTTAGTTACATAATCTGCACTGGTTTTCATTGTACAATAAAAAGTAGATGATCCAAAAATGCTATGCATTCCTAATCGGTTAAGTTCTACATTAACCATATGAAAATCCAATTCAATAAAGTGACCGATCACAAGCGGATTGAATTGATCCATGTCCTTACAAAATGAATGCATAACCGGCTCAATTGGCTCGCCATGGATTTTCAAAAAATCATCGGTTATATGATGGATTTTTTGTGCTGCCTTATCGATGGTGAAACCATTATTTTCAATGTAGTGATTTTCTCTTTTCACTTCCACGCAGTTGCTGTCGAAAATGATCCAGGCAATTTGTAGAATATGTGGCCAGTTATTTTCTTTAGAATAGGGGGCACGCCAGTTTTTTGGTAAGCCGGAGGTTTCGGTATCTATAAAAAGAAAAAAATCGTGCAAGGTCTGATATTTAGGTTAGTCGAAGCAATTAGATGTAAAATGCTATCTGATCTCAAAGGTAATAAAATTTGACAATGCTAATTTGTCAATATATAACATATCGAATTGATTTAATCAGCTTATCAATAGATAACTTGAAAGCAATTACTTATTTCAATAAAGCCATGTAAAGTAAAGCGGCTAGCGCAGCACCTATAAGCGGACCAACAATTGGCACCCAGGCATAAGACCAATCACTGCTGCCTTTTCCTTTCATTGGAATAATGGAATGAATGATTCGAGGCCCTAAATCTCGCACCGGATTAATGGCATAACCTGTTGTTCCGCCTAAACCTAAACCAATTACCCAAACCAGAAAAGCTACGGGTAAAGCACCTAACGAACCTAAGCCAATAGGTGTTTTATCGCTTCCCATTTCTGCATTGGTGAAATAAAATATCACGAAGATTAGTACGAAAGTTCCGATAATTTCGGAGAAGAGATTTGATTTGAGGTTTCGGATAGCGGGTGAAGTAGCAAAAGGAGCAGCTTTTAAATTCTTATCGTCTGTTGCATCAAAATGATCTTTGTAGATCACCCATACCAGAAAGGAACCAATCATTGCGCCACATAATTGTGCCAGGATATAATAAGGTACTTTAATCCAGTCGAATTTTTGAGCAATAGCCAAAGCAATGGTCACAGCTGGGTTTAGATGCGCGCCACTATACGGCGCCGAAATCACCACACCAACAAAAACTGCGAGCCCCCAGGCAGTGGTAATGACCATCCAACCACTATTGTTACCCTTTGTGCCTTTAAGCACAACGTTCGCTACTACACCGTTTCCCAATAAGATAAGGAGGGCAGTGCCAATTAATTCTGCAACAAATTCTGTCATAATCGGTATTTGGTTAGTCTGGTGGAATTGGAAATCGTTGATGCTTGTTTAATCGGCGGCACTGATCCGTGCAGCTTTGATTGCCCGGTTCCAGCCTTTAATTCTTTCCGTATTGTCTATGCCTTCTTCTGCTTTAAATGTTTTATCTATTTTCCACTGTAATCTGATCTGATCAATACTGTCCCAAAAACCCGTAGCCAGACCAGCAAGGTAAGCAGCACCGAGTGCTGTTACTTCCGTTACTTCAGGCCTAATCACACTGCTCTTTAATAAATCTGCCTGAAATTGCATGAGGAGGTTATTTGCAGTGGCTCCGCCATCTACGCGTAATTCGGTAATTTCGATGCCGGCATCAGCTTCCATGGCTTTTAATACATCCATGGTTTGGTAAGCAATACTTTCCAGTGCTGCCCTGGCAATGTGTGATTTATTGGTTCCACGTGTTAAGCCAGTAATGGTTCCGCGTGCATGTTGATCCCAATGGGGAGCGCCTAAACCTGCAAATGCCGGTACTACGTAAACACCATTGGTATCTTTTTCCCGTTGTGCCAATGTTTCTACGTCAGCAGACTTGGAAATCAAACCCATTTCATCCCTTAGCCATTGTACCACTGCACCTCCAATAAATATACTTCCTTCTAAAGCATAATTCACTTGTCCGTTTATTTGCCAAGCAATGGTAGTTAATAGATTATTCGATGAGAGTTTTGGTGTTTCGCCGATATTCATTAACATGAAACAGCCTGTACCATAAGTGTTTTTGACCATTCCGATTTCTGTACACATTTGTCCGAAAAGGGCAGATTGCTGATCGCCAGCAATTCCTGCAATTGGAATTTTAGCAGCTAAAATTTTACCTGCAGTTTCGCCATATACCTCACTGGAAGATTTAACTTCTGGCAACATACTCTTAGGAATATTGAAAAGGTCGGTAAGTTCATCATCCCACGCCAGCGTATGAATATTGTAGAGCATCGTTCTCGAAGCGTTGGTAACATCGGTAACAAAAGTTTTTCCGGCTGTTAGTTTCCAGATCAACCACGTATCTATCGTTCCAAAGGCAAGCTTTCCTTCGTTGGCTTTTTCTCTGGCTCCAGCTACGTTATCCAAAATCCATTTGGCTTTTGTGGCAGAGAAATAAGAATCTATAATTAAACCCGTTTTTTGTTGAATTTTATCTGATAAACCCTGGGCTTTAATTTCATCGCAGTAATTAGATGTCCGCCTGTCTTGCCAAACAATAGCATTATATACTGGTTGTCCGGTTTCCTTATCCCAAACTACGGTTGTTTCCCGTTGGTTGGTAATCCCAATAGAATCAATATCAAAAACAGATAAGCCCGCTTTGATTATGGCTTCTGTAGCAACTGTTAGTTGTGTTGACCAAATTTCAAGCGGATTATGCTCAACCCAGCCTGCCTTAGGATATATTTGGGTGAATTCTTTTTGCGCAATAGCTACGATTTCGCCATTGTGGTTGAAAACTATTGCTCTCGAACTTGTGGTGCCCTGATCTAGTGACAGAATGTATTTGCTCATCATTTTTTGGTTTTTGTTATTCGGCCAGGTTTATTTTTTGTTCGGTAATTGAGGTGCATAAATGTAGCCATCTGCCAAATTATTGAAGGCACTAACTTGTTCACGTTCCCAATCTTGATCCTGTTGCAGTTCAGTTGCAAGAATTGCCGCGACTTTAGGAGCCATTGCTTTTGCAGCTAATGCATCGATAAATAAAATGCGTAATCTTCTGCTCAGCACGTCTTCTACGGTTTTGGCCATTTCATACTTTGCCGCCCAAAGCACCTGAATTTCTAAATCGGGAAAATCCGGATGGAGTTTCTGATTAAACTGCGGAAGTTCAGTGGCAAGCTTTTCAATCGCTTCTCGATCTGATCCATATAGGTCCAAATGGTGATTTTCCTTAAAGTCGCTGCAGCCATGTATTTTCAACTGATGCGTGCGGCAGGCTGTTGCCTTTAATTGAGCATGACTTATGGCTAAATCAATCGTTTCTTCAGCCATGCTTCTATATGTTGTCCATTTGCCACCGGTAATGGTGATTAATCCCTTTGCGGAGACGATAAGTTTATGGTCGCGGCTGATTTCTTTAGTACTGTTTTTATCGCCATTTGTGGGTGCAGCAAGCGGACGTAAGCCCGAAAATACACTTAAAATATCCTTTTCGATTGGTGCCCTTTCAAAATACGAACTGGCAGTATTCAGGATAAAATCTACTTCTTCTTTTAAGGCTCTGGGTTCGAGCGCATGTTCATCCAATGGCGTATCAGTTGTGCCAACCAATAAATGATCATGCCATGGAACAGCAAATAATACCCGTCCATCTGAAGTTTTAGGAATCATTAACGCCAAGTCTGTTTTTAGAAATGATTTATCAAGCACCACATGAACGCCCTGGCTTGGCCTGACCAGTTTCTTCGATTGCGGATTGTTCATGAGCAAAATATCATCTACAAAAACACCAGTTGCATTAATCACTACTTTTGCTTCGGCTTTTGCCAGTTTCCCTGAAAGCGTATCTATAACTTCGACACCGATAATATCTCCATTGTTATTTTTAATCAGGTTGGTAACTTTAGTATAATTACAAAGTTTGGCGCCTTGTTCTATAGCTGTTTGCGCAATATTAATGGCTAAACGGGCATCATCAAACTTTCCATCGTAGTACTTTACACTTCCTTTCAATCCTTTAGATTTTATTCCAGGCATCAATTTCAAAGTTTCGTTTTTAGAAAAAAACTTCGATTTGCCAAAACTGAATTTACCTGCAAGCCAATCGTAGAGTGTTAATCCGGTAAGGTACTTGGCAACAGAAAACCAATCGTAGCATGGAATGATGAAAGATTCTTTATTAACGAGGTGGTTGGCATTTAGCTGTAATAATCCACGCTCCTTTAATCCACGTTTAACCAGTCCAATATCACCTTGTGCTAAATATCGAACACCTCCATGTACGAGTTTTGTGCTTCTGCTTGATGTTCCCTTTGCGAAATCTGATTGCTCTACCAAAAGAGTTTTCAAACCACGGGTTACTGCATCAAGCGCCGTACCTAAGCCCGTGGCACCGCCTCCAATAATGATGATATCCCAATCGGAATTTGGGGGCAGGGTATAATCGGAGACTTTTTTCAATTTGCGTAAATAAATAATGAAACGAAACAATACGCAAGTATAAATAATCAAATTCGAAATCATATAATGTCTGTATTAAAAAAACATTAAATATTTCCAGAAATCAATTCTATAGCGTTTTTTATTTGCTATTTTGCAAAATACTTAACTAATAAAGTTTATGATGAATTTGGCTGAGAGGCACCAGTTTATTTTAAGTCGCTTGCAAAAAGATCAATACATCAACGTTGTTGATTTATGTAAGGAGTTGAAAGTGTCTTCTGTTACGATAAGAAAGGACTTAAAACTCCTCGAAGATAAGAGCTTACTTTTTAGAACTCATGGTGGTGCCACCGTAAATAATCCTTATACTGTAGACCGGCCTGTAAACGAAAAAGAGAAAATCCAGTCAACAGAGAAAAATAAAATTGGCATTGCCGCTGCTGCTTTGTTAAATGAAAACGACTCTATTGTGATTGCATCAGGAACAACGGTTTACTATTTTGCTAAAAATATTACGCCTTCAACACATTTAACCGTAGTAACCTCTGCGCTTAATGTTGCATTGGAATTGATGCGTGAGCCTAATATAGATGTCATTCAACTGGGTGGAATTTTAAGGAAAAGTTCATCATCCGTAATGGGGGCATATGCTGAACAAGTGTTGCAGGATTTTTATTTTAATAAACTTTTTCTCGGTGTTGATGGCATTGATTTAGACTTTGGTTTAACCACAACCAATGCTATGGAAGCGCATTTAAACCGCAAGATGATTAATGCTTCACAGAAAACCATTGTGCTTGCCGATTCTACAAAATTTGGGAAACGAGGGTTCGGGAAAATCTGCGGATTAGAGGAAATTGACCACATCATTACGGATAAGGGAATTTCTGAACAAATTGTAAAACATTTAGAGGGTTTAGGTGTTACAGTAACTATCGTATAGAATTTATTTTTATGCAAGAAACCAAAACGATATAATTTGAATATGGAAACTAAACGAATACACATTTTAGAAGACGACCAGGAAATCAGAAATGTAATTGAAATACTATTGAAAGAGGAGGGGTTTGAATTACAATTATCATCATCTTTCGCAGAATTGAAAAAAAATATCCAGGATGCAATGCCAGATTTATTTTTACTTGACGTGATGCTGCCTGACGGTAACGGTGCAGAAATATGTGAAGATTTAAAAACTGATATGTTTACCAAGCATATTCCAATTATTGTAATGTCTGCGCAGAATAACAGCGAACAAAAAGCTATTGCTGCTTTTGCTAATGATTACATCAGCAAACCTTTTGATATCTATGACGTGCTTGATCGTATTAATGCTCAATTGAAAATTAGTAAAGAAAAAGCGCCTGCAAAAGCTTAATTTAACTTAGTAGGTTAATTATACTAAGCGAGTATAACATAATTAAAAGTCGGAAGATATTCCGGCTTTTTTTGTTTTCAGGGTTTTCATGAGTTTATCATACCGATATCCGAAAACTAAAGCAAATAAAAAAAGTCGCCAGATGATGCTAACGACTTTGATAATTGAGATTTATAAGGTTTCCTAGTGTCTTCCGTGTCCGCCTCTGTGGCCTCTTCCTGGCGAGTGGTTAAATCTACGGTCGTGATGTTTATTACTTCCTTTATATGCTTTATAATAATTTCTTCCCGGAGCACTGTATATTACGCGGTTTCCACCACCGTAAGACGATCGGTAAACTCTGGAATGGTTTGCATACTTTACACGATGGGTATTGTAACTTCGATATGGACTGTTTCCGTAAACAACAACTTTTCTACTCCGGTTTAAATCGTAGCTTCTATATCGGTTAGGTAGGTTTCTTGATCTTGTCCATCGGTTTCCGTTAAGGTAAACGAATTGCCTTTGTGGAACATAGTAATAAGAGTTAACTTCTGGTAAATAATAATAATTTACGTTTTGATAACCTGCAGGAACCCAGGCAGGCTGACTACCGATATTTACATTAAGGCTAACCTGAGCTTTAGATTGATTTGAGGTTAAAGACACGATCCCTACAATCGCGGAAATGATTAATAACTTTTTCATAATAATCAGATTTAATTTGTGTGTAATAATTGAAATTCAAATGCTGTGCCAAGATTTCTTTTGTAACGAAGATATAAGAATTAAACACTTGCCAAATGGTTGCAAATGCACATAAACCCGGCATTAAAAATAATTTACTAACTTCATCAATAACTAATTTTCCTAATAGGACTAATAAATTTAGCTTTGATCTTTTTCGTGAAGACTTAATGTAACTGACTACAAAATAAGACTATATAAATTTAATAGCATTAAACCAGTGTTTAATGCTATTAAATTTAGTATTTATCGCTTATATTTGAAACTTACAGGATTAGGGATTTTTATATTGTATGATTGAACTGGAGTATTTTTTATCGAAGGCAAATGACGAGGTTTTGGTTTATCAGGTGATACAGTTTTCTCCTGAAGATCCATGGCGTGTAGTACTTAATGGGGAGTTGTTAGGGAGCCTGGATAAATTTGAAGGACAATGGAGACAGCTTAGCGGGGAAGATTTTGCTAATCAGTTTTTTATCGACATTGTTAAATTTATTGATAAACAGCATTTCAATGATTTATCTTCTGCGTTGATGTCGAGGTGGAATAAGCAAATTCATGAAGTGGTACCTAGATCTGATCAAGAGTATCTGGTGGTTTGCAAAGCGGGGATTGGTTTTAAAAGTTTTGAAGGGATATTTTCGCGGTTCGTATCCGGCCTGTTAAAAGACGAATGGCCCATTAACTTTCGTGTTTTCAGTCATGATTTTTCTGAAGATTTTACACTACAGGCAAAACCTTCGGTTTGGAAAAAAAATGCAGTGGGATGGGATTAAATTGATTGCTCAACGGATAATGTAAAATGCGATCCCTTTATAAAATATTATATAGAAACTAATAAGATTACAACCCAAATTATACTGAATACTCCACCAAAATAAACCATCGGTAAGTTTTGTTTTAAATTTTTCTTAATCATGCCAGCATAAATCAGCCAGCCAAGAAAAACGATAAGGTATAAGGGAACAGCGTAAAACAACATAATTCTTGATTTAGTTTTTATTAGAGATTCAATATTTACAACTTTGAGTTATAAATATACCGTGTATTTTCTGAATTTCAAACCAAATTTCACTCATGTACCTTATTTACTGATTCCGATTTAATAAAACCGTCTATATAGTTTTTTGTTAGTAAAGCAACTTAATCTTACTTATGAAAAAAATAGATCTACCTAAATGGACCATGCTGATCCCGATATTGGGAATTGCAGCGTACTTTTTAACAGGAATAGAATCAGGTATATGGTTTAGAGTTTTGTTAGCTGGCTTATTAATTGGTAGTGTGATCGCTTCGGTGCATCATGCAGAGGTTATTGCCCACCGGGTTGGAGAACCATTCGGAACTATCATTCTGGCCTTAGCCATTACTACGATAGAAGTTGGACTTATTGTATCGCTTATGCTTGCTGGTGGAGACGCAACCAAGGCATTGGCGAGAGATACTGTTTTCGCAGCGGTGATGATCATTCTTACCGCTATTGTTGGGTTATGCCTCTTGCGTGGAGGAATCAAATTTAAAGAACAACTGTACAAACTTCAGGGAGTAAATGCAGCACTAATTACGTTGGCAGCAATCTTAGTGCTTACACTGATTTTACCTAATTATACCATTAGTGGTGCTATGGGAGAATATACGGTGAGCCAGTTAATATTTGTCTCCATTGTATCGTTGGTTTTATATGGAGGATTTATTTTCATGCAAACCGTTAGACACAGGGATTACTTTTTACCTAAAGATTCTCATTCTGAAGACGATCATGTAGAAGCACCAAATATGCCGACTACTTTAACCAGCTTATTGCTATTAATTGTTAGCCTGGTTACAGTGGTACTCTTGGCAAAATACCTTTCCAAAGATATTGAAGTGATGGTACTTGCTATGGGGGCACCGCAATCGGTTGTGGGCGTGATCATTGCCGCTATTGTATTATTACCAGAAGGTTTGGCTGCTTATAATGCGGTAAAAGCTGACCGATTGCAAACCAGTCTTAACCTGGCATTGGGTTCGGCATTAGCCAGTATCGGATTAACCATTCCTGCGGTTGCGGGGGTATCAATTGCCTTCGGAATGCCCATTACATTGGGAATTGATATGAGCTCGACTGTTTTACTTTTATTGGCTATGATCACGATTATGTTTTCTTTAGCGACCGGAAAAACGAACGTACAGCAGGGTGTGGTATTATTGGTGATCTTCGCTTCTTACTTATTTTATACTGTAGTGCCTTAGGAAGGTTTATGGATGATGGGAAATGTAAGATGGAGGATGGAAGAGGGTGAGTAGGGAATAGCGATTTCCTACTATAAGATATATCAATTCAGGAATTTTCGAAAGAAGGTTCCTGATTTTTTTTCATAGTTATAGAATTGATTCGATACCAATTTACCTGCGTTCATTACTTAACTTTCTTTTGTTCTTTTCAATGCCTTCGAGCGACTCTGAAATTTCCTTTAAAAATACTTCGCCCTGTTTTTTCGCCAGGAAGTTAGAAATTCTTTCTTTGATCTGATTTGCATAAAAATGTTGAATAACAATCAGCGAGATCAGGAACACATAATGCGAAAAAATAAGTCGTGTATCGCCCTTTCCGTTTAAGCCTAAAAGAAAAGCAATATAATCTAATACAATCGGCACGAGGAGCATGATCACTATAGAAAACAAACCGGTTCGGAAAGTATTTTGCTTTTCGGCAACCGCAACTTGCGAGAGTTGTCTTTCCAGTTTTTCTTTTAGTGGCAGGTCCCGATTAGATTTCGACTGATCTAACGCCGCCAGCTTTTTACCATAACTGATATCGCTCCGGCTCATTTTTTCCATAAGCGAAAGTTCATTTTCGTTCAGTTCTTCCTGATCAGCTACAATGGCTTCCTGTTCCGCTATCAATCGATCCATTTCAGCAAGATCATCTGGAAGACCCAGATATAGTTTTTGCTCAACTGCCAGAATTCTATCGTCAATTGCTTTACGAACACTTTTTAAGGTAGTGTGCTCGTTTCTAAACCCATCTTTTTCCAAATCGTGTTGCATCTGAATTTCAGATAGCGCAGCTGCGAATTGTAACTCCTCCAGCTCTTCTTCATTAATGGCTAAACGTGCATATAGTTCAGTGATGGAGGAAAAGCTCTTTTTTGCACTGGTTGATGTTGAAATTGCTTCTTGGTATTTGGAAAAATCTTGTGACGAAAGTGAACTGACAGACATGCTGGAATATAGTATTAGGCTTTAAAATTAAAAAAATTATATCAAGACATCATTAATTCTTTTCGGCAATTTAAAGTATTATGCTGTTTAATCTTTTATATCAGTAAATTAATCACTTGAACATACCAGATCATAAACAAAGCAAATGACTCAAGCTAGAGATAATGAGACCTGAACAATTAACAAAATTTAGTTTATTTTTGATCTACAACCATATAATATGACACAAGAAACAGAAGTTTGGCAAAGAGGATTGTTACCAGAAATTCCACCTTTACTTCAGCCAGTGGCCCATGCGTTGCTACAAGCCAGGGAAGAACTTAATGAATATCTGCATGAATTTCCTGATGAATTGCTTTGGATTCGTCCCGCTGGCCTGGCATCTGCAGGTTTTCACCTTCAGCATTTGAGTGGCGTGCTCGATCGGGTATTTACTTATGCACGGGCTGAAGGTCTTTCCGAATTTCAATTTAGCCAATTGTATGAGGAGGGAAAAGATACCACCGAAAGGCTTTCCGTTGCTGATCTGCTTAATCGGTTTAATGTTCAGATAGATCACGCACTTAAACAAATCAAACACACTGAAGAATCAACCTTAACAGATTATAGGGGAATTGGTAGGGCAGGTCTGCCTTCAACAGTTATTGGATTACTTTTTCATGCGGCAGAACATACGATGAGACATCTGGGTCAACTCATGGTTACCGTAGCAGTTGTTAAGAATAATGGAATTTAACTTTTTAAAAAATTGATTTAATTAAATAGTTATAATCACTTATTTTGAATGGTGCGGTTGTGGCGGTTGATGAAATACCAGGTCGCCATTCCGAAAACCAGTAGAATAGTAGATATTCCAAGTTCTGGTGCGGCTATGGTTTTAGAAAAAAGGGCAGATGCGATTGAAATCAGACAAGCTACAATGAAGATCGAAATATTTTTCATAACATTCTGATTAAATGGTGATTAATAATGTCAATTTAGTGAAAAAATATTTCTAAAGCAAATCTACAATGAAAAAATAATTGGTTTGTTGCCTATTTGTGTATATAATTCATCGGAAGATGCCCAAAGGGCGGGGTGATTAAAAAATTAAAATGTTCAAATGGTATTTTAATACATATTATTAATCGAACTTATGTGATAAGGATGGGAATCGTGATTTAAAAAGTTATCTGGACATAATTATAGGTATTAACAATAAAAGCTCAGCGGTTTGCGAAGCTTTTATTGTTTAATCATAGGATGTGACTCATCGAAGTTTATTAGGGATATAACTTCAATACTAATTTTATCTGATCATCGCCATAAACAAGAGTATCAAGATTCCTGATAAGATGGTATATGCAACCAATCTATTAGAATCATCCACTCTCTTAGTGTTTCTACCTTGGTTCATCGATGTATTTTTAACTAATTGATTTAACAGTACTAATAAAAAAAGTTTTTAATTCATTGAAAAAATTAACAGTTTCTTAACTCTAGGATTATAAAATTAATCAAGCTTTGCTTTTATCATCCCACAGGTTAGCATGTTTTTCGGATAGACCGGGTTTTCAATTTTTTCCTGATCACTTACCCATGTTTCGCCTGTCATGGTGCACATTTGTAAAAACAAAGGGGTATTTAATGGTTTCACCTTATCTGCTATTTTCCAGAAATGATCGGTCATTTCTACAAAAGCCTTTCTTTGTTTGGTAATGTTATGGGTTGAGGATACAATTTTAGCTAATTCTTTCAACGCTGCTCTTGTACCCGTAGCATTGTTCATTTCTTCCAGGGTAAGTTTTTTGAATTTGAATTTTGTTAATGAATTAACAAATTGTGTGGCAGATGATGCTGCTTTAAGGGAGTCTGATACAATTAATGCCTGTTTAATTTGCAGATAACTCTCTACTACATCTTTTTTGGTAAGTTCTCTTTGCGCAACCAATTCTGGCGTCGCTACTTCTGTTTTAGAACTGGTTTGTGCCAAGGCGCCCAGGTAGAAGCAAGATGCGATTAACATCAGGGTGTATTTTCTAATCATAATTTATTGTTTTTATTGATGATTTTATTGATCTCTAACAGCAGATCTTCCAGGTGTGTCTGGTTGATGCCTGTAGTAACCGGAATGAGTTGCGTAACTTTTAATTTTATTTTTTGAATATGCGCGAGGGCTTCCAGTTTCACATCGCTTCGCTGAAAAAGGGTCATTGCCTTTCCATCTTCCACATCCTTTGGATTAATTAATCTCGCTAACTTTTCCAGGTATGCGCGTTGCAAGTTCCGCAGGTAGGTATCTTTAACCTGGTCGCCAGAAAATTGATGCCAGGTAGTTGCCCCTAAATCATTTAAAAACTCCTGAACCGGGTATGGGTTTTGGCTCATTAAGGCTTTTTGGCCAAGATTATACAATATACCAGGACTTAACAGCGTGTTTAAAATCTGGTTCTGCTGCTCTGAAATTTCTTCCATCGGCTTAGCTTCGAGTCTATCGGTAATATTTTTCGGGTATAACCATAGGGGTGGGTTAAACAACTGCCGATCAAGATAGCCAACCGCTCTTTTTACCTTTGCCGCCGGAACTTCTGTAACTACTACACCAGCTTCATCAGCACTTCTTGTAGTAATGTAGCTGTTCCCGATATTCTTCATCACATGATAAAGATATTTAGTGTATTGCCCCTTTAATGCCTTGTGCATTTCCTTAAGGTTATCATACATATCGCCGGGTTCATAAGTCCAGCTTACTAATTCTGGTGCAATTCTTTGGAGGTTTTTAATTCCATAATCGCTCGCGGCTATGGCATCATCACCCAAATCTTCCGTCTGACTTCTTGGGTCCTGATCTTTTCCTTCACCACCAAACCACAACCTTGGATTTGCCTTTAAGCGTTCGATAATAAGTTTATTCAGAATTTCCTTCTCTTCAAATTCATCTTTGGTATTGAAAATATTTTTATATCCCCATTCAATGGCCCATTTATCATAGTCGCCAATTCTCGGATAAATTCCTGCAGGCGAGATGTGGTCTTCTGGTTGTGCCACATAATTAAAACGGGCATAATCCATAATAGAAACGGTATGTCCGTTGGCCTCAACCCATTTCTTATCACGCAATTTTTCAACAGGTGTTTGGCTACTGGCGCCCATATTGTGCTTTAAGCCAATGGTATGCCCTATTTCATGAGAAGATACAAAGCGGATCAACTGGCCCATTAATTCATCATCAAGGTTCATCTTGCGGGCTCTTGGATCAACGGCTCCAGCCTGAATCATGTACCAGTTCTGCACCAGCTTCATTACATTATGGTACCAGCCCACATGGCTTTCGATAATTTCACCACTTCTTGGGTCGCTGATGCGGGGGCCATAAGCATTCGGTGTTTCTGATGCATAATACCTGATTACAGAATATCGGGCATCTTCCAGGCTCATCGTCGTATCACCTTCAGGCCATTCTTTACCAACAATTGCATTTTTAAAACCAGCCTGTTCAAATGCTTTTTGCCAATCGTTAATCCCCTGAATAAGGTAGGGGCGCCATTTTTTCGGCGTTGCCGGATCGATATAATAAACGATTTGCTTTTGCGGCTCTACCAATTCACCTCTTTTGTATTTGGCTAAATCCTTAGTCTTTGGTTCCAAGCGGTACCGTTGGATGAAATATTGTGCCTGTGCCCGTTGTTTATCTTCATCAAATAAAATGTATTTATTGTTAAAATAACCCACCCGTTCATCTGCCAGACGTTTTTGCATCGGTACTTTAGGTAATAAAACCATCGAGGTATTTAAGCGTAAGGTAACACTACCTGTGCCTGCGGCAGCAGAAGTTCCCGGGCCAGATACTCCATACGTTTTGGTGGTTTTAATCTCGATATTGATGGGGTAGGTATTAATTGTTTCTATAAATGAACGATCATCGGTGAGGCTTCCTAACTTTTTATCGGTTTTAACTGTCGGAGGAATCGATACCACCGGACTTTCTTTTTTAAACAGATCGGTTACATCAATTACAGCACTACCGGTTTCCGGATTTTTAGCCTTAATATCAAAGGCAGCAACAATCGGATTTTCCTGAGATGTAGACAGCGCTTTGTAAATAGCAGAATTTTCATCTTTAGCTGCCTGCTTGTAAATCGCAGCGCGTAAAAAGAGCTTATTACCAAAGCCTTTTTCAAAATAAAGGGTTTGTTCATTTACTTCTTCTCCGCCAAAATTACCTAAGCCTTGTGGCGTACTTACATAACGCGTTACCGTTAAAAGGTATCGGTTTAGCAAACTATCTGGCACTTCGAAATACCATTTGTTATCGTTATTAATCACCTTAAACAGGCCATTTTTAGCAATGGCTGTTTTAGTGGCAATTTTATCATAACTTCCTATTGTGGCTTTAACTTGTGTGGAGTCTTTTTTTTCCTGTGCAAAAATATTAAGAGAGAGCGCACATAATATGGTGATAAAAAGTTGTTTCATTTGTGTGTTTTAGTCTATCTGTAATTGATGATCTCATCAGTATTAAGCGTTAATGCAAGGTTTTTCTTCATCACATCTTGTGCAAACGGAATGATGTATAACCTGGAGTTTGGTTTTAACGTATAGGTTTGCTGAGGTACCGTTTTATTTACGAGGGGGAATTTGCGAATCACCGTTTTGGCATAATCTGCTTCTGTATTAAATCGCTTTAAGTCGAAGAAACGATTAAAACCGAAGAGCAGTTCTTTTCTACGCTCGTTAATAACCAAATCCATTGTTTCTTTAATCGTTGCTGGTACAGCTAAATTCACGGTACCTGAGGTGATGCGTTTTACCCGAAGTTTATTTAGTGTTGCAATGGCATCTGTCAGTTTGTTTTCACGGGCGTAAGCTTCGGCAAGAATTAAGAAGGTTTCTGGTATTTTCATGCCTACAGTAGGATAAAAGAAACGGGTGTATGCCACTGAATGATATGCCGTACCCGAGCCAATATCTAGAAATGAAGCATTTGTGGTATTGAAGAATAAGTTGAAACGGGCATCATTGGTGCCAAATAGCGTTCTCAATTCCGGACTGATGATGTATTGGTATCCGAAGCTCATTTCAGTGTAGCCCGTCATATATTGATGGCTTAATACTTCAGGGTTATTTGCAGCGGGTACGAGCAGTACAGTTGGGCCACCTTGTTTGGTGTATTCAACCATATCGAAAAGTTTATCATTATAAGAAAGAGATTTTATTGCTGCCTCGCGGGCTTGTGCATATTCTCTTCTAAATAAATGAACCTTAGCCTTAAACGCCCAGGCATAGGCCAGGCCCGGATGATATACATCTACCGGTTGCACCTGAAGAAAAGGAATGGCTTCGTCTATATCCCGTTGGATTAAATCATAAGCATCTTTTACAGTTGATTTTACAGGCACAGCTTCCAGATCGTATTTTTCCATTAAGCAAATTCCACCATCTGTTGCTGCCGTTGCCGGATCGTAAGATTTAGCGTAAGTATTTACGAGTAAGAAATGATCATATGCCCGGAATATTTTGGCTTCAGCTTTTGCGAGTGCTTTCAGGCTGGCATCGCCCTTACTGTCATCAACAAGCGAAATGATTGTGTTCCAACGGTTAATGTATTTGTACGCCTGGTTATAAAATGATGATGAGGTTAATCTATCGGTACGGCTTTCTGCTTCATCAAAGGTGAAGTTAATGATGTCGATATTTTTATTGATGCCAATCACATTGGATTCCTTCATCCACATATCATCTACCAGGTATTGAAAGTTGTTGATTGGATAACCGCGGTTAGGCAACGAAACCAGGTCGTAAAAATCTTGAGTAGATTGTACCAAAAGTGCACCTGTTGGTACAATATCGGTGTATTTATTGCAAGATAACGTAAATATAACCGGCAATATTAATAAGTATTTTAGAATATTTTTCATGTCAAAGACTGATTAAAAATTAACATTAAGACCAAAAATAAATGACTTTGGGATGCTGTATGATCTTGTTCCACTGTTCAGCGAAAACGCTTCCGGGTCAATATCATCGCCCGCTGCACTCCAGTACCACAGGTTATTGATCTGTGCAGTAAATTTTACTGATCCTAATTTTAGTCTCGAAGATATTTCTGATGGAAGGTTATAAGAAAGTGAGATATTCCGAAGTTTAATATAGCTGGCATCCAAAATTTGCAAGTCTGAATACCTGTAATAATCGGAGAGTGACATTGCAACGTTTGCTCTATTCAGTAAATTTTGAGGATAATCTATCAATAAGCGAGGTAGATCAGAAGTTCCTGCACTGTTCCATCGCCTGCTAATATCCTCATCAGTTGCAGTTGTTGAGATAAAATCGGTTACATCTTTACGTAATACATTACCGCCAGAGTAAATGAATAAAGCACCAAATTCGAAGTTTTTATAACTAATCCGTTGAGAAACTGATCCGTTATATTTCGGGTCTATCTGACCAACATTTACCAATGCATCTGTGCTGGTAATTCCTCTCACAACAGTTGCCGTACCACTAGCATCAAAGGTTACGTTCGACTGGCCGTTCTGATCCAGTACATAAGGGTAGCCATTAATCATTCCTCCATATCGGTAAGCATACATGGTATTGTAAGCTGTATTGGCTAAAAAATAATTGGTAGGCGACTGAATGTAACTGGCCAAAGATGTAGTCGCGTTATTTACTGCTTTAATGGTGTTCTTATTATAAGCGTAAATAAGTGTGGTACTAAAGTTCCAGTCATCTGTTTTAAGCCAGTTTCCGGTTAGTGAAATTTCAATACCACGGTTTTGTAGTGCCCCATTGTTTAGTGCGATGGTATTTGTACCAACAGTTGGGTCTAAATCGGTAGTCACTAATAAATCGGTACTTTCTTTATTATATAAATCAATACTTCCGGTTAATCTGCTGTTTAATAAGGCATAATCGATGCCAAAATTAGTGGTTGCACTTTTTTCCCACCTCAGTTTAGGATTGGGTAACGATAAAATATTGGTATAGGTTAGCGATGGAAAAAGACCATCTGCCCGGCGTGAAGCATTTAGGTATTTACTGGTGGTTTGATCTATGTTTCCGTTAATTCCATAAGTAGCCCTAACCTTTAAAAGGTTAATCCAGGAGATGTTCTTGATAAAATCTTCACTACTGGCATTCCATCCTGCACCTGCAGACCAAAGTGGCCTGTTTTTAAATTCAGCATCTACACCAAATAAGTCGGCTTTATCTACCCTTATGCTACCGGTTAAGTTGTATTTACCCAGGTAGGTATAGCTGGCATTGGCATAAGGTGAGGCAAACCTGTGTTTAATTTGGTCCTGAACCCTGCTTACTAATCCCAATGTTCTGGTGCCGCCGAAATAGCTGGAAATGCCGGTGGTGTTTAATGAATTGTTATCTAAATTTATGGAACTTAAAATTTGAGGATCATATCCATAACGAATAGATTCTAAAGGCCTGTCTGCCTGTGTTTGGCGAATTTCTAATCCGGCAATTGCCGAGATGTAATGTTCTTCTTTTTTAGCGCCAAAGCCACGGTTAAAACTTAATTGATTTCGGAACGTATATCGGTTTCTAGACTCATCAAATTGTTTATAACGACCACCGTTGGGTAAATTATGAACATATCTGGATGTGGTCGCATTATAACTTGTAAACATATTATAGGCATAACGCATTTTGTAGCTTTCAGCAGAATAATATGATTCTTCTTTGGAACTCGTGTTTTCATATTGGAATTGTGAACTTAATGTTAAACCATCAAAAATTGTGGCTTGTAGATTTGCAAAACTTCTTAGTTTAAATACTTTTGTTTGAACGATTCCCTCATCCAATGCATCCAGAATGTTAAAACCAAAAGATTTGAATTCACTATTGGATTTTACTTTAGCCAGCGCAGCGGCATTTATCTGTCCGGCGCCAACAAAACCATCAACTAAACTGATGTGATCTGTAGTAACCCGGTTGCCATTTTCATCTAAAATTCTGGCATAACGTTCCTGAAGATTGATATTGTTGTAGGAGTTATCTGCAGCATCATTTTTTACATAGGTACCGTTTATACCAAAGGAGGCGACAAGCCATTTTTTAAAGTTGTAGGTGGTTTTAAAATTTAAATTGATGCTTTGGTTTTTGTTGTTAACTATCCTTTCCTGACCTTCATCATAATTAAGTGAAAAGTAAGTATTTGTTTTGCCTGCAGCAGAACTCAATGAAAGGTTATAACGTTGCCTGATTTCATTTTGCCAAACGTTATCTGAATATTGATTTATATAATCGTTATTGCGCCATTGATTCAAAGTACTGTTTACCTGATCTGCACTCAAACTACCGTTAGCCTGGTTGCGGTACAACTGGTAAAGAGGTGAATAATATTTTAATAATCCGTTATTGATATCTCCATAAGCAGCAAACATACTTTCTGTATTCGCATACCTGGATCGTTCTGCATTATAAACCGCAGTTTCAAAATCAATAAGATCGCTGGTTGATGCATAGTGCATACTGCTTAAATCTGGCTTTTCGGTAATAAATAAATCTGCATTTAAACTGATTTTTACATTATTTCCCTTTCCCTGCTTCGTGGTTAAGACAATAACACCGTTTGATGATCTTGCACCGTATATGGATGATGCGGCTGCATCCCGTAGTACAGTTATGGATTCTATATCATAGGGATTAATTTCTGCCAGGGTAAATTCTGTAGGCAAACCATCAATTACGATGAGGGGAGCACTTTCATTCAGCGCGGTCATGGTGCTGATGCCACGTAATCTAGGTTTATCATCATCTGCGCCATTTTTGTTTTTTACATAATTTAAACCAGGAACCCGGCCTTCCAGGGCTGTTAAAAGATCTACGTTTACTTGCTCATTTAACTTTTTATTATCGATAACGGTGTAGGTTGCGGTATTTCGCTCCTTACTAATCTGCTGAAAACCATTTATAAAAACTTCTTCCAGTAAATTCGCGTTAGAACTTAAAACGATGCTTATTTTACTATTTGCTGCATTTGAACCTAAAGTATATTCTCGTTCCTTATAGCCGATGTAATCAAATAAAAGTACTTTGTCTTTCGGTTGCAGTTCAATATTGAAACGGCCATCACCATCAGTTTGAACACCATTATTTGTGCCTTTTATCCTAACATTTACGCCCGGTATTGTAGTGCCAAGACTATCAATCACCTGGCCACTGATGGTATATTTGGCTGCACTTTCTGCTTGTTTTACAACGGGTTTAAGGATAATAGTTTTGTTGCTAATTTCATAGTTAAAATTCTGGCCTTTAAAAATGGCATCAAAAACCTGCTTAGCGGTAGCGGCTTTAATTTCGATTGTTACGGGTTTAGCTTCTCTGAGGTAACTGGCATCGAAAATAAATTCATAACCAGTTTTTTTAGTAACCTCGGCAATTACGGTTTCAAGCGATGTCTTATTGAAGGTGAATGAATAAGTGCCCGTTTGTGCCTGCACTTTTTGATTGATGATTAGGGATGTAAAAACAAATAATAGTATTCCTGCGGCACGTTTGGTTAATTTTTGCCAGTGCCTGGGCAAGTAAGTAAAAATTGTCATCTATAAGGTTTGGTTGGTTTGATTTAATAAGTTGTAGGTAGTGCTTTTCGGTTGATGATTTATTCGATCAAGGTTATCCTCCTTCCTTCCACTTTAAATTTAAGATTGCTGGTAAGCGAGATCATTCTCAATACCTCATTTAAGCTGGCATCCATACTTATTTTGGCGTATAAACGACGATCTGGTAATTTGTTATAGGCTACTTCAACATTGTACCAGCGACTGATTTTATGCATTACGGTCGCCAGATCTTCATTTTTAAAAATGAATTTTCCATCTTTCCAGGCCATTGCTTCTTCTGCATCAATGTTTTTTAGCGCAGCCTTGCCATTTTCAACATGAAGCTGTTCTCCTGGTTTTAATGTGGTCGTATACTGTTTATTATCTTTGAACCTGATTTTTCCTTCCAGTAAGGTGGTGCTCCAGATCTGGTCGTCATCATAACTGCTGATGTTAAACTTCGTACCCAATACCTCAACCTCATTCGTTCCGGCTTCTACAATAAAAGGTTTTTCAGCATTTTTAGTAATCTCGAAATATCCTTCGCCAGTTAACTTTACTTTTCTCTGCGAACCGTTGAAGCCAACCGGAAACTCCAGACTGGAGCCTGAATTGAGCATCACTAAACTACCATCAGATAAAGTAATTTTATAATGTCCGCCCATTGGCGTGGTAATTTTATTAACGGTATTTGGCATTTGCCCTGCGTTAGCTGTTGCCGTATAAATAATTCTGCCATCATTGGTTTTGGTAATACTTACACAGCATTCAGAGGCAGGTAGGGGATTAGCATCGCTTAAATCGAACTCTTTGCCCTCCGCATTTATAAGGGTGGCATAGTTTCCGCCAGGTTTAATCTGCTGATCAACTTTAAGGGAGCTGTTTGCCAGATAACCCAAAAAGGCAATAATGGCAATACTTGCTGCGATTTTGAAAATTTTAGAACGGGTTAACTTGAAGAATAAGGGTTTCGAGGCGGGTTGTTCGATTGCATCCGTCTGCCCGATTTTATTCATAATGGCAACTGATAAATTTGCCAGGTGGCTAGCTCTTTTGGCATCAAGCTGATCATCCTGGATCTCCTGTAGTGCTTGCAGAATCAGGTTGCGCAGTTCCTGTTCATCGGTCTCCTTAAAATAATCTAATAATTGCACAAGTTCTGTAGCACTTGCCTCATTATTTAAGAAACGATGGTATAGTTTGTTGATTTTGGTGTCTTTTTCCATAAGGTATTTAATGCTATACGCACAAACCCTAAAAAAACACTACTCTGAAATAAAAAAAAATGAAAATATTTTACTCTTTAGCGATTTCTGAAGTATATAGCTAAGAAAAAAACAAGAAATTCCCTGGAATTATAAAATACATGGTCTTTAATGGCTTTCATTGCCTTTACCATTTGTCCGCTTACGGTTGATGAGCTAATGCCAAGCATTTCGGCTACTTCAGCATAGCTTTTTCCATCCAGTTTACATAGTTTAAAAATGATTTGGCGCTGGGTTGGCAATTGCTGAATGGCCTCAGTTAGAATTTTGTTTCGTTCCTGATCAAATAGATAATCTTCAGTTTGCTCATAGATTTCGGCAAAAGTGATGATTAACTGTGAGCGGAGTTTAACATCCTGACTCAACTTACGGTAATAATCAAAAACACTGTTCTCCGCGATTTTGTAAATCCAGCCTTTAAATGAGTATTCCTCTACAATGCTTTCTTTACGTTCCCAAATTTTAACAAAAATATCCTGAAGCAAATCATCAGCAATTGATTCGTCTTTAGTCATTTTTAAAATCTTTGAATAAATACTATTGCAGTAATGGCTATAGATCACTTCAAAAGCATGTTTATCTCCATTTTTAAGTTGAGATATCCATTGCTTTTCATTCTCTAAGTCATTCTTAAGCATCTCGCTTTGCTTTTTCTGGATATTTAGTTGGCTGGTGGAGGATTAATAAAAACAAATTTAAATTTATTTAAGATAAGTCTTTAGTTTTTGCCTGGAGAATTCACACTTAACAGGTTTATTGTTTAAATAATCCACTATAGCCTAGAAATTTATAGCCTTTAAAAGCAGGGAATGAAAAATGTTATGGTTGTTTGAGGTAATTTTTAATCATATCATGAATTTCTTCACTTACTACACTCACTTCATGTTTGATGAGTTTATGTTGAGCAGAATTATATTTTTCGATAAAAGTAGCTTCTCTCATGTTGAATTTTAAGTAGCCTTGTTCAAAAAAGCGTTCTTCAATATCAGCTGATGAATCCAGCGATCGAAACCAAAGTTTAATAAGTGACTGGGACTGTTTTTCCAGATAAAGCCAATGGAAAATTTCCGATAGATCTGAACCTTCCGGCATGTCATTTCGCTTTAGCTCCAAGATCACTAATCCTTCGCCTTCAAAATAAAATAAGATTTGGTATTGGGATAACATTCGAGCAAAAGTAGTTTCCTGATTTTAAATAATCAGACTTTATTTTCTAACATTTTCCAGAAAGTGTAAACATATAGAAGCTATGATTTGATAATCAACAGATTAGGTTTTAGTGTTTTGTTATTAGGAATCATTTTAAATTTTTTTACGTACAAAAAACTGTATATGAGGTTTATTTTTTGAATTTCCTAAACCTTGATTCTACAAATTTATCCTTTTACATCCGGATGATTTGATTCTCATTATTTACATACAGCGTTGAGTCCAAATCTTCGGTAAAAAATAATGCCAGTTTTAATCAGTTAGTTTGCGTGTGTTTCTGAATGGGTTCAGAATCTTCGCAAAGGATACTTCCAGTTCTAAAATTATTTCACAATACCTTAAAATGCATGTTTGTTTTACTCGTCTATCAATAATAAAAAGTGCCTTGTAGTTAATTTTTTACACTTTTTGCGTGAAATACACGTACATATACTTATAGGCTCATAGTGAATTATCTATAGATTTGATCTTTTAAATTATGCGCCAACTTAAACATCTATTGCTTATCGATGATGATGAAAGCATCCGCGAGATGATTCCATTTATTTTCGACAAAACAAACTATCTCGTCAAGACTATTGCTGATATCATTAACATCGAAACTTTAGTTGATGATTTTAAGCCCGATCTAATTATGCTCGACATTGTGCTTGGTGTAGAAGATGGTCGGGAAATCTGTCGAAATCTAAAACGTTTGCCTGCGCTTGCTAACGTACCCATTATTTTATTGTCTGCAGCTATCATTAAAGAAGAAGACCTTGATTGTGGTCATGAATTACTGATAACGAAGCCTTTTGATATATCTTATCTTGAAAGTACGGTTGAAAAATTGATTCTTAAAAGGCAAGGCGTATTACTAAATCTGCCTGCGTAAACATTTTTTGAAACTGGTTGTTTGGTTTATGCCAGTCAACTTATTGGTGGGCTACATATACGACCAAAACAAATAACGTAATGCAACAAGATCTTTTTTATCAACTAGGCGCGCAATCTTCTGATGGATATTTTGTTTATGATGTGATTGATTGCAAATTTCTGTACTTCAATACCTCATTAGCTACAATCTGGGGTTTAAAACCGGAAGAGATCTCGCAATCGCCTACCATTTTATTTGATTTGGTGCATCCGGATGATCAGGTTCTGGTGGGATATTGTTTTCAGGAAATTTCATCAGATAAAGTATTTAAAAAATACGAGTTCCGATTGTTGCTGAATGGTAAAGATGAAAGGTATCTCAAAGTAAGTATTGGGCCGGTTGAAGGTGCGGGAAATGAGGCCCTGTGTGGTATAGTAGAAGATATTACCATAGATAGGCACAATAAAATACATATCGAACAGATCAATAACCGTAAAAACATTGCACTTGAAGTGCTTTCTCATGATTTAAAAGAACCTTTCGGGATGATGAAGCTTGCTGCATCATCAATGGCGAACGGCATTCAACAGAAAAGTGAAGAATACCTTTCGGAAGGATTGGCTTTTATTATTGAAATGTGCGAGCGTAACATGAAGATGGTGAGAAGCTTAATTAATAAAGAATTTTTAAAATCTTCGGAGGTTGAGATAAAAAAGGAACGTGTTGATCTGGTTTGGGAATTTCGTGACCTGATTCGTTTCTACAGAAGATCTCGTTTAAAAGAAGTAAAGCACTTTTCTTTTAAATGTGAATCAGAACGGATTTACATCCGTCTGGATAGTATGAAGTTTCTCCAGGTGTTGAACAACTTAATTTCTAACGCCATTAAGTTTACCAAAGATCAAGGTGAAATTATGCTCTCGGCTGAGGATCAGGAAGAAAATGTACTTATTACGGTGAGTGATAACGGTAGTGGAATTCCTGTAGAATTGAGGTCTTCACTTTTCGACAGGGCAGAACAAGGAATGAAACGTGGATTGATTGGGGAGGAATCTCATGGACTGGGAATGGGGATTATCAAAGCAATTGTCGATTTGCATGGAGGCGATATTTGGTTTGAAACCGAATTAAACAAAGGAACAGTGTTTTACATCACACTGCCAAAATAACATTCAGGTGAATGTTCTTGGTCTGGTAATTTTTCAGGCCGTTTTAATAAAAATATATGATTAAGATTATACTAGTAGAAGACCATCAAATTGTAAGAAGATCTTTACAGGTGTTGTTAAAACAACATTCTGATTTAGAAGTAGTGGCAGCGGTAGATGGCGCACATAAGCTTTTAGAACTTTTAAAATGTGGAACAAAGGCAGATATCGTGCTTACAGATGTTAATATGCCTGAAATGGATGGAATCCAAATGATTGCGGAGATTCGGTTAATAAATCCGGAAATTAACGTTGTAATGCTCTCGATCTTAGAAGATGAGAAATACGCGGCAAAATCTTTTGTATCAGGTGCAAGAGCCTATTTATCTAAAGATGTTGATGAAGTGGAACTCCTTTTTGCACTGCGGCATGTGGTTAGCGGAAAGCGTTATTTATCCTCAGAGTTAAGTATTGGCGTGTTAGAACGTTTCAACCACCAGCTTACTAATATGCCCGAAAAAGGGGTACAGCGATTGGCACTTTCTGAACGGGAACAATTGGTTTTAGCGCTCATTGCAAATGGAATGACTAATCAGGAAATTGCTGAGCAGGTTTTTCTAAGTAGAAGAACTGTTGAAGGTATCCGCCAGGCATTAATTGATAGAACTGGTGCTAAAAATTCTGCTGCGCTGATTCGCTATGCTGTACTTAATGGTTACGTAAGTTAATAATTCAGTAAAAATCCACGTAATTTTAGCATCAACAACTTTATAGCTCCGATGTTTATTGATAGTATCATACCTATCTACACATGGAAAGACAAGTTGATTTTAAAGACGAGATTTATTGCTTTAGAAAGGTACTCACTGAGAGGGCCTTTGCCTATACGCATGATGATGATGTTGCAAATGATTTAGTTCAGGAAACCTTCATTAAAGCTTTTCGTTTTGCCGGACGTTTAAAAACAGAAAATAATTTGCGTGGTTGGTTATTTACCATTCTAAAAAACACTTTTCTTAATCACTATCACAGGGAGAAAAATAAAGGTGCTATTTCGCTGGAGGATAATCTTGATGCCATTAATGCTGAAGCCCCAAATGGAGCTGAAAACACAGACAGAGCAAAATTCTTGTTAGACGACATTAATAAGGCGCTAAATTTAATTCCAGCTCAATCTGCTTATTGTTTTAAAAAGCATTTTGAGGGTTATAAATATGAAGAAATAGCACAAGAACTAGGAATCCCGATTGGCACGGTTAAAACGAGGATCTTCGTAGCGAGAGAAATGCTGAAGAAAATGTTGCATATGCACCGGTCTTAATTAAACGGAAAAGGAGCTGTATTATAAATTCGAAATGTCATCCTTCAAGGAAATCCCTTTTTGCGACGAATCGTCCTCCTGAACTTGATTCACTGTTGTCCGGTAAAACTTTTTGAACAAATTTTTACCGGACAGCCTAATCACAAATGGCTGCAATATTCCTTAACCAAAATAATATTTTGCAGGATATGGAAGCTATGAGCGGTTTAAAATATTAAAACCTCTGAAAATGATAGTTTTTTACCGGACAGCCGAATTAGTGCAAGATTTTTAGGAAACCTATAAAACAATGGGCTTACCTTTTAAAAATGAGATAAAAACAGCTTTTTTAGCTTGATTTAAAGGATTTAATGGATCGTTTAAACTTTAACCGGACAACAGTGAACTTGATTCAGGATCTTACCTGGATAGGTGCTGAACTAAATATCAGCATGACGAATCGGATAGTGCATCGCTCGAAGAACTCCCTTTTTGCGACGAATCGTCTTCCTGAACTTGATTCAGGATCTTACCTGGATAGGTGCTGAACTAAATTTACTGCGTAGCTTTCCGCTGCGCTACAGGTCAGCATGACGAATTGGTTAGTACATTGCTCGAAGAAATCACTTTTGCAAAGAATCGTCCTCCTGAACTTGATTCAGGATCTACCAAGATAGGTGACTTCTTTTTTTTCTCCAGGATATTTAATCGTCAAAATCAAACTTTAAGCAGTTACGTTGGTTTCTTAAATATGGAATTTACAAGTGAGCTCAGGGAAGTTTATCCAACTGAAATTATTGAGGTGAGGGGTAATGCTGATGCACTGGCCATTACACTGGTGAAAGAAACCGATTCTAAAAGTTTTATTGCCAAGCTAAAATCCCGCTTTAAAAACTTAAGTCATCCCAAGGTGCTCTTTATTCGATGTGAGGATACGGATGCTGTAGAGAAGATAGTACTTGTTTGAAATAACAGTCTTCTACCAATAATTTGACCGTAAAATAAATAAATCATACAGCCAAATGAGTTTACCTCAACACAATCGCCTTTTCGAAACTATAAAATCTACTATTCTATACATTACAGGATTAACTTTGCTGCTGTTTTTTACGTTTAAAATTATCTCTATTGTATTGCTGGTTATTTTTGCTTTAGTTTTAGGCATTATCATTAGTGCGCCGGTAAGCAGATTTGAAAAGAGAGGAATGAAGCGCTGGTTGGCCAGTTTGATCATTTTCATTATTATTTTCGGATTGAGTATTGGTTTAGGATGGTTAATTGTGCCACACATTACCAATCAGCTGGATGTTTTAATTAGCAATTTGCCTACTTATTATACCTCTGCATCCAATCACATAGCCTCTACATTAAAAAATTATCCGGAGTTTAACCGGGAGATTCAGGATAGTGGCGTTTCTATCGGATCTGCGATGCCATCGGTAGGCAAAACGATTATCGGGTTAGGTAATTTTTCATTTGGCCTGATTGGTGGAATATTTTTATTTATCGTATTCGTTTGTCTGGTTGTATTTTACGTTACCCATCCTCAACCAATAGTAGAATTATATCTTTCTCTTTTTCAACCGCGAAAACGGGAAAGTGCAAAAAATGCGATGCAGCATACTACCATCATGCTGGTGGGCTGGATGAAATCGAACCTGATTGGCGGAGCAATTCAGTCTGTTTTGGTATATGCTTTTTTAAGTATTATTAATGTGCCTGGCGCCCTGGTTTGGGCGGCACTTGCTTTCTTTTCGGAGTTAATTCCTAAGCTGGGCTTCTACATCATGGCTATCCCTCCAACATTGGTTGCCCTTTCGATCAGTCCGTTAACGGCCTTTTGGTGCCTGTTATTCTTTTTATTATTGAATGAACTGGTATCTGACTTTTTAATGCCAAAACTTCGATCATCTACCATGAATATCCATCCGGTTTCATCATTAGTGATGTTGCTGGCCATGGGTGCTGCCTTTGGTTTAACGGGTGCACTTTTGGCAACGCCTATGGCAGCCATTATAAAAGCCTTTTATGAGGAGTTCTACCTGAAAAAACTTCCGGAAGACCCGGAAATGGATCAAAGAATAGAAGAAATTATTTATTCAAAATAGCTTAAATCACATTAATAAATAGCATAATATGGATCGTTTTAAAAATAAAATAGCATTAGTTACAGGAAGTAGTCAAGGTATTGGTGAAGCTTGTGCGCTGCGCCTGGCTAAGGAAGGTGCGGATATCATTCTGAATGGAAGAAAATTTGATGAGCGGGGGGAAGAATTAATCAATGAGATTAAAGCCATGGGGAGGAGAGCCGAGTTTTTAGCAGCCGATGTAAGTAAAACGAAAGAGGTAATTAAGCTGGTAGATGATGCGATTAAAGTTTTTGGATCGTTAGATATTCTGATTAATAATGCTGGCTTAGAAACCAAAGCAGATTTTTGGGATGTTACCGAGGAAGATTATGATTTAGTAATGGATACCAATTTGAAGGGGGTGTTTTTCGGGATCAAGACTTTTGTTAATTATTGTAGGAAAGAAAAACGACAAGGAACTATTATTAATATGAGTTCAGTTCATGAAGAAATCGTTTTCCCTCATTTTGCTGCGTATTGTGCAAGTAAGGGTGGCTTAAAAATGTTGACACGTAACCTGGCTTCTGAACTTGCCCCATTAGGTATTAGAGTGAATAATGTGGCTCCTGGCGCCATTACGACACCAATTAATCAAGATCTTTTGGATAATAAGGAACAGTTAGAAAAAGTAATTGGTAACATACCATTAAGGAGAATGGGAACTGTTGAAGATGTAGCGGGTGTAGTTGCTTTCCTGGCATCAGATGATGCCGCCTACGTTACCGGATCAACCTATTACGTAGACGGCGGATTAACTTATCATTACGAAGAACAATAAGTGCTTTGCATTTAGTCTTTTCCGGTTTGTCTGCTGATTTGTTTATTCAACTCTACAGCAGCACTAATTAATGCCAAATGCGTAAAAGCTTGTGGAAAATTACCTAAATGCTCACCCTTTTTACCTAGTTCCTCACTGAAAAGCAGAAGATGATTAGAATAGCTAATCATCTTCTCAAAATATTCTACCGCTTTATCTAATTCCCCACTCTTTGCCAGTGATTCGATATACCAGAAAGAGCACATGTTAAATGTTCCTTCTTCACCTTCCAAACCATCTATTTTCTTGAACCCATTTCTATATCGGTAAACCAACACATCTAATAATAATTCTTTTTCTATTACTTTCATGGTTGATAGCCAGCGCGGTTCCATAGGCGAAATGAAGTGTGTTAAAGGCATCAGCATCACACTTGCATCAACATGTTTAGCACCCTTGTATTGCACCCAGGCACCTAGTTTCTCATTCCAGAAATTGTGGTAAATGTCGTTATAAATCTCGCTTCTTATTTCATGCCATTCTTGTTCAGGATAAGGGAAGGAGCGATGTTCTGCGATTTTGATTGCCCTATCCATGGCCACCCAGCACATCAGCCTGGTATGCAAAAATTCTTTCTCCTCACTTCTGATTTCCCAGATTCCGTGATCGGGCTTTTTCCAGTTTTTTATTACCTGCGCAATCTGTTTTTCAATTAATGTCCAGAATTGATAGGTAATTGGTTTATAAGATTTGTTGTAGATATAAATGGTATCGATTAATTCGCCATAAATATCAATCTGAACCTGTTGCGATGCCGCATTTCCTACCCGGACAGGTTTTGATCCGCGATAGCCTTCAAAATGTTTAAGCTCTTTCTCATCAATATCTGGATTACCATCTATCTTGTAAATAAGCTGTAGGTCAATATTTTGGCAAAGGCCGAATATCCAATCAATAAATGCGGTTGCTTCGTCATAAAAACCAAGCGATAAGAAGGCATACATGGTAAAGGCAGCATCTCTAATCCAGGTGAAACGATAATCCCAGTTTCTGTTGCCACCAAGTGCTTCGGGCAAGCCAAAAGTAGGCGCAGCCACCACAGAACCAAATTCTGCCGAAGTCAGTAACTTAAGTGTAATGGCAGAACGCCTGATTAATTCACTGTACCTGCCACTATAGCTGGTTTTATTGATCCATTTTACCCAAAATTCTTTTGTTTCGTGGTAGGCATTATCTGCATAGAAAGAAAGTTCTTTGCCTTGCTCATCTGGTTTTAAAAATTCCAGAACAATTGTAGCAGTTTCTGCTTCCTCGAGCATAAATTCTGCATATCCATTTTGTTTTCTGACCACCAAAGGCACATCTGCAGAAATTTTGATATTCAATCCTTCTTTTTTACAGCTAAAAATAAGTTGATCATTTTCTTTAATCACTTCATAATCGCTTTCTGAATAACCAAACCTGGGTATGCAACTAAATTTGAATTTTATGCTTCCCCTCACCGTTTTAACTTGCCTAACGATGGCACTGGCAGAAGACTTATTTCCTTCTGCAATGGGCATAAAGTCTGTTAATTCTGCAATTCCATCATCTGAAAAAAATCTGGTAAGCAAAATAGCTGTTCCCGGAAAATAAAGTTGTTTGGTTGTGAGATTTTCTAAATCTGGTTCTATGGCGCAAAACCCACCTCTTTGCGAATCTAACATCGTGGCAAATACGGAAGGTGAGTCGAATTTTGGTGCACACATAAAATCGATCGAACCATTTAATGAAACCAATGCTACGGTTTTAAGGTTTCCGATAATGCCATAGTTTTCTATCGGTTGAAATGGTCTCTTGGTATGATTCATAAAGTGCGAAAAAATTAAATTTTAAATAAGTTATATCTAATAAAGTAACTTTTTGGTTTTTTGTTTGGTGTTAGTTTGAATAGGAGTAAACAAAAAAATCCCGGCCATCGCTAGCCAGGATTTGTATTTCTTAAAGGGGTATTTAAACTAAAAAACCACCACCTAGTAAATCATTTCCTTCGTAAAATACAGCCGATTGTCCGGGTGCAATTGCAGAAACATTATGATCAAAAACCACACGCATTCTATCCTTTTCTTGCACAATAGTACTTAACATACCTGCATCTTTATAACGGATTTTGGTAATCACATCATTCATAGGTTCTTCAATACTGGCATATTTAATCAGGTTGATATTACGAACCATCGCCTCTTCACGCTCCAATTCATCTGCTTTGCCTAAAACTACCGTATTACTTTCCGGTAAGATCTGCGTCACAAACATTGGCTCGCCGAAAGCAACTCCTAAACCTTTACGCTGACCAATGGTATAGAACGGATAACCTTTATGCTGACCAACAATCATCCCGTTGCTCAGGATGAAATTACCACCTGCTACACGATCTTCCAAATCTTCAACCTTGTGTTTTAAGAAGGCACGGTAATCGTTATCAGGCACGAAACAGATTTCATAACTCTCTGATTTTTTTGCGAGTTCTTCCTGTCCCATATCCAAAGCCATTTGTCTGATTTCAGATTTTGCAAAACTGCCTAATGGAAACTTTGTACGGGAAAGGTTTTCCTGAGAAACACCCCAAAGTACATAAGACTGATCTTTATTTTCGTCTTTACCTTTAGAAATTACATATCTTCCACTGTCTTGCTGACGGATATTGGCATAATGTCCTGTGGCGATAAATTCGCAATCCAGTTTATTGGCACGCTTTAATAAAGCTTCCCATTTAATGTGGGTATTACAAAGTACACAAGGGTTTGGTGTTCTTCCTGCCAGGTATTCATCAACAAAATTATCGATTACATAATCTCCAAATTCATCACGAATATCTAAAATATAATGAGGAAAACCATAATTTACGGCAAGTGTGCGGGCATCATTAATGCTATCCAATGAGCAACAACCTGTTTCCTTGCTGCTGCCACCAGAAGTTGCATAATCCCAGGTCTTCATGGTTAATCCAATCACTTCATAACCCTGCTCATGCAACATTACAGCCGCTACCGAACTATCAACCCCGCCACTCATGGCAACCAGAATTCTACCGTGTTTACTCATTTTTTAATTATAGGTTGCAAAAATAAGGTTTATTTATTTGAAATTATTTGAAGCAAGTCAGTTCGTTGTAAAAAGGGAACGGATTAACCCGAACCCGTGGTTAGTGGCCCACCAGCCAGAACACATATAAAACCTTTTTTAAGATTAATTAAACTGAACCCCCAGTTGGTGGCTCACCAACAGGAAAGCTGTACCTGAATCTCTGAGTCGTTACCTTACCAACTAGAACGCATATATAATTTGTTTTTAAGATTGATTAAACGTTTTAGTTTATATTTTACAGAGATTTACAAATTAATTTCTACCTTAGAATTTTCGTTGATATCGTTCAATATTTTAACACACTATGATTAAAAAACTTATCCTGCCTTGTTTTTTGTTTTCAGCATTTTTTGCCACTGCCCAAGAAAATTTAGTGCAATATGTTAAGCCCATTATTGGCACCTCTAAAATGGGGCATACTTATCCAGGTGCAACTGTTCCTTTCGGAGCAGTACAGTTGAGTCCTGAAACAGATACTTTGTCTTACGAGGTAAATGGGAATTACAATGGTGATGTTTATAAATATTGCGCCGGTTATAAGTATGAAGATAAAACAATTGTTGGGTTTAGTCATACGCATTTCAGCGGTACGGGCCACTCAGATCTTGGCGATTTTTTAATTATGCCAACTCAAGGGAAATTACAGTTAAATCCCGGCACTGCCGATCAGCCGAAAAGCGGGTACCGTTCGGCATATAGTCATGCTAATGAAACTGCCGATGCGGGTTATTATAAGGTAAAATTAGATGATCACAATATTACTGCAGAACTTACTTCAACCAACAGGGTAGGCATGCATCAATATACTTTTCCTAAATCAGATCAGTCGCATATTATTTTAGATCTGATGGCTGGAATCTATAATTATGAAGATAAGACCGTGTGGACTTACGTTCGCGTGGTAAATGATACTTTAATCACCGGATATCGACAAACCAATGGCTGGGCCAGAACCAGAACCGTTTATTTCGCCATGAGTTTTTCTAAGCCTTTTAAAAGCTACGGTAGAAAAAGTTATGATGCGAAGCAAGCTTACCGGGGCTTCTGGGGAAAATTTAATCAGGATCAAAACTTCCCTGAAATTGCCGGGAAAAAGATTAAAATGTTCTTCGATTTTGATACCAGTGAAGGAGAGCAGATAAAAATTAAGTTTGCGTTATCGCCTGTTAGTCAGGAAAATGCGGTAGAAAATATGCGTGCAGAAATTTCTGGCTGGGATTTTAATCAGGTAAAGGCACAAGCACAGGCCACCTGGAATAAGGAGCTAAATAAAATTCAGGTTACCACGTCAAACGATAACAAAATAAATTTCTATACGGCATTGTATCACGCATTCATCAATCCAACAACTTACACCGATGTAAATGGTGAGTATAAAGGTTTAGATCAGAATGTTCACCAGGCGGATGGCTTTACCAATTACACCACTTTTTCTTTATGGGACACTTACCGGGCCCTGCATCCGTTTTTCAATATTATGCAGCCAGCTCGGAGTAACGATATGGTGAAATCTATGCTTGCACATTATGATCAAAGCAGCTTGCATATGTTGCCTATCTGGTCGCATTATGCAAACGATAACTGGTGCATGAGTGGTTATCACAGTGTTTCTGTAATTGCAGATGCGATTATTAAAGGTACTTATAACGGAGATGCCAATAAGGCTTTGGATGCTTGTGTGGTTACGGCGAAACACCGGGATTATGAAGGCATCGGCTATTATATGGATCAGGGTTATATTCCGGCTGAAAGGAGTGGAGTATCTGTTTCCAATACCTTAGAATATGCTTATGATGATTGGGCAATAGCACAATTGGCGAAGAAACTGAACCGCACAGCTATTTATAATGAGTTTATCAAGCGTTCGCAAAACTGGAGAAATAATTATGACCCCGCTTCCGGATTTATGCGCCCAAAACTGTCTGACGGAACTTTTAAAAAAGCATTCGACCCGAAAGATACTGAAGGGCAAGGTTTTATAGAAGGAAATAGCTGGAATTATAGCTTTTTTGTTCCACATGATCCAACTTCGTTAATTGAAGTGATGGGTGGCAAAAAGAAATTCGCTGCTCGTTTAGATTCTTTATTTAGCATGCATTTGCCAGATGAGTTTTTCGCCCACACAGAAGACATTACCCGTGAAGGCATTATTGGCGGTTATGTTCACGGTAATGAACCGGCACATCATGTTGCTTATCTCTACAACTGGACGGATGAGGTTTATAAAGGTCAGGCGCAGATTCGCCATATTTTAAATATGCAGTACAAGCCAACAGCTGATGGATTGGGTGGAAACGATGATTGCGGTCAAATGAGTGCGTGGTACATGTTCTCCGCAATGGGATTTTATCCGGTAGCACCCGGTGCAGATGTTTATGCCTTGGGAAGTCCGCTGGTTAACAAAGCCGTTCTTAACCTGGAGAATAATAAAACTTTTACAGTAGAGGCCGTAAACCAAAGTGCTAAAAACGTTTATGTGCAAAAAGTAATGCTGAATGGAAAGGAAATTTCTAACCACAGCATTAAACATGAAGACATCACGAACGGCGGTAAACTTACTTTTTACATGAGCGCCAAACCAAAAAAATAATATCTCAATTGTCTCGTTTGTGGTATTGGACCGCTGGTTTTACCAGCGGTTTTTTTTTGTTTTTCATCAATTTTCATCAAATAACGCAGGTTTTAAAATGTACCAGGTTTGATAACAATGATTTTTATGAACAACTCCTTATAAAAATATATATTTAACTTTCTAATCAACCAGCCACCATAAAATTTCAATCTGATTTCATACCAGTAACTTTGTTTTTTGTAATAAATTGAATAGGAATCGGAAAATCGATTTAGGAATGGCTTAATTAGCTTTTTTGATTTTGATGTTAAAAAAATTATAATAATATTTGTTTACGTTCTAGCCAGATGATCATCAAAAAGCCACTTCAGTTAAATAGATAAATTTGAGTTATTTTGTTGAATAAAATTACCATACAAACAAATAGTCTGATCAGAAATTCATTCCTATCAATGCGATATCACGTAGCCCCGGTAATGCTTAGTTTATTTTTTATTTCGACTTTAGGTAATTGTTTTGCCCAAACCACCAAGCAGGAATATTTAAAACGAATTGATGTCATTGAACAAAATATACAAAAGTACTTCGTCGCCGAAGATCGTGGATTATACCTTGAAAATATAGGGAAACACGAAAAACCATATTCTTATCTGTGGCCGCTTTGTGCACTGATCCAGGCTAAAAATGAAACCGAAGCTTTAAAGAAAAATAGTGGTATGCAACCTGTAATTAAGGCTATCGATCAGTATTATACCAAAGAATCGCCTGCGCCTTCTTATCAATCTTATGTAGAAAAAAGTTCTCGCTTTTATGATGATAATCAGTGGATTGCAATCGCTTACCTTAATGCTTACGAACGCACGAAAAAGAAAATCTATTTTGACAAAGCCAAAGAAATCTATACTTGGCTATTAACAGGCTATGATGAGAAAACAGGAGGTGGTTTATATTGGAAAGAAGATGAAAAAACTTCTAAAAATACCTGTTCCAACGGTCCGAATATCTTAGTCTCCCTGGAATTGTATCAGGCAACAAAAGAGAAAAAATATCTGGATACAGCTTTGCTGGTTTACAATTGGACGAATAAAAACCTGAGGGGCAATGATGGGATTTTTTATGATGCCATTAACGTTTCATCTTTAAAAATAGATTCGGCTGTTTACACTTATAATACAGGCACTATGTTGGAATCGAACGTAATGCTTTACCAAATCACTAAAGACGTTAAATACCTTAAAGAAGCAAAGCTTATAGCTACTGCTGCTGAAAAAAGATTTTACAAAAACGGAAAATTACCTGGTCATTATTGGTTTAATGCAGTATTATTGCGCGGCTATTTAGCCTTGTATGTCGTGGAGAAAGATGCTTCCCGTTTTAGCTTTTTTATTGATGACGCAAATCGTGTGTGGAATAATGAGCGTGATGATCGAAATCTATTAGGAAGGGAATCAGATAAAACTTTGCTGTCGCAAGCAGGGATTTTAGAAATATATGCGAGGCTGGCGGCTTTAAATTTAACCAAATCATAAAAATATATATTTAATGAAAAGAAGAACATTCATTCAAAATACCGGATTGCTTGGTGCAGGCGTGGTTGCCTCTAAGTTTTCATTTGCGGCCGAATTGGCACCTGAATTTCCAGTGGTGCGTGTTGCAGCCGGAAAGAGACATTTTCAGAGTAAGGCGGTAAGTGCGGCCATAAAAACTTTTCAGGCCAATGTTAAAAATCCTGAATTGGCATGGCTTTTTGAAAATTGCTTTCCTAATACTTTAGATACCACAGTTTATTATTCAGAAAAAGATGGCCGTCCGGACACTTACGTAATTACCGGAGACATCGATGCCATGTGGTTGCGCGATAGTTCTGCACAGGTTTGGCCATATTTACAATTTGTAAATGAAGATGTAGCCCTTAAAAAATTAATTGCAGGCGTAATCAATCATCAAACGAAGTGTGTGCTAAAAGATCCATATGCCAACGCATTTTATGGTGATGCCAATAAAGTTGGTGAATGGAAAACAGATGATACAGCTATGCAGGCGGGTATACATGAGCGCAAATGGGAGATAGATTCATTGTGCTATCCCATTCGTTTGGCTTATCATTATTGGAAAAAAACAGGTGATAAAGCCCCTTTTGATTTAGATTGGAAGAAAGCAATTGAAACCACTTTGAAAACTTTTAAGGAGCAGCAACGTAAAACTGATCACGGTCCGTATCATTTTCAGCGTGTAACCCATAAGCCAACGGATTCGTTGCCGATGGCCGGATATGGTTTTCCGGTAAACCCTGTGGGCTTAATTTGTTCGGCCTTTCGCCCAAGTGATGATGCTACAATTTTCCCATTTTTAATACCTTCAAATTTCTTCGCTGTATCTAGCTTAAAACAGGCTGCTGAAATGATTAAGGCACTTCAAAGTGATCAAAAATTAGAGAGTAATTTGCTTAATCTGGCTGATGAAGTAAATATGGCCTTAAAAAAGCATGCCATTGTAACGCACCCAACATATGGTGAAATATATGCTTTTGAAACAGATGGCTTCGGAAGTAATTATTTGATGGATGATGCAAACGTACCTAGTTTATTAAGTCTGCCATATCTTGGTGCGATGAGTGCGGAAGACCCGATTTATCAAAACACCAGAAAATTTGTGTTGTCTAAAGATAATCCATACTTTTTTAAAGGTACAGCTGGCGAAGGAATAGGAGGACCCCACGTTGGGCAGGATATGATTTGGCCGATGAGTATTACCATGAGGGCATTAACTTCTAAGGATGAAGCAGAAATTAAACACTGTATTAATACCTTACAAAAAACACATGCTGGCAAGGGCTTTATGCACGAATCTTTTAATAAAGATGACCCTGCAAACTTTACAAGAGCCTGGTTCGCCTGGTCTAATACCTTGTTTGGTGAATTGTTATGGAAAACTTACCATGAGAAACCAGCGCTTTTAATGGTTTAATATAATATTTTGCTAAAGGCCATTCGCTTATTGTGGAGGCCTTTAGCTTCGAAAACACCCATCGGTTATCATCTCATTTTATGACGGAAGTGATTAATTTTCTACTGAAACCATCTCACTGGCTTGTCAAGAAAACCAAATTTCTTCGCGTTTAATGCCTTGCCTTATCAAAAATATGTTCAATTTTGTCAGCGTTTAGGGGTAAACGGGCCTAGTCGCTTTTAATTTGATGGAAAACTTACAAGGTCAACTATCTAGCTTGCTTTTACCCATCAATTAATTTTATTTTAAATATATCAATATCATGACAGTTTTAAATGATAACATTCCAACATCAACACTATTGGAAATTAAGGTGGGCGACACGATAAGTGATGATAATGGATTGTCAGGTGTGGTAGTTAATATTGCCATTCAAGAAACTGATGAATTTTTAATGTTAATTTTTGGACTTCAGGAAGGTGGCGAAATCAAGACGAAAAAACTTCGCCAGGTGTGCTAACCAGAATATCTTCATTACAATTTTCAGGCATTAAGTTAATAACATTAAATTTGTTCTTCAATTCATAAATTTTAATGAAAACAAAACTTTTTGCCTTCATTTTTTCCCTGGTATTCATTGTTCAATGGTATGCAGAAACATCAGGCAATACTTTATTGAGTCATGTTTCTAAACCGTTCATTGTAATTACTTTATTGGTTTGGTTGTATTCAGCTACTCGTCTTAAAGGTCGTTTCCATAAAAGAATATTCACAGGTTTAATTTTTAGTTTGGCTGGTGATGTCTTTTTGATGTTGCAATCTGAGAACATGAGCTTTTTTAATTATGGCCTGATTGCATTTTTGATTTGTCACATTTTTTATATCAGGGCATTTACACTTGATCATAAGTCAAACCCAGATTTTAGAAATCCGTTCTTTTTGTGGGGTGCAGGTGCTTTGATCATTTTTTGCATGGGCTTATTCTTTTATTTACAACCTTACCTCGGTGCCTGGCAGTTTGCTATTTTAGTGTATGCCATCATCATTACATTTATGATGATTATGGCACTTAATCGTTATGGGAAAGTTAATCTATCTAGTTTTCAACTTATTCTCACTGGTGCATTATTTTTTCTTTTGTCTGATAGTGTATTGGCAATAGATAAGTTTAGCCGACCGATTCCTCAAGCTGGTGTATTGATTATGGTTAGCTATATGTTAGCTCAATATCTGATTGTTTATGGAACAGTGGTGAGGGAATTGGTGGTGAAGCAAACGGAGATATAGTTTGTAAGGAGGTTTAAATTTATTTACTGGATTTAACCGCAAAGCACGCAGAGTTAAGGCGCAAAGTACGCGTGGTATTCTATTTTGTTGAAAGTTTAACCACAGAGTAGCGCCGAGAAAAGTCACGAAGAACACGGAGATATGCTTTTTCTCATCTTTCTCTGTGTAAATCTCTGTGAGCTCGGTGGTAAAAAGCTTTTGAATTCTTTGCGATGATCTTCAAATTCTTCGGTTAAAAACGGTACATCAATTTTTATGCTTATTATCCTTATCCAGCACAGTAAAAACCTGCACCAGTCTTTCTCCACTTTCATCTACCAGCGTAAGCGTGTGTTTGCCCGGTGGTGGGCTAACGGCTATCTGGTGATAATTAGTTGTCGTAGCAAAATATTCATTATCAAGATGCCAATAAATTTTTGAACGCTGATTTCGATGTGCCGCATTCAATATTATTTTTCCTCTTGTTCCATCAAGTTCCAGCGGAATGTATACTATGGCGTTGTTTTTAGGATAGATCAGTTCCATCACACTATTTCCTCCAGCATTCTCACAACCGCTCATAAATGGAGGCAATGCCTTGTAATCGCTGTTTTTGATCTTATAATAATATTCCATTGCGGGAGGCAAAATGAACCAGCTTTTATGCTGCATATTGGTGACGGTTTCGCACAGATCAGTTACCCGATATGTTCCGGTTCTATCTAAATGGATAAGTTTATGAAACGGACAAATAACAGTTTTTTCGCCAGCAACAGGCACCCACTCCTCAACTACATCCTGACAATAATCTCCAGCCTTATAACCACTCTGCTTACAAACTTTTAGTTTTTTTAATTTTGTTTTTGGCGTTTCAAACCATTTTCCGTTTGGAAGTAATCTAAAAATATCAAATAGCACAGGAGCGGCTGCTTCTATTCCTACTAAACCAGGTCTGCCTTCGCCATCGGCATTACCAACCCAAACACAAACCACATAATTTGGTGTTAAGCCAACAGCCCATGCATCACGGAAGCCAAAACTTGTTCCGGTTTTCCAGGCTACCCTTTGTGATGATGAAAATTGCTCCCATAAACCTTCGTCCCCAGGTCGCATTACCTCTTCCATAGCATTGAAAGTTGCCCAAATGGCCCCGTGATCTAAAAATGAATTGCGCTGATAGTCTTTTTCATCTTCCTGTGCTTTACTGTAGTAGGTAGCTTGTTTATAATCCTTAGGGTCATATAATCCTTTATAAGCATTGAAATGGTTTAACGTTCTCACCATGCCCATGTAAGTGTTGGCTAAATCCCACATGGTTACTTCACTGCCACCAAGAATCAGCGATAAGCCATAATGATCAGCAGGCTGATTTAAGGTTCCGATACCCAACTTTTTGAGCCTGTCGTAAAATCGTTCGTACTTATATTGCTGCAACATTTTTACTGCAGGAATATTCAAAGAGCGACTTAACGCTTTATCTGCAGCAATAGCGCCATCATAACCAAGATCATAATTCTGTGGAGAATAACCCGCTATTTGTGTTGGTACATCCGGCACTAAAGTATGCGGGAGAATGAATCCATCATTGAGCATACTCGCATACAACAGGGGCTTCAGCGTACTCCCCGGACTTCGTGGTGCCTTAATCATGTCTACATGACTCAGCAATTCAATATTTTCGGGTTGATAGATATTACCTACATAGCTCACCACATTACCTGTTTTAGCATTGAGAATCAGCGCTGAAATGTTATTAATATCATTGGCCCGATATCGGTTATTGTAACGTTTTAATATGGAGTTCACTTTTAACTGAACATCTTCATTTAAAGTAGATGTAATCCTGGTTGAATTGATCTCCAGCAGAGCCCTTTCAGCTTTGAAACGGTTTAGAAGGTGAGGTGCATTTTGTGGTAAGGGGAGCGGTTTACCGGGAATGGGTTCGAGCTTAGCCAGGTTGGCCGTACTTTGATCGATATATTTTAAGCTGGCTAATCTATCCAGTAGATTGTTACGTTTTTTGATTAATCTGTTGGAATTTTTTCCTGGATGAACCAGTGAAGGGCTATTCGGTAAAACAGCTAAAGTTGCCATTTCACCCCAGGAAAGCGTTTTAGCATTGCGACCATAATACCGCCAACTCGCAGCTTCTAAACCAACTACATTACTTCCAAACGGAGCATTCGCAGCATATAAGCCTATAATTTTGTCTTTGGAAGATCTTAATTCCAATCTAAAGGCCAGTATAATTTCGTACAGTTTTTGCCAGATTGTTCGATCCTGTTTTCTGGATAAACGAATTACCTGCATTGTTAAGGTACTTCCACCACTCACTACGCTTTTAGCTTTTAAATTCTGTCGCATTGCCCGGCTCATTGCCAAAAAATCAACTCCGAAATGGCTGTAAAATCGTTTATCTTCAAAAGCGATAATGCAGTCCTTAAATTTTACAGGCACAGAATCAGCCACTGGAAACCTCCATTGTCCGTCGGAGGCAATTGCAGCGCTTAATAAGTTGCCATTGCTGGCCTCTATTACAAATGAGGTTGGAGATTTAAAGAGTTTAACAGGTAATAAAAAAATGAAAACCAAAAGAAAAGCAAGGCAAATGATATCAGAAAAGAGAAATGCTCTTGGGGTTTTGTTCATTTAATTTTAGAAAATTAGAAACCTCACAGGTTTTTAAAACCTGTGAGGTTTGGAGATATGAATAAATTAAATAGGGCTATTTCACTACCTGCACCCATTTACCATCTTGTGTTGCCGAAATATCATTGTTATACATCGCTTCACATTGCACTGCTGATAAATAATATTTTCCTAAATAAGAAGCATTCAGCAACACCTTGTAAACCAGGCTTTCATTTTCACGGATATTGAAATAAGTGAAAACCCTATCATCGCGAATATCCTGATAGGTGAAAGGAGAAGAGGCGAGGATACTCTGATTATCATTCACCCTGGTATTGATGATCTCCCATCCGGATGGGAAAATCTGAGTCAGCGCCATTTGCTCATAATAGCCCATTCTTCCAGGATTTTTAACAGTTACTTCAGCATAAAAATCCATTCCCTGTTTTAAAGTTGTTGGATCTAAAGTTGTTCCGTTTAAACGTTTATAGATCACGTTCATGTCCAATACATCCGGACGATTTGGTAAGAAATTATTCTGTCCGGCAACCGGCTGTCCTTCCAACACTAAACGAACGAATAACACATTATTTCCCTTATTGGTTACGGAAGCGGTGTTTCCTTTGAAATTTACAGCGGTACTATTAATGTACTGACCTGAATTAACTGGCGCAGACTTTCCATCTAAAACATATTGATATTGCAATTTATTCGACGATTGATTCGCACCACAGAATTTTGCAATTGCCAATAAACTATAGGCTGTTGTTTGTGTACTGTACCAGGTATTTTCGCCCAGTTTTGCGGCTAAAGGTTGCAAGAGACTGGCGGCTTTAGCTTTTTGTCCTAACAAAGTTAATGTCTCTAAAATCATTGCCTGATCACGAACATCAGAGCCATAAGTTCCACCCAGTTGTTTATAAGGCTGTATGGAAGTATCTAAACCACGAATCATATTTTGTGCTACATCATTCTGACCGGCAAGTTTATAAGCTGCTGCCAAACGCCATTTCGCAGAAACAGACAAATATTCAAAAGCTTTTAATCTGTTCATCGCTGCCATTTCTGGTTTTTTAGCCAGGGCAAGCATATATAAACGGTATGCCTGAGATAAATCACCACCATAGAAGTTGTTGCTATTTGGTGCCCAATTGGCTGCTTTTGTTTTTTGGTAACGCAAGAGTTCATCGAGCAATCCAACAGGTAAAGTATAACCTGCATTTTGTGCTTCTACTAAAAAGTGTCCGCCATAGTTACTGCCCCACTCATCGGCATTGCCATCTCCAGGCCAGTAAGATAATCCGCCATCAGTGGTTTGGAAACCTTTTATTCTGGTAATTCCAGCCTTGATGTTTTTCTCTGTCATGGCTTTTTGCTGTTCACTCAAAGGACTTAATCTATCCAGGTATAATTGTGGAAAAATACCTGAAGTAGTTTGCTCAATACATCCATGCGGATATTGAATCAGGTAACTCAGGCGTTTCTTTAAGTTAATCGATGGGATAGAAGATACTTCAAGCGCACCTGAATTTGTTCCGGTCATCCCGATAGGTGAATAATTTATTGCCCATTTCTGACCAGGTTCAACGGTTGCAGAAACTACATTGGTTACATAAGGGTTTGGATTTCGAATATCCATTTCCACATCATAGTCCGTTCGCTCACCGCCACTTTGTGCAATAACTTTCACTTTAGCAATGCCAACTGTATTAGGTGCCTTTACCTCAAAATAAGCCATTTGTTCGCCAGTTTGCTTATAGTAAAGTTGCTGTTTGTTCGATCCTTGAACAATCAGGTTACTGGCTTGAAGCTGAACAGAAACATTTTTAAGATTTTTTTCTGTGGCAAAAACGGTAACGGGTAGGGTAAACGTTTCACCCGGACCGATTACCCGCGGCAACGTTGCCAAAACCATTAAAGGCTTTTTCACCTGCACAGATTTTTCTGCAAAACCATACGCCGCATCCTGACCAGCAACAACCATTGCCCTAACTGCTCCAATATATTGTGGTAATTTGAATTTATGGGTTTTGCTTTCGCCCTTACCAATGGTAAATGGTCCCATAAATTTTACCACTGCTTTAAAGCGATTTGCTTTTGCAGGATTTAAGTTTTTATTGATGCTTCCATCACCACCAATACTCAGGATTCTTTCTAAATTCCCACCCCAGGCACCTAAAACATAATCAAATAAATCCCATGTTTTAACCCCTAATCCCTCGCGTGCATAGAATGCACCATGCGGATCTGGCGTTTTAAATCGCGTTAAATCAAGCAAACCTTCATCAACCAAAGCGATGGTATAAGTCATTGCCTTTCCGTTTTGTTCGCCAACTGTGATAGTATTATCTGTTTCTGGTTTGATTTTATCCAACATTTTGATGGTTGGCTTCAAGATCGTTTGCGGGTCTTCTACTAAAATCGGAATGGCACCATACATCCTGATCGGTAAATCGTTCACCGTTTGCGCATGTGGTTGCAACAGCGTAATGTTCGCGAAAACATTTGGAGCCATTTCTTTTTCTGCCTTAAACTTATATTGTGTTTGACCTGCCTTTGTATCGATCCAGAAAGTTTTTAAAACCCGACTTCCATTTTCAATGGATACCAGCGCCCGTCCATTTTCAGCAGTTGGAATGGTTAAAGTGATATCTTCACCAACCGTGAATTTTTCTTTATTGGCCGTGAACGACAGCATAGATGCTTCAGTCGGATTCGATCCCTGTTCGCGCTGTGCCCAACCTGGCCAATCTACATAAACGGATTTCCCGGTAACATGACCGCCATTCAAATCGCGAATTAAAATTAAGTAACGACCCCATTCTGGTTCATCAACCCTTAAATTCCAACTTCCTTTACCATTTGATAAAGTTACCTGCTTGGTTTCTACCAGCTTATTATATTCGTTTTGCGTGAAGTTCGCGAAGGTGTATTGATCATCCTGTTCCCACCACCAGCGCCATTGTGTTTTGTATAATTCAACCTGAACGGTTTTGCTTTCCGCCAGTAATTTCCCATCTGTATTTACATTTACAATCTCAATCTTATGGTCTTTACCAGTTACCAGCATGCCGCTTAGCTTATCGCCTTTTTCCGGACGAATACCTAAATAGCTACTATAAACATGGTAGGGAATACTAAAATTGTCGATGCTGAAGTTACCACCTGGTTCAAAAACTTTAGTGGTGAAATTTGCCCTCAAGACACCTGGTGCGGTGTTGTTCTCATTTAAATTAGTATTAATCTGAGCTGTTCCTGCTGCATTTAATGATCCTTCGAAAATAGTTTTAACCTGCGATTCAAAATTAACCGTAGGATTATCAAAACTGTAGCCTTCAAAGCCTTTAAATTTAGTTTCTGTGGTATTTAAATTTACATCAACTTTCGCTTTCAGGTTTTGAGCTGCCGCACCAAAGAGCCACTTAGCTGATAGGGTAGCAGCAGATGTTCCAGCTTTTAAGTAAGGCCTGTTGCCAACATTAAAATCAATCTTTAAGCGGTTTGGCATCACCGTTTCAATTTTCAAAGTTTTCGTGAATGTTGCACCACCAGCTTTGACCTTTGCTGTCCAGTTTCCTGTAGGAGAAGTGCTTTCAGTAGCCGTTTTAAAAGTATAGAAACCATTTACAGGTTTGCCATTAATTAAACGTTTATATAATTGCCCTTTAGGATTAGATAATTCCATTGTAACCGGATAATTGGCCGGCAATTTCTTCAACTTATCTTCCAAAACGAAAGAAACGAATAAACTATCACCAGGTCGCCAAACCCCGCGTTCACCATAAATAAAACCCTTTATTCCACTTTGTACCACATCGCCGCCAACATCAAATCTGCTCAATGGGAGCGAACTTCCATCATCTAGTTTTAGATATCCGCGTTCCGAACCATTTTTTGCAATTAGCAAAAAGGGTTGACGTTTTAAGTCAAAACGGGCAAAGCCATCGCCATCTGTTTTCGTTGTAAAAATGATTTGCTTTTGGTAATCCATTAATTCCAGTTCAATACCGCTTAATGGTTTTGCTGTAAGTAAATCTGTCGCTACAATAAGCATACTATTGTCATTGCCACGTTTGGCAACCAGGCCAATATTCGAAGCCAATAAGTTTCGGCTTACCCAACGCTGGTTGGAATAAAATGATGGAGTGCATGGGTTATCGCGGTCACTCCAACGGTAATTGGTAGGGTAGTAGCTATTATATCGTTGCCAGAAATCATCATCTTCATCTATTTTCTCACCGTACCCTTCGTTCTCGCCATAATAACTATCATCACCGTCTTCTGCTTTTTCATCGTTTGCCTTACAGTTATAAGCATTATATTCTCTTCTAAAAGCTATGGTCACCCTATACATCGCTCCTGGCTCTGTACGAATCATCTTATCTAAATCCAGGGTAAAACGATTCTTTTTATGAAGATTCAAAGCTTTATCCTCATCCAAACGAATGGTTTTTTGAAGAATTGGCTTCGCTACACGTCGAAGTTCGTTACCATCCCGGTAGCTATTAGACTGAAAAAATTGAGGGATATTATTCTCGTAAATTTTAATAACCGTAACGTCAACGGCTTTCAGGTTGATTGCCTCAAACGGCAATACCAGTTTATCTGAATTGGGAAGAATCGTTCCCGCACCGGAAATGGTAACTGCTGGTAACTTGTCTTCAAAAACTAAATTAGCAGTCTTTCCACCAACGAGTGTTTTGCCATTAATATTTTCAATACCATTGTTAACGTTTAACGCGTAATTTCCTTTAAGCTCTTCAGCAGCATAAACTTTTACCTGACTGGCATCAATGGTGTATCTTAAATCACTCAGGTTCCCGAGAGAAATCATCCCTGTTAAATCCTGACCTACACCAATTGGTTCTGAAAATTGAACCAAGGCATAATCTTCTTCTCCCTGAATTGCTTTGATATCCAGCACTTCAAATTTATTTAACGCCGGAATACGAATTTCTTCTTTACCTTTTTCGTTAGCGTCAATTGCATCGCCATCCCAATCTAATTTCAGGGTTTGATCTGCTGCTTTTTTCTTGATGCTATCAATAGTAAATTTTGAAATGTTTTTCGCCGGATCATGTTGCCATTTTATTTTGAGTTTCTGATCGAAATCGACTTCAATAATTTTCTCAATTTTCGAAGTTTCCTCCGCATCCGCAGTTGCCACTTCGCCAGTTAATTTCATGTAATCTAACGAGGTATTATTTTGCGAAACCAGGCCATTTTGAGCGAGCATAATGCCTGGTGTGATTATCTTAAATTCAAAATCGAAATCTTCCAGACCTTTTTCGGTAGCTGAAACTTCTGATAATTTGAAGCTTGCTTCGTACTCTTTACCGGGTTTTAGGTTTTCATCTGGTCTGAATTCTACTGTTTGTGGATCAATCCAATAGGTTTTTCCTGAAATTGACGGGGAGAAATCAAATAACTCCCGTGAATCAGCCTTTCCTAAATCTTGCATTCCAGTTGCCGCGTTGGCCAAATGCACCCGTATAAAACTTTTTTTAGAGATTGTGCCTGATGTATAGGCTTCAATGTATTTTGCATAAGCCTGATTATCTTCATTCGATTTCCTTTTGTGCCGGAAATAAATAAAGAGTATTGCCGCAATAGAAACGACTAATAAGCCTATAAAAATAAATTTCTTTTTGGATGATGATTGGTAGGTAGATGGTTGTTCCATTTTGAAATTATAGTTTAGATGGAGAAAATTAATTAAAATTCGCGTTAATAAGGAATGATGTTGAAAATTAGGGAATTAGACAAAGTAGCATCATGCTGTTAATCTGAAAGTTAGCATATTTGAATAGTTTAAATAAATCGCAGTTGTTATGTTGTATTTTTCAAATTACAATTTTATGGAGATTTTCAAATAACTATGAATACGCAAAAAGTTAAATCTGGCAGATTGAAATTTTAAGTTTGTTCCTTTGCTTTGATTTGGATAAGTTTACTCCATCAACCTAATTTAACCACTTATGATAAAGAAATTATTAATTTTTGCGAGCCTGATCATGATGACTAATATGTCTATGGCTCAAAAAACTAAAGCCGAGAAAGAAGTAGATATTGCCGTTAATAAACTAATCGCATTAATGATTACGCCGGATAGTTTGAAGCTGGATCAATTGCTGCTGAATAATTTAAGTTATGGACATTCGAGTGGGAAGATTCAAACTAAACAAGAGTTTATGCATTCCCTGCTTTCTGGTGAATCAGATTTTCTTGATAATATTATTTTGGGCGATCCAAAAACCGTTATTCAGGGCAAGACAGCACTGGTTAGACATAAATTAATGGCACAAACAAATGATAAAGGTGTAAGAGGGAATGTGAATTTATATATTCTGCTAATCTGGAGTAAAGAAAAAACAGGCTGGAAGTTGCTTGGCAGACAGGCGGTTAAAGTGCCGGAAAAGTAGTTGGGAGTTTTTAGTTCGGAGTCTTTAGTCAATAGTCCGGAGTCTTGGGAGCGGGGGAAGTTTGGAGTGGTGAGTTTTTAGTTGGGAGTCTTGGGAGCATAGATGTTCTACGTTTACATTCGATTTCTCTCTAACCCACTAAACCTCTAACCTTATAACCATTTAAATAGTAAATTGAAAGTCTTTAGTCTTCAGTCCAGGGAGCAGAGGAAGTTTTGAGTTGAGGTTTTGGAGTGTGTAAACTAAAGTTTTTAAGCTTAAATTGAGAGCTTTGGTTGCATAGATGTTCTGCATTTAAATTCGAAATGCGATTTCTCTCTAACCCACTAAACCCCTAACCCTATAACCTCTTATTTAATCATCACCCCCGGTCTGTTCACCAATGGAATTTTGATCAGATTTGTATCGACAATACTTTCTGGAAGGAAGATGAATTTTTTATCATAAATGGTAGCGCCGATATAATAACTCAGCCAGTATTCATTTGTTAAGCCGAAAACTTCAGGGTCAATCGCTTCAACGCCTTTGAAATCCTGAGCTTCCATATCGCCAATGAAATGCCTTAAAATTGAAGTTTTAACCGGCTTTCCATCTTTTTCACCGTAACCCTTCGAACTGATTAATACATTCGTAATTGGCTCATTTTTTAAATTGACCAAGTAAACGTTCCAGTTTTTTACCTCCGGAGTTTCACCCATCAGTACAACGGCCATCGCAATATCTTCAACTGTATTTTCTGGTAAATCTGCTTTCATTTTTAGATTAAAGATAAAAGAGTAAAGAATAAGGATGTAAAGGTTGAAAACTATATCTTTTATCCTTGCTCCTTATTCTTTGTTCCGATATTACTTTTTCTTTGCCACTGCCTTTTTCGCTGCCGGAGCTTTCTTTTTAGCTGGTGCTTTTTTCTTTGTTTCGAACGCGTTTGGCACTTGTTCTACAATCATTTTCTTCACTACCTCTAAATCAATGTCAACCAATTCTTCAGGCGTATATTTTTGTTTTGTGGCTTCGTTGTTTCTCAATTTAAGCATTAGCTTTCCAAAACGGATAAACGGTCCCCAGCGGCCATTTTCGATGGATATCTTCTCTGCTTCCCAGGTTTTAATGAAACGATTGGCTTCTTTTTCAACTTTTTTACCAATCAGCGTTTCAATATCCTCCTGAGATAAATTATCAAAATCGTAGCCTTTAGCAGGAATATTGATAAACAAATCATTCCATTTAATAAACGGACCGAAACGACCTTTGCCTTTTGTAACCCCTAAACCCTGATAATGTGCGATTGGTGCATCAGCATCCATCTTTTCGCGAATGATCTCTACAGCCCGATCATAGGTAACTGATAAAGGTTCCTCATTTTTAGGAAGCGAAATAAAACTTTCTCCCCATTTCACGTAAGGTCCGAAACGGCCAATACCAATCATCACTTCTTTACCTTCAAAATCAGGTAAAGAGAAAGGGAGTTTGAATAATTCCAACGCATCTTCAAGCTGAATCGTTGCAACAGATTGCGTTCGCATTAAGCTTGCATAACGCGGTTTTTCTTCATCATCCTGTTCACCAATTTGAACGAGCGGACCGAATTTACCAACTTTCGTATACACATTTTTGCCAGTAGCCGGATCCAAACCAAGTAAACGCTCTCCAGTTGCACGTTCTGCGGTTTCTAAAGTGTTTTCAACCTCTAAATGAAATGGATTGTAGAAAGAGTGTAGCATTTTGGTCCATTCCTGTAAACCCTGTGCAATCTCATCAAATTCCTTCTCTACATTAGCGGTAAAATTGAAATCTACAATACCTTTAAAGTGTTCAACCAGAAAATCATTTACGACTTCACCAATATCAGTAGGGAAGAGTTTTGATTTTTCAGCACCTGTAATCTCAGATTTAATTTCTTTTGTAACTGTTCCGTTATTTAAAACAATCGCTGTAAACTTACGTGGTTTACCATCTCTGTCTTCTTTAACCACATAACCACGATTTTGAACTGTAGAAATAGTTGGTGCATAAGTAGACGGACGGCCAATGCCCAATTCCTCTAATTTCTTTACTAAACTGGCTTCAGTATATCTTGCCGGCGGACGAGAATAACGTTCTGTTGCCTGCATTTCATTTAAAAATAATTCTTGTCCTTTAGCTAAAGGGGGTAGGATAGAGCCACCTTCTTTTTCTTCGCCTTCTTCCTCGTCAGTAGATTCTAAATATACTTTAAGGAAACCATCGAATTTCAATACTTCACCTTCAGCAACCAGATGTTCCTTTCTGGTTGATGCGGTAATTTGTGCTGTTGTTTTTTCAAATAGGGCTTCACTCATTTGCGACGCAATGGAACGCTTCCAGATCAAATCGTATAAACGTTTCTCCGAAATATCGCCATCAACGGTATGCCTGTCGAAATAAGTTGGGCGGATGGCTTCGTGAGCCTCTTGCGCACCTGCAGATTTTGTTTTATATTTTCTTGGCTGGTGGTATTGATTACCATAAGCCGATTTAATTTCTTGTTCAGCAGCTCCTAAAGCCGTATCCGATAAGTTTACCGAATCCGTTCTCATGTAAGTGATCTTTCCAGCCTCATACAATCGCTGCGCTACCTGCATGGTTCTGGCAACAGAAAAACCTAATTTTCGCGAAGCTTCCTGTTGTAAGGTTGAAGTGGTGAAGGGTGCAGCAGGATTTCGTTTCGCGGGTTTGGTCTCCAAACTCGTAATATCGAATTTAGCTGTAGCACAATCCTGAAGAAACTTTTCTGCATCAGCTTCACTGTCAAAACGTTGTGGTAATTCAGCTTTAACAACTTCGCGGCCTTTTCCTGTTGAAAATTGAGCGGTGATTTTGAAAGCGGCTGAAGCGTTGAAATTTAACACTTCTCTTTCCCTATCAACGATTAAGCGCACCGCAACAGATTGTACCCGACCAGCAGATAATGATGGTTTAACTTTTTTCCATAGAACAGGAGAAAGTTCAAAACCCACTAATCGGTCTAAAACACGGCGGGCCTGTTGCGCATTTACTAAATTATAATCAATACTTCTCGGGCTCTCAATTGCTTTTAAAATAGCAGGTTTCGTAATTTCGTGAAATACTATTCTCTTGGTTTTTTCTTCTTTAAGGCCTAAAGTTTCAAATAAGTGCCAGGAAATGGCTTCTCCCTCACGGTCCTCATCGGATGCTAGCCATACCATTTCGGCTTCCTTAGCAAGTTTTTTAAGTTCGGCGACCATGCTTTTCTTATCGGCAGGTACCTCGTAAGTCTGGGCGAAATTATTTTTAATATCAATAGCCATATCGCCCTTCACCAAATCCCGAATGTGACCATAGCTTGATTTTACAAGAAAATCTTTGCCTAAGTAACCTTCTATGGTTTTAGCTTTTGCGGGTGATTCGACGATGAGTAAGTTTTTAGCCATGAAATACGATTTTGTGCAAATAAAGCTATAATTAAAGCATAAATCAAAACATGCGTAGTATTTAATACGATTTTTTTTGAAGTTGGAAAGTAATGTTGGTCTGATTATATAAAAATCAGCTATAAATTACCACCCTTGGTTGGTGACTCACTAACCAATACCAACCAATTCAAACTATATTGGTTTAGCGACAATTTGCTGCTGTTGGCTTGAAGGTAATTGAACGGGAGGGATTAAGTTTTCAACGGCTTCTCCTTCCATCATCTCCTAGGCCGCTTGGCAGGTCGTCGATCGCGAGGTGTGAAGAATGCTTTTCTTAATCCTTTCCTTCCCGGGGAAAGGTGCCGTTAGGCGGATAGGGGCTTTTTACAATATTTACAATAACATAGCGGAGATGAAACCTTTTTGTGCCTATATTCGTATATAAAATAAAAAACGATGATCAGCACAATCTTAATCCTATTAAACTTTTTGGTGCTAAACCCACCAAAAACTGTTTACGATTTCAGCTTTAAAACCATTGATGGTAAAATAGTAAAACTATCAAAATTTAAAGGCAAGAAAATTATGATAGTTAACACCGCTTCAAAATGTGGTTTTACGCCACAGTATGAAGATCTTGAAAAACTTCAGAAACAATATGGCAAAAAAGTAGTGCTTATTGGTTTTCCGGCGGGTAATTTCGGTGGACAGGAATTTTCTACCAATGCAGAAATTAAAGAATTTTGTACAGGAAAATATAACGTATCCTTTTTGATGGCTGAAAAAACCAGCGTAAAAGGTGATGATATCAGTCCTTTATTTAAATATCTAACTTCGCAAACCAATACAGAAGAGCAAGGTGATATTAAATGGAATTTCGAAAAATTCCTGATTAATGAAAAGGGAGAATTGGTACATCGTTTCCGTTCGAAAACCAAGCCTATGGATGAGGCAATTGTAAAAAACCTATAAGGAATGGAAGGTGTATGAGAATGGAAGATGTGAGATGGGAAATGGAATGATTTTCTCTTGTCTATGATAAATTTAAAAGGGTAATATGGTAGATGGTATTAATCCATGTTTCCATTTTACCCTTTTTTAGTTTAAAAATCTAATATCTGAAGCACTTTGCTAGGTTCCATTTCCCATCATCCGTTTCCCATTTTCCATTTTAGCAATTGACATCTAAAGCGATTTGCTAGGCTCCATTTTCCATCATCCGTTTCCCATTTTCCATTTTAACAATTGACATTTAAAGCGATTTGTTAGGCTCCATTTTCCATCATCCATTTCACCTTTTACCTTTCCTTTCCCTCTTCTTTAGTTTTTCTCTAAAACAGTTTTCCAAACGGCTGCACTTAAAACTGCGCCAACTATGGGAGCAGCAATAAATAACCAAATTTGGTTCAAAGCTTTGCCACATGCTAATATTGCAGGCCCAATGCTACGGGCTGGATTTACCGAAACGCCTGTAATCTTGATTCCGACAATGTGAATCAGCACCAGTGAAAGTCCGATTGCTAAACCAGCAAAACCGCCATTAATATTTTTTGTAGAAGTTGCGCCAAAGATTACCAGTAAAAATATAAAGGTAAAAATGGCTTCTGCTACGAAAGCTGCGATAATGTTGTATTCTGCTAGATAGCCTTTGCCCCACCCATTAGCACCTAATGCCCATTCTTTCATTTCGAAACTGGCCTGGTTACTTACAATAAGATAGAGGAGCGCTGCTCCGGCAATACCACCCAGTATTTGGGCCACAATATAATATGCTGCTTCACCTGCTTTCATCCGCCCGGCAACTACCATCCCGATTGAAATGGCCGGATTAATGTGACAACCTGAAATGTGACCTATGGCATAAGCCATTGCCACAACCGAAAGGCCAAAAGCAAAAGAAATACCCAATAAACCTACACCTGTTGTACCATCTGCCCCCGCGATTACAGCGCTACCGCAACCCATTAATACCAATACCAAAGTGCCTAAAAATTCGGCGCTAAATTTTGAGAATTTACTCGTTTCCATATAATTTAAATTAGAAGTTTAGAAAAACGAATAGGGGGAGATTCATCGTAAAAGTAGTTTAAATTTTATATTTTTAAATATTTTCGTGAAATAAATTTATGGGTTGAAATTCGTCTATAATAGTTAAGGGGCTCAAATCCTCAAGCCCCAAATTAACCAAACAAACTATTTTTGAAGTAAAGAAATAACTAAAAATATTGATAACAGATGAATAAAAATTTATCAGTCTTAATAGGATTTCAATAAGTCTCTAATTAACAACTCTTATTTTCCTGATGGATAAAAAGAAAAATGCAATGGAGTAAAAGCCAGCTAAAATACCGGAAGATGCTACCGAGGCGGTCACACCAAAATCAAAATGAGCTGGAAAGCTTATATGAATGATAAATAAGGTAATGGATACGATCAAGATCGTATAAAAACTATGCAGGCCAGCTAATTTGAACATTTTACGTTTTTCTTCGAATTCTTTATTCATTACAAAATGGAAGGCATCATCATTTTTTAATGCCCTCACTTTTTTCAAAACATCTATAGTGATGAGAAATGGTAGTAACAACGACATAGGTAATAGAAAACGGGCCAGATTTTGCTCACCGTTAAATAAATAAACATAAGGTTGCGCACTTAGTACAAAATAGGGAATTACAGTGTTTAGCAACACATTTGGAACGAAGTATAATAGTAAGTTCTTGCGAACAAATTTCCTCCATCTGATTCTATTATTTTCGGTAAAATCAGGCACTGGCGAGGGCGTTTATGTGTGCAGTCATCAATTCCACAACCCTGGTTTTAATTAACATTGCATCAAATTCCCTTAAAAAACTTTCATCAGACATTAATGAGAAATCTAATTGATTATTAAATGTACTGACAACCAAAGTATTTGCATTCTTCCAGGGAAAGGCAACTGTAGGGCTGTAAATGGTTTCTACGCTAAAAGTCTTGTAATGCTGTTTAACATTCAGCAAACCCATATTGCTCAACGTAATGTCATGAGAACCGTTTGTAGACCGGAGAAAGCCAATCATTTTATTTGCAAGTAGGTGGAAAGATTCACTCATCTGTAAAAGCCGTGGTACATTCATTTCGCTAATCTTTTTATCAAGATCAGCTTTTATTGCTCTTGCATTTTGCCAAACGTTATCCTCTTTTTCTGAAACTTTAAGCTCGGCAATTGGCGCGAAGGCAAACATGGTATCTGCTTTGATGCCAGGAATAAATCGCCTGATGTCTACAGGGCAAATCACTTTTCCATGTGCCTTATCATTTTTTAGCCCTTTAAATACAGCTATGAAAATGGCACAAATGGCAGCATGGACGCTTGTTTTTTCAGCCTTGCATTTATTAATAAACGAACGGGTTTCGGCTTTGCTTAGTTTCCAGTTAATGGCGTAATTGCTTTGGCTCCATCTTTTTCCAGATGTTGGTTTAAAAAGAAAGAATAATCTGCCTAAAGCGGCAAAGGTTTTACGTTTTATATAATGGCTGGGTAAATAGTTTTCTGGTAATAATTCGCTAATGAGAGAAAATGAATGATAGGGAAGGAGTTCGTGATTTGGATTGTCAATCAGCGTTAACATTTCCTGCATGAGGTTTACAATCGAGGTACCATCACAGATGCAATGCGGTAAAACCAGCATTAAGTTAGATTCCAAATGGCCTTTTATCCACACTAGTCGGGCTAGTGGCTTATTGTTTTGATTAAACAGTTTATACCATTCTGTTTTAGATTCCCTTAACCAATCCTGATCGGTCTGGAAATCAACTTCCCGTATTGGGATTTGATCAATGGCTTCGTTAAGTACGAAATGTGGCGTTTTATTAATCGTTTCTATATTCATCCTCAGCAGTGGATGTTTCTTTTGAATCTGATCAAGTGCAAGCCTTAAGTGGTGTCCTTCAAACTCGCCAAGTATTTTTGCTGTAAAAACACAGTTTAACGGAGTTGCCGGATCAACATACATGATTCTTTCTCCTAAAATTAATTGTCTCTTCATATCGTTAATTGTATGTGCCAATATTTTCTTTAAGGAGCGAAATCACTCTTTCTTTAATTAGCTCTGCATCCTTAAAGGCAACGTAACCCTCACTGGCCACAAACGAAAAATCCATCTGTTTTCTAAAAGTTGAGGTAAGGATCGTGGTGGTATTCCCTAATGGCCCGATTACAGAAGGACTGCAAATGGTCTCCAGTTCGAAGTTTTCATAATTATCCGGAAAATCCAGCTTTCCCAAATTCGAGAACATACAATCGTTACTGGTTTTGCCATACTTTAAAAGGTTGCTAAAATTATCTAAAGAAGGATGGCAGGCTTCCATCATCATCATTAAAGCATACGGATCGAGTTTTGCCAGTTTACGGTCAACATCTTTCTGAAGTTGCTTCACACCATCTATGAAATCGTTTTGCTTTCCGGCAGAGAGCACAATCATCAACCCAAAAGCAAAAACATGATCCTTTTTTATTAATGGGTTCAGGTTTCTGATATCAACGGGAAGAGATATTTTATTAAATGATTTATCTGCCTGCACTTCTTTAAATGCCTTTAATACAATCGCACTGAGAAAGGTATTCACCGTAAATCCCTGCGATTTACAAAAAACCAAAATGCTACTGGTTAGCTGCTCATCCAGTTTCCAATGGAGCAGAAAGTCGCGTTTTCTGTCAACAGCTACTTTTTTAACCGGAATAATCCATAAGGCTAATGTCGCGATCTTGCCAATTATTCTATTTTTTGTTCGTTTCCGATAACTATTTAATACCTGCTCAGGAACAATATCTTTGATACTTTGAATAGCGATTTCCTCACCGATTTTAACCTCAGGATTGTCGAGCAATAAAAGGAGTTCTTTCAAGATTGAAAGGCCTGCTGTGCCATCACAAAGGCAATGGTGAAAAACCAGTAAAAACTCCGAAAATTCTTCGCCCTTAATCCAGGCAACCCTAAAAAGTGGCGACTTTGTGGCATCAAAAGAGATATTCCATTCCCGTTCCGATTCCCGCTTCCAATCCTCTTCACTTACACGTTCAATGATACGAACAGAAACTTTAAATGATTCTGGTGAATTAGTTATAAACCAAGGTGTTTTAAATTCATTAAATTCTATAGATGCGGTTAACCACGCATGTTTTTTTTGAATGTTTAAGAGCGCCAGATTGAGTCTGTCTTCAGCAATTTGTCCTTTTATTTTAAATGGAATAACCATATTAAACGGACTCTTTCCATCCCCATAAAGCATCCTTTCACCGAAGAGTAATTTCCTTTTCATTTGATTCATCAGGCAGGTTCTAAAACGCTGTTATTTTTCGCGAAATCTTCCAATAACTCAACTGCTTTGTCGTTTCCTCCGGCTGCAATAAAGGTCTCCCTGATTTTTTGAGCGGCCAGACGGTATTTCGGATTTTCCAATAGTTCGAAAACGGTATTTCTTAAATCTGAAATCCGAAGTCTTTTGTATCTGATACTGATTCCACATCCCGCCTGTTCAATCAGTTTTGCGGTATGAAAATGATCATAAGCAATAGGCGTAATCAACATCGGCAGGCCATTTGTGAAGGTGTCGTTTACAGTGTTGAAGCCACCATGACAAATCACGGCATCCATATGCGGCATCAATTCAGACTGCGGAACAAAGCCATTTACAATAAAATTATCCGGCCATCTTTCGAAAATATCCGGATTGGTTGCCGCAATAATAGTAATCGGTTCATTGGCAAAGGCATCGATTAATTTTTGAAAAAATGCCGCACGGATATCAACTAATAAAGTACCTAAAGAGACAAAAACCTTTGGCGTTTTGGCTTTTGCCAATCTATCCCAATCGAAAGGTGCCTGATTTGGCCTACCTTTTACGGGGCCTACAAATTGCATGTGTGGAAGCTTCTCATTAAAGCCTGCAAAAGTTTGAGAAGTGAAAACCATATTCAACTGATGGGAATGAATATGAATCTCATCGCTGTAAATCCCAACTTCCTGCTGTAAACCGAAGATCAGGTTTTGCTGCCATTCAAAAATTTTCGGAGCACTAGTCGCAGTATCACCCATAACATCTGGTGGTACCGGAGTAGTTGTAACTGATGGAATACCTTTCAAATGTGCACATAGCGCACCGGCAAAAGTGATGCAATCATTTATAATAACATCTGGCTTCCATTGGTCAACGTATTTATTCAGTCCAGGCATCATCATTCTGGCAAAAGGAACATAGGTTTCTTCGAGGGCCAGTTTCATCACCTCAGGACCGGAGCATGCTGGTCCATCATCCTGGCGTTTTAAAATCCGGTCAATTTCTTCTGCATAGGACGATAAATCTTCCTTTGGATAAATAAATTCGCCACCCTGAGGGAGGTGGGCTTCAGCCAAAGTGGTAATTCCGAACCATTTTACCTCATGCCCGCGGGCAAGTAAACTTGCACCAATGCTTAGCGTTGGGCTAATGTGACCAAAAAAAGGAGGAACAACGAATAGAAATTTCGACATATAGATTTGGTTTAACTGATGAATGTTTTAATGACTTCACGACTGGCATTTTCCAGTAAATCGGCAGCAGTTTCATTGCCACCAGCATTGATAAATGATTGCTTAATTTTTATGGCAGCTTCCTGGTAAGATGGGTTTTCAAGAATGGTATTTGTAGCTTCTAATAAGTGTTTAGCTTTAAAGCGATTGAAATTTAAGCGTTCTCCGGCGCCTACTCTAAAGACTCTTCCAGCCACATGACTTTGATCGTAAGCGATTGGAATCACAATGAGTGGCAGACCATGCATTAAACTTTCGCAAACCGTATTGTGGCCGGCGTGGCATACCACAGCAGCTAAATAAGGTAACAATTCTACCTGAGGGACTTGCTTTTGAACCGTGAAGTTATCTGGCCATTCGTCAAATAAATTTGGGTCAGAAACCACAACTACATGAAGATTCTCGAAGGCAAATGCCTCAATAACTTTGCTGAAAAAGCTTTTTTTATGCTCATGATCAAAGGTGGTACCAATGCTTACCAGAATTTTTGGTTGGCTAATGGAATGGAAAGCCTCCCAATTAAATGGAATTTCAACTTGCCGACGGTTAAAAACAGGTCCGACAAATTTAAAGTGATCTGGCAACGCCATTTCTCCGAAAAAATCTCTGGAGGTAAAAATAAGGGTCAGCAGTTCGGAAGTAGCAAGGTTCTTTGATTCATGAATGCCAAATTCCTGTTGCAAAGCAGTGATTTGAAGCACTTCCCACTCGTGAACTTTAGGCAATTCATCCATTACTTTTATTGCTGCAGGAGCGGTAACGGAAGTAGCGTAGGGCAAATTTTTATTAAATGCGGCCATTGCACCAGCAAACATTTGATGATCTGTAATGACCAAATCTGGCATAAACTGATCCAATAGGGTAGCAATTCCTTCGTAACTATGTCTATTAAGTGGAATTAACACTTCTTCGTACAAAAATTTAACACTATCAATTCCGTAAACTATTTTTTTAGTGATAATGTCCAGGTATTTTTCTGCCTCTTTTTTTTGCTGATCATTTTCATCGTAAGCAATCAATAAGAGTTCGCCACCAAGCGGTAGTTTATCGGTCAGTGATTTATCTAAGGTTATCCAGCCGACCCGATGACCGCGTTCCAATAAAACAGTACCCAAACTTAGTGTTGGATTAATGTGGCCGGTTAATGGAGGTACAATGAATACAAATTTTGCCATACGCCTTAATGTTTTTTATTTTCGTTCAAAGAAATCCAATAGCGCTTCCCCAATAAGCTGTGGTTCCTGTATCGGAATGTTATGGTCGCCATCAATAATTTGCATTGATGAATTTTTAATTTTTTGGTTTAAGTTTTTACCAGCTTCAAGACAGTTTGATGTCAAACCGTAAAGCAATAGCACATCCTGACCGAGTTGATTAATGCCACCATCCTCAAAGAAATCTTTTTCCAAAATCATATCATCTTTAATCGAAGTTTGATAGAAGAGATATTCATACATCCGGTGGTTCTTTTCCATTTGTCGCTTTCCCATTTTAACCTTGGTGGTATCCGTGAAATTCTCTACATAATTTTCTAAAAATTCCCGACTGTACTCTTCAATAATGCCTCTGGCTTTTTCATCACTAGGATCCGGAGCTTCAATTATAGCCAGTTTTTTGATCAGACTTGGAAAACGCAGGGCCATTTTTAAGGCGATTAAACCACCAAAGCTGTATCCACCCAAATAAACCTGCGTTAATTTTAATACATTCATCAAAGCAAACAAATCATCAGTCATGCTATCCAAATCATAACCTGTCAGCGTTTTTTCACTCATCCCATGACTTTTCAAATCATACAGCACCACATGAAACCGGGTAGCCAGAATAGGGGCAATGTTGAAATAATACACAGATAAATTACTGAACATGCCATGTACCAATACAATGGTTTCAGGTGCATTTTCGTTGAGCTCCTGAACATGTACTGATTTATTATTTATGTTTAAGATTGGCATTCTTCGATGTAAGAGATAATCATTGCTAAATTCAGATTGATCAACTGATCCAAATCCATTGATGACAACCAACCTGTAAAATCGATCTGATCACCAAAATGGGCTTTAATTTTTTCTGAAAAGGAAACAATTTCAATACTATCCATTTCCAGATCTTTGGTAAAAGAACTTTCTGGTGTAATGTCCATTTCCTCCACAAACTCTTCACCAATTACCTCCGTAATAAATTTCTTCATGAGATCAAAAATCTCTTCGCTGCTTAATTTTGTAGTTGTTAAAGTGTCCATCCGATGATATAGTTTTTATGTTTAATTGTTTTGATTGTAATGTTGTTAATGGTCAATTCTTCACCATTTATCTTCTCTACGGTATAAGCCTTGGGGTTTCCCTGTAAGCCTTTCCCTAAAAATTTGCCGTAAGCCTCTTTAGCTACCCAGAAACGGGTTGCCCATTCTGTTCTTTCTTGCTGCGCCAGCAGTTTGAGTTCGTGGTTGTTAAAAACCAGATCGAAAAATGCAGGACTTCTTTCTTCGATGGTTTCTATGTCTATTCCAACCGGCTTGTCAAATCTGGCAATGCCAACGGCATCTGTTCCCTTATGTGCAATAGAGATATGGATGCCATCTGTCAAACCACCTTTCACAAAAGGTTTGCGAAATTCATCTGAATAAATCTCGAAAGTGATGGGATAGCAGGCTTCTTGTTTCTGTGTATTCAACAGGTTTCTAACGGCATCTTTTGCGGCCACCCGGCTGATCATCCACGTTTTTCTTTTGTTTGGTAAGAGACTGTTATGGTGTTTTTTCTCGGTCTGGTTGAAATACCTTTTCAAAATAAAATCCCATGATACCACTCTCGAATAGGCATTTCCAAATAGGAAAACTCCAGGCGCAATTTCTGCCGATAAGCGGTTGCGCAGTGGTGACATAGATACATTCCAAAGTGGTTCATCGATCTCTAAGCGGCGATTTTGCCATCCGGAAATGATTAGCCAGGCTTTGCCTTCCTTTTTCATTACGATATCAGCAGTTGCAAATTCATCGTTCAAATCCGTTAGTACACAAGTGCATTCAAAAGTGCCATCCTGATCGGCCATATCACCGAAAAATTCTATTTCCTGGATCTTCACAGGAAAAGCAATGCGATCTTTCTCTAGTGTAAGCTGGAGCCATAAACCAAAAAGTTGTCCGGCATTATCCAATAAAGAACCTTTGCCACCAGCAGATTCGATTAATCCGGTGATTCCGTTTTTACCCACTGCTACGAGTTTTTTAATACCCTGGTAGCCAGGGCCATGAAACATGTGTGCATCATAAATTTCTTCAGTTGTCCGGTCAATATTTAACTTTTCGCCAATATTGAAATCACGGTTTGGTGCCGCATTAAAATGTTGAGAAAGCCTTACTTCGGCATTCGCAAAGCGATCCAGGTTGAGGTAAACAGTTTCCTCATCTTTCCATTCTCCAATAACGGTTTCCTGAAACGGTTTTACCACATTCATCCATTGGAAAACGCGCATATTCATGATTTTGTGAACCTTTTCTGAAGGAGATTGCGCATTGGCAATTTCAGCGAAAACTTCAAAGATCATCGTCATAGGGATTACCGGATCCATATCTTCTACCGTTGGCCATCCTTTTGGCTGCCGCAGCAGCGAATGATCAATCAGATACGGGCAGTTATCTAAACTCACATCAAGTGTTTCAGTGAAAGGCTTCCGTTCCTGTTTTAAATCTTGCTGAGGTAGAAAATTAGTATTGTTTTGCGGATCGAAATTGATCTTTCCAAAATGTTCGATCATTTCCTCCTGCATATTGATCATCTCCAGCACATTCTCATTAAATGCGTTTAAAACAGGATGAAGGGTATCTGCAAATACAGGTTTTGCTTTCGGCTGATTCTGAATACTTAACCCTTTAAGCGTTTGGAGATTATGGATAATCGGGGAACCAAGCACAAGTTTAATTCCCTTATTTATTTCTACAGGACTGGATTTTATATGACCCAGAAAATCCAGTCCAACTTCTTTTCCTTCTACAAATAAGGCCGCTATCACCCTTTGCAATTGTGTGATACCCGACCGGATGGGAACATTTGCGCTAATGGTGCTGATCTCTTTGCCTTTCAGGGTATCATCTATAAAGCCAGTTAAACCACCAGAACCTACCTGGATAAATACTCTTGCACCTTCCTGATACAGTTTTTCCGTCAACTCGCGGAAGCGAACTGGTTTAATCAGATGCTCTGCACTTAACTGGCGGATGGCGTCAAAACCTTCCGGGTAAGTTTCCAACGTAGTGGCCGACCATAGTGGCGTGGTTGTTTTTCTGAACTGCATATCCTGCATGCCCGATAAAATCAACTCTAATTTATCTGCTACAAAAGGAGAATGAAATCCCGATTGAAAAGGTAAAATCTGATGAAAAATCTGTTTTTCTTTTAAAACCGGAACCAGTTCTTCCAATGCATTTTTGCTTCCACAAAGAATGACCTGTTGCGGGCAGTTATCATTTGAAACATACAATTCGGGAATACTTTCTATAACAGTACCAAGCGCTTCTATACCGCAGCCAATGGCAATGAAACGGGATTCTTTAAGCTCGAAAGTTTCTGGAGTTAATATTTTAAGTAAATTCATCACTGAACTTTCTTCGGCAAGTTCTGAAGATCTTGCTGCAAGCCATTCACCTAAACTATGGCCAGCATTCATATCTGATTTAATCCCCAAGGTTTTCAATGCCTGATCCAAAACACTGCTTTTATTTAACGTTTGAAGCGCGTCACTTAACAAGCCATCTTTAGTTTCCTGCTGACCGATCTTAATATTGAAATAATCAGCCACAGTGTTTACTTCTCCGCCAGATAAACCATCTAAGCCCGGGAAAACAAAAGCTATTTTTCCAGCTCCATCAAGCAATGGATTATTGCTGTACCAAATGTCTTGTTTGTTTTTCCAGGGGATATTCTTCGCGACAATTTTAATCGCTTTTTTGATTCTGTCGGTTGTAGGATTAAATATCGCAATCCGAAAGTTTCCTGCTCCAGGACTATAATCCTCGTTTTCGAGCGCTGCAACTAATTCCTGATGCGTATGGCGGGAGAGTACAACAACTTCATCTTTTTTGGGTTGATCAAATGCTTCGAGAACAACATGCGCATTAATACCGCCAAAGCCAAACGCATTTACCGCAGCCAGTTTCGGCAGGCCAGACTGTTCCCAATTGATTGTCTTTTGGACGGCTGAAAACCTGGTTTCTTTCAGCTGTGCCAATGGTTCATCACAATGCAAGGTAGGAGGGATTACACCATGATATAAGGCCAAGGTAGTTTTAATTAATCCGGCAATTCCTGCAGCTGGCATGGCGTGGCCAATGTTAGATTTTACAGAGCCAATTCCTGCTTTTGGCAAACTTTCATCCTGACCAAAAAATTGTTTTAATGTTTCAATCTCGGTTTTATCACCAAGCGGCGTTCCAGTTCCGTGCGCTTCCAGATAGCCGATATTTTTGGGTTCGAGTGCTGAATTTCCCCAGGCCTGTGCAACGGCCTTAATCTGACCTTTAACAGATGGGCTCATCACACTTGTACCACTGCCATCACTACTTACGCCGATTCCTTTAATCACCGCATAGATTTTATCTTTATCCTGAATGGCATCTTCCAATCTTTTCAACACCACAAATCCACAACCTTCACCAATAATTAATCCATCAGCATGCTGATCAAAAGGTTTTATTTTTTCCTGTTTAGACAGTGCGCCCAGTTGGGAGAAAATACTCCAGAATGCGGCATTTTGTCCTAAGTGTACGCCACCGGCAACTACCATATCGCAACGGCCGCTATTCAGTTCTTGTACGGCATGGTCGATGGCCAGAAGCGAGCTGGCACAAGCAGCATCCAGCGTAAAAGCTAAGCCACCCAAATTGAATCGGTTAGCCACCAGTGATGCAACCAAATTGGGAATTAATCCCATCGCAGTATCTGCGCTGAAACGACCTTTTCTCAACTGAAATTCATGTTTTACTTTTTCGAGGTCTGCTTCGGATAACTGGGGAAGAAGATCTCTTAGCGAACTTGAAATCTGTTCTCCGGTTCTTACAATTTCGATCGCTCTTGTAGCTCCCGGACCTGTATAGTTACCTTTACCAATGATTATCCCCGTTTTATCCAGGTTATAATCTCTTTCAAAAATACCCGCATCTTCCATGGCACTATGCACCAGATCGAGTGTAATCAAATGATCGGGCTCCGTACCTTCCACAGCCAGGGGTAAAATCCCAAAGCGTTGAGGATCAAAGCTATATTCAGGTATGAAACCTCCTTTATTACAGTAAAAACGATCTACGCTAGTAACAGACTTATCAAAATGGACCGGATCAATGCGATCGGCTGGAACAGTTTGTGTAGAATCAATGCCATTGAGTATATTTTCCCAGAACGTTTGCACATTCTTCGCCCCGGGAAAAATACAGGACATCCCAATAATCGCAACATCGCTTTTCTTCATCATACTAACTGAGTTCTGTTAAGTCCAGGTATTGCCAGCCATGATTAACACCTGACTTTCATTACCATATTTTAATTCATTAAGGAAGGTTTCCATTCCATCTTGCAGGGGAATAAGGGCAATTCCACGACGTTGATATTCTTTCTCCAGCGTAGGCGAAACCATTCCGGCACCTTTCCACGGTCCCCAGTTTATAGCCATTACTTTGCCTTTAATTTTCTGTTTCAATGCCCAGGCATATTTATCCATCACACTATTAGCAGCTGCGTAATCGGTTTGTCCACGGTTGCCATAAACTGATGCAATGCTTGAAAAAAGAATCACAAACTGTGTTTCGGGTCTGAGTTGTTCGGCTAATACACGTAATGGCGTTACTTTGGTGTCGAAAACCCGTTCAAAAGACTCCGATGTTTTGCTGCTGAATAACTTATCTTCCAATAAACCAGCACCATGAACCACACCATCTATTCTTCCATATTCCTGGTAAACCTGATTGATTAACCGGGTTAAACCGTCTTCATCTCTTAAATCCAGTGATTCGTAAACCACAGTAGAACCACCATCTTCTAGCATGGAAATGCAGCGGAGAATCTGATTGTTCTTATAAATTCGGTTGGTTTCCTGTTCAATTTCAACCGGTTTAGCAAATTGCCCCTGCTTGATGATATACTGCCTGATTTCATCTTTAGTTTCCAACTTCGTTGTCTCTTCGTGAGCAGTTAGCTGAGGATTTGCAGAGCGCCCGACCAGTATATATTTACATGGATAATCCTTCGCAAAATGAATCATTAGTTCTGCTGTAATTCCCTGAGCTCCACCTAAAACCATTACAACGGCATCCTGATCTAATGTGATGTGATCTTCACCGGTATCTGTAGTGAGTTGTGTAGGTACCAATTCCATAATGTGTCTTTTATGATCATTATAGATGATTTCTGACGGTTTATCCGGATTTAGAATTTCATTCAGTGTTACATTAGCGATTTCATCTGCCGACATTTTAGTTTCCAGGCTGATAAAGCGACATTTTGTGTGTTCATATTCCCGATCAAGACTTTTGAAGAAACCAGAGTAGCCCTGATAATTTCTCAGGAAGGAAATGTCTGATTCTGCATTGAAATATCTTTTTGTATCTGCAATCAGGTATACCCATTTTACTTTTTCGAAGTTTAGTTTTTTAATGGTAGAGAAATGATCCAAAATACCAACCTTTTTCTGAGCTTCGAACATGTTGAGGATGATTAAGCCCTGATAATTGTCTAATGAATCTTCAAAGCTTACCACATCTGCAATGGCGCCATGTTTTTCGAGCATCGCCTTAATTTTTAGGGCCTGTCCGCCGCCATCATTGGTTAATGCAAAACGCTGTCCTTTTAAGATCGCAGCTTCTGTAATGGTGAGGGCGGCAGGTGTGAGTTCGAAACGCAAACGCGAAAGTTTTTCTTTAACTGTTTGGTCATCAATACTATCTTCTATTATTTTTTTAGCTTCTATCAGTACTTCGGTACTTTCAGTTTCGATATCAGCAATCCAGTTTACCAAACTATTCAGTGTTTTAATGGCTGCTAACTTTTCCATTAAATCATCATTTTGATCACCTTGAGTACCGAAACCGACAGTTTCTTTAAGTGAGGCAATGATCTCCATCCGCTTGATCGAATCTATACTTAAATCAGCTTCGAGATCTAAATCCATCCCCAGCATTTCTTTAGGATAGCCTGTTTTTTCACTCACAATATCTAGTATGGCAGCTGTTAACTGGTCTACAGAAAGTTTTTGTGGTTCTGCGATTTTTGTGGAAATTACTACCTGAATTTCAGGAGCTTGTTGCTGCGTATTGTCGGTAATCCAGTGTACTAAACTATTCAGTGTTTTTAAACCTGCCAGCTGCTCCATTATTTTATCTTCCGGAAGATTTAGTTCAGAAAAACCGCCCAGTTCTGTACGCAATGCACCAATAATTTCTACCCGTTTAATGGAGTCGATACTCAGATCTGCTTCCAAATCCATTTCCATGCCCAGCATTTCCTGCGGATAACCTGTTTTATCGCTCACAATCTGTAGCAATACTTGTTTAATATCTTTCTGTACCAACATCGCAGATTTCACTTCCATCACAGGTGAAAGTTCTACCTGGCCAATCAACTGATTTTCAATTTTGATGGGTTGTTGGGGTTGATAGTTGGTTTGTGGCTGTTGCTGATAAGCGGGCATTTGTACCGATGGATTTTGACCTAAAAAGGAAAGCATCACATCACGTTGTGCCTGAATTAAAGCTTTCATGCTGTGCAGGTACTCTTGCATCATCATATCTTTTGCTGATGATGGAACCTGTTGGTTAAGGTGCTGGCTTTGCGTTTCTTTCATAAGGATAATCGGTTTGGTGATTGGGGCGGCTCCGTTTTCAGGTAGTTTTCCAGTTGATGGTATAGCATGTTGACCGTTTACATACCAGATGGCCGGACTCTTTTTATAAAGTATTGGGTTATTTATCTGGATAAATTGTGTAGACCTTCCTTCAAATAATTTTTCAAGGTTGATCGTTCTTCCGGTGGAAATATAATTGGCAAGCGTTCCGAGCAGGTTGCTCAATTTATTTTGCCCCTGATCTTCCGTGTGGAAGATGGTTTCATCCTTGCCAATACAAGCTTTTGCAAGTCCGCTTAACACTTTGCCCGGTCCAACTTCGATAAAGACCCTTGCACCAGCATTGTACATATCGGTCAGCTGCTCTACAAAAAGTACCGGCTGAACCAAATGATCTGTTAAACGCTCCTTAATAGCGTCGGCAGTTTTTGGATACTCTTTTGCAGTGGTATTTGACCAAACAGGCAACTCAATATTGTGGAAGGTAACCTTAGATAAAACTTCCTGATAAAGTTCTTTCGATTTGCCCACTACCGGACTATGAAAGGCGCAGGCTACCTCCAACTGGCGGAAAGAAATCTTTGCTTCTTTGAGTTTGGCAGATAGATTTTTGATACCTGGCGTCGATCCTGCGATTACACATTGGGTTGGTGCATTGAAGTTTACAGGATAAACATGATCTATTCCCGACAACAATTCGTTTAAATCTTCACGCTTGGCGCTCACGGCAAGCATACTTCCCGGATCACCATCGGTTACGGCATTTAAGATCGATTGTGCTCTTTCTGCACTTAATTTAACCAGTTGATTATCTTCAAAAGCACCTGCAAAACAAAGCGCAGGCAATTCGCCATAACTGTGGCCTGCAACCATATCTGGCTGGATACCTAATGATTGGAGCAGTTTTGCAATCGCCAGATCTACAATACCGAGTAATGGCTGAGCCATTCGCGTATCTTTAATGTTTTCTTTTTGAATTTTAGCAGATTCCGGATCAAATACGGTACTTGGGAAAAGGATTTTTTCGTAAGCAGGGTAGTCCTTCAACAATTTTCTCATCTCCGGGAAAACCACAAAAAGATCTCTGGCCATATTAATCCGCTGACTGCCCTGACCTGGGAACAAAAAAGCCACCTTGCCTGCTTTTACATTGGTTTTGTAGGTGTCTTTACTTTCGATACCTGATAAAACCAAATCAATTTTCATCACCAGGTCTTCTGCATTATTGGCGACAATGCTTAGCTGGATTTCCATTTGAGAAACTGTTGCCAAGCTAAAAGCGATATCTTTAAGCGCCAGCTGATCATTTATTTCCAGGAGCGTTTTAATATCTGTAAGCAATGTTTTTGCTTCTTCATAAGTATCACCTCTAAAAACAAACAGTTCAGAAGGCCACGATTTCAAGATTGGATATTGGTCTTCTACATTCTTGCTGCTTTCTAGCACGGCATGAAAATTTGTTCCACCAAAACCAAAAGCACTTACGCCAGCATAACGTTTTTCTTCCAGCCATAAACCTGCTTCAGTATGGAAAGCAAACGGACTCGTTTTAGCATTATAGAAGCTATTCGGTGTTTTTAGATTAATGGTTGGCGGCTTAATTCCATGGTAAACTGCAAGTGCGGTCTTAATTAAACCAGCAATACCGGCGGCACATTTCGTATGACCGATTTGCGTTTTTACAGAGCCTAAATGTGTCTGCCCGGCAGTTGCGCCGGTTTCATTCAACATATCTGTTAAAGCGCTCACTTCTGTTTTGTCGCCTACAACCGTACCCGTTCCATGTGCTTCAATCAAGCCAACGCCAGAAGGCATAATTCCAGCCTGACTGTAAGCTCTTTCCAGGGCATTAATTTGTCCGTTTTTGCGGGGAGCGGTTAAGCCGAGGCTTTTGCCATCGCTTGAGCCACCTACACCTTTAATTACCGAATAAATAGTGTCTCCATCCCTTAGTGCGTCTTCGTGTCTTTTCAGCACCACCATGGCGATCCCTTCACCAAGGGCAATTCCATCAGCTTCTGCATCGAAGGTGGCACATCTTCCTTTTTTTGATAAGGCATGTGTGCTGGAGAACATTAAATAATCATTGATCCCATTATGAAGATCGGCACCACCTGCCAGTACCATGTCTGATTTTTCCAGGAAAAGTTCCTGGCAAGCCAGATCAATAGCTGCAAGAGATGAAGCACAGGCGGCATCAACGGTGAAGTTTCGTCCACCTAGATTTAACCTGTTCGTTACCCGGCCAGAAATTACATTAGCCAGAATCCCCGGGAAAGAATCTTCTGTCATTTTAGGAAGTGCAGCATCAACTTCAGGTGGCATTTCGCCAAACACTTGTTTATAAAAACACCTGAAGCTATAGCTATTGGCCAGGTCGTTTCCTCCTTCGGCACCGATAATTACAGAAACATTTTCTTTATCAACACCCTGATCACCATAACCAGCATGTTGCATGGCCTGTTTTGCAACCAAAAGGGTGAGGAGTTGGGTAGGTTCAATGGCAGCAAGCGATTGTGGAGGAATACCAAATTCCAGTGGATCGAAGTCTATTCGCGGAATAAAACCACCCCATTTGGAGTGCGACATATCTCCGGCGGTAGACTCGGGATTATAATAAAGCTCCTTGTTCCACCTTTCATCAGGTACTTCAGTTACAGAATCTTTTCCAAGAATAATATTGCGCCAGTATTCATCAAGGTTTTTAGCTCCCGGGAAAATACAAGCCATTCCCACAATAGCAACATCTAATGATTTGTCTTTATTTTCTGGTGGTGCAGAAAGAATCGCCTGATCAATGTAATCGTAGTTTTTAGTTGCAACATCTTCATGTAAATCTATCAAGGAAATAACTTCCTTATGCATTGGTGCAATTTGACCAATCATGTACATACCGAGCTCAGTCTGTTCTGTTTCACTCATTTCAATCAGCTGATCACCTTGTCTTTCGATTCCTTTAGCCGCTATTCTTAATCTGCCAACGTTCAGGCTTTCCAGTTTTTCCCAGATCAACTTTTTATCAATTCCCTGTGCCTGTAATTTGAGTTTTTCTTCATTAAAATAATTCGCGAAAGCGGAATTTAAACACCTGGTTTCATGTCCTGGGGCGGTTTCAAGCAGAATCGTTTCCTGAGCCTGCATGGCTTCTTCCTGAAACTTATTAAGAATAGCACCTGTGCTCACCGCCTCTTTGGTATATAAATAGGCTGTACCCATAAGCACGCCAATTTTCATTCCTTTGGCTGCAAGCGGAGCAGTCATAATGGAGATAAATGCGGTTGAAAATGCATCGTGAATACCACCAGCAAAGAAAACACTGATTTCTTCAGGCTTTTCTTCTTTTAAAAGACGTTCGATTTGTTTCTCCCAAAGCACCATGCTGGATAACGGACCAACGTGACCACCACATTCTCTACCTTCGAATACGAATCTTTTTGCCCCTTCTTTTAAAAACATATCCAATAAGGCAGCAGATGGAACATGTAAGAATGTCTTGATCCCTGCTTTTTCAAAGGGTTTAGCCTGCGAAGGTCTTCCCCCAGCAATTAATAGTACCGATGGTTTGGCCGCTAAAATGTATTCCTGCTGTTCATCGCGAAGCTCCTGCGGGGCGAAGCCTAAAATACCAACTCCCCAGGTTTTACTTCCTGCTAATTCTTTGGTTTGATCGATGAGGTGTTTAGCTGTATTGCCTTTAAGGAGTGAAAGTGCCACAAATGATAAAGCACCAGCTTCTGAAACCGCATCGGCAAAAAGCGGTACATCACTTACCCTTGTCATCGGGCCCTGGGCAATTGGATATTTGATGTTCAGATCTCTGGCCAGTGCATTATTTGCACTAATGGCGTTTAAAGATTTTGCTTGTTTTAAATGACCAAAAATGGATGCTTTGAAACCAAATATGAGTTTTTCCAGCTTTTTGTATTTTTCAAATAAATCTATAGATAAACTAATGTCCTGGCCCATCGGCAGGTAGTTTGCATTCAAATCGTAGCCACCGAAATAAGTTTTAAGATTTTGGTAATTCTGATCGTTTTCAGCTAATTGTGGGGAATTTGGACGAACCAACACTCGATGATTGTCGATTAATTTAGTTTCCGTTCCGCTTAGTTTACCACAGATTGATTTTAATTCTGCAGGAGCGGAACATTCTGGGAAAAGCGCAAACTGACTATCTAAAATTACCCCTGCTGCACCCTGAGCAACTAATGATGCAGCAGTATGAAGGCCAACGCCCCCTTGAACCCATACGGGCAGATCTGTAACTTCTTTAATAATTCGCTGAAACAGTACAAATGATGATTCATATGCTACTCTTCCCGCACCTTCATTTCCTTTTACAATAATACCGTCTGCACCTGCTGTCTTCGCTTTTATTGCAGATTCAAGATCAAAGACCTGGTAGATTACTTTTACGGAAGGTTTATTTTTAAACTCGAAGCCAAAAGGTGCAATAATTAAACTCACCTGATCAGGTAAATTAAGATTTTGCCATTCATCAGTGTTAAAACAAACGCCATAATCAATTGCCGCTTGTTCGCTCAGGCTTTTTAATGCCTGCTCAGCTTTGTCTTGGTCATGACCAAGACAAAGAATAGGGAAGCAAGAGGTTTTTGCTAAACTAGATACTAGTCTTGCATCCGGGATTTCGAAGGGTGTGATCCCAAGTAGAAGGTGTTTGTTCATGGTATGAAGGTCTTTAGTTCAATAATCACTCAAGCTGGATGTAACCAATATTGAGTGATGAAAAAGATGGTTTGCTGGTTCATTTCACACATTTAAATAGTAGTTAAGCTATCTATTTGTGTGTATTATTAATACAACTAATGTATTAATCTTATATGGCAATCAATTGCTATTCGTAGATAATGAATAAAGTGAATAGCTTACTAAAAATACAATATAAATGTATAAATAAAATATTAAAAGACAATAAAAAATACTTTTTTAACTAAATTATTATACAAATATAGTTTATGGCGATAAAACTTAATGAAGTGTTTAAGTTATGTTTTTGTTATCTAATCATTAATTAAATGCATTTGAAGCATGTTAATAGAATTTTAGAAAAAATTATTAGACTAAAATCATGAATGATAAATCATTACACACGTATAATATCATCTACATTAAAATAGATTATTTGTTATTATTTAGCAATGAAATATATACTTTTCTTTTGATTTCGAATGAATTATTAAACATACAAATATGTATCATTAAATAAGACAATAAAAAGCTTATTGTAAAAAATACACTTACTAGTTGTTTCTTTTTGTTTTAAAGGGGAAGATTTGGGTGATTGATCGAAACTGAAATCGCTTGAGACACATAGAAGTCTATATTATTTAAAATATGGAATTGAATGGAGAAATATTATGCTTTTAGTGTGAATAAAATGAATTAATACAGCAGATTACTGAAATACTCAAGTAATAGGAGGGCATCAACCGGTGCGGTTATTTCTAAAGTATTATAGCTCAAAAATAACTAACAGTTTTTTGGTAACATTTCTAATAAAAAGATGAAGTGCTAAAGATGAAGTGCTTTAGTGTAGGGGCGGAGTGTTTAAAATAAATTCAGTTGCTCTGGCTGATACAGACTCGGATCAAAATTATAGGTTTCGGTATCTTGATTACATACATAATAAACTTCAGTTTCCTGATCTCTGGAAGCAATCTTTATCAGCGTATCTCCGGCAACACTATTAAACATTTTCTCTACCAGGATCGGATCATTATTGTCTTTTGATAAGTGACTCAATAAAAGATGCGTCATGTAATCCGGGCGGTGATTTAAGAATAAATCTAAGGCTTGTGCATTGCTTAAATGACCATAACCACTGGTAATCCGTCTTTTTAGAAAATAAGGGTATTGGCCATTGGCGAGCATATTTGCACAGTAATTGGATTCTAAAAATGCGGCATGGCAACGTTTAAACTGACTAATCAGCCGATCGCACACCGAACCAATATCTGTGAAAACACCCACCCGTACTTTATTACACTCTATAGTAAAGGAGTAAGGATCTGCTGCATCGTGAAATTTGGAAAATGCCGTGATGCGCAAGCTCCCGATTTGAATATTCTGCGTATGACTTAAACCAAAAGTATTTTGCTCATCGAGCAGCAGTTTGCTGCTCTTTAAAGTGGCTACACTAATATATACAGGGAGCTTGTATTTCTTTGCTAACACAGCCAGGCCTTTAATATGGTCACTATGCTCGTGCGAAATAAAAATGGCTTTGACTTTTTCTATGGAAAGCCCTAATCGCGACATTCTTTTTTCAACCTCTTTGCAGGTTAGACCCACATCAACCAAAACCGCTTCGTTTTCGTTGCCAATGTAATAGCAATTTCCATTGCTGCCAGAATTGATAGAGGTAAAGTATAATGCCATTTGAAACCGCAAGTTACGGCTTATTTAAATAATGAGAAAGTAAAACTATACCCTCGATCCGTTATATTCCACCAGTCTGGTGAGTAAGGGAAGGAATGCCTGAATCAGGTTAATCTCTTCCTGTGAAAATATTTTCTCCATGGTTTGTACTAACCATTCTTCTTTTATCTTCCGGCTGGCGATGATATATTTTTCGCCAAGTTTAGTCAAGCTGATGTATATTTTACGCTTGTCGCCTTCATCAGGAAATCTTTCCACGCAATTGGCTTCGAACAGGCGATTGATGATCTGAGAGATGGCTTGTTTTGATACCCTCTCCATCTCTGCCAGTTCGGTGGAAAGTAGTTTTCCATGCTGTTCTAACAGCGACATTGTCAGTAATTCAGCATTGCTAAATTCTGAACTAACATTTTGTTTGCGCAATTGCCTCGTAAGGCGGGTTACGGTGCTTCTTAACTTCGCTGCAATATCCTGTGTTTGTTTCGCCATAACTGGTAAATGAACTTTACGAATACAAAGATAATTATTTAAATGGGTAAATACTCTTACAGGGTTTAGGTCTTGTTTTATGATTCTGAGGTGATAAAAATAAACCTTAGCTGGTTTTGAATATGCTATAATTTTTCTAATTTTGTAAAGTTACTTTACTAATTTTAAATATGAGTATTTTTCGTTCACTAAAACACTACAACTATAGATTATTCTTCACAGGGCAAGCAATTTCGCTTATTGGAACATGGATGCAACGCGTAGCCGTAAGCTGGTTGGTTTACCGGTTAACAGAATCGGCATTTCTACTCGGACTGATGACTTTTCTAAGTTTAATCCCCTCATTGATTTTGGCGCCCTTTGCCGGAAGTTATGTAGACCGGCACAATAAATATAAGATTCTCGTGATTACGCAAGTTTTATTAATGTTACAGGCGGGTGCATTAGCGGTAATGATCTGGTTTAAAGTATACGATATGTTCTGGATCGCGGCACTATCCCTCATACAGGGATTAGTTAACGCATTTGATGTAACTGCACGTCAATCTTTAATGGTAAATCTAATTGACGATAAGGAAGATTTGCCAAACGCAATTGCCCTTAATTCTTCGATGTTTAACGTCACCAGGTTGATTGGTCCTGCTTTGGCTGGCGTAATATTAAGCACATTAGGTGAAGACATCTGCTTCCTTGTTAATTTCATAAGTTTTATCGGGGTATTGGTTTGCATGATGATGATGAAATTGAAGTTTACCGCTCAGGAGAAACCGAAGGAAAATATTTGGATTGACTTAAAAAAGGGTTATGATTACCTGACCACATCACCCGATTTATCTTCCATGATTTTGATGATGGCTGCATCCAGCTTATTAGTAATTCCTTTTACCACCTTACTTCCCGTATTTGCTAAAGATATTTTTAACGGTGATGCCACAACTTTTAGTTGGTTTGAAAGTGCTGCAGGTTTCGGTGCATTCTTTGGTGCCATTTATATGGCCAGCAGAAAAGCAGGACAGAATCTTCAAAAAATCGTAGTCGTTTCCGGAGTATTATTGGCTGTTGCAGTAATGGCACTTGCGATTTCGCCAACATTGATCACAGCGTTGATTTGTACAGGTTTAGCAGCATTAGGTTTAATGGCACAAACTTCATCCATCAACACCTATTTACAAACACATGCTGATGATTTAATGCGGGGTAGAACTTTAAGTTATTACATTATGGCTTACCAGGGTGTTTTACCAGTCGGAAGTTTATTGATGGGTTATTTTGCGCATCAGTTCGGTACGCAGATCGTTGTAGCGTTTGAAGGCGTTGCGGGTTTACTTATTGTAGGTGCCTTTGTTTACCATGAGAAAAACCGCAGTCATGCGAAAGATAAATTATCGTTTATGGGGTAAAGTGAAGTTATAAATCTAAAGATAATGCGTTGAAAGAGAGGCTGAAAAACGGGTTGGTTACAAGGCAGCATTGATTTGCATTATTTTTATTCGAAGAGATTCATCTAGTCCTAGCCGGACAGGCCTTTTTTCTTTTGACACCAAAAGACCAGCGTCGCTAGCTTGAACACCAAAAACAATAAACACATGTGAAAATACAAAAGTGCCGGCTCGCAATTATTCATTTAGTTTTTATAATTTATTTGCATTCATGAGGGCTGTGCCATTTTTCTATTGAAGTCAGTAGGCAGGCTTGGTCAGTGCAATCCCGAAAAATTCACCATGCCGGTCTAAGAGCAGAACGAAGAAACAGTGGTTTGGCCTTTCTAAGTAGTTATAGCGGTCGCAATTACACTCCTATGATCTACCGTTTGGATAGTTCTTCTGGGCATGGATTTTATGCATCATGCTAACCAACTTTAATAAAGCACGGGTCTTACCGAAGAACGATGTCAATCCCAAGGGCCAGGGAAATCAAAAAAACAGTTGCACAATAGCATAAATAGCACTAACAAACCTTAAACGCAGTGGTTTTGTGTTCACAAATGCAGATTCGAATCTTAAAAAGAATTGAACACAAAACGAAGTGCCGTTGTTTTTTTGATGTGCGTGGGGTGGTGTAAAAGGCCCATAGCTGGATTGACATAGCGCTTTGGGTACTTTGGCGCTCCAAAGTACCATGCCCCCGCGGCAAAGAGCGGATAAAAGATCTTTATAAATTAATTGTGTCCACACGATAGCTTTCATCTGAATTGATTGCAGAACGAGGAGGTGTACACGCAAAAGATAATTATCGAAATCAGGTGATGAAAACCTAATGAATAACAAGTTTACAATCAACCATAATTTTCTGGTAATTCAAAAGCTCAACCTCCTGATCAATCAACTGCAAGAGCAATTTAATTGCATTTTCACCCACAGCTTCAGGATTTTCTTCAACAGATGCAATAGGCGGAGCATCAAGATAAGTGATGAAAGCATTGTTGCCAAAACCTATACACTCCAACTCAGAAAAATTTGGATGGCTGACAGACCTCAGGTATTTAATTGCATCAAACAAAATAGGTTCTTTAAAAGCAACCAAAGCAGTTGGCATGTTCTCTGAATTTGAAAACAATTTCTGAATGGCAGTGATGGTACTTTCTTTATCAAAATCAGTATAAGCCACCAAATCAGCTGCAAAAGGAATCTGGTAATCTTTCAGGGCGTTGATATATCCATTGAAACGATCATGGGTGAAGTTGATCATCTTCGGTCCGCCGAGGTAAGCTATTTTTTGATGATTCCTTTTGATTAAAAACTTTGTCGCCTCGTAGCTCCCCTGGAAAGTATTTCCTAAAACCTTATGGCAATTTAAATTAAAACTCGGGTTCCTGGCATAATAAACTACCGGTGTTCCTATATTTTCAAATTGATCCAGGTGAGTAAAATCCTGTGTGTTTTTTGAAATGGCGATGATCAGGCCGTCAACCCGGCTTTTCAGCAACATGTTAGCAGCTTGAATCTCTTTCTCCAACTCATCATGAGTTTGCCTGATGATTACATTATAACCATTCGCCGTAGCAAATTGCTCCACACCATAAATACTGCGGGTAAAAAAATGATCCAGCAGGTTCGGAAGAATAATACCGATAATCCGCGATTTCCGTTCCTTTAAATTGATGGCAGATTTATTGGGCGTAAAATGTAAATCTTTCGCCATCTCCTGAACACGTTTCTTAGTGTACTCATTAATGGTTGGGTAATCATTAAGTGCTTTAGACACGGTAGATACCGACATTTTTAATTTTTCAGCCAGGAATTTAAGTGTTACCGGTGTGTTGCGAATCATCTTTTCCAATCTCTAGGCATAGTTAAGCAAAATTCACTATTATTTCAAACGTTTGAAATGATGCCGCAATCCAATTATCAGGTTTTCTTTTGCCCTCAGCACTAATTTTGGGCAACACTTTTATAATTTCGTTAGCGGATATGCTAACCAAAACGCCTGTAAATATGAGTTTATGTGCCAGAGAGATAAAAAGTATTGATTTAGATCGTTTTCAGAAACACCGTCCGTTAATTAATTGTTAGTTTTGAAACAGTCAATTAATTAACATATCAAAATACCAGTTATGCTTAGATCAAGTTATACCTTACTTTTTATCTGCTTTTCGCTCTTTACTTCCATTACCCATGCTCAGGTTAATGCGATCCAGAATATCCAGGCCAGAAAAATTCAGAGCCTGAATGGAAAATGGAATTATATCGTCGATCCTTACGAAAATGGTTATTATGATTATCGCCATGAGCCTTTCGATCAATCAAAAAGCGGTACTGGTGGATATTTCGATGATCGGGTGCAAAAAGATAAAACAGAACTGATTGAATATAATTTTGATCTTTCGCCGCAAATGAATGTTCCCGGAGATTGGAATTCACAATCAGAGCAACTCTCACTTTATGAGGGGAATGTCTGGCTGCGCCGGAAGTTTGATGCAAAACCCGAAAAAGGCAAAAAGTACTACTTGTACTTCGCAGCAGTAAATTACGAAGCCAATGTTTATTTGAATGGTAAAAAGCTGGGCACCCATAAAGGTGGGTTTACACCTTTTCAGTTCGAGGTAACCAGCAGACTTAAAGTGGGGGAGAACACTTTAATTTTAAAGGTAGACAATACCCGGAAACAAGATGAAATTCCTACCGTAAATACCGATTGGTGGAATTATGGCGGGATCACCCGCGATGTTTACCTCGCTGAATTTCCAGATCATTTTATTAGTGATTACAAACTTCAGTTGGTTAAGGGAAACAATAATTTGCTAAGCTTTTCGATGAAACTGGCTGATGCAAGTGCGGGACAAGACATTACCTTATCCATTCCGGAACTTAAGCTAGAAAAGAAATATAAAACGGATGCAGAAGGAAAGATTAGTGATGAATTTACCTGGAATAATTTGTCTTTATGGTCGCCGGAAAGCCCAAAATTATATGGCATAAACATTAAAAGTGATAAAGAAGATATTAATGATAAAATTGGTTTCAGAACCATTCAGGTGAAGGGCGATAGCATCTTGTTGAATGGCAAGAACACCTTTTTGCGTGGTGTTTCTATTCATGATGAGAATCCACTTTTGGCTGGTCGTTTGCGCTCAGAAGGCGATATGCGCATGATGTTACAGTGGGCTAAAGATATGAATTGCAACTATGTTCGCCTCGCACATTACCCGCACAATGAAGAGATGATTCGTTTAGCAGACGAAATGGGCCTCATGGTTTGGGCCGAAGTTCCGGTTTACTGGACCATTAGCTGGACTAATCCATCTACTTATGCCAATGCAAAACAGCAGTTAACTGATTTAATTGTTCGTGACAAAAACCGGGCAAGCGTGGTAATCTGGTCTATTGGAAATGAAACCCCATTGAGCGATGCCCGTTTAAGTTTTATGAAGAACCTGGCCGAAACTGCACGTACTTTAGATGATTCCCGTTTAGTAGCTGCCGCACTTGAAGTACACCGAGATGGAAATACAATGATTTTAAATGATCCGTTGGGCGAAGTGATTGATTTAGTAAGCTTTAATGAGTACGCAGGTTGGTATTGGGGCGGCTCTCCGGCAGAACTTGCTAAATATAGTTTCGACATTAAATATAATAAACCAGTGGTGATCAGCGAATTTGGTGGCGATGCTCTAGGTGGCTTCCACGGTGATGAGAATACCAGATGGAGTGAGGAGTACCAGGAATCGCTTTATAAAAATCAGTTTACCATGTTGAGCAAAATTAGTGCTTTACGCGGTGTTACGCCATGGATTTTAGCAGATTTCAGGTCGCCAAGAAGGCAACACCCAGTTTACCAGAATTTCTGGAACCGCAAGGGATTAATCAGCGAAACGGGAAAGAAAAAGAAAGCCTTTTTTGTAGTGAAGGATTTTTATGATCAGATGCAAACAAAATATAAATAAAGCCTGATGGTTTAGCAAAGTATTTTTGTGCCCACAGATTTATCTCGCTGAGGAATAAAAAGTTAGCAATCATCAGCTTTCCTGGCAATGAAAAAGATACGTAAGAATGATTTATATATGGAACTAATTGATTGATTTATTCGGAAATTGGACACCTAATAAAAAGAAGATCGCCTTATACAGGCGTTTAAACGTAAATGATAATAATAATGAAACAAAATTTGAGCATCTTATTGATTTTGGCAACGGCTTTTAGTGTATCGGCTCAAAAAAAGAAACCGGCTAAAGCAGCAGTCCAAAACTATCAGGTAGAAACTAAAAAAGTAACGGTATACACCACTGCCGAAAAGTCTGATTTTCGCATCAGCAAAACGGAAACCTTAAATTTTGTTGAGAACAGGCAACCATTTGAAAAAGAGCCTTGTATTTTTGTAGATCCTTCGCTAAAATTTCAAACATTGGTTGGAATTGGTGGTGCCTTAACGGATGCATCAGCAGAGACTTTCGCGAAGCTATCAAAGAAAAATCAGCAGGAATTACTGGAAGCTTACTATAGCAAAGACAAGGGAATTGGCTATTCTTTAGCCCGTACTAATATTGCCAGTTGTGATTTTTCTAGCGGCAGTTACAGCTACGTGCAGGAGAATGATAAAGATTTAAAAACATTTAGTGTGGCACACGATGAGCAATTTAAAATCCCATTAATTAAGCAGGCAACAGCAGCAGCAGGGGGTAAATTAACTTTATTTGTAAGTCCATGGTCGCCACCAGCGTGGATGAAAGACAATAACAGTTTAATCATGGGAGGCCATTTATTGCCAGCGTATCGCCAGAGTTGGGCCAATCATTATGTGAAGTTTATTAAAACATACGAGCAGATGGGTATCCCAATTTGGGGTTTATCCGTTCAGAATGAGCCAATGGCAAAACAAATCTGGGAATCTTGCATTTACACTGCAGAAGAAGAGAGCGATTTTATCAAAAATTTCTTAGGTCCAACTTTGCAGAAATCAGGTTTAGCATCAAAGAAATTAATTGCATGGGATCATAACCGTGATCAGATTTTCCAGAGAGCAAGCACCATTTTAAATGATAAAGATGCTGCAAAATACGTGTGGGGAATTGGTTTCCACTGGTATGAAACATGGACGGGCAGTGGCATGCAATTCGGAAATCTCCGTCAAACACATGAAGCTTACCCGGATAAAGCCTTAATTTTTACAGAAGGATGCCAGGAAAAATACGATGTAAATAAATTAGATGACTGGACTTTAGGTGAGCGTTATGCTTATTCTATGATCAATGATTTTAATGCCGGAACTGCAGCATGGACAGATTGGAACATCCTTTTAGATGAAAAAGGTGGACCAAACCATGTTGGAAATTTCTGCTTCGCACCCGTACATGCAGATACGAAAAAAGATAAACTGATTTATACCAATGCCTACTATTACATGGGCCATTTCTCGAAATTTATTCGCCCGGGTGCTAAAAGGGTTGGCGCAGCATCAAGCAGGGATAAACTGCAAAGTACTGCTTTCTTAAATACCGATGGAAAATTAGTCGTGGTGGTAATGAACCAATCTGACGAGAAATTAAAATATAGTTTGTGGATTAAACAACATGCCGCAACCACTACCAGTTTGCCACATTCTATCACCACTCTAGTAGTGGAATAAACCAAATAAAAATCTAAGTAATGATAAAAAAAATCGAAAATCTGTTTACCTTAAAAGATAAAGTTGTTGTAGTTACTGGTGCCACTGGCGTGTTGGGAGAAGCCTTTCTACAAGGACTTACGGCCGCGGAGGCAACAATTGTTGTGATTGGTAGAAATGAGGAAGTAGCTAAACTTCGTACGCAAGAAGTAATAGAGGCAGGAGGCAAAGCCATTTACATCATTGCTGATGTATTGGATGAAGCAGCTTTATTAGCCGCAAAAAATCAGACTCTTGAAACTTTCGGCAGAGTAGACGCTTTAGTTAATGCAGCCGGAGGTAATGTTGCAGAAGCAGTGATCCAACCTGGAAGCGATATTTTTGACCTGAACGTTTCTGCGCTAAAACAGGTTTTCGATTTAAACTTATTTGGAACAATCATCCCGACTCAAATTTTCGGAAAAGAAATTGCCAAAAATGGCGGCAGTATTGTGAATATTTCATCAGTTTCTGCAACACAAGCCATTACCCGTGTATTGGGTTATTCAATGGCAAAGTCAGCTGTAGACAGTTATACCAAGTGGATGTCGGTTGAATTAGCTAATCGTTATCAGGATAAAGTAAGAATCAATGGCATTGTTCCAGGCTTTTTCATCACTAATCAAAACAGGGCTTTACTTACCAATCCAGACGGTTCATTAACAGCAAGGGGAGAGGCTATTATTGTGAAAACACCATTCAAGCGTTTTGGTGCTCCTGAAGAATTAATCGGTGCGCTGGTTTACCTGTTAAGTGATGCTTCTAAGTTTGTGAATGGCGAAAACCTTACTGTTGATGGTGGATTTTGTGCCTTCTCTGGCGTTTAATTAATCTTCTTAATCTATAAAATAGTAAAAGACCTGAACTGGCTTGCGCCAAATAGACGAACCAAATAGAATATGAAATATAAAAAATTAGAACAAACCTGGCGTTGGTATGGCCCAAATGATCCCGTAAGCTTGCAGGATGTAAAGCAGGCTGGTGCAACTGGTATTGTAACGGCATTACACCACATTCCACATGGCGCAGTCTGGCCGCTGGTAGATATTCAGGAAAGAAAGGCGATTATCGAAACTGCTGGCTTAACCTGGTCTGTAGTAGAAAGCGTGCCTGTTCATGAGGCAATTAAAACCCGCAGAGCAGATGCCGATCAGTATCTGGAAAACTATAAGGAATCTCTTCGCAACCTGGCACAATGTGGGATAAAAACGGTCTGTTATAATTTTATGCCAGTTTTAGACTGGACACGTACACAGCTGGATTTAGAAATGACAGATGGTTCGAAAGCTCTTTATTTCAACTGGATTGACCTTGCCATTTTTGATCTTTATATTTTGAAGCGGGTAAACGCCGATCAGGATTATTCAGCATCTATTTTAAAACGTGCCCAGGAAAAATACGCAAATCTGAATGAGCAGGAACTGACTGATCTTCGGATAAATGTTTTAATGGGAATTCCGAATGAAAAAGAAATTGAGCTGGAAACCTTGAGGACAAGTATTAACGAATATGCAGCGATTGGAACACAGGGTTTGAAAGAGAACTTGAAATATTTTCTTAATTCCATAGCAGATGTTTGTACGGAAGAAGGCATCAAAATGACCATCCATCCCGATGATCCACCATATCCGATTTTGGGCTTACCGAGGATCGCCAGCACACTGGAAGATTTTGAGTACATCATCAGCGAAGTTAATCAGGCTTTTAATGGCGTTTGTTTCTGTACCGGATCTTTGGGCGCAGGAATGAAAAACGATGCATTGGAGATTTTTGATGCCGTAAAGGAACGCGTTTATTTCGCCCATCTGCGGAACGTTACGAAAGACGAGGATGGAAGCTTTTATGAAGCCGATCACCTGGGTGGCGATGTAAATATGTATGAAATTATGAAAGCCATTTCAGAAGAAAATGCTTTGCGTGAACAGCCAATTCCGTTTCGCCCGGATCATGGGCACCAGATGTTGGATGATTTGGCCAAACAAAGTAACCCAGGCTACTCTGCTATTGGCAGATTACGGGGCCTGGCAGAATTGCGTGGATTGGAAGTTGGCGTAACAGGTAACTACTAGATTGATTGGAGAAGAGGGTTTATCACATATAATTTACTTCTAAGTTTGTCGAAAGATCTCAAAGCTTTTTGAAAAATCTTTCGACAATTCTAACTAACGATAAGTTAAAACCTCTTCAATAAATATCCCGCTTATTTCAGGGATTTCGCAGATTTAGGCGTTCATACTTTTCATTTTAAATCTGCGAATTTTTTCTCCTTAAATCTGCGGGAAACTAAAGATATCGTTATATCTTTTTAAGAAAACGAGATTGCTTCTTAGCTCACGATCACCTCTAATTGTAAAAAAAGATTCCTGGTTTTAAACTGACGAAGTTTTCCTCCGTACAGGCCAACTAAACTTCATAAGTTGATTCCTTATATCTGCGAATTTTTTCTTCTTAAATCTGCGGGAAAATAAAGATATCGTTATATCTTTTAAGAAAAACGAGATTGCCTCTTAGCTCACGATCACCTCTAATTGTAAAAAAAAGATTCCTGGTTTTAAACTGACGAAATTTTTCTCCGCACAGGCCAACTAAACTTCGTAAGTTGATTCCTTTATATCTGAGGAGAAAATAGTGTAGATACGTTAGCCAAATCACAAACTTTCCGAAATGATATTTTGACATTACTTGCGGTTTATGCACTTTTAACAAGATATTAAACTCATCTTTGTTGTGGCTTGAAATTTGCCCCTTTTGAAATCATTATGGAAAAGAACCTGCATCCCGAAAAAAAGATTTTAACGCCTTCAGTAATTCATGATGATTTGCCTGAGGTAAAAAAGCCGGAACACTTAAGGAAAGCGGCCCCAAATCATAATGACCTGTTACCCGAAAATCCTGAACGCAATTATCACCATGAAGAATTCAAATCCACAGTTTCAAGTCATGATGAGATTAAACATGCAGATGATGATGTTTGGAATGGTGAGGATGCTTAATGAGAACGTAAGTTTTTAGAACTTCACAATAATCCACTTTTGATTAATTCCTGGTAAAAGTATTTCAACTTGATAATTCAGGTATACACCAAGTTTTCCAGTCTTAAACTTATATTGAATTCTTTAATTATCTCCTGTAGCGTTTTGGGTAGTAGATCCGTTTATTCATATAAATTACAATAGATATGAAAAATAAACTATTCTTAATCAGTGGGTTATTGATGTTACTTTCCTTTGTTACAATTTCCTGCAAAAAAGACAAAACATCTGCGGGATCACCTGATGTGCTAACTGGTGGATGGGAAGAGGTTCCTCAAAAAGCATACAGTAGAAGATTATCATTCAGCTTAGGAGGTAAGTTCTCCATGCAAATTAGGGATCAGAGTAATCAATACTGGAGTAATGAAGTAATAGGACAATATTCCATATCAGGAGACCGATTAATTGTTAATATCAGTAGTAATCTCGAGAAATCGTCTACCGGTAAAATCATTACAAATACCCCAATAAATTATGTTTTATTTGAAAACGGGAAGTTTAATATTGACAATCATGTGCTTAGTGTAAATTATACCACTTATCCTGCAGATGCACCGATACCCACTGTAGCGAAGTTTAATCAATTTATACCTATAGATTAAACCATTAATTGATCAATTTCATCTCGCGCAGGATTTATTAGTTTAATAGCGCATCGTGAATGATAGGTGATCAGTTTACTACTTTTGCCAAAGTTTACAAAGGAGATCATTTAAAAAGAAAAGTAAATAGTATTTTAATAAGTAAATGCAGCTGAAACCCTTATTTATTAAGGTTAAAAATATCTAATTATATTTTCAAACTCACATTCATAACTTCATTAATTCTTCATTTGATATTTCGAGATTTATTAAACAAATCACAAGGTTTATTAACCACTAAATAAATATCAACATGAAAGCAATTAAAGTATTAATGATCGCCCTGGTAGCTACTTTTGCAGTAAACGCAGTAAGTGCACAAACTAAAGAACCAGTAAAAGCAAAAACAGAAAAAACAACAATTAAAAAAGCATCTAAAAAACATCACCACAAAGCTAAAAAAGCTGCTGCTGCAAAAATGTAATTTCAAACACAAATGAATTAAGTTAAGAACCGCAAGGAAATTATTCCAGGCGGTTTTTTTTGTTTACCCAAAAGTGATTATTATTGATGAATCACTATTAACAGAAAAAAGAATTTTTCATATTTGGGCTGTTCGATTACTTACTTATTGTTGATCATGGTGATGCAAATTTCATTAAAGCGAAGAAGAAGGGTTGAAATAGTTTAGGCTATCTGGTGACATAAATTTCGGTATGTTTAAAGAATTTAATTGTGGTGTGAAACATAACCAAGAACGCCCTTTTAGGGTTACTATAATTATGAAAAAATCTATTTTAACAATTCTCGCATTATTGCCAATTGCAGTTTTCGCGCAAAAACAGGAAGCGACTCCGTTTGTCGGAGCAACTAAAATAATTATACAGAATAATAATAGCGCAGCTGATAACTACACGCTCACCGCGGAGAAACTGCTGGATCAAAATTATATGATTGATAAAAGCGATAAAGAATTTTATCAGCTTTATACTGGCGGAAGCAAAATATATGGAGAAGGATCTGTTCGTTTAATGTCTCTTTATGTTTTAAATAGAAAAGGGAGCATTACAATTGTAGGCAGGATAAAGAAAACCGAACAACTCCGAATAGTGAATACACCGCAAGACACGGATAATTATGAAAGTGCGGTTTATAAAAAAACCTTACTGATGAAAAATATTTACGAGAAGATGGAGCAGTTTGCAAAATCAATCGGTGGCACCATAGTTTATTCTGAATAATTTTAGGCATTAGAAAACGACCGGGCGAGCATGTAACATTCTAACCTTCAATATGGGTATATTGCACATTAAAAAAATGCATTTTCCGCAATTACAAGCAGTAGTTGCCTTATTTATATTCAAATCATCTAAGCTTAGGTTTGCTTGATGATTTCCTTTATTTGTTAAAAACATAGATCGAATCTCGCTGTTTCACAGCTACTAATTCTCACACATTTTCTCAGTTCGCAAGTGGTGCGCGTTGCTAAAATCCTTATCTTACGGACACATAATCAATTAGCATAAATATGACTTTGGAGTACTTTAAAAGACAAGTGGCAAGCCCTATAGTCTCATTACATAATTCATTGACATTCACATTTATCTACAAAACAGAAACTACTGGTATAGTCAATGCCCATGATTCTGAACTAGGGGTAACCTTAAAAAGCGATTTTGAACTCCTCTATAATGATGCGAAAAACCTGATTATATATTTAAAGGATTATAATGTTAAACATGGCAATTGGGTTGGCCAAGGTCTTTCATGCAATGTAATCTTTCTTGTGGATAACTTGAAGAAGTTTGAGTCTGCTTATGACTTAGTTGGAGAATAACCATATACTGCTAAACATATTGTTGCATCTTTCTACATACCTTTAAGGTTGGAGCAACTCTTAATTAATAACTAACGTTGCGTTTAATCAAGAAGAAATTGATAAATGAATATTAATGAGCTATTAAAATTACACGAAATCAATTTCGGTGTGGATGGTCTAGGATGGACCCATGCTAAAGGCCGAGGATTAGCTTGGTTTCTTAACGATCTTCAAGATGCAGATTTCCTCCCCGAGATTATAGATAGGTGCGCTGAGAAATTAGAAGGAGCTCCAAACCACTACGAAAAGGACTGGTTTTCTTATAATGTCTTTTCTGCTCGCTTAACGGATGATAGGGTTGAGATAACAGGACTTTCATCTGTTTTTGCTGGAGTTTTACAAACCATACCATTACGAGATTTTAAGATGATCTTAGAAAAGTGGTTGGAATTTTTAGAAAAACATGGCTAAGCTGAGTGTTTTATTGCATAAATATAACGCGGCATCGCTTCTGTGAAGCTCTACTGCACTTACCCTCGCTCTATTTTCAGGGCATACGTTCATAAGTTAGTCTCTGGCTACCCAGAATAGTTTTGGGTGAAGAAAGCTATTACAGCTTTGCAGATGAGGAGATGATTTGAATAATTTGGAAATGAAAACCAAACGAAATAACTTTGATTTAATTAAACAATTTTAAACTAGCGCGCCAGTTGCGCGCCAAATGCGAAATAAAACAGCATAGATGGGAAATAAAAAAAGGCCTTTAGATTAAACTAAAGACCTTTAAACGTACCCCGGAAGGGACTCGAACCCCTGACCCTCGGTTTAGAAAACCGACGCTCTATCCAGCTGAGCTACCGAGGCTCATTTTTTTAACGAGTTGCAAATATAGAAGTTCTATCTATAAAGCGAAAATATATTTTAAAGAATTTTCAATCAATTTTTATTTGGTTGAATAACCATTTAAGGACTAATTAATTAGCCTTGTTACATTCTTTGCAAATTCCCGAAACAACGAGGTTCATATCATCAATTTTGAATCCTTTTTCGATTTTCAGGGCCGGAATCTTCACATCATCCAGGCAATAAACGCGTAAACAGTTATTGCAATTGAAGTGTACATGTTCATCATGGTGGTTATGTTCGGTACAGGAATTAGAGCAAATGGCATAATTAGCTGTCCCGTGGTTGTCTAAAACCCGGTGAATGATACCTTTCTCCTCAAAAGTTTTTAAAATCCGGTAAAGCGTAACCCTGTCGATTTCCTTACCCACCACATTTTCCAGGTAGGGCTGTGACGTTGCAGAATCCCGGTGTGATAATATATCTAAAACCTGTAAACGAGCGCCAGTTCTTTTCAGGCCATTTTTTACCAAAAGATCTTCGTATTGCTGTGTTTTATTTTGCTCCATAACGTAAAATTAAATAATTACTTTGGCATTCGTAATCGAAACCGGTGGTTGATAGCTGGCATTGGTATTGGCCAGTTTCAAAATGCCCTTCACGCGGATCGGTTTTTCTGTAAAATCAACGGGACTAATTAGTTCAACCATAATCATGATCGGAACACCATTTTGCCCACAAAAGTAACATTGATTTATCGGTAAAGTGGCCAATAAAAATTTTTGTTGCTTCTTTGCACTTTTGATAGGGATCAGGTAGCCAGTTAAATCAAACTCGGCATCTTTAAATCGATTAATCGTTGCACTATAAATAGGTAAAAGTTCATTTTTTTCTGTCAACTCAAATTTAACAGTTCCAATCACATCCCAATTTAACGATCTAAGCTCATCGCCCGGTCGGTGTGGCTTCTGTTGCGCGAAACCAATGTTCGTACATAAAAACAATAAGATTATCGTTAACTTTTTCATGGAACTTGTTTTGCACCTAATAAAAAGAATTCAGAACGATCATCGCCAGAATCATTAATTACAAATTTCCCTTTAATTTTGATAGGCTTATCTGTAAACGGAATGGCAGACACCATTTTCACTTCAATCATCGAAGGGATATCTCCGGTGCCACAAAACGGACAAGATTCTATTGGTACAATCGACAATAAAAATTCGGAAAATTTCGCCCCAACTTTGGTTGGATAAATATAGCCCGGCAGTTCGATCACCTTGTTATTTAAAGCCATAAGTTCAGGTGGAAAAATACTAACCCACTTTAATGGCTTAACCTGCTTATCATAACGCAGGCCGACTAAATTCCAGGTAGGGGTACGCATATCTTTATGAACCTTCACTTGTGCCTGTAAGCTGAAAAAGCTGGAGAAAAATAGCGCTATCAATAATATGTATTTCATTATTTATCTTTTGAAAGAGTATTCGCAATATCAACCCGATAAGTTTGAATGGCAGGAATAATCGCTGCGATAATGCCAATCGCCAAGCCTGCACCAATTAAATAAAGTTCATCCATCACAAAATAAATTCCCGTAAGTCTGGCTTGTGATGATTCCTGAAAATATCCGATCAGGCTAAGTGCCACATGACCAATTACTAAACCGATGATGGCACCTGTTACGGTAATCAGGAGGCCTTCTAACATCACCAGTAAAAATATTTTAGCTTTTGAAGCACCCAAACAGCGCATAATCGCCAGATCATATTTTTTCTCTTTCATCGAATTAAATAAACTAATGAAAACACTCAACGCAGATATTGCCATAATTAAAATAGCGAACCATTTTAACGTCTCAATACCCACACCAATTAAAGAAAACAACCTTGCGCTTTCCATTGCCGGAGAGGCGGCCTGCATATTGGTACTTTGATTCACCATTCTGGGAAAAATTACCACAGACATTGGCGATCTATACTGGATCAGCAGCGACGTAATCTCCCGATTATTAATTTCTTTTTCTTCCTCCGCATGATGTGTTTTACTTTCTTCATGATTGGGTTCATGCATTTTATAAACGCTCCCAATGTTCGTTAAAATCAGGTTATCCGTTACGTTGCCTTGAGGTGTCAGGATTCCCGAAACCAAATATGCATGTTGCTTATGTTCATCACTGGCATCACTCAATCCGTGTGCGCCGAAAAATTTATCACCAACTTTTAAGTTTGATTCCTGCGCAACGGCGCTTCCGATGGTGGCCTCCAGATCTTTGTTCCAGAAATTTCCCTCAGCCAGCTTCAACCCATATAAACCAGTAAATGAAGAATCTGTTCCTACAATTCTGTATCCTTGATAGTTATCGCCGAGCGCCAAAGGAACGGCTCTTTTAACCATCGGATTTTGCATCAGCTCCTGTGCATCCTTTGCAGGAATGTTTCCCGTTGGAAAATCGATATGATAAATACTGCTCAAAATGAGTTGCAGTGGACTACCTTTAGCGCCAACCACAAGATCAATATCTTTTGAGTTACTTTCTAATTTATTGCCAATTTGTGTGGAAGCCAGAAAAAGGATAGACAAAATGCCTACACCAAACGCAACCAGGATGATATTTAAAAAGGTTGTGAGTTTATTTCTGGATAAATTTTTAGCACTTAATTTTAATATATTCATTACAATAAATATTCTTTGCTTAATCTGTTTCTTACCCGATTATCATGCGTGGCGACAATTAAAGATGCATCGCTGGATGCTGCCTGGGTAGTTAATAAAGAAATTACCTTTTCAGCATTCTCATCGTCAAGACTGGATGTCGGTTCATCAGCAATAAGTACCGATGGATGATTAACCAGAGCACGGGCGATGGAAGCGCGTTGCAATTGCCCCTGACTTAATTCATCAGCATAGCTTTTCGATTTGTTGGCGAGTCCTAAACTGTCTAAAAGCATTAAAATCCGTTTTCCATCAACCGGTAAACCCGCAAAAGTAGATGCTATAGCGATGTTGTCGTACATATTCAGACTTTTAATGAAATGTGGCCGCTGGAAGATAATTCCAATCTTTTGCCCCCTGAACTTATCCATTTCCCTGGTAGAAAGATCATATAAGCTGGTACCATCCAGAATGACATTTCCACTTTTTGGCTTAAGCAAACCAGCGATAATATTAAGCAAAGTACTTTTCCCACTTCCAGATGATCCGAGCAAAAGCCATTGTTCCCGGTCTTTAATTTCCCAATCGGGAAACTGTAGCGCAGGTACATTGTGGTATTGGTGAACTAAAGATTGAATTTTGATCATAACTTACGAGGTGATATCAGGCTAATATTTTTAATGGCATAACGGCGATAAATTTCCTTCCCATCGTTAGTACCGTGTTTGCAGGCGGGGTTCAGCATACAAATTGCACTTAAGGCAGAAATAAATAAAACTTTTATCTTTCTATTCATGGCTACAAATATATTCTTTTATTGATGCAATAATGATGCATTAACATGATAATATTGATCAACTCTTATAAATTTTATTAATGTGTACAGCTCTTCGCAAGCTTTAAATTTAAGAAGTGGGCAGAGGCAATGGCGAAACCACCAGCAGGGATCAAAATAGGTTCTAAAATCGCTATTCCAGAAAAATGTCCGATTAAGATAAATGCAAAGCCAAGTATTAAAATAAGAATAGGTAAAAAGCGATGATGCACCTTTCTATAGGATTTTCCTAAAGACCATGCACCCAAAATTAGCGACAATAAGATCATCGAGATTTCTGTAGCCGGGTCTGCCAAAAAATCCAGTCCCCACAAAGGTAGCAGTGTTAATACAAACGGAAGGAGGGCACAATGGATCGCGCAGGCTGTAGATGCGGTCATTCCAATTTTATCAAGGTTTAAAGCTTTAATCATTTTCATCATAGAATTTACAATCACAAATATAAAAGCAATTATGTTGCATTTAAAATATCGTTTAATATATTTGCAACTTAATTGCATTGATATGATAAAGAGATTACCTGTTACCGTGTTGAGTGGTTTTTTAGGAAGCGGCAAAACCACCTTACTCAATTCTATTTTAAAAAATAAGCAAGGCTTGCGTGTTGCAGTGATTGTAAACGACATGAGCGAAATTAATATTGATGCACAGTTGGTAGACCACGCTGGGAGCTTATCAAAAACCGAAGAGAAGTTAGTAGAAATGAGTAATGGTTGCATCTGCTGCACCCTAAGGGAAGATTTGATGGTAGAAGTAGAGAAACTCGCCAAAGAAAACAGGTTTGATTACCTGCTGATTGAAAGTAGTGGTATTTCTGAGCCAATTCCGGTGGCGCAAACCTTTTCTTATGTTGATGAAGCTTCTAATATTGATTTGAGCCGTTTCAGTTATTTAGATACGATGGTAACCGTAGTGGATGCTTATAATTTTTATAAAGACTTTGGTACAGCAGAAATACTGCAGGATAGGAGTTGGGCAGATGATTCTACGGATAAGCGAACCATTGTAAATCTACTAACGGATCAGATTGAATTTGCAGATGTAATCGTCATTAACAAACTGGATTTAGTAACGCCTCACGATGCTAACCTGATTGAAGCTTTGATTAAAAAACTCAATCCAACGGCCAAGCTGTATAAAACAATTTTTAGTGACCTCAATCCTGAATATATTTTAAATACCAAACTTTTCGATTTTGAATCGGCTTCTTCGGGTGAGGCATGGAAAAAGGAACTGGATGAAGTTCACCTGCCGGAAACGGAAGAATATGGCATCAGTTCAACTGTGTTTACCGCGAAAAAACCTTTCCATCCCGAACGGTTCTGGAATTACCTTAACCAGGAGTTTCCTACAAATATCATCAGAAGCAAAGGCATATTCTGGATTGCCGCAATGAGAAATGTGGTGATTAATTTCTCTCAGGCAGGTGGATCTTTACGAATAGAATATGCCGGAACCTGGTGGGCCAGCATGAGTGAAGCAGAAAGGTTAAGCCAAACCGATTTTATAGAAAATAGGGAAGTGATCTTGAATGATTGGGATGAAACTTTCGGCGATCGTTTAAATGAATTGGTTTTCATCGGACAAGAAATGGAAGTGAAACAGTTAAAAGTTGATCTGGAAAAATGTTTGCTAACGGATACTGAGATTATTGCTTACAGAAATAACATGTTGTTTGTCAATCCATTCGAACAAGTACTTCACTAATATTAAAGCTTTTCTAAAAATAAAATTTGTATAGCTTAAAATTAAATTTAGATTTGTCTAAATTTAATTTTAAGCTATACTGAATTCATGAAATCAATTCTTACTCTTTTCTTTTCTATCTTAACGCTAACAGTTTTCGCCCAAAGCAAAGTGATTAGTGGTAAAGTTACCAGCGACCAGAAACCGGTAGATAATATTACGGTTAAAATATCGGGAACCAATAAATCGACCAAGTCAAACAGTTTGGGAGATTACAAACTTAATATTGTTGGGAATGAGAATCTAGTGATTCAGTTTTCTGGAATCGGATACGAGACAGCAAAATTAAAGGTTTTGATCACCGGAGATAGCCTTCGGTATGATATCGATCTGAAAGCGCAGACTTCAGACCTAAATGATGTCGTAATCACTGGTGTTAACCGGGCAACGGCATTGCGAAAAAGTCCGGTTCCGATTGCGGTCTTATCTAAGAAAACAATGGATCAGAATGTCAGCACCAATTTAATCGACGCTATTGTAAAAGGAATTCCCGGGGTTACCGCCGTAACTACAGGGCCAAATGTTTCCAAGCCATTTATTCGTGGTTTAGGCTACAACAGGGTACTCACCTTATATGATGGTTTAAGGCAGGAAGGCCAGCAGTGGGGCGATGAGCATGGGATTGAGGTTGATGAATATGGCATTTCCAGGGCTGAAGTAGTGAAAGGCCCAGCAAGTTTAACCTATGGATCGGATGCCTTGGCAGGGGTTATCAATATGATTCCGCTAAACCCGATAATGGAAGATGGAAAATTAAAAGGCGATTTTACAACGAATTATCAAACCAATAATGGGCTCGTTGCATCTTCTTTAGGTTTGGCCTTTAGAAAAAACGATTGGAAATATACACTCAGGGCAACAGGCAAAGCTGCTCATAATTATGAAAATAAAGTTGATGGTTTGGTATATGGCACCGCTTTTCGCGAATACAATTTATCGGCGAGTGCCCGTGTAGATAAAAGTTGGGGATTTTCTAAAACGGCAATCACCTATTATGATAACTTAATGGAAATTCCTGATGGGAGCAGGGATTCCCTTAGTAGAAAATTTACCAGACAAATTCTGGACAATGGCGATGACATCAAAAACCGACCAATTGTTCCTGATGGAGAACTGAAAACCTATTCGATTAATCCTTTGCATCAGCATATTCAGCATTTCCGGTTTTATAATACGAGTCAGTTTAAGTTTGGCAACAGTGATTTAAATGTATTAATTGGTGGCCAGCAAAGTGTTCGACGGGAGTATAATCATCCCACAGCTTCAGATCAGGCCGGTCTATATGTGGTGTTGAATACCTTAAATTATGATCTAAAATACAACCTGCCAGATTTCGCCGGAATTGAAAGTACGTTGGGTATAAATGGGATGTTGCAGGGAAACAGGAGCAAGGATGCCACTGATTTCCCAATCCCTGATTATGACTTATTTGATATCGGCGCTTTCTACTTCGCCCGTAAATCATTCGGGAAAATTGATATTTCTGGCGGTGTGCGGATTGACCGGAGAAACATTACCTGGAATAATTTTTACGTGGGTACCGATACGCAAACAGGTTTTGGTAAAAAAGTAACCGCTAATGATCCTGGTGGAGATTTACAATTTCCTTCATTTGATAAAAATTATTACGGCTTATCAGGAAGTTTAGGCTTAACCTATAATTTATCAGAAAAACTGTTAATTAAAGCCAATATAGCAAGAGGCTACCGTGCACCAAATATTACAGAAATTGGGTCCAATGGCTTGGATCCGGGTGCCCATATCGTTTATTTAGGTAACAGAACCTTCAAGCCGGAATTTAATCTTCAGCAAGATCTCGGTATTATAGCTTATTTAAAAGATGCAGATTTGAGTTTCGAAGTGTTTAATAATGATATTCAAAACTACATTTATCAGTCGCGCTTAACTGATGAAGACGGTAATCCGGTGGTAATTGTTCCAGGCAACCTGACTTATCAATATCAGCAATCTAAAGCGAGACTTTATGGTGCAGAATTGAGTGTAAATTTGCATCCGTCTGCCACGAAGTGGCTAAGTTTTAACAATAGTCTGGCTTATGTAGTTGGCTTAAACAAAAACGAGGCGCTTATTGATCTTCACGGGAGGGAAGCCAAATATTTACCCTTTATTCCACCACTGCAAATTCGCTCTGAATTAAAAGCAACAGCGCAAAAAGCCATCGGTTTTTTAGATAAACCTTATTTTAAAGTAGATGCTGCTATTTCTGCTGATCAAAATAAGTTTTATGCATTGGATGGTACGGAGACTTTTACCAAAGGTTATACTTTAATTAATGCAGGATTAGGTTCATCAATTAAATCTAAAAATGGCAAGGTATTAATGGATCTGTTTATTCAGGTTGATAATATTTTTAATGTGGCCTATCAATCGCACCTCAACCGACTAAAATATTTTGAATATTACGAATCATCACCAAACGGAAGATCAGGAATTTATAATATGGGAAGGAACATGAGTTTTAAGGTGGTAGTACCGTTTTAGAGAGAGAAGGATGTAAGAGGGTAGAGGGTAGAAGGAGGGATTTATGATTAGAAAGAAATTCCATTTTACATTTCCCATCATCCACATTTATCAAAAGAAAGTATGGAAGAAGTAAGATGGTAGATGGAGGATTCCATTATACCTTTTCTATCATCCACATTTATCAAAAGAAAGTATGGAAGAAGTAAGATGGTAGATGGAGGATTCCATTATACCTTTTCCATCATCCATAATCCCTATCTTTACATCTTACATTACATAAAAATGGAAGCATCACTAAGTGAACAAAGGCTGCATTTTTTCAGGCAGCAGATAGGAAAGGTAATTAATGATTCACCTTCAAATTTTATGAACTGGCTGGCACCTGAAATGATTAAGGCGGAGCATGGTGTACTCGTTTGCAAATATACCATCAGGAAAGAAATGACTAATCCATATCAAATTTTACATGGTGGCGTTACCGCAGGAATTATAGATGATTTAATTGGTGCAACCATTTATGTGATGGGTTTAAATGACCGATATACCACTGTGAATAATTATATTGATTATTTTGCGCCTGCGGCTGAGGGCGATGAAATTATAGCGGAAACATCGGTAGTAAAAAGAGGAAAAACCATTTTAAACTTGCAGTGTGAAGTATTTTTACCATCCAAAAAACGGCTCATTGCAAGAGGTTATTCGAACATGTTAAACATAGGTTAAATTATTCCTGATTGCTTTGTGATAATTTATTAATTCCTTAAAACTGCCGAAACATTCTGTATTATTCCTTGTTGTATCTTTACCAAAAATATATGAGCCATGTTAGAAAATTATTCATCCCTACAATTTATTGTGAGAGGCAAGATTTTTAAAGGATTTTGCATGCGCATTCAAGACGATTTTCATGAAACCTATGCCGTAGTTTTAGATGGTTACCACTCATTTTGCGTCTGGTTAGACAATAAAAATGAAAAATGGTGTGCATCGAAAAATGTAGCTATCGATCCTGATGCCATTGACGAAATTATTCACAGAATTTCTGTGCCACCACAGGTTTCTTAGAAACCCATCCAAAGTAATGCTCATTATGAAGAAATCCTTGCTCCATCCGATCAGGGATTTTTTATTTTATAGGGTTTTATCCAAAGAATAAATAGCAAATTCCTATCGCTGTACACACACCAACCAAATCTGCCAGGAGCATGGAGCCAATGGCATATCTTGTGTTTTTAATTTGAACAGATCCAAAGTAAACAGCAACTACATAGAAAGTGGTATCTGAAGCGCCTTGAAAAATACCAGATAGTCTGCTTGGAAAAGAATCTGCACCATAAGTTTCCATTGTACTTACCATCATTCCACGGGCAGCACCACCACTTAAAGGCCTGATCAGTGCCGTAGGCAAACCTTCTACGAATCGTGTATCTGTTCCGAAATAAACAAATATGCTTTTGATTCCGTTAATCACCACATCAAAAGTACCGCTCGTGCGCAATAAGCTGATCGCGACCAACATCCCCACCAGATAAGGAATAATATTTATCGCGGTTTTAAATCCATCTTTTGCACCATCGATAAAAGCATCAAACACATCTATTTTTTTATACAGCGCGCCCAATACGATAATTAAAAAAATAAATAAAATCAAACCATTGCTTAACAGACCCGAAAAAGATTGAATCCCCATCGCATCTAAAGACCTGATATAAAGCACCAGGCTGGCAATTATGGCGGAAAGACCGAGGATCCAGCCGATGACCACTGGTTGGAAAAGATTAATTTTTTGTTTAAAAGAAACGATCAGCATCGCGGCCATCGTTCCTACAAACGTAACAATCAGGCAGGGAATAAAAACATCTGTAGGATTAGATGCATTTTGCGAAGCCCGGATAGCAATTACACTTACCGGAATTAAACTCAAACCAGCAGCATGTAAGCATAGAAACATGATCTGGGCATTGGAAGCAGTATCTTTTTGAGGGTTGAGTTCTTGCAGACTTTCCATGGCTTTTAAACCAAATGGTGTTGCAGCATTATCAAGACCAAGTAAATTGGCTGAAAAATTCATAATCATGTGCCCCATAGAAGGATGGCCTTTTGGAATATCCGGAAATAATTTTGAAAAGAAAGGCCCTACGATTCTGGATAATAATCTGATCCCTCCAGCTTTCTCAGCGATGCTCATTAAACCCATAAACAGCGCCAAAATTCCGATTAGCTTAAGGCAAAGTTCAACAGAAACCCAACAAGTCTGGATTATCCCATCTAACTTAAGCGGATTAGCGGCATCATCGGCTTTACCAATAACCATCCAATTGAAGATATCAGTTTGTCCAAAAAAGAAACATTTTATACTTGCCACAACAATTGCAACAATAATAAATGCAGACCAGATTCTACTTAATGCCATTAGGTTCGTTCAGTTTTATTTTAATGGGATGAAAATACCTTTTTTTAATGAAAGTTTAGTAAAAGTCTTTAGTCATAAGTCCTGAGTCAAAACTAATTCATTATACAATTAAAAAGTCCATAGCCGATAGCTTTTACACTATAAACTATGGACTTTAGACTCCAGACTAAGGACTCATATTCGGCGCTAATTCGCTAGACTTTTAACTCCGAACTCAAAACTCCCAACTCAATTACGGTTTATCGTCTGTCAATTCAAAACCCCAGGTTTTACCTTTTTCTGTAGCTGGTATTCCGCTGGTCATCCAGGCAGGTGCTTTTGCTCCTTTAAGATAGTAATCAAAAAATTGCTGCTCGCGAATTTGAATGTCTTTTCTGTTTTGACGTTGAACTAAATTATGTGCCTCACCGTTGTAATTTAACATCCAAACGGGTTTACCTAAACGGCGTAATCCGGTAAACATTTCAATTCCCTGGTACCAGGGCACGGCGCCATCAGCATCGTTGGCCATTACTACAACTGGTGTATTCACTTTTGGAAACATAAACAAAGGTGAATTTTCTACGTACAATTCTGGTTTCTCCCAAAGTGTTGCACCAATCCGGCTTTGAGTTTTTTCATATTGGAACTGGCGGTTCATTCCGGTTTCCCAGCGGATTCCACCATAAGCTGATGTCATGTTAACTACTGGTGCTCCAGCCCAGGCGGCTGCATACATGTCGTTTTGAGTTATCAGATAAGCTACCTGATAACCGCCCCAGCTTTGTCCCTGGATACCGATTTTCTTGGCATCAACCCAGCTGTTTTTCTTCAAACTTTCAACACCAGAGTTGATGTATTCAACCGCCGATTGGCCTGGATGTCCGTTCTCGTAACTGATATCTGGCGCAAAAACAAGGTAACCATTGCTCACGAAAAACGAAATATTTAAGCGGGAAGGAGTAGGGGCCGGGGCCTGATAATTATACAAACCATCAGTTAATTTTTCATAGAAATAAGCAATCATTGGATATTTCTTATTTGGATCGAAATTTTCAGGTTTATACAAAATGCCTTCGGCCTGATAACCTTTTGGTGTAGTCCACTTCACCAATTCAGCCGTTCCCCAATTATAATTTTGCTGCTGAGGGTTGGTATTGGTTAATTTGGTTTCCGTTTTAAAATCTGTAGTAACATATACATTTGGCGATTCCACGTAACTTGCTTTGTCGTAAATATAAACGTCTGCATCTTTAGCTTTAGCGAGATTGGAATATTTGTTTTTAGACATTACCACCAATTCAGGTGCTTTAACTGCTCCAATATTGGTGCGGTAAAAACCATTTTCTTTAGTGATGTTATTGAAGCCATTTAACCAAACCACTTCATTTGATTTTACAAATTTGTTATCAACAAGTCTGTTAAAGCTGTTATTATCTTGCTCAACTCTTTCATAACGGAAAGTTATTTTATTTGCTCTTCCAAAGCCAGCCGTGATATTTTTCGGATCAAATTTTCCATCTGGTGAGAATGACCACAGGTCATATCGGTCGTTTAAGATCACAGCCTTGTCATCTGCGGTCCATGTCGCGATTCCATAAGCTGAAGGTAGATCAGGAACATCATTATCTTCTTCAACAAATTTTACGTTTAAACGCTCGGTAAGTGCAGTAGCTTTTGAAGTAGCCACATTATAGGTATACCAATTTCCACTTTTCCTGTCGAAATACAACACGTAATTTCCACCAGGAGAAGCCATCGCATAGCCATTCAATTCAGAAATAATCTTTTTACGCTGACCCGTTTTGCTATCTACAAGGTAATAGTCTTTCGAAGTAGAACCGCTCCATTGCGATTCGATTCTATGTCCATAATCAGTGCTTGCTAAAACAGCATTGGCATTTCCTTCTGCAATTAGATTCGCATCCGGTAAAGTTAAATCAGTTAAAGGAATCACTTTCGGGTCACTGCTGTACACATCAATCACAGATAAGTAGCTTTTTTTGCTATCGCGATCTGCATTTTTAAGTTGCATAGGCTGCAGGTAATCGTCTTTATAATTCCAGACATCCACTTTTGCTACTTCAAAATCTACAATCGTCGTATCTTTTGGTGCTTTAACAGGAGAAATACCGAAAAATAATTTCTTACCATCTTTGCTAAAGTTTACTTTTCCATCGCCATTAACAGACCATTTTGCGGGTAATCCTGGCATATCAAAATCTACAATGATTTGTGCGGTATCTAAAGTAAGCGAGTTGTAATAAACGTTGTAATTTTTTATCTCCTGCTTTTCAGGACTTTGTTCACCTACAAAAGCGAGGTGTTCACTTTCTTCATCAAAAGCAAAATTTTTGAAACTGCCTTTTCCTTTGATTAGGGTTTTTAACACACCTTTCTCTGTATTTAATAAATATACACCTTGAGGGGCAGTTTTATCTTTTTTAGATCCGCTGCAAGAAAAAACCAGTTGCTTGCCATCTTTGCTAAAGGCATAATCAGTTACAAATTTAAAGGTACGATCCGTTCCGGTAATCAGATTTTTAACCACCAGGTCAGTTCCTTCTTCAGTTTTGCCTTTGGTTGCTGGTTCATCAGCTAAAAAATCAGCATCGGTATCCTTTTTTTCTACCGGAATAACCACTTTTTTTGCAGTATCTGGCTTATCCATAAGATAAGCCATTACGCCAGAACCTTCTTCAGGGAATTTGAATGACTTTACCCGGGCGATCTTAGTAATTACATTAGTGGTTAGGTTTGTAATACCTAACGAATCTTTAGGCATTTCTTCAGGTTTTTTCTTTTTTATTTTCGCCTGGCGAAGATCCTTATTAAAGGGACGGATGCTGAAAGCCGCAAACTTGGAATCGTTGCTAAACTGCGCATTCATTCCTCTCGGAATATTAATTTTGGAATTGGTCTTAAGGTTGCTGATGTAAAGCTGTGCATCGCCTTCCTGTTGAAGAATACCATACATCGCCCAAGTCCCATTATTTGATAATTGCTTTGCTCCAATCGATTCCCAGGTATCATAAACAGTATGATCTAAGGGTTTCTTTTGCGCATAAGCAAAGCTGACAACGAAAAACAGAATAATTGTTAGTCTTTTTTGCATTTCTAGAAATAAATTAATTAGTCGTTTGTGATTTAAGATTCTAAAATTGGAAATTTTTACCTGATTAGGAAACATGTATGCCAAATATTACATTAAAAAGGAGATTTTAGAGAGGTAAGATGTGAAAATGGATGAGGGAAAATGGATACAGCTAATTGCAAATGAATATTTGTTATCCTTAGTGCAACGAAAGACCTAATAGGAGATAGATCATATGAAATGTAAAATGGCTGATGGAATTATTTCTGAGTCCTAATTCAGAAGACCGATTTAGCGCGCTGCTCAAACCAAAAACCCCCGATCACTTTTTAAGTAACCAGGGGTTTCATTATCGTAAATCAAAAGATTACTTTTTAGCTTGTTGTTGCTGACGCATATAATCATCTAAACGTTGTTGGAATTTAGATTTTTTCTTTTTCTCATCCGCCGGTCTGGCTTTATTTTGTTGAATCAGCGCATGAATCTTATCATCATCAACCATTTTACGAATTAAGATCTGCTGACCGAAAGTCATTAAGTTGGCTAAGAAGTAGTAGTAATTTAAACCAGCTGGATAGCTATTCAAAACTCCTAAAAAGATTACCGGCATTATATAACCAATATATTTCATTTGTCCGGTAGCACCAGATGTCTGGTTATTAAAATAAGTCATGATTAAGGTAGAGATGGTCATCAATACACACATTAAACTTAAGTGATCGCCAATGAAAGGTACTTTAAATCCGAATTTGATAAACTCATCATAAGTAGATAAATCTTTCATCCAAAGGAAACTTTCGCCACGTAATTCAAATAAATTTGGGAAGAAGAAGAAGAACGCCATTACCAATGGTAATTGTAAAACCATCGGCAAACAGCCACCAAGTGGATTAACGCCCGCTTTCTTATAAAGTTTCAGGTATTCCTGTTGAACAAGCGTAGCATTCTCTTCTCCAACTTTAGCTTTAATCTCATCCATTTCTGGCTTTAAAACCCGCATTTTAGCCATCGATAAATATGACTTGTAAGTAAGTGGTGATAAAGCAACCTTTAATAAAATGGTTAATACTAAGATGATTAAACCGAAGTTCCAGCCGAAGTTGTTAAGGAAATTAAATACAGGTAACACAATAAAACGGTTGATGTATTTTAGCGGCCAGTAACCTAAATCCACTTGCTTTTCTAAATCATAACCTTGTGCTTTTAAAGCAGAGAATTTATTCGTACCGAAATAAAATTCCATGTCGTAAGCCTGGTTTGCAGTATGCGTATATGGCAATTGCATATTCGCATCGTAGAATTTAACCAAACCAGGTTCAGTTGGGATTTTTACTTCCAAGCTTCCTTTTTCAAATGGTTGTTTAGCAATCAATGAGGCAGAGAAAAAGTGTTGTTTAAAAGAGAACCACTGGATTTTTCCTTTAGCTAATTCCTCTTTCTCATCTTTCGATACGCTTAAATGATCAACATCACCATCTACATACTTATAATAAGGTGCAGAATAACGGTGTTCACTTTCTATAGATTTTTCTTGTTGCAATAGGGTAGTCTGCCAGTTTAAGCCAATAGTATTACCAGCAATTACTTGTTGCAAACCAACCAGATTAATTTTAAAATCTACCTTGTTGCTTAATCCTTTTAAATTATAAACATACTCAACATAAGCATTTGAACCATAATTAGCACGCATGCTAACAGTATTCGCAGTTTTAGTTGAAGTAAAATATAAATCATTAGTATTAATTGTCTTTCCGGCAGCATTCAGGTTTAAACCAAATTTATTCTGATTACCAGCAAACAAGATAAGCGGCTTTCCGGCATAAGTTTTTTGACCTTTAATTTGAACTGATGAAATTCTGCCACCTTTATTACTTAAGGTGATTAACAAATTTTCATTTTCTAAAACGGTATTTGATTCTGTTCCGGCTAAAGCAGTACCGAACGGACCTTTTAGCGCAAGAGAATCTACTACTGGGTTAACAATGGCTGCAGGTTTTGTAGCAGTGTCTCTTGCTGCAGGCACAACACCAGCTTTTTTCAAAGAATCTAAACGTTCAATTTCTTTGGTTTTTTTTATTTCAGCCTCAGTTGGCCGTAAAAAGTAAAATGATCCTGCCAAAATGATCATAATCAGGAATAATCCTGTGAAGGTATTTCTATCCATTATTCTATTAGTACTTCTTTTAATTCGTTTTCTTTTTCGCAAACTCCATCGCAGCGGCGACAAATTTAACAAAAAGTGGGTGAGGATTAGCAACAGTTGATTTTAATTCAGGGTGAAATTGTCCACCGATGAAAAAAGGATGGTTCTTTAACTCTACAATTTCAACTAAATTCGTTTGTGGATTAATTCCAGACGCAATCATACCAGCCTCTTCATATTGCTTTAAATATTCGTTATTAAACTCATAACGGTGACGGTGACGTTCATTAATGTGTGCTTTTCCATAGATACCGAAAGCTTTGGTACCTTTTTTAATGTCGCAAGGATAGGAGCCCAAACGCATGGTACCACCCATGTTTACAATACTTTTTTGCTCTTCCATCATATTAATTACCGGATGTGCAGTTTCAGTATCAATTTCGGTAGTATGAGCACCTTTCAGCCCTAAGACATTGCGGCCATACTCAATTACCGCACATTGCATGCCCAGGCAAATGCCAAAAAACGGAACATTGTTTTCGCGAACATATTTAATCGTATCTATTTTACCTTCAATACCACGACTTCCAAAACCCGGTGCCACCAGTACACCTTGCAGGTGACCCAGTTTTTCTCGTACGTTATCAGGGAAGATACTTTCAGAAGGAATATATTCTACCCGAACTTTACATTCATTTTTTGAACCAGCGTGAACGAAAGATTCAATAATTGATTTGTATGCATCAGGTAACTCTACGTATTTACCAACTAAACCAATTTTTACTTCGGCTGTTGGATTTTTCAAACGACCAAGAAAATCTTTCCAGCTTTCCATATCCGGATCATTTTTGGTTGGTAATTTTAATTTTGCTAAAACCGTTTTGTCCAATTGTTCTTTTAACATTAACAATGGCACATCATAAATAGTAGATGCATCCATCGATTCGACTACCGCATTGATGTTAACGTTACAAAATAAAGCAATTTTTTTTCTGATCTCAGGGCTGATATGGTGCTCGGTACGACAAACCAATATATCTGGTTGTATTCCGTATTCCAATAAAGCCTTAACCGAGTGTTGTGTAGGTTTGGTTTTTAATTCACCGGCAGCAGCCAAATAAGGCACTAAGGTTAAATGGATTACGATGGCATTGGTACTGCCTTCTTCCCATTTAAACTGACGAACAGCCTCAATAAAAGGCAGAGATTCGATATCTCCAACGGTACCACCAAGTTCAGTAATAATGATATCGTATTCCCCGCTATCACCTAAAATCCGCATGTTGCGTTTAATTTCATCGGTAATGTGAGGTACAACTTGTACAGTTTTGCCTAAGTATTCGCCTTTACGTTCTTTACTGATTACATTTTGATAAATACGGCCTGTAGTGATGTTATTTGCCTGAGATGTTGGAACGTTTAAAAAACGTTCATAGTGACCAAGATCCAAATCGGTTTCAGCACCATCTTCTGTAACAAAGCACTCGCCATGTTCATATGGGTTTAAAGTTCCGGGATCGATATTAATGTACGGATCGAATTTTTGAATGGTTACACGGTAGCCACGTGCCTGTAAAAGTTTAGCTAAAGATGCGGAAATGATGCCCTTACCCAAGGAGGAAGTAACACCGCCCGTAACAAAAATATACTTAGTCATGTTTGTGTTTTTTTACAGCAGATATAAAAAATTGCTGCTTTTTGTACGGGATACAAAGGTACGAAAATTACTCGTTTCAAAGATTTAAAAATGAAGATAATTGAAATATGATAAAGTGATGTGATTCAGAAAATTACAGGATATTCTTATTTTCACTGGCTAATCTAGCCATAATAAAAAAATGATTTAAAGATAATTTTAGGCAATTCATAGCAGTTTTGCTTTAAAATTATAAATCCACTTCCATATATAGATAAATAATAGAAGTGGTTAAACTTCTTATTCAGAAAATGTATTGCGTTAATTCGTGACTCTCTTTTTCGATTAATGCAAGCATTTCATCAGTTAAAGAATCAGAGCCGCATCAAGTTTATTCAAGAGCCTGAATTTATTTTCTATACCTATTCTTTCTCAATAAATTCTTTTCATTAACAGCAGTTATAGTAAATCTTAACTTTCTGCTCTTTTTTACTCCAGGCAATGTACATGTTGTTTTCTTTACCTAAGCGGTATTTGAAACCATTTAAACCTGACGTTTTGAGCTCCTCATAAAATACCTTATCTGGCACATAATTATCTGGTTTGTCAGACGGCATAACAGCAGGTTCTAGAAAATTATCTTCTAAGAAAAAATTGCCAGCAATGGTTTTAAGGAATGCAATTTGATCTTTTTCTTTTGATAAATCTACATTTGGATCAGTGCTTCCTAATAAATCAGTGCCTTTAAGTTTAACATTATAAATTTCTTTGCCATCGGCCCTTTTGATGTTAAAAACAAGCATTATGTCTTTTGGCTTTCTACCTCTTAATTCAATTTTGAAGGTATCTTGTGAATTTAAATCAGAGAATGATCTGGTTACAAGCTGATTAACATTCTTAAAATTAATAGCATTATTTTTAGCCTTATCGCCCGGTTGGCAAGCCACAAATAAGGTACTGATGATGATTAAGAGCAATAATTTTCTCATTCCCGAAAATACATATTTAAAACTTCTGTTAAATAATAAATCATAATTAGCCAGCTAATTAATTGATTAATAAGACCATGCAATTATTTTAATTTCAATTTGTGAAATAATAATTGACAATATTAAATTTGCGTAACTCAGCCATGGTAAGCAGTTGAGTATTTTTACGGATCAAATAATATAATCATTACAAATAGCTTTCAATTATATTAGCCAAAACAGAAAAACCTGGTAGAAGCCATCTGCAAATGGGGCATTTTTATCAGCTTAAAATTTTATTAAAATAAGGAATGAAAGAAAATAAAGAACGAGATAATTTAATAGTAGAAATTGTTGATTATACATCAGCCTACCAGGAAGCATTCAAATCATTAAATGAGGAATGGATTTCTGCCCATTTTACCATGGAAGATTCTGATTACAAGGCGCTAGATCATCCACAAAGCTATATATTAGATAAAGGTGGTTGTATTTTAGTGGCACTTTACAATGGAGCGCCTCTGGGTGTTTGTGCTTTAATTAAAATGAACGACGGGGAATATGATTTTGAACTGGCTAAAATGGCTGTTTCTCCTAAAGCTCAAGGTAAAAATATTGGGTTTATGCTGGCTTCGGCTATTATAGAGAAGGCAAAATCAATGCATGCTTCAAAAATTTATTTGGAAAGTAATACGATTTTGAAACCAGCAATTAACCTCTATCATAAACTAGGCTTTCAAAAAGTCGCGGGCAAACCTACACCTTACACCCGATGCAACATTCAAATGGAATTGATTATAAAGTAAGGACACTGCTGATCAGCAGATTTTGATATAAATTATTTATCATTTGAATAAATTCAATCAGGCCATACCAGTTCTTAATCTGCTAATCTGCGGCTAAATTAGTCTAACTTTAATGCCTCCAGAAACTTATTTAACTTTAATAAATCCTCCGGGGTATCAATGGCAACTGTTTCTAAATCAGTCACTTTTGTTTGAATATAAAAACCATTTTCTATCCAGCGAAGTTGCTCTAAACTCTCTGCAATTTCTAAAGATGACTGTGGTAATTTTGTAATGGCTTTTAAAGATCCTTTCCTGTAACCGTAAATGCCAATATGTTTGTAAAACTGATGTTTTTCTGCCCAAACGCCTGGCTCACCACTTCTAATAAATGGAATCGGACTTCGGCTGAAATACATTGCCCTACCATTGATGTCAATCACCACTTTTGGGCTATTGGGATTATAGATACTTTCCTGACTCTGAATAGGTTTAATCAGGGTAGCCAATTCCACCTTATTTTCGGCAAAGCAACTGGCCAGCAAATCTATTTGTGCAGGTTCGATAAAAGGTTCATCACCCTGAATATTGATCACAATATCAAATCCAGGCAATTGTTCAATCACCTCTGCACATCTGTCTGTACCACTTTGGTGATGCGACGCAGTAAATACAACCTCACCTCCAAATTTTTTAACTTCATCTGCAATTCGCTGATCATCTGTCGCAACTACAACTTTAGATAAACTTTTTGCTTTTAAAGCTTGCTCGTAAACCCTTTGAATCATGCTTTTGCCAGCAATATCAACCAACGGTTTACCTGGGAAACGCGTAGAGGCATAGCGAGCCGGGATAATTCCAATGATCCCTAAATCCCCTAAAGGGGACTTTTCCTTTCTATCGTTCATTTGCAGTTTTTTAAAATTAAAATAGTGTTAATATAGTTTACATGTATTATACACTAAATCCTAATAAAGAGGACTTTTTCTAAACTTCATTTGTGTTAGCTTTTACTATTTATAATCATCGAAAATACAATGATTAAGATTATAATTAGATAGGAGAGAGGGTTGGCAAAATTTAGCGTCCATCCTAATATTTTTATGCGTTTAGGTACAAATAATCGGGAATCATTTTTGTTAAAGTAGAAGATTCCTAATTTCCAGTTTGCTTTGCTTTTTTGCTCAGAATCATCTTTTATCATTTTTTTAACTTTGCATTTCCATCTGGCCTGTCACTCCCCCTTCAGGGGGCCGGGGGGTTAAAACAACCCGTTTATTTCAGCTTCAATAGATTGAATAACAGCGCCTAAATCTTCGGGGTTATTGGTGAAATCCAATTTATCCTTATCTAAAATAAGTAATTTTCCCAGGTCATAACCTTTAATCCAGGCTTCATATTTTTCATTAAGCTTCGATAAATAATCGATCCGGATGCCAGCTTCGTATTCGCGACCACGACGTTGGATATTATTCACCAATGTAGGTACAGAAGCACGCAAGTAAACCAATAAATCAGGTGGCTTAATGAATGAGGTAATATTATCAAAAATTGCACGGTAATTATCATGATCACGCGTAGTCATCAGGGCCATATCATGTAGATTTTCCGCGAAAATATGCGCATCTTCGTAAATGGTTCTATCCTGAATCACATTGCGTTTATTTATTTCAATATCAGTAATTTGCTGAAAGCGACTGTTTAAGAAATAAATTTGAAGATTAAAGCTCCAACGTTTCATGTCGCCATAAAAATCTTCCAGATAAGGATTGTTGTCCACAGTTTCATACAAAGCTTCCCACCCGTAATTCTTCGCCAATAAACCTGTTAAAGTTGTCTTGCCTGCGCCTATATTTCCTACAATTGCTATGTGCATTTTTTTAGATATGAGATATGAGATATTTGATATTAGATTTTGAGAACAGTCTCAAATCTAATGTCTAGCTTCTCAAATCTATTTATAATAATTAAAAACTTTTAAATCCGATTAATTTACGAACCTCTCTAATGGTTTGTTGTGCACTTTCACGAGCCTTTAATGCCCCATGTTTTGCCACTTGTCTTAGGTAAAGATCGTCTTTCGAAAGTTCTTCGATACGTTCTCTGATTGGCGAATTGAAAACAATCATGTCTTCTGCAAGTTGTTTTTTCATGTCTCCATAACGGATTTGCATTTTATTATATAATCCATCAAAATGCTCAATTGTATCAGCAGCTGAAACAATCTTCATTAAATCAAATAGGTTTTGAATAGCTTCTGGCTTTTCCTGATTCTCCTCTGTTGGACCGCTATCGCTTACCGCTCTTGAAACTTTCTTCCTGATAACCTCTGGACTGTCTGATAAATAAATGCAGTTGCCATCTCCATCAGATTTGCTCATTTTGCCTTTCCCTTCCAAACCCGGAACTTTTACCAGATTTTCGGAATAATTAAAAGCAAAAGATTCTGGAAAGAAATCAGCATTATACATTCTATTAAAACGGTTCCCAAAGTTGCGGGTCATTTCCAGATGTTGCTCCTGATCTTTCCCAACCGGAACTTTGGTGGCCCTGTGAATAAGAATATCAGCAGCCATTAAAGTGGGGTAAGTTAATAAACCTGCGTTTACATTATCTGGATTAGATCTTATTTTTTCTTTGAAAGAAGCACTGCGTTCGAGTTCACCTAAATAAGCATTCATATTCAGGTATAGATAGAGTTCAGAAACTTCTGGCACATCGCTTTGTACGTAAATCGTTGTTTCTTCAGGGTTAATACCGCAAGCTAAGTACTCTACCAAAACATGACGCACATAGCCATGTAGATCTCCAGGAGTTGGATGTGTGGTTAATGAATGAAGGTCTGCAATAAAAAAATAGCAGTTATAATCATACTGCATCTTTACAAAATTGGTTACTGCACCAAAATAATTCCCTAAATGTAGCTTTCCCGTTGGCCGAATGCCACTCACCACTGTTTCTTTCATAATGGCACGAAATTAAAAATAAAAAACAAGCAATGTATAACATCATGTTAATTTTATATCAATAGTATTCACTTTGATGTTAACACCAGATAAATCTGCAAAATCTTTTAAAATCTGTAGAAGATCAAACACGGCTAAACAAAAAAATAACCGATCATGGAATCAAGTAATTATGTAATCTATTAGAACGAATGATCCAGTGCTGCATGCAACTGATTTATTGACTAAGTAAAATTGAACTCATTAAAATCTCATAATGATAGAAATAATCGACATCAAAATTGAATTTGTCGAGCTATTTTATATTTTTGATCAAATATGATTAAACTCTTAAGGCAGTTTCACCGATTATGGTATCTTTTTTGGATCGTTTTCTTTTTTGCCTTGTTTTACCCGCTCTATTACATCACTTCCCGAAATGAGAAGTATTATGGCATACTAAATGTCTGCAGGAAGTTAAACAGCTTTTTATGCAGTTGTTTTTCGGGCGTATTTTTTTCCTTCAGTTATGAAGAAAAGCTAGATCACAATCAAACTTATATCTATTGCGCCAACCATAGCTCTAACCTAGATATCATGGTTTTCTGCATTATGGGGCACGGAAAGTATCATTTTATGGGAAAAGATGAGTTGTTGAACAATCCGGTGTTGGGCATTTTCTTTAAAACTATTGATATTTCTGTGAATCGCGACAGCAAGATTTCTGCTTTCAGGGCATTTAAGAAAGCTGGTGAAAATTTAGAAAAGGGGATGAGTCTCGTTATTTTTCCGGAGGGGAAAATAGATGTTCATTATCCGCCAAAATTAGGAGAATTCAAAAATGGTCCTTTTCGCCTTGCTATTGATAAAAACATTCCGCTGGTTCCGGTGAGTATAACCAATATTTGGAAAATTAACTGGGATGATGGAACTCAATATGGAAGTAAGCCGGGAATTTGCGATATTTACGTCCATAAGCCTATTATTACCACAGGTTTGGTCGCCAATGATGCTGACATTTTAAAAGAGCAGGTTTTTAAATTAATAGATAGTAAGTTAGTAAAATGAATTTAGACGCAAAAACGATATATAAAATAGCAGATTTAGCCAGAATCCATATCGAAGAAAAAGAGGTTGACACCTTGATTCCTGAGATGAATAAAATTTTATCCTTCATGGAAAAGTTAAATGAACTGGATACATCCAATGTAAAACCACTGGTTTATATGAATGAAGCGACAAACATTTGGCGCGAAGATATTGTAAAACAAGAGATTTCTACTGAAGATGGTTTAAAAAATGCAGCTAAGCACAGTGATCAGTTTTTTATGGTACCTAAAATTATTGAGAAATAGTTTAAAAATACATTGAATGCAGATCAATCACTTTTTGAAAGGCAATTTTTTCTATCACGTGTAACATCTTGCCTGCCAAGCCTGTCTAAAAAAGAAAAACCATGGAGAAACCACTCATCAACATAAAAGAAATCGGGCGTAAATATGTCATTGGATCTGAAGTTATTCATGCCTTGAAGTCGGTTTCTTTAGATATTAATAAGGGTGAATTTGTTGCATTAATGGGGCCATCAGGTTCTGGAAAATCAACATTGATGAATATTTTGGGCTGTTTGGATACCCCTTCAAGTGGAACTTACATTCTAAATGGAACGAATGTAAGTCATATGACTGATGATGCATTGGCCGAGGTTCGTAATCAGGAGATTGGTTTCGTTTTCCAGACTTTTAATTTACTGCCAAGGTCTACTGCACTGGATAATGTGGCTTTACCATTAATTTACGCCGGTAGTAGCAAGAAAGACCGACAAGCGAGAGCGGCTAAAGCATTAGAAAATGTAAACTTAGGTAACCGGATGGATCATAAACCAAACGAATTATCTGGCGGCCAGCGCCAACGTGTAGCGGTGGCAAGGGCACTAATTAACAATCCATCAATCATTCTTGCTGATGAACCAACAGGTAACCTCGACACCAAAACATCAATTGAAATTATGGGCTTACTGGAAGAAATTCACAGTAAAGGAAATACCATCATTTTAGTAACTCACGAAGAAGATATTGCACAACATGCGCACAGAATAGTGCGAATGCGCGACGGATTAATCGAAAACGATTATTTAAATACAGAAATTAAAAATGTTTCTCCTCGTTTGCAGGCCCTTAAAGATAGCGGTAGCGACTGGGAAAAGATTAATTAAAGGTTTTAAGTTGTGGGTTATAAGTTTTACGTTCGGACTTAAAACTTACAACTTATTACATATCACTTTTTAAAATGAAAATCTATACTAAAACCGGTGATAAGGGACAAACATCATTAATTGGTGGTACCCGAGTACCCAAATTCCATTTACGAATTGAAACCTATGGCACCGTAGATGAATTGAATTCGTACATTGGTTTAATCATGTGTCAGGATATAAATGAACAATATAAACAGTTGTTAAAGGAAATCCAGGACCGATTATTTACGATTGGCGCATCACTGGCAGCTGATCCGGAAAAATCAAAAATGAAAATTCCTGATTTGCATGATGCAGACATTACCTTGTTAGAAAATGAGATGGACATAATGAATGAATTGCTCCCCGCTTTAAAGCATTTTGTTCTCCCGGGAGGAAATACTGTCGTTTCTTACTGCCATATTGCTAGATGTGTTTGCCGAAGAGCGGAGCGTTTAACAGTTGAACTTGCAGAAAATAGCTTTGTAGATGAGCGGGTAACCATATACTTAAATCGTTTAAGCGACTATCTCTTCGTTTTGGCACGAAAACTGAACATGGATTTTGCGGCGGAAGAAAACATTTGGATTCCCCGTGTTTAAAAGTTGAAAAATAAGTTTGTTTTGCTCAAAAATTTTAATATACTTTGCGCATTATTAAGAACAAGCATTTAATTGAATTGAAGATATGTATTGGACATTAGAATTAGCATCGCACTTGGAAGACGCACCTTGGCCTGCAACTAAAGATGAATTAATTGATTACGGTATCCGCTCTGGTGCTCCTGTTGAGGTTATCGAAAATTTACAGGCATTAGAAGATGATGGCGAGCCTTATGAAACCATTGAAGAAATCTGGCCTGATTATCCAACTAAAGAAGACTTCTTCTTTAATGAGGATGAGTACTAAGGATTAAAAGATATAAACCGCGCAGCCTACAAGCTGAGCGGTTTTTTTTATACCTAAAAATTTTGCGGTTAATACCACCCATAAAATTTGGTATTTGATCTCTTGCTCCAAATAAATCGATCATTTTAATTGATCCTGATAATTTGCTTCATATTGGACTTATGTGTATTAAAGGGATTAGAAGCTAAATTCTTCTCCAATCTTCATTCCCCTGAAGAATAATCAATTAACTGTTTTTAGAAAAAAATATTTACATTTTCTAAACAAAACTATTTTGCTCGTGTTAATACATCAACATTCAATTAAAAAAAATTAACACTATGGGAAATTTATTGTATTTAGTAGCAGTCGTATTGGTTATATTGTGGGTAATCGGATTTTTATTCCACGGCTTTGGAGATGTAGGTAACATTATCCATGTTTTATTAGTAATCGCAATAATTGCAATCTTGCTAAAAGTTATCGGCAGAGCAACCTAAGATATATTTAGGAACATTTACTCTTTATTGATAGGTTTATCAATCTGGGTGAATTAGAAAAGGGTGTTTCATGATTGTGAAACACCCTTTCTTTTTATTTATTTTTTCAATAAAAGTTCTGCTAATTCCAGATCTATAGGGTAGGTGATCTTAATATTATTTCGTTCCCCCTCAATGATATTAATTTCTTCATTTAATGATTCTACAACGCTGGCATCATCCGTAAAATGGTTGGCAAAATCTTGTTGATAAGCAGCTTTCAATATTTTCAGACTAAAAGTTTGTGGAGTCTGCACTAAATAGATTTCATCACGTCTCAAAGCAGATGATTTTTCGTCTCTAAGCATTCGAACACTATCACTCGACTGAACAGCTGCAATTACATTTCCAATGGCTTCAGCGCGTTTAAAACAGTTATCAATCAATTCTTTTGAAACCAAAGGGCGAACAGCATCGTGGATGGACACAAAACTATCATCATCAATACTATCAATTGCATTTTTTACCGAATAGAAGCGCTCCGTACCGCCATCAATCACTTCATGAGGAATACGGAAATTAAACTCCTCACAGAGTCTTCGCCAGTATCCTTGCTGATCTTTATTTAAAACCAGTAAAATTTTTGGTTGTGTATCGCTTTGTGCAAAAGCTTTGATGGTGTGCATCAGAACCGGGAGGTTTTTCAGTAAAAGAAATTGTTTCGGAGTTTCTGTCTGCATCCGATTGCCAGAACCGCCTGCTACAATTATAGCGTAGTATTTCATTTGAAAGTATCAAGTATCAAGTATCAAGTATCAAGTAGCAAGTATCAAGTGAAAACCCAGTCTTGTTACCTGATATTTAGCATCAAGTGTTGAGTAGCAAATATCGAGTAAAAGACCTGGTTTGATACCTGATTTTAGTATCAAGTATCAAATGAAAACCCAGTCTTGATACCTGATACTAAATACTTGATACTAATTTTAAATAATCAGCATGGCATCGCCGTAGCTATAAAACTTATATTTTTCTTTAACTGCAACTTCATAAGCATTCATTACATTTTCGTATCCACCAAAAGCACTTACCATCATCAATAAGGTAGATTCTGGCGTATGGAAATTGGTAATCATCGAATTAGCAATACTGAACTCGTAAGGAGGGAAGATAAATTTACTTGTCCAGTCGTTGGCCGCCTTTAAAGTTCTGTTCGCAGAAACAGCAGACTCAATAGCACGCATCGAAGTCGTACCTACCGCACAGATTTTTCTTTTTTCTTCTAATGCTTTGTTCACAATAGCAGAATCTTTAGGCTCAATAATGAACTGTTCAGAATCCATTTTATGCTTGGTTAGATCTTCTACCTCTACAGTTCTGAAAGTACCAAGACCTACGTGTAATGTTACCTCTGCAAACTCAATACCTTTAAGTTCCAGGCGTTTCATCAACTCGCGGCTAAAGTGTAAACCAGCAGTTGGGGCAGCTACAGCACCTTCATGTTTCGCAAAAATGGTTTGATAACGCTCTTTATCTTCGGCAGTTGCTTTACGTTTAATGTATTTAGGAAGCGGTGTTTCACCTAAAATCTCCACGTTTCTTCTAAACTCTTCGTCTGTACCTTCAAATAAGAAACGAATGGTACGTCCACGCGAGGTCGTATTATCTACAACTTCAGCAACTAATAAATCGTCGTCGCCAAAATATAGTTTGTTTCCAACACGGATTTTACGGGCAGGATCTACTAAAACATCCCATAAACGCAATTCTTTATTTAATTCACGAAGTAAGAAAACTTCGATAGTAGCGCCAGTTTTTTCTTTATTTCCGTATAAACGGGCAGGAAAAACCTTTGTGTTATTTAATATCATAACGTCCTTGTCATCGAAATAACCTAAAACGTCTTTGAAAATTTTATGTTCAATTTTACCACTGTCTTTATGTAAGACCATTAAGCGAGCTTCGTCGCGTTGTTCTGCCGGATTGTTGGCAATTAATGATTCTGGTAAGTTGAATTTGAATTGTGATAATTTCATTCTTGATGAATTTTTTGAGGTGCAAAAATACGAATTTAATTTTTATTTTCCTTATTTTATCAAACGCAATTAATGTATATTATGTTTTGCCAGTAGTTATATAACTTAAAAATGATTTCGAACCTCTTTTAAGCAAAAATTAATTAGTTTTGATAGTGTATTGTAACCTTTTCAACCGCTTTGCATCTAACCAGTAATTATGATAGTTTTTAGGCTAATAGGCGAAAGCTTCCGTTTTGCGTTTGATGCGTTGCGTCAGAATAAGTTGCGTACAATGTTATCACTTCTGGCGATAACAATTGGTATTTTTACCATTATAACCGTTTTTTCAGCCGTGGATACTTTCCGAGGAAAACTTCAATCCAGTGTAGACAAGCTAGGTTCAAATACCATCTTCATCCAAAAATGGCCATGGAGCTTTGGCGATAATTATCCATGGTGGAAATATATGAACCGCCCGCAACCTTCACTCCGCGATTTCTCGATGTTAAGGGAACGAATGGAAAATGCGCAAGGCATCACATTTGAAATTTCTACGAGCGATAGAACCATAAAATATAGAAGCAGTTCAGTTGAAGGAATAACTGTGACGGCAGCTTCCCAGGATTTTGATAAAACGTGGAACTTTGAATTACAATCCGGCCGCTATTTCACAGAATCGGAGAGTGGCAACGGTGCCCCTGTTTTATTAATGGGTGCAGATATTGCTGAAGGTTTATTTGGATCGGAAGATCCGGTTGGCAAACAAGTGCAAATTTTGGGTCGACGATTAACTGTGATCGGTGTGTTTAAAAAAGAAGGCGAAGATATGTTTGGAAGTACGTTAGATAAAAACGTAAATGTGCCTGTAAATTTTGCGAAAGGGATTTTAGATATTCAAAATGAACGTTACGATCCACAAATTACTGTTCGCGGTAATGATAACGTATCATTAGAAGAGATTGAAAGTGAGCTTCAGGGATTGATGCGATCGATCCATAGAATCAGGCCCGGCCAGGAAGATGATTTTGCACTCAACAAAACCACCATTATTTCAAACCAGTTGGATTCGATGTTTACCATGGTTAACATTGCCGGATGGATTATTGGTGGTTTTTCTATCCTTGTTGGGGGATTCAGTATTGCCAATATTATGTTTGTATCAGTGAAAGAAAGAACCAATATTATTGGTATTCAAAAATCTTTAGGCGCCAAAAATTATTTTATCTTATTGCAATTCATTTTCGAATCTATTACGCTTTGCATTCTAGGTGGTCTGCTCGGGTTAATACTGGTTTACCTGATGGCTTTAGCGATTGGTGCAATTACAGGCTTTAGTATTATTCTGGGATTGAACAATATTATTCTGGGAATTGGAATTTCTATAATTATCGGTACCATATCTGGATTTTGGCCAGCCTATTCAGCTTCAAGATTAGATCCGGTTGAGGCGATAAGATCTTAATTCTATTGGAGGATCAAATCTTATAAAATAAGCATATCCAATGTACAGATTAATAACCTTACTGTAAGATAATTATTAACTACTTTTTATACATCAGTCTGCAACCATTCTCTGAAAAATTATCTTGTGGACACTATAAATTTGTAAAGATATTTTTTCCGCTCTATGCCGCGGAGGCATGGTAATTTTTCACAGTTAATATTGTTTTTAGCGGTGTTCAAGAATGCTGCGCATTTTGGAGCGCCAAAGTACCCAAAACGCTTTGTCAATCCAACTATGGGCCTTTTGCACTATCCTACACACATCAAAAAAACAACGGCACTTCGTTTTGTGTTCAATATTTTTTTAAGCTTCGAATTTATATTTATGAACACAAAACCACTGCGTTAAAGGTTTGTTAGTGCTATTTGCACTATTGTACAACTGTTTTTTTGATTTCTCTGGCCCTTGGGATTGACGGCGTTCTTCGGTGTAGCCTGTTCTTTATTAAAGTTGGTTAGCAAAGTGCATAGAAAAACCACGTCCAGAAGATGTGTCCACATGATAGTCCTTTGTAAGGGTGCTCAATGCTATCAAGTTAAGCTAAAGCTTAGCCATAAAAGTATCAACCACAGATGAAAAGGATGGACACAGATGTAAAAATCCGTGTTTATCTGTATCCATCTGTGGTTAAAAATTCTTTAAATTAATAGCATCTGATGGCAGGTTAATCATTTATGAAACTGATTCGCTTTTAATTTATCATTCAGGAAAATCTCTTTAAAAACAAGGGCCCTCGTACATTTAAACGAAGGCTCCTGTAATTTATACCTTTTATCCGCTTAAGATAATTTCGCTAAGGCTTCTTTAATTCTTTTTAAAGCCTCTACTAAACTTTCATCTGATGCAGCGTAAGATAAACGGATGTAGTTATTGTTACCAAATGAATCGCCACCAACGGTTGCCACATGACCAACGTTTAACAGGTAAAGTGCTAAATCTGAAGAGTCTTTGATCACGTTTCCGTCAACATCTTTTTTACCAAAAAATGAACTGATTTCCGGGAAAAAATAAAAAGCACCGTCAGGTAAGTTGGTTTTTACACCAGGAATTTCATTTAACAAATTGTAAACCAATTCCCTTCTGCGTAAAAAAGCTTCCTTCATCTTTAGTACACTTTCCAAACCTTGTTCATAAGCTACAATACCAGCTCTTTGCGCAATTGAACAAGTACCTGAAGTAGTTTGGCCTTGCAGTTTATCATTTGCCGCAGCGATTTCTTTGTTAGCAGCAATGTAACCTAATCTCCAACCAGTCATTGCGAAAGCTTTAGAGAAACCGTTAACTACAATTACACGATCTTTAATGCTATCGAATTGTGCAATCGATTCATGACTATCAACAAAGTTGATGTGTTCATAAATCTCATCAGACAATATATAGATGTTTGGATATTTTTCAAAAACTTCTACTAAAGCAGCAAGTTCAGCTTTACTATAAACTGATCCTGTTGGGTTACATGGCGAAGAAAACATAAACAGTTTAGATTTTGGCGTAATCGCCGCCTCTAATTGCGCCGGTGTAATCTTGAAATTACTTTGCAGATCGGTATCAATAAAAACCGATTTACCTTCAGCAAGTGTAACCATTTCTGAATAAGAAACCCAGTAAGGTGTTGGAATAATCACCTCATCATCTGGATCGATAAGTGTTAAAATCACGTTTGACAGAGATTGTTTCGCACCTGTAGATACTACAATCTGAGAAATATCATAATCAAGATTGTTTTCTTCCTTCAACTTTTTAACAATTGCCTGGCGTAAATCCGGGTAGCCTGGAACAGGCGAGTAGCGGGTGTAATTCGCATCTAATGCATCTTTTGCAGCATTTTTGACGTGGTCAGGCGTATTAAAATCGGGTTCGCCAACGCTTAGACTAATGATGTTAATCCCCTTAGAAGCTAATTCGCGACCAAGTTTCGTCATTTTAAGTGTTGCAGATTCTGATAGACTGTTGATTCTTTTAGATAAGGTGCTCATGGTTAATTACTTTGAACGCAAATATATAAACCAAATATTATTCTGCACTAAAAATCACATCTTTTTATCATTTAATTTATTTGATAAGCGTATTTTTGTCAAAAAAAGTGGTGTCTATAAAGAAGAAGGCAATAATATTATCATTAGTCGTGAGCATAGTGCTAATGTTGGCCAAATTTACGGCCTATTTTACTACTGGTTCTAATGCAATTCTAACCGATGCAGCAGAGAGTATTGTAAATGTAATTGCTGGTAGTTTTGCCTTTTATAGTATTTATTTGAGTACACAGCCACGCGATGAAAACCATCCATACGGACATGGAAAGGTAGAATTCTTTTCTGCTTTTGTAGAAGGAATTTTGATATTCATTGCGGGAGTTATCATCATTTTCAAGTCTTCATATAACCTGGTTTATCCTCATGTAGTTAGCCAACTGTTGCAAGGTACACTCATTATTGGCATTACCGGGCTAATTAATATGGTAGTTGGTTTATACCTGATCAAGGTTGGAAAAGCCGAGCATTCAGTTACGTTGCAAGCAGATGGGCGACATTTACTAACAGATACTTATACCAGCGCAGGGGTAGTACTTGGATTGATCCTGATCCAGCTAACGAATATTATTTGGTTAGATAGCTTGCTTTCTGTTTTGGTGGGCTTTTACATTATCTATTCTGGCTATAAATTAGTTCGCGGTTCGGTAGGTGGCCTGATGGATGAGAGCGATTTTACACTTTTGGAAGAAGTGGTAGAAGTCTTACAGAATAACAGACACAATCCCTGGATCGACGTTCATAATCTTCGTACACAACAGTATGGTCCGGAATTTCATATCGACTGCCACGTTACTTTGCCTTATTACTTCGATTTAAATCAGGTTCACCGGGAGATCTCTCAAATAGATGAACTAATTAATAAAAAAGGATTTCGGAAGGCTGAATTGTTTATTCATGCCGATCCATGCTTGCCTGAATGTTGTCACTATTGCCACATGAGCGAATGCAAAGTGAGGGCAGAGGCCTTCAAACAGGAAATTATATGGATACCAGAGATCGTGATTAAAAATAAAAAACACTTCGAAAATGAGCTACTTTAATGTAAGGGTATACGGTTTAATCATTAACCACAACAATGAAGTTTTGGTAAGCGATGAAGAAGAGTACGGCATTCGTTTTAGTAAATTTCCAGGTGGCGGACTGGAATTTGGTGAAGGTTTACTAGATGGACTCAAACGAGAATTTATGGAAGAATGTAATGCCGAAATTGAGATTCTCAGTCACTTTTATACCACAGATTTTTTCGAAAAATCGTCATTTAATGATAGTCAGGTGATTAGCGTTTATTATCTGGTGAAGGAAAAGGCTCCTTTACAATTGGTATTTAAAACTAAAATATATGACTTTGATACAGAAGGGGAGATTCTACAAGCATTTCGCTGGGTAAAAATTCAGGATCTGGAGGTTGATGCTATTACCTTTAAAACAGACAAAGTTGTTGCGCAACTACTAAAAGATCAATTTGCTTAGCATTTTTAATTTCGTATCAAACCCAACCAACTGTAAATAATTATCGGTTAAAGATTAAAGTGGTTTGGCGAATCCGTTCTGCCTTTGAACACATTCGCCAAATCACCTAACATAGCGGCATTTTTTCCGTATCCATATAGAGCACGCTCCAACGCTGGCCATCTAAATCAATAAAGCCGCAGCCATACATCCAGCCATCTTTATAACCAGGTTCTCCATAGATTGTTCCGCCCGCTTCTACCACATTTTTTGCTATTTCATCAACTTCTGCAGGATTCGCCGCATCAAGTGAAAAAAGAACTTCTGAACCTGATAAACGATCTGGAAGATCTACACCAGCAAAACCCTCGTAAAAAGATTTTTCAAAAAGCATGATTACCAATTTATCATCTCCAACTAAGAAAGACGCTGATTCATCACGAACACCATAACTGGTATTTAGTGTAAATCCGATCTTGGTAAAGAATTCTTTTGATTTGCTGATATCTTTAACGGGTAGATTGATCCAGATTGATCTTGTCATAATGATTTGTATTTATTTGGATAGAATATTACTAGCCATGATCCTCAAAATGAACTCATCAGACGATCGAAGCATTTTTACTTTTTAGCTGTTTTCTTTGAATACTTTTTCACAAATTCTTCAGGCGCAACCGTACAGTAAGATTTAGTTAGTGCATCTTGAAGAATTTCTGCTTCAATAAAACTTAACTCGAAGATTGTCCAGCCTTGTTTTCCCCATCCAGCCTGAGCGGGATAAATTGCCGATGGATCTAAATCAGAAAATTTATTCTGGTCTTTAGGTGTCAATCTGAAAACAGCTTTTAAATTTGAATTATCAATCGTGATGAAAATTTTATCATCTACTTTAAATGAATTTTTGTTCGCATTGGGTGCTTCAACTACATTTTCAAATGATAGCGCAAGATCTCTGAAAGAATCTGGAGTCATAATATAAGATTTTAATTTATTCTTTTAAGGGAATGATACTCGGAAATAATTTAACAAACTTACATCAATTTTGATTTTTTTCAGCAAATAAAAAATATCAAATCGTTTAAATACACTCTCTCAGGTGTTTTAAAATAAGTTTGTTTTTTTAATCAACAAGATTTGGTACCAAATTGCACACATTACAGTTTATATAATTTCTGCGGAAATTGCTCGGCATGATTCAGAATCAAATTCAGAATGTAACTGTTCGATTGATAAACAGCCAGGTCATTTTTAATAGGAGCGAGGCCATCAGACAAAAAGTTTTTATCTGTAAAATAGCCCATGCCATAAAACTTACCATTTTCGATTAATAAACAGCTCAATTCGTCTTCCTCTCTACCTTCATCCACCAGGGCAAAGCTTGGCTGCAGGTTTTGAATATCATCCAAAGCAGCATTTAGTTTCTTATTGTAAACCGCCTCGGTTTCTATACTGCTACATGGGCCGAAGCACTGTCCCTTTTCATGCGCCTTACATCGCGTAGCTGTTTTTTGTAAATAGCACAACCGATCGCAAAGCTGATGTTTCTCAATCAGCAGGTTCAAAAAATTATATCCTTCCAGCAGGTTATTGAAACTTTGAATCGCTTTGCTATTTGGTTTATGTTTATCAATCCCAAGGCGCAAATAACCATTTTGGTCTTCAAAAACGCATAAATCATACTTATGTTCGTAGCGTTTCATTGCCCTGTTATTTTCCGGCCAAAGGCGTTTTATTTCATTTGCCTCTAATATCAAAGCCATCAACTCTGTGCCGCAAAGCACATAATCAATGTGATGGATATTCTTAAGGAAATCCTGACGTTGCTTATTCGGTTTACTGCCTGAAAAGTGACTGGCTACCCGCTTTTTTAAATCCTTCGCCTTGCCAACATACACAATTTTCCCTTTTGTATCTTTAAAGTAATAAACGCCAGGCTGGTTTGGAAGTCGTAAAAAAGACTCTTTGTTTAAGTTCGGCGGCAGAACCTGTTCTTTAGATGTCTTTTTAAGCATTTCTGCAATGATGCCTTCCAAATCATTATCCAAAAGCATATTGAACAGAATGCTCGTGGCATCAGCATCACCAGCTGCACGGTGACGATTCTGAATCGGGATATTTAAGCTGCTACAAAGTTTTCCTAAACTGTAAGATGGTTTACCGGGAATTAGCTTACGGCTTAATCTCACCGTACATAACCTCCTACATTGCAGATCGAAGCCAGATTTAGCCAGGTGATGTTTAAGAAAGGAATAATCGAAGTTAACATTATGCGCAACGAAAACCTTATCCGCTAACAGTTGATAAATCTGCAAGGCCACATCATCAAAAGTGGGCGCATCCGCTAACATGTGATCATCAATACCAGTTAATGCGGTGATATAATCCGGAATAGAAATGCCGGGATTAATCAGCGTGCTGAACGATTCTACTACCTGATTACCATCATGAATATTGATGGCAACTTCGGTAATCCCGTTGGCTGACGCGTGGCCACCAGTGGTTTCAATATCTACAACTGCGTATAACATTAGGCTTAATTGAAATACAAATTTATACTAAAATAATTAGCAATGCAATGTTTTTAATTTTTCTTTAGCATAAAAAAAAGCGACTGCACCAATAATGCAGTCGCTTCCATATAATTAGGTGAGCTATTAAAGCTTATTTAACAGTTTACTTAAATTTGGTTTTATCCCGATAGAAATGGGAACAGTATTGAAAGTTCTATCCTGAATCTTTTTGAAGCCATACATATAACTTGCCTCTACAAATAAATTTGCACCGCCCAGGTTATATTCTATTCCGCCACCGCCTTCGGCTATTCCCAAAGCGTTTGATCTGTTATCCATATTCACCTGCATTGTTGTGGTATTAACCCCAGCTTGAGGTGTTAAAATGAAACCACCGCCAGCACCTGCAAAGCCATAAAAGGCCCATTTGTTAACGATTTTACGATAACCTAAAGCTACGTTCAGCAAATAAGTGGTTGATCTGCCTTTTTGTACCGTATAGGCAAAACCTGGGTCTGGAGTAATCTGATTATAAGTAAAAGCATGCAAGCTTGCCTTTGGATAGAGAAAAAGTCCACTATTGCCTAATCCAAGATTGATCCCCAGTGAAGTAGAGAATTTAGGTTTAAAGTAGTCTGAAGTTTCACCCATCGGGAAAGAAAAACCAATACCACTCATGCTATAAAGCTTGTCTGGACGGTTGGTTTGTGCATGAGCATTAAAAGATATTGCAGCACATAGCAATATCATCGGAGTTAAAAATTTTAGTTTCATATGTCTAGTTGTTGGTAAGTGTATTCACTTTTTGTAACATATCAATCATGTTAAATGGTTTTTCCAGATAATCATCAGGGTGATATTGTTGAGAGGCAATGTAATTTTCATTATAACGGGCTGACGCCATGATTACCGGTATATTCTGGGTCTCTGCATTTAATCTTAATTCTTTAAAAACAGCCCGGCCATCCATGCCATTTAGCATAATATCCAAAATAATTAAATCAGGGTGATAATCTTTAATGGTCTTAAAAATATATCTGGGTGATAGTAAAGGGTAAACATCATAATGTTCAGCCTCTAAGGCAAGCTGAAATACTTCCAGGATATCAGGATCATCATCTACAACTAAAATTCTTTTCAAAACGGATAATCAATTAATAACTAAGTGGACTATCCTAATACAAAGTATTAGTTGGAATGTTTTGTTGAAGAAAGAAATAATAGGTACAGCTGCTAATTCTTCAAGCGATTGTTTTCCACGAATTGCTCAAATCGCTCCTTGTATTCATCAGCAACCTGGTATGATTTTTCACCCGCCAATAAGACCTGATCATCCAATACACTTACAATGTGACGTTTAGCAATAGTAACGTGCTCACTAATCTCTATGAAAGCAAAATTCTTGCTTAATAAGGTGATCATTTTGGCTATGCTGATTTTTGAAGTAGAGAACGAATGATTTAGGGTTACTAAAGTAATCTCATTTTCAAACCGCTCAATTGATATCAAATCATTTAAGTCAATTCTTATTAAATCATCGCTGTTTTCTGGCGAAGGCATATAGAAAAATTGGTCTTCAAACACCGGGAAAATGGTATGTTCTGTTGAACCTGCAGGATATATGCTGTTAATGGCTTTCGCAAAATGTAGAATAGAGTAAGGCTTTAGTAAATAAGCATCCGCTTGCACCTTAAATGCATCCAAGGCGTATATAGAATGTGCAGTAGTAAATACAAGATTTTCTGCCTTCTGCGTTAATAAGCCAGCCAGTTCGATACCAGAAAGTGATGGCATTTCGACATCAATGAAAATAATATCAACAGGTTCAGAAACTGATATTTCACTCAATGCCAGGAGTGGCTCGGTAAATGTTTTAATAAGCTTCAGCTCTGGAAACTTGTCTATATAAGAAATTAAATTTTCCAGGGAATGGGAATCATCATCTATTGCAATGCAACTTATAGACATTTTTTGAGGTTTAGATTTAGCAAATTACAATTTAACATAGTTAATAAAAAAATCTGTAAAATATAGTGAAGATGAGATCATAAATCTTTGGAATGCATCATCAAACTTAAATTATGTTTTAAGCTGTTCATACCAGAGCAATCTGCAGGCATCTTATTATCAATTGAAAGCACTATTTATGTATCATTAATGATTGTTTTTAAAAATGAACAAAAATAATGACATTAATTACTTGTAATACAGTATATTAGGTTTTAATTAAATAATGAATATTGATTTAAAAACTTAAACATCCCATTGAAAACATAAAAAACCATGAAAAATAAAATTAACCGGTTAAATGTATCCATCACCAACAAAGTCATCGAACTTCAGGAGCGGGGATATGACTGCGATTTTCTACTGCTCAATAATAGCAGTTTGCTTTGCATGCAAACGAACAGAAAATACCCTTTAGATAGCGTTTCTATTAATATGATGGAACATGGTTACGATTTCTTTAGTCAGTCTTACAAGAATGTGCATACCATTGAAACGGGAAATGGGGAAAGAGGTGTTCTGTTAACGGAAACTGTGCTTTAAGGCATTCATTCAATATTTAATCATTCATTCATTTATTCATTCATTTATTCAATCCTTTTTCCCCAAACTATCAAAACTATTACAATTGCAAAGTCTAAGTTCAAAATAGCTTCTTCTGGTTGATAGCGAGCAACATCTGCAGATATCACTATAACAAGGTCATATCAAACATTTCAAAACTTTTGAAAATATTTTCTGTTTAAATTTTATTGGATATATTTAAACAAAAATGAGTTATACCATTTCAGATCTGGAGAAGCTTTCGGGAATACAATCTCACACCATCAGGATTTGGGAGCATCGGTATAACGCTTTAAATCCGCATCGATCGCAAGGTAACACCCGTTTGTATGACGACGGGCATTTGAAAAAATTGCTTGATATTGTAAGTCTTAATGAATCTGGGTTTAAAATTTCAAAGATCTGCAGTTTATCCGATCAAGCTGTTGAAAAATTATTAGATGAACAACACAATTATCCATCTAATGATAAATTAGCCGAATTCTATATTTCAAGGCTGATTAGACATGGTATATCCTATAATGAATATGAGTTTAACCTCATTATCGAAGAAGGTTTTCAGAAATTGGGAATTGCCCAGGTTTATCGTCGGGTAATCTATCCTTTATTAGTTCGCTTGGGCATCATGTGGAGGAAAAACCATATCTGCCCTGCTCATGAGCATTTTATAGCTAATATCATTCGTAAAAAACTATTTGCTGCCATTAACGATATTACTCCCCCAACAGAGGATAATACCACCTGGCTGCTGTTTTTGCCAGAAGATGAAGATCATGAGATCGGTTTGCTGTTTGCGGATTATATGCTTCGATTAAATAAACAAAAAGTTATTTTTTTAGGCAGTAAAGTTCCGATCGATTCGATTAAGAATGTTTTTTCTACAATTAATATCGATCATGTTTTGTTTTTTTTCGTACGCACAAGGCTCCCTGATATTGCACAAAAATACATTGCTGAATTATCAGAAGTATGCAAATCTGCTCAGATACACTTAGCTGGAAATCAGCAGGTAATTTCCAAGCTTAAGCATATCGACCACATCAATTGCCTCCAATCTCTTGATGATTTTGAATTTACCATCCAACATCCCACCATATGAAAGAAATATTTGACCAACTATCAGAGGATTTCAGCAAGCTCACCACTAAACGTTACAGCACCAGCTTTTCGTTAGGCATTTATTTTTTAGGAAAGGAAATGCGTCAGCCTATTTACTCTATTTACGGTTTTGTTCGCCTTGCGGATGAGATTGTAGACAGCTTCCATGAATTTGATAAAAAGTATCTTTTAGATAAATTTAAAGAGGATACATTTGAAGCTATCGCGCTTGGAATTAGCTTAAATCCAATTTTAAATTCGTTTCAAAAAGTGGTTAACCAATATCAGATAGACCATGAACTGATTTTGCTTTTTTTAAACAGCATGGAAATGGATCTTCTTGAAAAAACATACACACCAGAATTATATGGCGAATATATTTTAGGCTCTGCAGAAGTAGTTGGCCTGATGTGTTTGAAGGTTTTCACCAGTGGTAATGAATTGGAGTATCAGCGTTTAAAGCCTTCCGCCATGAAGTTGGGTTCTGCGTTTCAAAAGATTAATTTTTTAAGAGATGTTAAAACAGATTATCAAAGCCTCAACCGTTGCTATTTCCCTAACGTGAACCTGAGTAAATTCTGTGATCTGGATAAACGTGCCATAGAGAAGGAAATTGAGGATGAATTTGCAGCGGCATTAATTGGCATCAAGATGCTACCGCTTAGTTCAAGAAATGGAGTGTACCTGTCTTATGTTTATTACAAGAAGCTATTTTGTAAAATAAAGGGATTGAGTGCAGAAAAAATCATGACCGGGCGGATTAGAATTCCAAATCACCTTAAAATTGGTTTAATGTTCGATTCGATGATCAGGCATAAGTTAAATGTGATTTAAGCTGGATGGAAGAACAGGTAATTCTTGTAGATGTAAATGATTCACCGATAGGGCAGATGGGAAAACTGGAGGCACACCAAAAAGGCGAACTGCATCGTGCATTTTCTATATTTATTTTCAACACTAAAGGGGAGTTGCTTCTACAGCAACGGGCTTTAGATAAATACCATTCGGGTGGGTTATGGACCAATACCTGTTGCAGCCACCCACGACCTGGCGAAGATAACCTGGCTGCAGCCAATCGCCGATTAATGGAAGAGATGGGTATGAAAGCTGATTTGACTGGTGTATTTAATTTTACTTATAGAGCTGAATTTGAAAGTGGATTAATCGAGCATGAATATGACCATGTTTTTTTCGGTAAATCAGACCTTCTGCCGATAATCAATAAGGAAGAAGTAGAGCGCTATAAATACATGAATTTAAATACGCTTAAACAAGAACTCTTAATTCATCCGAGCCAATACACGCCATGGCTAAGGATTTGTTTAGATAAAGTAATTGAGCAATTTTAATAGCATAAAAACAAAAAACGGGCATACAGCCTAAGCTATATACCCGTATCTAAATTAACGCTCTCGGAAGCAAATATAGGGTTACTTAACTTAAATCTCCAAATTTCTTAACACTTATTTTACTTTAAGATTATATTAAACGTATTTACTATCAATATAACTATAATAATTCATTATGATACAATGAGTTATGCAAAAGAACATTTTTTATTATCTGAACTATTATTTCCGCATTAATAATTAAAAGCCAACCTAAATAACGTTTTCAGGTTATTATTCTGGCTGGTATTTAATAATGACAGGGATAGCATAGGTATAATAATCTTTGCTATACGCGATCGGGTTTTTAATCTGCATGCAATTCAGATTCTTCCTTAGCTACTCTAATTTTCTCTTTTTTCAAGTCAATCCGGATAATATTATAAAGGCTCATGTAAACATTGGCAATCCAAACGATTGAAAAGAAAGAGATGATGTAACCCCTCCAATCTGGATAAATAAGCGTGTATCTAGTAATTAGTAGGATAATTAAGGTAACATAATGACTGAAGCAATATTCGCAGGTAAAAACGTAGAAAAATTTCCGCTTTACCAAACGGACACAATTTTTCGACCGATCGACACAAAATTCTCTTGCTTCCCTAAATATTTCTTCCTTGGTAACTGTCCAGGCAATACAGGCTACCGGAATAGCCAGTATAAAAAGGTAATAGATATGTGATTCCATAGAAAGAATAAATTGTTTCCATTATAACCTTAAAGGCTTACAAATGTTTAGGATGCGGATAAACATTTTGATGGCTGATCTGTTAGTAAGATATTCAATCTTAAAATATTATGGAAAGATCAGAAATATTAGACCTTCTTGAGGTTATTAATCAGCAAGTAAGTTCTGCCATTTTAGGCGGGAGAGATGAAGACTACGAAGAGTTGGAAAGTATGGGTTTAATTATCATTCACAGAGAAGCCGTACAGTGGACAGCCTCCATTACACCTGCCGGAATTGCGTACCTAGGGCATGACTAAACGCTAAAAGGCTTACAAATCTTTAACCTGATTATTGATTTAAATCTGTTAAATTTGCGGCAATGCTGGGATGAAGATGCTTTTATGATATGCCATTCCAGCGATGCTTATGGACGATTTTCAACTCAGAACCGTTAACGTTACCCGATACGTTACGCCTTTACGTGAAGGTGGCTCTATGCCCGCCATCGCCGAAGCCGATGATGGTTTCTTATATGTATTAAAATTTCGTGGTGCCGGACAAGGCCCGCGTGCTTTGATTTCTGAATTAATTGGTGGCGAAATTGCCAGAATTTTAGGTTTGCGTGTACCAGAATTGGTATTTGCTAATTTAGACGAAGCATTTGGCAGAACAGAACCTGATGAAGAAATTCAGGATTTGCTGAAAGCCAGTGTAGGTTTAAATTTGGCTTTGCATTACCTTTCCGGAGCGATTACCTTCGATGCCACCGTAACCACAATAGACCCTAAACTTGCTTCACAAATTGTATGGTTGGATTGTTTTTTAACCAATATGGATCGTACCTGCCGAAATACCAATATGTTGGTTTGGCACAAAGAGTTGTGGTTAATTGATCATGGTGCCGCATTATATTTTCATCATTCCTGGCAGAATTGGGAAGAGCAGGCTACCCGTCCGTTTTTCCTGGTAAAAGATCATGTCTTACTCCCGTGGGCATCAGAGCTGGAACTGGTGGATCAGGAATTTCGTTCAATACTCAATGCCCAAAAAATCGGCGCAGTGATTGATTTAATACCCGACGTTTGGCTGGAGGGCGAAACTAACTTTCCAACAAAAGAAGCGCACCGAAAAGCTTACGCATATTTCCTGGAAACCAGGTTGAACCATTCTCATATATTTTTAAAAGAAGCACAGCATGCAAGAGAAATACTTATTTGAGTACGCTGTAATTCGTGTAATGCCCAGGGTAGAACGCGAAGAGTTTCTTAACGTTGGTATTATTTTATTCTGTGCAAAGAAAAAGTTTCTGAATAGTGTTTTTTTCTTGAATGAAGCTAAAATTAAGACGTTCTGTTCTGAAATAGATCTCGATGATTTAAACGCAAATTTAAATGCCTTCCACCGGATCAGTATAGGCGCAAAAGGATCAGGATCAATAGGTGAGTATGATCAGGCATCAAGATTCAGGTGGTTAACTGCTACCAGGAGTACGGTGGTACAATGTTCAAAGGTTCATCCGGGATTTTGCATCGATGCAGAAGAAACGATGATGAGACTGCATAACGAACTGGTTCTTTAATAGGAATTCAAATAAAAAAAATTAACACATAATCAAATTCTATTGTCGAAAGAATATTTTAAAAACCTTCAGGAGTTGCTTGATATCGAGCGTGAAGAAGATTTACAATCCTATCTTAAACTTACTACAAATACTTCAGCAGCTGATAGAAGAGCATTGGGTTTAACCTGGTACCCGATAGCGATCAGAAATACGGAAATAGGTAAGGGTGATTACCTGAGTATAGAGTTAGAACGAACAACCCATCAAGATTTTTCTCATCAGTTCAGATTCGGTTCTGCGGTTGTTTTATTTTCAAACCACGATCCCAAAGTAGACAAACTGGAGGGAATCATCACCCACCAGAGTTTCAGCAAGATGAAGGTGAGCCTTCGGATCGATGAACTGCCAGATTGGGCGAGAGATGGGAAATTAGGGGTAGATTTATTGTTTGATAACAATAGCTATGATGAGATGCAACATGCACTTAAGCAAGCAGCAAATCTCTCGGGTCAGGCTCCCGAAAATAAACTGATTAATATCCTCACAAGTGAAGTAAAACCTTCATTTCAGCAGGTAGAGAAGTTTGTGATTCCGAATCAGCTCAATGAATCGCAACAGCTTGCTATCCATAAAATTGTATCTGCAGACCATCTGGCTATTATTCATGGTCCACCGGGAACGGGCAAAACAACAACAATTGTGCAGGCCATAAAGTCGCTGTTGAAACACCACGATCAGAAAATTCTGGTAGTTGCGCCAAGCAATACTGCCGTAGATTTACTGACCGAAAAATTGGTTATAGAAGGTTTGAATGTGATTCGGGTTGGCAATCCGGCACGTGTTTCTGAGAAACTTCTATCTGCTACACTAGATCACAAAATGGCTGATCATCCGGAAATGAAAACAATCAAAGCCCTGAAGAAACAAGCGAATGAGTATAAAAACATGGCTCATAAATATAAGCGAAGTTTCGGGAAAGCTGAACGCGACCAGCGAAAAGCACTATTTGATGAAGCCCACAAAATCGGGAGAGAAGTGGAAAAAACAGAATCCTATATTATGGATAATTTGTTTAATAAAGCACAAATCATTACAGCGACTTTAGTAGGTGCTAACCACCACACGGTTCGAAATTTAAAATATCATACTGTTGTAATTGACGAAGCGGGACAAGCTTTAGAACCGGCCTGCTGGATTCCGATTTTAAAGGCTCAAAAGTTAATTCTGGCGGGAGATCATTTTCAGTTATCGCCCACCATAAAATCAACGTTAGCATCACAAAAGGGTTTAAGTAATACTTTATTAGAGAAGCTTGTTAATCTTCATCCTGAATCTGTTGTGCTTTTAAATGAGCAATACAGGATGAATAAAAATATCATGGGGTATTCGTCAAAAGTTTTCTACGATAACAAATTAATTGCTCATCAATCGGTAGCAGATCGATTGCTTTTTGATGATGATGAGCCGATTAACTTTATCGATACTGCAGGTTGTAGCTATGATGAAAAATTAGATGGCACCAGTACCACCAATCCAGAGGAAGCAGCATTCTTAATCAGGCATTTGGTTGGTGTAGTTACAAAACTAGAAACAATATACCCATTAGAGAATTTCCCTACTGTTGCCATTATCTCTCCATATAAACAACAAATCCAGATTTTAAAGTCGTTGGTTCTGGAGGAAGAACTTTTAGTTAAATATCAAAATAAGATTGCAGTAAATACAATAGACAGTTTTCAGGGGCAGGAGAGAGATGTGGTTTATATTAGCTTAACAAGAAGCAATATGGATGGAAATATCGGCTTTTTGGCAGATACCCGAAGGATGAACGTAGCCATGACGAGGGCAAAAAAGAAGCTGGTGGTTATTGGCGACAGTTCAACACTATCTAAGTCAAAATTTTATGCAGATTTTATTGGTTATGCAGAAAACTTAAATTCATACCATAGCGCATGGGAATATATTGATACATAGAGGAGTTATGCAGTAGATTGATTTCATTTTAATATATAAAATTATTAGTTTTATGCCTATTATCGTAGATTAAGGTTTACTTACAAAATGAATTTGAAATTTTATTTCAAACATTTTGGCTCAGACTTCGTTGGTTTATGTTAAAGAATTAAGAATAATTTTAGATGAATCAAGGTTTGAAAATCTTAATCGCAGATGATAGCGATCTTATGCGAATTGTAATTAAAGGGTTTTTTAGGAAATTTCTATCCACTTCCGAAATTTCCGAAACTAAAAATTTATCGGATACCTTTGATCTGCTTGCCAGAGAGAATTTCGATTTTCTATTGTTAGACATCAATATGCCTGAAGCCAACAGCAACCCTGATACCGTGAAAGAAATTTTGACTTTGCAGGATAAACTCAAGATCTGTATGTTTTCTGGTAACGACAAGAAGACTTTAGAACAGGCTTACAGAGAAGCCGGTGCCATAGGCTTTATTCAAAAAGATGGGAATATTTCAAACTCCCTACAAGAGGTGTTAGCCAATAACTTCTAATTTATTATCTTCCAGTTTTCCAGAAATTGTTGCCCCGGCGATTAATAATTCGTTGGTGATCATTTTGGTATACTCTGTAATTTCAGATTTAAAATCCTTTACAGAAGATCCGGATCTGATTTCTTCTAACCTTTTTTCCCACTGGCCAGTAAGTTCTGCCTGTGCAATTTGTTTATCTTTAACCACTTCGTAAACAGCAAGCCCCTTATTCGTTGGAACTAAATTTCGTTTTTCTCGAGTAATATATGTCCTGGTGATGAGGGTTTCGATGATAGATGCACGTGTTGCTGGGGTACCTAATCCACTGTCCTTCATAGCATAACGTAACTCTTCATCTTCAATTTCTTTACCACATGTTTCCAGTGCTTTAAGAAGAGAAGCTTCGTTATACATCGATTTTGGCTTGGTCTGCTTTTCTAAAAAAGATTTTTCCGTTATCGGCAATTGTTCTCCCACAGCAACCTTAGGTAAAGCCGCATTATCTTCATCTTTTTTATCTTCATCTGTTTCATTAAAGACAGAACGCCATCCGGCAGAACGAATCACGGTTCCGTTAGCCAAAAATGTCAAGCCAGATTGAATCGTAATCTTTGTAATTTCCTTCAAACATTCCTGGTGAAAGGCTTCAATCATTCTACCCACAACCATATCATAAATGGCTTGTCTGTCGCTGCTTAAGCCATAAGCTTCTTCTCCGGTAGGTAAAACAGCATGGTGATCGGTCACCTTTTTTGCATTTACACTTCGTTTATTTAGCTTAATGGTTTGCAAAAACTGAGCCTGCTTACCAAAATCAGGGTGATTGGTAAACTTGGAAATTAAATCCGGAACGCCTGCAAAAACATCATCTCCAATATACCTGGAACCGGTACGTGGATAAGAAACCAGTTTACTTTCATATAAATTCTGCAGAATCCCCAACGTCTGATCAGCAGTGTAGCCTTTCTTTTTGTTGGCCTCTTGCTGCAAGCTACTCAAATCATGCAATAGTGGTGGTGGTTCTTTTCGTGGTTTAGCCTCCACCGCAGTAATATTTCCTCCGGTTGGGAAGCCAGAAGGTACATCTTCAACAAGGGCGAATAACTTCGAGGCTTCTTCTTTATCTTTATAGTTTGTGGTTGATACTGCTTTAAATACTTGTTCATCCTTTACCAGGAGGATACTGATCTGGAAATAAGTTTGAGGAACGAAATTTTTGATCTCCAGAAATCTGGCGCAAATCATCGCCAGGGTAGGTGTTTGTACCCTTCCCAATGATAAAACCGTTCTGTTCCCGGCAGAAATACTGAGTGCCTGCGTGGCATTCATGCCAACCAGCCAGTCTGATTCTGAACGACAATGCGCAGAGTTGAAAAGTGTATCGTAATCTGTTCCGGGCTTTAGATTTCTAAATCCATCTTTAATGGCTTCATCCGTTTGAGAGGAAATCCAAAGCCTTTTAAATGGTTTTTTACATTTTAAAAAATAATAGATATAGCGGAAAATCAATTCACCTTCACGCCCGGCATCCGTAGCCACTATAATTTCGGTGGCTTCGTCAAAAAGCTTCTTTATGGTGTCCAGTTGTTTTCTAACGGCTGGATCTTCCACGAAACCATCCTTCGTTTTAATTTTACGGATAGCCAGTTTAAACTTAGCAGGTAACATCGGTAAATGCTGCCTTCTCCAGCCAATAAAGCCATAATCCTGAGGTGGAGCCAATTGTAAAAGATGCCCGAAAGCCCAGGTAAAAGAATAACCTTTACCTTCAATGTATCCGTCTTTCCGGGTGGTTGCACCAAAAACTTTGGCGAGTTCACGACCAACAGAGGGCTTTTCTGCAATTACAATTTTCATGAATCAGGCTTGTCTTTCAAAGTCCAAAGATCGCGAAAATAACTCATCAAGAACCTAATTTTTTACTCACACTGTAAAAGCTTGTGCGTTAAACATTTTGCTAAATTTGCTGTTAGCTCCTGGTAAATTTGGTAACAATTGCAGCCAGCTTTGATCTAAAAAATAAATGGAGAAAATATACAATTTTGATAACATTAAAATAAAAGTTGGCCTGGAACCAAATCTGGTGCGGGTGTATAGCGATAAAGCACTTTGGACTTTTCTAAATACCGATGCAGAATCAGGATTTGAATTATTGGTTGAAACCATTAAAAATGAATACGTAACTATCTTTGGAAAGGCGCTCAACATCACTAATGATTCATTAATCGTAGAGATTTTAGTTCATGTTTATTGCGATTATTTAGGTTTACGCTTTAATCAAATAGTAAAAATTAAATTTATCCAGAATTTGGTAAATAAACTACTGGAGCGTACCGAAGTTGTTGACTGTGGCGAGCGAAGCGTAGATGGAAACCGTTGGGTTTGGGATTTGCTGGCGAGATACAAAAGACCTTTTCTTCGTATTCTGCCTAAGCATTTAAATGCAAGAAAATTGAAAGTTTAGGCTCCAATTTAAGCCAATATGATTAATAGGGTATTGCTGTTACAAAAAGAGATTGTCTATAATTCTTTTGCAAGGTTAACTAAGAAACCCTTCAATTTTTCTAAGGAATCGATAATCTTTTGATTTTCCTTTACATCAGATTTATTATGTTTCAGGTGCTCTTTAGCTCCCTTTAATGTAAAGCCTTTTTCATCAACCAGATTGAAGATGATTTTAAGATTTTCAATATCTTCAGGAGTGAAAAGTCGGTTGCCTTTTTTGTTTTTCTTAGGCTGAAGGATGTCGAATTCCTTTTCGTAAAAACGGATTTGAGAGGCGTTTACATTAAACATTTCAGTCACTTCACCCATCGTATAATACATTTTATTAATGTCTCTTTCTTTATAAGGCATAACTTGTGCTTGATTATTAGGGTTTTACATCGATTAATTAAAGTATTCAAATGTAGGTTGATTTTTCCTGATTAACGCAATAAAATTTTAATTTTGTTCCTCCAAGATTTACGATAATGACAGCTAAAGAAATAAGACAAGCGTTCCTTAATTTTTTCGAACAAAAACAACATCACCTGGTTGCTTCAGCGCCAATTTTAGTTAAAAACGACCCAACATTAATGTTTACCAATGCGGGGATGAACCAGTTTAAGGATTTGTTTTTAGGAGAAGCAGCCATTAAGTATCCAAGAGTTGCCGATACCCAACGTTGTTTACGCGTATCTGGAAAACACAATGATTTAGAAGAAGTAGGGATTGATACCTATCACCATACCATGTTCGAAATGCTGGGAAACTGGAGTTTTGGCGATTATTTTAAAAAAGATGCCATTGCCTGGAGCTGGGAATTATTAACAGAAGTTTATAAAATTCCGAAGGAAAAACTTTACGTAACTTATTTTGAAGGTGATGAAAAAGAAGGCCTGGAAAAAGACCAGGAAGCTTACGACCTTTGGAAACAATATGTGGATGAAAGCCATATTTTACCTGGAAATAAAAAAGATAATTTCTGGGAAATGGGCGAAACGGGTCCTTGTGGTCCGTGTTCTGAAATCCACGTAGACTGTCGTACTGATGAGGAAAAAGTATTGATTAATGGCGCTACCTTGGTAAATGCCGATCATCCGCAGGTAATTGAAATCTGGAACAATGTATTTATGCAGTTTAACCGCTTAAAAGATGGTTCATTGCAAAGTTTACCAGCTAAACATGTAGATACCGGAATGGGTTTTGAGCGTTTGGTACGTGTATTACAAGAAAAAACTTCCAACTACGATACTGATGTTTTTCAGCCGATGATTCAGTTTATCGCAGAAAAATCCGGCACTCCATATGGCATTGATGAAAAAACAGATATTGCCATGCGGGTAATGGCTGATCATATTCGCGCCATCTCATTCGTGATTGCTGATGGTCAGTTGCCATCAAATAATAAAGCAGGTTACGTGATCCGCAGGATTTTACGTCGTGCGGTACGCTATGCTTACACCTTTTTAAACTTCAAAGAACCGTTTTTGAATCAATTGGTGCCTTTGTTGGCAGAACAATTTAAGGGAGTTTTCGAAGAATTGGTTGCGCAGCAGGATTTTGTACAGAAAGTAATTTTAGAAGAAGAGGTTTCGTTTTTGAGGACTTTATCTACTGGTATCCAGAGATTTGATAAATACCAGGCTACCGATGGCATTGTAGAAGGCAATTTCGCGTTCGAGTTATCAGATACTTTCGGTTTTCCAATCGATCTAACTGAATTAATGTCGAGAGAAAAGGGTTGGTCTGTTGATTTGGAAGCTTATGAACAAGCGCTTAAAAAACAAAAAGATGATAGCCGCGCCGCTACAGCTATTGATACAGGCGATTGGGTGATTGTTAATACTGATGACCAAAGTGAATTTGTAGGTTACGATGATTTAGAAATCGAAACGGAAATTTTAAAATACCGCAAGGTAAAAGCAAAAGGCAAGGAACAATATCAAATCGTTTTACGCCAAACACCTTTTTATGCCGAAAGCGGCGGACAGGTAGGAGATACCGGTCGTTTAGAAGACCACAGTCGCCAGTTTTGGGTAGACATTACCGATACAAAAAAAGAAAACGGACTTACCGTTCACTTTACAGATCTTCTTCCTGATAATTTGGAAGGAAAATTCTGGGCAGTGGTAGATGAAGATAAACGTACCTTAACGGAGGATAACCATTCTGCAACACACTTATTGCATGCTGCATTGAAACAAGTGTTGGGGCAGCATGTAAACCAGAAAGGCTCACTGGTAAATGCGGATTATCTACGTTTCGATTTTTCTCATTTTTCGAAAGTAACTGATGAAGAATTGGCGCAGATAGAAGTGATTGTCAATCAGAAAATCAGGGAAAATATTAAATTAAAAGAACAGCGAAATGTGCCTTATCAGGATGCCATTCAAAGTGGCGTAACTGCTCTGTTTGGAGAGAAATACGGTGATTTTGTTCGGATGATTACTTTTGATGATCATTTTTCAAAAGAACTTTGTGGCGGAACGCACGTGAAAGCAACCGGACAAATCGGATCTTTCAAAATCGTTTCGGAAAGTGCCGTTGCAGCAGGTGTTCGCCGGATTGAGGCCATCACAGCTGATAAAGCGGAACAGTATTTCTTAGATCAACGTAGAGAATTAGGCCATTTAAAAGCACTCTTAAATGGCTCGAAAGATCTTACGGCATCAGTTCAGGCTTTACTGGATGAAAATGCCAGATTGAAAAAAGAAATTGAAAAAACTACTTTAGAGCGCGTAGGGAATTTAAAAAATGAAATTGTGCACCATGTAAGGGGTATAAATGGGGTAAACCTCATTGCCAGACATATTGATTTACAAAGTGCCGACGCTATCAAAAACCTGGCTTTCTCACTTAAAGACATGGTTGATAATTTGTTTTTAGTCTTCACCACAGAAATTGATGCGAAACCTGGCATCACCGTGATGTTATCTGATCACCTTGTAAAAAAAGGTATGAACGCATCAAACATTGTTCGGGAGTTGGGTAAAGAAATTCAAGGTGGAGGAGGAGGTCAGCCTTTTTATGCAACAGCTGGCGGTAAAAATCCTGCTGGTTTAGAAAAGGTGCTGGAAAAAGCTGAAGATTTTATTCCAAAAGGATAATAAATATAGTTAGTCGGGATCTCTAATCCCGGCTTTTCTAGTTGCGGATTTAAAATCCACAGTTAATTAATAGGCCAGATTACAAATCTCGCCCAACGTTTAGTTAGCCGGGATCTCTAATCCCGACTTTTCTAGTTGCGGATTTAAAATCCGCAGTTAATTATAGGCGAGATTACAAATCTCACCCAACGTTTAGTTAGCCGGGATCTCCAATTCTGACTTTTCTAGTTGCGGATTTAAAATCTGCAGTTAATTATAGATAATATTTTACTCTAAAATCTTAAATCCTCATGCAATTGGTTTGTATGAGGATTTCTTATTTATAGCTTACTTTCGTGCTGACTACCATCAGGCTAATAAACTTTTAACGCTTATATATTTAAGGACGTTTTGCTCAAAAAAGATAAGATCAGCAGAAAATAATTACATTGCATGATTAATACTCACTATTAAACAAGTTTAAATGGGGACCGGATTTTCGTTATTTTTTATTTTTATTGCTATTAAAATAATGAACAAACATCTGGATAAAGATATTCTTCAACCCACGGTGGTAGAAAATCCAAATCTCGGCGAAACCAAACTCATCAATTACTTTCCGGTAATTTTTCACCTCACCATTATTGTACTGATTTTGTTCTCGTGTTTTAGGTCTGGAATTATGAGCGAGGCGCGTATAGGCTTACTGATTTCGGATGGGATTTTCCAATTTGTAAGCACCATGTTGATTTATATCATCACTCTTATTAATCCATTTATATCTTTTTCCACCGAAATGAGAAAAAAAATTACCGATAAGGCGCAGGAGCAGGAATTTAACTGGCTCAATTGGCTATTAAAAAATAGAAACTGGCAGTTATTAAAGGGTTTAGCCTGTATTGCTATTATAGGCTATTGCATATATGAAGGTTATCTGGTTATCCCAAATTTGAATCAGGGCGTTTTATCAGGAATAGCAGTTGTGCTGATTTTCTTTTTTGTACTTAGTAATATCATACAGTTAATTCAAAATCCGGTATTGTTTAAGCAAAAAACATTGTTTAGGCTATCTATGCTTTACAAGTCTTTCAAATTGGTCTTCCTGATATCTCTTGGTTTGCTTATAACTATTTTCGTCTTCACACTAGTTTTGAAGATTGATCAGGATCAACGTATTCTGACTTCGGGAAGCATATTGCTTGTTTATAATGTGGTGATGGCTTATAATGAATTCAAAATCCTTCGCGCTGATTAATGATATTTCCTCAATGCCCGGATCGCAATAAACAATCCAATTAGTGTTAAAAATGCACTTAAGATAAAGGGAGCACCCGGAAAATATAAAGGTGTTCCATCCTGAATAAAATACACAAAAATATGGCTGGCCACCCAGGGCCCGATAATGGCAGCCAGGCTTTGTAAACTTGTGGTAATCCCTTGAATTTCTCCTTGTGCATTTTCAGGCACCTGATTAGAGATAATGCTCTGCATCGCTGGTCCGCCGATTCCAGCCAGGCAATATGGAATAATAAACAACATCATCATTGTTCCGTTTTTCGCAAAGGCAAAACATACGAAACCAATCACATAAAGCATCAATCCAAAATAGATTGCCTTTCTATTTCCAATTTTCGGAATAACAATCCGGATCAATCCACCCTGAACCAATGCAACCATAATCCCCACTACAGCCAGCGAATAACCAATCATTTTAGGTGTCCATTGGAACTTTTCAATCACATAATACGACCAATTGGATTGAACGGAATGACTTGCAATATAGAGTAGTAATAAAGTCGCCAACAAGCCTAAAATTGCGGGGTATTTTGATGCATTGATAAACGAACCAACCGGATTGGCGCGTTTCCATGAAAAACTTCTACGTTTCTCTTTTGCCAGCGATTCTGGTAAAATAAAATAACCATACAACCAGTTGAGTAATGACAGGCCCGCTGCAACCATAAAAGGTACTCTTAACCCGAAGCTACTGAGCAAGCCTCCACCAACTGATCCTAAAATAAAACCTAATCCAAATGCAGCCCCCACCAACCCGAAGTTTTGAGCCTTTTTTTCAGGTGTTGATATATCTGCAATATACGCCATGCCAGTAGTGAAGCTTGCACCCGTAATTCCGGCAATAATTCTACCGATAAAAAACCAGAAGATTGATGGTGCAAAGGAGAGAAGCAGATAATCCATGCCCAGTCCAAATAGAGAGAAAAGCAAGATTGGTCGCCTGCCATACTGATCACTTAAACCACCCAGGATGGGTGAGAAAATGAACTGCGGTAAAGCAAACGCAACCATTAGGTAGCCTCCATAATCTGCAGCTACGCTAGTGCTTCCACCCGTAAATTCTTTAATAAGATTTGGTAAAACCGGAATGATGATTCCGAAACCAGTACAATCAATCAAAAGCGTAATCATAATAAAGATCATCGCCGATTGTTTCTGCTTAGCCATAGGTTTTGGTTATATACAAAAATAGAATTTTGATGTTAATCTTTTAAAGGTTATTGTTTTAATTAAGAAATAATATGTTGGCTTGATTTCTAAAGATTGGTGGCACTAGTCACCACTGTTAAAAAAAAAACTTATTTAAACAGGACTGTAAGAACACCAAAAAAATCTTTCATCTAAAAACCTTTAACTACAGCCAAAACTTTTCCAAAATGCCTTATTTCGGCATATTTTTGCTAAATTCGCAAGGTTATAACAATACCTTTTTTAAATATCGTTTTCGATAACGAGAATAATAACTTATGGCAGAAGATTTAGAAAATCAACAAAACGACAAAATCATCCGAATTAATATAGAGGAGCAGATGAAATCGGCCTACATTGACTATTCAATGTCGGTAATCGTATCCAGGGCTTTGCCTGATGTGCGTGATGGATTGAAACCAGTTCACCGCCGTGTTTTATACGGCATGCTTGATTTAGGTGTAACGAGTAATAAACCCCATAAAAAGTCTGCCCGTATTGTAGGTGAAGTTTTAGGTAAGTATCACCCACATGGTGATGCATCAGTATATTTTACCATGGTTCGTATGGCTCAGGATTGGAGTTTACGTTATCCAATGGTAGATGGGCAAGGAAACTTTGGCCACATTGATGGTGACTCACCAGCTGCAATGCGTTATACAGAGGCACGTTTTTCTAAAGTAGCAGAGGAAATGCTTGCCGATATTAATAAAGATACGGTAGATTTTCAGTTAAACTTTGATGATACACTACAGGAACCTACCGTGTTACCTGCAAAAATTCCAAACCTTTTGGTGAATGGTTCATCTGGTATCGCAGTGGGAATGGCAACCAATATGGCGCCGCATAACTTAACTGAGGTGATAGATGGCATAGTAAATTATATCGATAACCGCGATATTACCATCGAAGAATTGATGAAGTTTGTAAAAGCTCCGGATTTCCCTACAGGTGGTATCATTTATGGTTACACAGGTGTAAAAGAAGCTTTTGAAACCGGCCGTGGACGTATTGTTATGCGTGCTAAAGCAGAAATTGAAAGCATTAAAGACCGCGAAGTAATCATTGTAACGGAAATTCCATACCAGGTTAATAAAGCCATGATGATTGAGCGTACTGCTGAATTGGTAGGCGAGAAAAAACTAGAAGGTATTTCGAACATTAAAGATGAATCGAACAAAGATGGTATCCGCATCGTTTACGAAATTAAGCGTGATGCCAATGCTTCTATCGTTTTAAACAACCTTTATAAATACACCGCTTTACAAACATCTTTCAGTGTAAATAATATTGCATTGGTAAAAGGTCGTCCGCAAATGCTAAATCTAAAAGATTTAATTGTGCATTTCGTAGACCACAGACATGATGTTGTTGTTCGCCGTACAAAATATGAATTAGCTGAAGCTGAAAAACGTGCACACATTTTAGAAGGTTATTTAATTGCTTTAGATCATTTAGATGAAGTAATTAAATTAATTCGTGCATCAGAAACTCCGGAAGAAGCCCGCATGGGTTTAATGGAAACATTTGGTTTAAGTGATCTTCAGGCACGTGCCATTCTGGATATGACGCTTCGTCGTTTAACAGGACTAGAGCGTGATAAAATTAAAGAAGAGTATGCAGAGCTGATGAAAACCATCGAAAGCTTAAAAGCTATTCTTGCTGATGAAGGTTTGCGAATGCAGATTATCAAAGACGAGTTAGCAGAGATTCAGCAAAAATTCGGCGATGAACGTAGAACAACTATTGTTCACTCAGCCGAAGACATGAGCATGGAAGATTTCATTGATGATGAAGAAGTTGTGATCACCATTTCTCACGAAGGTTATGTAAAACGTACGCCAGCAACTGAGTTCAGGGCACAGGGTAGAGGTGGAAAAGGTTCTAAAGGAAGTACTTCGAGAAATGAAGATTTTATCGAGCACATGCTGGTGGCCACCAACCATAATTATATGTTATTCTTTACCGAAGCCGGAAGATGTTTCTGGTTGAGGGTTTACGAAATTCCGGAAGGTTCCAGAACCAGTAAAGGAAGGGCGATACAAAACATCATCAATATTCCGAAAGACGAGAAAATTAAGGCTTACATCAAAGTTAAAAACCTTAAAGATCAGGAATACCTGGAGAACAACTTCATCATTATGTGTACTAAAAAAGGTACCATTAAGAAAACTTCTCTGGAGTCTTATTCACGTCCTCGTGTAAATGGTATCAATGCGATAAACATCAATGAAGGTGATGTATTATTAGAAGCTTGTTTAACTAATGGTCAGAGCGAAATTGTAATGGCATTACGTTCTGGAAGGGCTATTCGCTTTAATGAAAGTACCGTTCGCCCGATGGGAAGAACAGCTACCGGAGTACGTGGTGTGAGACTTGCACATGACAAAGATGAAGTTGTTGGCATGATTGCTGTAAACAATCCGGAAGTTACGGTGTTAGTAGTATCAGAAAAAGGATACGGAAAACGGACGGACATTGAAGATTACCGCGTAACCAATCGTGGTGGTAAAGGTGTAAAAACCATCAATGTTACCGAGAAAACCGGACAATTAGTTTCTATTAAAGACGTTACAGATAGTGAAGATTTGATGATCATTAACCGCTCTGGAATTGTAATTAGAATTCCTGTTTCAGCTTTAAGAGTAATGGGACGCGCAACTCAGGGTGTTCGTTTAATCTCTCTAAAAGGTGATGATGAAATTGCATCGGTTACTAAGATTGATCACGAAGAGGATGAAGAAGAAACAGTTGATTTAGAAAGTGTTTTGGTAGTAGATGGTGAAGAAATAGAAGCTGATCCAACTGCTGAAGCAGAAGAAACTGAAGAAGACGATGAGGAAAGTGATGCCGATGACGCAACGGAAAAATAAAATTAACTAAAATAAAAATTAGAATAAAAATTATGAAAAGAGTATTTCTAGGTATAATTTTGGCAGGAGCAGCAAGCTCTGCGTTTGCTCAGAAAAGTGAAGTTAACGAAGCAAAAAAAGCATGGGGAATTTTCCAGTTAACTACACAAGGTGCAACACCACTAGATAAAAAGTTAGAATCTGTTAAAACCGGTTTAGCTCATACTGATAAAGCCATTGCTGATGAAAAATCTAAAGTAATGCCTGAAGCATGGACTTACCGTGCATTATTTGCTTCTTCTGCTGCTATTTTAGATACAGTAAACGTGGCGAATGCAGATGCAAACTTAAAAGTTGCTCAGGATGCGCTTGTTGAAGCTAAAAAATTAGATACCAAAGGTGCAGAGAAAGAAAATATCACTTTAGCTGAAACCAATATTTCTAACGCCGTGCGTAATGCAGGTGTAATGGCTTACAATAAAAAGGATTATAAAACAGCCTATACTAAATTTGTTCAGGCAACTGTAATCAATCCAACTGATACTGCCATGTATTTAAATGCAGGTATTGCAGCTAGAAATGTGGAAGATTATCCAGGTATGATTCAGCAGTTTAAAAAAGTAATTTCTTTAAATTCGCCACAGTCTAAAGATTTGTATAACGAATTGGTTGATGTTACTTTAAGAAAGCAGAAAGATACTACTGCTGCTTTAGCACTGATTGCAGAAGCGGTAGCTAAATATCCTGAGAATGTAGACTTAATCAAAACTGAAACTCAGATTTATATCGATAGAGGTGATGTTGCAAAATCAGAGCAAATGTTAAATGCTTTAGCTACTAAAGAACCAACAAATCCTAATTATCAGGTATTATTGGGTAACATTTATTTCTCACAAGCTTTGAAACTTCAGGCAGATAGAAACAAAATCGATCAGAAAAAAGTGAAGGAATTTGCTGAGATCACCACAAGAATGAATGGATTATTGGATAAATCATTGCCATTCTACAAAAAAGCAATGGAAATTGATCCGAAAAATGCTGGTGCATTAGAAACGTTGAAAACTATTTATGCTTTCAGAAACGATACTAAAAATTATAATGATGTTAAAGCTAAATTAGATGCTTTACCTAAGCAATAATTAAATGCAAAAACTCAAAAAAGAGTCCTGATTTTATCAGGACTCTTTTTTTTTACTTATTTTTACCTGATTAGTATTTTACCCATCATTACAGATTGATCTATTATGCAAAATGGTTTTAAGCTATTAATAGCACTTTTGGTTTCCACTTCAATAAATTCTTTCGCTCAAAAAAGTCAGATTTTGATTGCCCGCAATTCAGTAGGGAAACTTCAGGCTTCCATCGCAAATAAAGAAGATGAAAAGAAACAACTGACTATTATTACAGAAGGTTTAAAGGCAATAGAATCTGCAGAAAAAGATAATAAGACGAAGAATTGGGCCGAAACCTGGTCACTTAAATCTTACCTGACTTCTTACGCATCATTAATAGATACGGACGCTGCTAATTCTGATAAATTTTACGAAGCCGCCAACACGGCTATCAAGCAAGCCCGAGGATTGGATAAGTATGAAGATAATTCCGGACTAATTAAGGCTTCCAATCATAATATCCTGATTAAGAAGCAGGAGAGGGGGAACTCGTCTTATTTCAACAATGATTTTAAAGAAGCATATGACGACTTGAAGGAAGTAAGTGATAGCTTCCCGACTGATACAACATTAGCCTTAAATACAGCGATTTGTGCATTAAATATTCAGGATTATGATGAGTCGATTGCTTACTTTAATCGGGCAAAAAACAATGGGATCCGGAATGCTTCAATGTTTCAAAAACTGGCACAATTGTACAGTGCGAAATATGATTATGAAACCGCTATTAAAACGCTGGAAGATGGTCTGCTAAAGAATCCATTTAACCGAAACCTGACGAACGACTACATCAATTTATTATTGGATACCGATAACTATGCGAAAGCAACAAGTTTGATTGAAGGAAATTTGAAAGTTGAGAAAGGAAATAAATTATTGTATTTTCTCTATGGTTACTTACAACAAGCTGGCGGTAATAATCCAACAGCAATTTTAGCTTATGATAAAGCGCTTGCGACAGATCAAAATTATTTCGATGCATTGTACCAGCTGAGTTTAGCTTATATTAATACAGCGAACGAAACTTTGCAGAAAAGCGATGCCGAAAAAGTTTCCAAGTACAATTCATTAATTAACAGAGCACAGCTTGCATTGCAACGTGCCAATGAAATAAATCCTAACGACAAGAAAACTGTTCAGTTGTTATTGGATATCTATTCTCGTAAAAAAGCAACTGATAAAGTTCAGGAACTAAATCGTAAACTTCAGGAGTTATAATAGCAGAGGAGAAGAAACGTATCAGGAGTGAGTATTTCTATATCCAACTTAACATAATATTAATTATAGGACAAATTAATATTTTATTTTAGGTTTGATTAGATATGCATTTGCAGGTTAAAATTCTATTGAAAAAATATGTCTCCCTTCAGCAAAATTGTAAGTTACGCTATAATTGTGCAGTGTTGCTATTTGCTTTACGATAGCCAGTCCCAATCCCATACCTTCAGAGGTTGAGATCTTATAGAACCGTTCAAAAGCAAGATTTCCATCAAGCGCTTCAACTGAGCCTGTATTTGAAATTTTAAGTGAACGGCTGTCAAGTTTAATTTCAATTTTTCCATTAGCTATATTATGCCGGATTGCATTACTAAGTAAGTTGTTTAACAGAATATCCACCAAATATCTGCTTATAACCACCTTTTTATCCTGGAGATCTTTGATAAGAGTGATATTTTTATTATCCAATAATTCTTGAAACTGATCAATTTTTTGGTTTATAAGCCCTTTAAGATCAACACTTTCCTGCTCTGGAATCAGATTATTTTCAATTTTAGCCAATAATATGAGTGAATTATTTAATCGGCTAAGTCTACCTACAGCGTGATAGATTTCATCGATCAATTTCCCTTGTTCAAGATCTAAAGGCTTCCCTTGCAGCAGTAGGTCAAGTTTGTTATTAATGATGGCAAGCGGTGTCATTATTTCGTGCGAGGCATTATCGGTGAAGGTCTTCAACTTAGAATAGTCTTTTTTTACCCTGTCGGCCATGCTCAGCACCGCTGTGTTGAGCTCATTAAATTCATCTATCTTTGTATGCTGAGCAATGATTTCCTCCTTTTGAGTAATATTAAAAGCTTTCATCATGTTTAGCGTCGAATAAAACGGGCTCCAGATACGTTGTAGCACAAACCTGTTGATCAGCGAAAGAGAAATCAAAAGCAATACCGTAACGGCTAAAGTAATCATGAAGATCAGTCTTACCAGGTCATCGGATTCAACTCTGGATTTACTAATGGTGACCTGAAAATTTTCACCTTTTAGATTAACGCTGGTAATCAGGCTTCTTCCAGCTTCATTTTCTTTTTCTGCCTTGTTATAAAAGTCCTCATACAGGAAGTTACGTTCAATAATCTGGCCGGTTGCAAGTTTACGATAGGTTACTTTCTGATGCAAAAAATCTCCCGGAGCTGGCAGTTTTCCATAATTCGATACATATGCCTCAATTTCCTTTTCTTCGATAACCAGATCCCGGTCTAGTTTTCCTGTTAGGATAAAGTGTATGGCAATGTAATAAATCACCCCGGTAATCATTAATATGATAAACGAGATAAAAAGATTTGTTCTATTATACCGTTGCGCTAACTTCATACATTTTCCAGTTTGTAACCTACGCCATACATAGATTTTATATAGTCCTTCGCCCCTGCTTCTACCAATTTTTTTCTAAGATTTTTAATGTGTGTATAGATAAAATCAAAATCATCAGACATATCAATTTCATCACCCCATAGATGTTCAGCAATGGCATTCTTGGTGATTACCTTGCCCTGATTCGATATAAAATAGATAAGCAGGTCATATTCTTTTTTGGTAATGTGGATCAGTTTTTCATTAACTTTAACTTCCATTGCCAATATATCGATATTGATCTCGTTAAAAGCCATCAGGTTACTGCCGCTAAAATTTTTCCTTCTTACCACAGCCATAATCCTTGCCTTGAGCTCAGACAAATGAAAGGGCTTGACCATATAGTCGTCAGCACCCATTTCCAGCCCACTTAGCTTATCATCAAGAGAATGCCTGGCCGATATAATAAGCACACCTTCTTGTTTATTCAATTTTTTAATTTCGCTCAGGATTTTAAGTCCATCACCTCCAGGTAAGGTCAGATCAAGTAAAACACAGTCATAACTGTAGAGGTTAATCTTCTCCAGCGCACTCCGATAAGTGGTTGCCACCTCACAGATATTACCTTCTCCCTTTAGATAGGAAAGAATGCTTTCTCTCAGCGATTGTTCATCTTCAATGATCAGTATCTTCATTGATTGCAAAATAACATTTTAATTCTGTAGGAAATTGGTGCAGCTTATAGGATAAAGATAATTTGTTAAGTCGTTTTCAGTTCCTCGGATCTCCCCTGCTCACACAGAATGATTCTCTACGCAAGATAATTCTCAAATAATAATTCAACTTCTAAATTCCAACAGATTTACCCATTAACTATGTACTAAAATTACACATTAATTAAGTTATGATTTTTAAGAAGTATTTTCTCTTGCTCGTGTTATTAATTTTGGCAACATTCATCTCCTATTCACAGGTTACAAAAGTTACCATTTCCGGGATTATTAAGGATTCAAAACATATGAAGGCAATCGAGTCTGCCAATATCATAATTAAACAAAAGGCCGACCAAAAATTTATAACCGGTACCATTACCGATGTAGAAGGAAGATTCAAATTGGTAGACCTTTTAGCCGGAAACTATACGCTGGAAATTTCCATTGTTGGATATCAGAAAAAAGAAATAGACGTGATTGTTGGCTCACTTAATGCTTTTCTGGATCTTGGAGAAATGATCATAACCGAAGATTTACAAACATTGAGTACTGTTAATATTGTAGCGCAAGGAAGCGCAGATGGGCTCTCAGATAAAATGGACAAAAAAATTTTTACCCTCGGTAACAATATAGCACAATCTGGCGGTTCAGTATTGCAGGCTATGCAGAATCTTCCTGGAGTAACTCTACAGGATGGTAAAATCCTGCTTCGAGGAAATGATAAGGTTTCGATATTGGTTGATGGAAAACAAAATGCGATGACAGGTTTTGGCATACAAACCGGACTTGATAATATCCCTGCCTCTGCAATAGAAAGAATTGAAATAATTAACAATCCGTCGTCAAAATACGATGCGAACGGAAATGCGGGCATTATTAACATCATCTATAAAAAGAATAAACAAGAAGATTTTAATGGAAAAATAGCCTTAACAACCGGCTTGGGTTCGCTTTGGGAGCGAAAAGAAAATCTACCCACTATTCGTCCACAATATCAGGCTACGCCAAAGATCAATCCATCATTATCGCTTAATTACAGAAAAAATAAGCTCAATACTTTTTTTCAGGGTGATTACCTTTATACACAAACTTTGAATAGAAATGAGTTTGCCACCAGGACCTATAGCGATGGCACCATCATCAATCAACAGGTAAAAAGAAACCGAACCACCAGTTACACTACATTAAAAAGCGGCATAGACTGGAATCCGGATGAACAAAATTCGTTCACATTTTCTGGTTATTTTAATAGAGAAAAGATTATCGATAAGGGAGATATCCCTTATTTTAACGAAAATTTTTCCCAAAGACTTAGATTATGGCAATTTCTGGAAGATGAGGTAAAATACACCGTTACGGGTTCTGCCAGCTATCAGCATAAGTTCAAACAACCTGGACATTTACTCAATGCAAGTTTCAATTACACATGGCATAGAGAAGATGAAAAATATTTTTTCACCAACATCATGCCTCTATATACTGGAGAGGATTCATTTGCCTTGCTGTCGGATGAACATGTAGCAGATTTCAACCTGGATTACATTAAGCCGTTAAAACGGGGAAGAATAGAAATGGGTCTGAAATTAAGGAGAAGAACTATTCCTACAAATATGCAGTTCTTTCCAGGACTTAATTCTCCGATTGATGCTAATGCTGGTGGCTGGGCCGATTACAAGGAAACGATTCCTGCGGCTTACGCAAATTACGTGCTGGAAACAAATCATTTCGAAATAGAGGCTGGCCTAAGGTTCGAATATGTTAATGTACAATATGATATTAATCCTGATCATAATACTTACAAAAGTGATGGTTATGACTATGCAAGACCTTTTCCAAACCTGCGTTTAGCTTTAAAAATAGATGAGAACAATAAGCTTTCAATATTTTATAACAGAAGAGTCGATAGACCAAATGAGGTTGATATTCGCATATTTCCAAAATATGATGAACCCGAGCTTCTTAAGGTTGGCAATCCTACGCTCCGCCCTCAATTTACAAATACCGTAGAATTAGGCTATCGTTTGAACTGGAAAAACGGAAATATCTACACCTCGTTTTATCATAAAATCATTGATGCAACAATTACCAGGATTGCAACACAAGTGCCGGGCAGTACTATTTTATATAATATTTTTCAGAATGCCGGAAGAAGCTATCAAACTGGTAATGAATTTGTTTTACAACAAGAACTTGCCTCCTGGTATTCGTTCAATGCAAGTGCTGCGATTTATCGAAATAAGATCAATGGATTTACGGTAACCAATAGATACCCGGTACCAACCACCTATAGCATGCCCGAAGAAAATATTACTTCCGGAAACGTGAAGCTGAATAACACGTTCAAATTAAAAGATCAGATACAAATCCAGCTTTCAGGGATCTATTTAGCTAAAGACATTATCCCTCAGGGAACAATTGGTGCTAGATTTTCGATTGACCTTGGGATTAAGAAGCAGATACAACGAGGAAAGGGCGAACTATTTTTGAATGGAACCGACATATTAAATACACTGAAGACCAAGAGAAGAATCATTGGAAATGGTTTCACCTATATCAGTACTGACTATTTGGAAACCCAGGTTTTTAGAATAGGATATAATTATAAGTTTTAACAGGTACCTATACCCTCTTCAAAATTTGTTTTAGACAATACAATCTGTATACTAATACATTATTATTGATTTAGAACTAAACATACTTCAAAGTATTTTATTAATACTTTAATAATCCCAAATTAACAGATAACATGAAATATTTTGTGATCTTTATAGTACAAAAACTTATATTATGAAAAAGATCATTTCAATTTGCATGCTTGTATTATGTGTTGTATCCTTAACAACATATGCTACGCCAGAAGTACCAAAACCAGTTAGCAGCACCAAAGCTAAAGTAACTACTTACAATGTGCGTTTAGGTTACAGAAATATTGATGGCAGTTTAACTACATCGGTATCCACAGAATCACCAGGCTTTACCATTTATAACCAGGAAAGCGGCGATGATTATTATGTTGAAAATGGACCATCCTCGTTCGGAACATTTTTACCTTATCAATTGCCAGGTACGATTAATGGTTTACCTGCAGGAACGTATGAGTTCAGTGCAGAAAGAGGTCAGGGAAACTGGACGGGTTATGGTTCTATCACCGTAACCTTATCTCCGGAAATGATTGATGCCGATGGTTATGTAACCGTTTACGTTCCTATTGCCTGGACGGAATAAAATTCAATCATTTAATTTAATCAATGAGCAGTCTTAATATCCAAGACTGCTCATTGATGTTTATATCCTCAAGCATATTCATCTTTCCAATCGCCAAAGGTGAATTATTCCAATCGCTTTCAATCCGCATGGTTAGCCGATTTGCTCAACTAAATACCTGATTTTTTGTTGTGCTAGTATGTATGATCATTTCACCTTCCCTGAAGCCGATACTTTACAAATCGCCTTGTCCAGGCAACTGATTTTCCAACCGCTAAAAAGTATTAAGACCATTGCAGGTGCTGATATTTCTTTTGATAAAGGCAGTTCAACCATGTATGCCGGAATAGTGATTTTAAGCTTTCCGGAAATGATTGTGCAGTCGTACGCACTCGAAACCTACGAAACAACTTTTCCTTATCAGCCTGGGTATTTAGGTTTTAAAGAAGTACCTGCACTGTTAAAAGTATGGGATTTGATCCCTGAAAAACCTGATATTGTGGTATTGGATGGCAATGGCATTCTGCATCCCAGACGAATGGGCGTTGCCTCGCATTTTGGTGTACTTGCCAATCAGGCAACTATTGGTTGCGCGAAGAGTATCTTATATGGTGAAAATCACCTTCCGGAAAAATCTAAGTTTAGTACTGCAGAAATTAAAAGTCACGGTGAAATTTTGGGTTATGCTTTAAGAACTAAAGACAATAATAAACCTGTTTATATTTCAGCAGGACATTTAATTACAACTGAACAAGCTTTAGCAGTAATTAAAAGGTGTATTGGAAATTATAGAATCCCTGAACCAACACGGTTAATTCATGATCTGGTAAATGATTTTAGAACCGGCAAATTAAAGGCTGGTTTTCATATTAAAACCCAGCCTTTAACCTTATTTTAAATCCAGTTGATTCCCTTTTTTAGCAATTGTAAAGTTTGATATTCTTCAGAGCCAATTTCCGGCTGAACATTATAACCCCAATTTGCTTGTGGTGGTAAACTCATTAAAATAGATTCGATTCTTCCATTGGTTTCTAAACCAAATTTAGTTCCCGAATCGTAAACGAGGTTAAATTCTACGTACCGGCTTCTACGTTGATATTGCCACTCTTTTTGAATATCAGTGAATTCCTTGTCGCGGTTTCGCTCCAACAATTCGGTATAGATGGGTAAGAATGTTTCACCAATATTAGCGGAAAAATCTAGAATTCCTTCCCAGGATAGATTTGTATTTTCAGGCTTCAAACGATCATAAAAAATGCCGCCTATTCCACGAGTTTCTTCTCTGTGTTTGATGAAGAAGTAGTTGTCAGCTTGCTCTTTAAATTTGGGATAAAAATCAGGGTTAAATTCATCACAGGCATTTTTTAATTTATGATGAAAAAAACGAGCGTCGTTTTCAAATACATAATGAGGCGTTAAATCTATTCCACCGCCAAACCAACGAGTCTCTTCATTCAACTCAAAATACCTGATGTTCATATGAATAATGGGAACCAGCGGATGATTGGGATGAATCACAATGGAAACTCCTGTAGCAAAAAAATCCTCTTCTGTTACATTAAAAGCCTTTTTAATGGGTTCAGGTAATTTGCCATGAACTGCTGAAAAGTTTACACCACCTTTTTCAATAATTGAACCATTTTGCATAATTCGGGTGCGACCTCCTCCCCCACCATTTCTTTCCCATAATTCTTCTTCAAACTTTCCTTTGCCATCAGCAATCTCTAATCCTTTGCAAATTTCATCCTGAATTTGCCTATAACGCGCTGCTACCTCTTCTTTAAATATCATGATTTATTCACCTTTTAATACAAACTTAAGGCTATTCATGCGCTAATGATGATTTATCTGTAGATAGTACATTTTATTGACATTGATCGAAAACAGCAGAATTTTCATAGCTGTAGAAGACACTAGAAAGTTTAATTCTTGCACTTATTCTTCCAGATAATTCAAATCTTTGTTAAAACTTTCTTTAAGTGACACTACAGAGATCATTGCAATTACAGTGAGTATCCCCATCATGATAAAACCTGCGATAACAATATTGTATTGATGAACAAAAAATTCGAAGACTAAAGTAATTGGAATCAAAGCTCCCCGCACAAAGTTGGGCGCTGTAGTGGTTACCGTAGATCGGATATTGGTTCCAAATTGTTCTGCGGCAATGGTTACGAAAGTAGCCCAGTAGCCTACACCAAAGCCCATCACCAAACAAATGAGCACGAAACTATTCTCAGTTAAGTTACTGCTGGTGAGGTATAAAATAACCGTGATTACCGATAGACTCTGAAATATGAGAACCGTCTTCTTTCTTGATTTCAGAATTTGAGCCAGGAAACCACAAACTACATCGCCTATTGCAATCCCAAAGTAGGTATACATAATTCCTGTTCCTGCATTCAGCACTTCCCTTGCACCTAATACTTTTCCTATTTCCGGAGATTGGGTAACCAAAATACCTACAATAAACCAGAGTGGTAAGCCCAAACAGATACAAGCCAGGTATTTTAAGAATCTTTTCCGATCGGAAAATAGCATAAAGAAATTACCTTTCCAAACGCTTTTAGATTGCTCCGCGTGTTTAAACATGCCTGATTCAAATGTTCCAACGCGCAATAGCAATAGTAGTAATCCCATCCCACCACCTACAAAGTAGGAGGTTTGCCAGGTGAAGTGTTTGCCAATAGTAGCAGCTGCAGCTGCACCTAAAAGGCCAATTCCTGCTACAACCATTGTTCCATAGCCACGTTTTTCTTTATCCATGGTTTCAGTAACCAATGTAATTCCTGCACCTAATTCCCCTGCTAAACCAATTCCGGCCACCAATCTAATAATCGCATAGCTGTGCACATCTGTGGCAAAGCCATTTGCAATGTTGGCAACAGAGTACATTAAAATAGAGCCGAATAAAACTTTAATGCGACCGAATTTATCACCAATTATTCCCCATAACAATCCACCAAGCAACAAACCGAACATTTGCATGTTGATCACATATTCGCCTTCCGTGCGCATGTGTTCTGGCGAAACGCCAATATCAGAAAAGCTTTTTAATCGGACAACTGAGAAGAGAACGAGATCATATATGTCTACAAAATAACCTAGAGCGGCTACGATGACCAGGAATATGACGTTGCGATTGTTTGGTTGGGTTTGGGAATCCATTTAGCTATTTGGTTTATTTGCTGAAAGTACAAAATCGACCAAATAAAAAAAATAGTTATGAAAAATAAAAGCCATCCGGTTGGGATGGCTTTTATAACTCCTACATTGGAGGTGTTTTTGTTGTAGTATCTGGCGGCATCGTTTTAGATGTATCCGCCGGTGTTGTAGTTTTTGTGGTGTCCATTGGAGCAGTAGTTGTCGAATCCGTCATGGTACTATCTGAAGAACCAGCCATATTTTTAGACGAATTGCATGCTGAAGTGGCAATCATGATCGTACCAGCAAAAGCAAGACTTAAGATTATTTTTTTCATAGTTTTTATTGTTATCTCTAATCTTAACAACAATGTTATCATTTGGTTTTGTTTTTTTAGATTAAAATCATTAGATGAATACGTAAGTTATAGATTTAAAGGCTGTTGTGTTTTGAAATATTCAATTTTTAAAGTGTAAAATATACACTATACTCCCAATCTTATTCCTGTATATGAATTTTCAACAGTATTGTTACGTATGCAAACCTGGTATCAGAATTTGCAAACACCATTTGCCGAGTGGTTAAAAAAACATAGGATAAAAGTTTAAAAAGCGGCAAATCTTTCTGATATTAGTAATGTATGATTATTTCTAAAAATACGCTTAAATGGGTAATGCGTCTATATCCACCGCTATTTTTTCAACGTATTTGGGTACAGCGCTTTGAGGGTGAATTTAAAGGTTGCACGGTAAAAATCAGCAGGAGTTTTCTAAATAAAAACTATAATGGCTCGATTTTCGGAGGAACGATCTACGCTGCTACAGATCCGTTTTATGCTCTGTTATTTGATCAGTTGATGCAACGAAGAGGTTTTAAAGTGCGTGTTTGGCTTAAAAGTGCATCCATCCAATATTTGAAACCTGGTCAGTCGAATTTATATTTTACCATTAAGCTGACTGATGAAATGATTACTGAAGCGGAAATGGCCTTAAAAACGATAGGTAGATTTGTGAAAGCCTATCCGATGGAAGTTACCAATAAAAACGGCGAGCTATGTGCTACCGTAATGAATGAAGTTTATATCCGAAACCTGCATCAGGGCGAAACGCCTACAGTTGCCTATTAGTTTAATTTTATGCCGAGTATTAAAAGTTTGATTTTGCAAGGTGAGGGTGTTCAACTTGATTTCAAAAAGACCATAACCAATACCGAGAAAATTGCTAAAAGCCTGGTTGCCTTTGCAAATAATAAAGGTGGGAAATTATTAATTGGCGTTGCAGATGATGGAACCATTAAAGGTGTAAAATCCGAAGAGGAAGAGAAATATATGATCTTAACTGCTGCACATCAGCTTTGTAAGCCCGCTATTGAACCTTTTTTTGAAGAAATTTATGTTGATGATAAACTGGTTCTGGTGGTGAATATCCCAGAGAGCGATATAAAGCCACACTACGCCATGGACGATCAGAAAAAATGGTGGGCTTATATCCGTATCGATGATAAAAGCGTTCTCGCCAGTAAAATCATTGTAGACGTGTTAAAAAATGATCATCAGGATCAGGGCATACTTATCTCCTATTCTGAGAATGAGAAAAAGCTTCTTGAATACTTAGATAGCAAAGAACGGATTACCCTTAAAGAATTTAGTAAATTACTTCGCTGCTCTTACCGCAAAGCTCAAAAAATACTGGTTAATTTGATTATTACCAATGTAATCAGAACACATACAAGTGAAAAGGAAGAGTATTTTACGGCTGTTAATATGAAATAGCATTTTATTGATTTAGATTCACATTGAAACTTGCGAAGTCCTGCTACGCTCCTGCCCGTTGAGACTTCGCAAGTTAGTCGACTTACGAAGTTTAGGTGGCTTTTGTGCTTTGGGGAAACTTCGTCAGTCTAATAGAAGAATTTAGGTGCGTGTTGAAACTGGCGAAGTCTTGCTACGCTCCTGCCCATTGAGACTTCGCAAGTTGATCTCTCGACTTACGAAATTTCTATGGGATTGTGGGTTGGCAAACTTCGTAAGTCTAATGAAGAATTTTGGTGCGTGTTGAAACTGGCGAAGTCTTTCCGCGCTCATGCCCTTTGAGACTTCGCAAGTTGATCTCTCGACTTACGAAGTTTCCATGGGATTCCGGGTTAACAAACTTCCTCAGTCTGATAAGAGATTTCGAAATTGTCTTTGATGACGCCTCTCTTTAAATTATAATTTAGTTTCTCTGCTTTAATTAAAATTTAAAAATCCGACCTTTGCAAAATATGCTTTCTAAAATCTACAATAAATACAAACACTATTACAAAGAAAATTTAGTACTGGCTTTGCCAATAGTGGGTTCCCAGGTGGGGCATACTTTAGTTCATATGGCTGACAGTATAATTGTGGGGCACTTTACCGATACCACACAATTGGCATCCGTGTCATTAGTAAATAGCATTTTTATTTTGATCATGGTTATTGGCTTAGGTATTTCCTATGGTTTAACACCATTAATTGCACAAGAGAATGGTCGCCAAAACCATGCAGAATGCGGTAAATTGTTGTCAAATAGTTTAATAATTAATATTCTGATCGGAATTTTCTTGTACTGCCTGGTGCATTTTGGGGTGTTGTTAGTTATAGATCACCTGAATCAAACTCCTGCTGTGGTAAGTTATGCGAAGCCCTATTTAGGCTTACTATCGGCATCGATCATCCCACTGCTAGTTTTTCAAACCTTTAAACAATTTGCAGAAGGTTTAGGCTTTACCAAGCAGGCCATGTTTGTGTCTATCTGGGGCAATGTGCTCAATATAACCCTGGGAATAATCTTTGTGAAAGGAATGTTCGGCATTAAACCGATGGGCGTAAGTGGTGTGGGCTTAAGCACTTTGATTGATAGAACTTTAATGGCAATTGTAATGGCTATTTACGTTTTAAGATCTAAACATTTTAAAAAATACCTTACCGATTTTAAAGCTACTTTTATTGATAAAGTAAGGGCGTTTAAACTGATTAAAATTGGTGCGCCGGTTGCCATGCAATATTCTTTCGAAATCAGTGCTTTTAGTGGTGCAGCAATATTAATCGGCACTATTGGCGCCGTAGAACAGGCGGCACATCAGATTGCTATTGGCCTGGCCGCCATGACTTATATGATGGCGAGCGGTGTCGCATCTGCAGCAACCATTAAAACGGGGAACAATTTTGGCAAAAACAATTTCGATGATCTTCGTAAATCAGCAATAGCAAGTTATCATGTTATTTTATTGTTCATGTCTTGCACGGCGATTATTTTTATCCTGGCAAATAACCTTTTGCCGTTTATCTATACAGGAGATTTGAAAGTAGTTGCAATAGCTTCACAATTGGTAATCATCGCTGGCTTTTTTCAGCTATTCGATGGCACACAGGTAGTGGGTTTAGGAGTACTTAGGGGAATTGGTGATGTAAACATTCCTACCTTTATTACCTTTCTGGCTTATTGGGTGGTTGGAATTCCTGTGGGTTATGTGCTTGGTTTTCACTTCGGCTTAGGCGTGAATGGAATCTGGTATGGCTTAACCCTTGGCTTGCTCACTGCTTCCATCTTGTTGTTCCTGAGATTTCAAAACAAAACAAGAGCATTAAACATGGAAATAGTTACTGATGGTAAATTAGCAAAATAGCTATCTGATCTAAAAAGATAGCTATCTATCAACTTACTAAATTTATAAAGCCTGTGCGCTGAAGAATTTCGTAAGTTTTGATGAGCGTACCGTAAAACTTTCGAAGTATTTCCCCAACAAGGGCCACCAAAGCTTTGCAGTTGATCTTTGTTCGTAAAATTCAGATAGTTTTAAAGGATTCTAAATCTATTTCCCGCCAACATTAACTACCATACCAATCGTAAAGATTGAATTTCCTGCTGACATATATTTTCGATTCTTTAAACCAATATTACTACTGGTGGTATATTGAAGCTGAATAACCTTGCTTAATGCCATTCTCGTAAAGAAAACCGGCTCAAAGAAGATATTATCCTCTTTCGGCTGAACCACACCGTTTAAAAAGAAACGATCCATTTTAACATGGCTTATTCTCAATGCGGTACCATAATTAATCGGGAAGTCTGTACCGAACAAACGAAGGTTATTTTTCTTTTTGGAGCTATAATTAACCTGCAAAAATGATTTACGATAATCTACTTCCTGAATTTCACTGCTCAGCAAAACATCACCCTTGTAGTCTCTAAAGGTAATGTCGCTCCAACCCTTTCCAACTCCGGCGTAAACCTCAATAATTCTATTATTATCCGGACCAAAAGTATCGAAATATCCTCCTCCAATTTCCACGAGCTTATGCCCGAAATCTTTAGTCTTACGATCATTGTTCATGGTTGAACCACTAAAAAGTACGCCGATGTGATCAGACACTGCATATGCGCCATTGATACTAGTATTTCCTTTCAGTGAAATATGCCCACCACCACTAAACTCACCTTGTTTACTCAACATTGGTGTATTGGGAACATTTGGCATGTATACTGAAGAACAACTTGCGGCAAAAAGTGCCAAAACTGGTATTGCGAAACGTAGGTGTTTGATCATAGGTGTCTTTATAAACAGATTTTTAAATCAAAAATTGTGTTAAACAGTAATATTCATAAATTCCATTACCCGTTTAAACTCTTCATGAAGATTTGCCTTTAAATGAATTTTCTGAGAGGTGATTGGATGTGTAAAGCTTAATTCTGATGCATGAAGTAACATGGTAGACATATTCCATTGCTCCAAAAAGAATTTATTTTGTTTATTGCAGCCGTGCGTACGGTCGCCGATAATAGGATGTAGAATGTGACTGAAGTGCCTTCTTAATTGGTGCATCCTCCCGGTTTTAGGAGTGGCTTCTACCAGAGAATACCTGGATGTAGCGTGTTTACCAAATGGAACATTTACTTCTGCCCGTTGCAGTGTTTTAAAAGATGTAAAAGCATCTTGCATGGTGCCGTTTTCCTTAGCGAGTGGATAATCAATATCCATTGCATCAGGCGTAAAACCACGCAAAATAGCCAGATATTTCTTATCAGTTTCTGCATTCATAAATTGCTGATGCATAGCAATTTCACTTGGCTTATCAAAAGCAAACAATAAGATTCCACTTGTCTTCCGATCTAAACGATGAACAGGACTTACATGCCTGCCTACCTGATCGCGAAGCATTTGTAAAGCAAACTCGGTGGCATCCCTGGCTATTGATGATTGATGAACCAATAAACCATGTGGCTTGTTAATGGCAATTAAATTTTCGTCTTCGTAAATGATCTCCAACATATTGCCGCGAAGATAAGCATATAGGCCATATAACGCCATCTGATAGCCAATTATATTCCAAAATTTACAAGAAAGCAAATTGGTAATTAACTAAATAAATCAAACGCTACTTTGTAGGTATTGCAATGTGCATCTACAATATCGCGAATATGCTCAGAATAGCCTCCACCCATACTAATTTGAATGGGCAATCCTTGATTCTTGCAAGTTTGAATTACTATTCTGTCGCGTTCTCTACAAGCTGCTTTACTTAAAGCGATCTTTCCAAGTTTGTCTGTAGAAAGTACATCTACCCCAGATAAATAGAAAACAAAGTCTGGTTTTGCAAGGTCAAATGCAATTTCCAGCTGTCGCTTTAGCAAGCTTAAATATTCTTCATCCTGTACGCCATCATCCAATGGAACATCCAGATCAGACTTTTCTTTTCGAAATGGAAAATTTTTCTCTCCATGCATGGAAAACGTAAAAACCCTTGATTCATTTTTAAAAATCTCTGCCGTTCCGTTCCCCTGGTGTACATCTAAATCTATGATCAATATTTTATTGCATAATTTATTATACAATAGATAGTTAGCCGCGATTGCCTGATCATTTAATAAACAAAAACCCTCACCCCAATTACTTCCGGAGTGATGTGTTCCGCCAGCAACGTTAAAAGAAACTTCACCACTATTTAGGGCATGGATAGCCCCGTCTATGGTGCCTTGGGTAATTCGTAATTCCCTTTCCAATAGTTGCGCATTCAAAGGGAAACCTATTCTTCTCTGCTCCTTTGCCGGAAGCGTTAAATCTCTAAGTTGTGCCCAATATTGTGCTTCATGCGTAAGTAAAACGGTTTCTTCTGCTACTGGCTCAGGGCTGAAGAGATGATGTTGTTCTATAATCCCCTCGTATAATAATTGTGCTGGAATCAGTTCGTACTTCAACATCGGGAATCGATGTCCTTCAGGCAAAGGATGAGCATACAAAAGGTGGTAAGCAATTTTAATCATCACCCAAAATTTCCTCTACATGTTTTTCTATATTATTACAAATGGTATCTACAGGTAAGTCGTTTGCATCCATCCCAAATGGATCTTCTATTTCTTCAGCTATCAACTCCAAACTTGCTAATACATAGAGGATAAAGGGAACAATCAGCACCAGATAATAGCCCAAACTAAAAACCCAGCCAATAGGAATCGTAAGCACATAAATGAAGATGAACTTCTTAATAAAGGCACTGTATGAATATGGGATTGGCGTATTCTTGATCCGTTCGCAGCCTCCACAAATATCTGTAAATTGGTTAATGTCGTTGGTTAATACGATAAGTTGCTCCTGAGAAATTAGATCCCGTCTCAGCAGATCATAAATCCGGGTAATCATGCTGCTAGCAATTTGGTTTGGAATGTGTTTCCCATCTTTAACCTCAATCAGAAAGCTATTCTTCCCGAAGTATTTTTTCTCCCTCAGGTGTTCTTTCATCGCGAAAGCAAACTTTGGAATGCCATATTCAAAAAAGCGCAGATCATCTTCGGGCAATTTCAATGCTTTTATTTTCATGGCGAAGTTCCGGCTTACATTGGTTAATCCGCCTAAAAGTTTGCGTCCATCCCACCAACGATCGTAAGATGTGTTGGTGCGAAAAACCAGCAACATGGAAATCACGAAACCAAGCAGGCTGTGCATCATGCCTATGTTACTTACATAATCGCTTTTAGAAAGCTTAAAAACATTGAGTTCTAAAAAAGCAACAAATGCTGAAAATATAGACACGCTGATCATCAGCGGCCAAAGTTTTAAAATGGTGTCTCCCTTATGAAAATGGAAGATATAGGTAAACCATTCTTTTGGATTGTAATTGATCATATGGGGAGCGCTATAAAATTGCTTTGCAAACTTTAAGCAAAGTTTGTCCTGTTAAATAAATATCTTCGAAAGAGTTGTACAATGGAATCGGGCTTAACCGAATCACGTTCGGTTCACGCCAATCGCCGAGCACATGATTGGCTACCAGACCATCAAAGATTTCCTTTCCTTTTTCTGCAGCGATGATGGATAATTGTGAACCTCTATCCTCTGCAACTTCAGGTGTAATAATTTTAAACTGTGCTGAATTTAATTCTTTATTAACTTCATTAACAATGAAATATAAATACCCAGTTAATGCAATACTTTTACTTCTTAATGGATCTATAAATCCTGCTTTTTGAAAGATTTTTAAGGATGCGTGATATAAAGCCATTGGCATTACTTGTGTGCAACTCACCTGCCAGCCATCTGCTCCGGCTTCTGGAATAAAGCCTTTTTCCATTTTAAAGCGTTTATTTTCCTGATAACCCCACCATCCTGCAAAGCGATTTAAAGTCTGATTATTAAAATGTTTTTCATGAACAAAGATGCCTGCTATTCCACCAGGACCCGAGTTTTGATATTTGTAAGAACACCAGCAAGCGAAATCAACATCCCAATCATGAAGTTTCACTGGTACATTTCCTGCTGCATGAGCCAAATCCCATCCAACGATAGCGCCAACGGCCTGGCCGGCTTGTGTTATGCGCTTCATATCGTACCACTGCCCAGTATAATAATTTATTCCCCCAAACAATACCAAAGCTAGTTCTTCACCATGTTCATTAATTTTTGAAATGATATCTTCCGTTCTCAAGGTGTCTTCACCCGCTCGCGGAAAAACTTCAATGATTGCATCATCAGGTTGAAGTCCGTGAAATCTCACCTGACTTTCTATTGCGTATTGATCAGACGGAAAAGCACCACCTTCCATTATAATTTTAATGCGTTTACCTTTCGGTTGGTAAAAACTCACCATCAATAAGTGTAAGTTCACAGTGAGGGTATTCATCGGGCAAACTTCGCTCGGCAAAGCACCAACCAATGGTGCCATCAGCTTTTTAAGTTCCTTATGATAAAACATCCAAGGCTCTTCGCCTTCAAACCAGCCTTCTACAGCGAGGTTTGCCCAGTTAGATAATTGCTGATCCAGAACCTCTTTTGCAGCTTTAGGTTGCAACCCTAATGAATTACCACATAAGTATATAAAATCTTTTCCTTGATGCTTTGGAAATAAAAACTGTTGTCTAAAATTTTTTAAGGTATCGATCTGATCCTGCGCCTGAGCAAACGCTAAATTATTTTCAAAATTCATTATTCAATATTACAAAAAAAGCAGGAATTGTTTCCAATCCTGCTTTTTAAGGTAAATGATTTTATTTAAAATTTTATGGTATCGTGCTTGCCCATATCTGGTGTATCTCCAGTTACAACGGCTTTTAGTATACTGAACAAGACAACAATTTTAGATGATGATGAATCCCAGTATTCAGCTTCCTCTGGCGCTACCTTGATTAGAATTAATCTTGGATCTTCCACACCATCAGGGAACCATGCTTTAACAAACGGAGAAAAATAAGCTTCTTTTCTTACCTGATCGTCTACTAATTCTGCTTTTCCCTTAACGGTTAAGTATGTATTTTTAGACGGATCGCTATAGGATAGCAAAACATTATTTTCCTTAGAAATTTCCTTTGATTTGAGGGAGTATTCATTTGTAAAAAACCAAATACTTCCATCCTCTTCAATTTTAGCAGTACTCATCGGTCTGCTTCCGAATTCATCGCCGGAAGATACTGTTGTAAACATACATGTTCTAACACCTTCCGCTAACTCTTTTAAAATTGCTATATTTTTTTCGTTTTTCATCTTTTGGATATTTGATTAAAAAACAGGTTGAGGGCAAAAATGTTTTATTTATTCTGCAACCTTATTTGGCTTACTCACATACTTATTCCCTTTAACAAAGAAACGCCAGGGCAAAATTGCATGCTCTTGCGCATAGGCTATCCCTACACGTGGAGTGGCTGCGATTTCATCATCCTGATATTTAATCCCCTGATCTTCTAACCAAATTTCATTGCCCGTTAAGTTTTTGGCGTTGAAAGTACGATCAATCCCAAGCGCTTTGGCAGCAGACCCGGGTCCGGATGATATGGCGGCTTTTGCAGCCGGCATATTTCTCCTTAGTTCCATTACATCTACACCAATTAAAGGAACTATTGCACGAATCAATATTGCATGAGGATCATCCTTTACTGAGGTAACCACATTAAACAGGTGATGCATCCCATAGCACAAATACACATAAGAAACGCCGCCTTTACTATACATGGTTTCGGTACGATTCGTTCTCCTGCCACCGTAGGCATGAGAGGCTTTATCTTTAATCCCAAAATAGGCTTCAGTTTCAACAATGATACCCGCTGTGATCTCGCCATCGATTTGGGTATACAACACTTTACCAAGCATATCTTTGGCCAGCGCTACCGCATCTTCGTTAAGAAAATATTCAGGAGATAATTTCAAAATAAGTTAATTATTTGTTTAACAAAACAGCCATAATTCTCTCTAAATGAATTTGATCTATAGTATCAAAGTGGTTTAAAAATTCACTATCAACATCCAGAACACCAATCACTTCATTGTCTTTTATGAGCGGCAACACAATTTCTGATTTAGATGCTGAAGCACAGGCAATATGACCTGGAAATACATCAACATCCGGAACTATTAATGCTTGCATTTGTTGCCATGAAGCACCGCAAACTCCTTTTCCTTTTTTAATTCGGGTACAAGCCACAGGCCCTTGAAATGGACCTAATACCAATTCATCATCTTTTACAAGATAAAAGCCTACCCAAAACCAGTTGAACTGCTCTTTTAGAGCGGCAGCTACGTTTGCCATATTGGCTACGAAATCCGTTTCACCGAATAATAATCCTTCGATTTGAGGAATTAAAGATTCATACTGCTCTGTTTTTGATACTGCTCTGTTTATAGTTAAATCTTCTGCCATGCACCAAAGTTAAAAATCATTTATTTGAATTTCCTTGCATGGGTTGATAATGACAAAAAACTGAATGAGATGATCTGTTAATTTACTTAGTTTTGAGGCTTAAAACATTCTTTACATGATTGCAGCCTTAACCATTACCAAGTTTCGCGGTATCAATATTCCATTCGCATTTTTAGGGATGGCGATACTGAGAATTCCGTTATGGCTTAACCGGGATTGCAGATTCTGGAAGTTGATGGGAAGTGGTAAAGATGCCCAGGTAGATCTTGCGCCAGATTTTAAACATTGGGCAATCATCACTACCTGGGAGAATAAAGAAAGTTGTGATCATTTCTATGCCACATCATTCCCTGTAAAATGGTTCAGGTTTTTTGGTTTTGAGGAATTCACTATTTTACTTAAGCCTTTAAGTAGTCATGGTTTATGGTCAGGTAAACAGCCTTTTAAATCGGATCAAAATTATAAACCAAATACCAGAAAAATTGCCGTAATTACCCGGGCAAGGATTAATTTTAGTAAGTTAAAAGAATTCAAAAGCAATATAAAAAGGGCGGCAGATCAGATGAAAAAATCTGATGGATTTATTTTGTCTGCCGGAGTTGGTGAAAATCCGCTTCTTGATCAGGCAACCTTTTCTATCTGGGAGAACGCTGAAAGCATGAAAAATTACGCTTACAAGTCTTTTGACCATGCAGATATCATCAAGCTAACCAGAGAACGTAAATGGTATTCAGAAGATTTATTTGCACGCTTTGAGATTTTGCAAATGCAGGGAATTTTCAATGGCAAGGCTGTAGACGACTATATTCCGTTTCGCGAAACAAACACAAATAATAATTAACATGAGAGTTATAGCAGAATTATCACACCCTGAATGTAAGATTACCATTTTCTCAATGAACCAAAAGTACATTGTAAAATTTGAGCAGGGCACCTTCGAGCAAAGTTACAAATTAGCAGAACTGGATCTAAGTGGAGGAGGTGTAAATGATGTATTCGAAATCTTAGATGAAGAATTTATTGCCACTGTAATTGAGCGTTTCAAAGTGATGAGAAGTGATTTTACTGCTGCATACAAAAGACATCAGTTTTAGGAAATAAACCAACATAACTAACTGGTAATTAATCACATATAATATCATTCAGAATTTAATTCCGTCAAATCACGTTATTTTAAACTTAATTTCATCGATTTGATAATATTTTACTTTACAAAAGTAAAGCTAAGTAATTGATTTACAGAAACTATTGCTTGATAACAAAATATTATTCTGAAGTGTATAATTGCCAAATAAATGATAAGTTTAGCTATTTAAGTGAAAGCCTCATAGGTTTTGATTACCTATGAGGTTTTAGTGATAATACTCATTTCCAATAGATTTTACCTAAGCGATTTCAACATCCCTAAGAAACTATCTAAATTTCCTGAATGAAGATCAACTTGCGAAATTCTTCAGCGCACAGGCTTTTAAAATTTCGTAAGTTGATGATATAATTTTCAGATAACTTACAACTGAATATAAATAATATAGGTTGGCAAGATTATGAAATCACGGTATCATGAACCACTACTCTATACCAATTATCAGAGAATTTTTCAACTGCATCTAAATGTGTCTTATCTTCCTGGTAAGCATTGTGATCAGTAATATTATCGAAGGTAATAGTAAGTGAATACGTGAAGGAGTTATCAGTAACTGGCCGCGTTGGTGTATTCGCTGCCAAGCCATAATTCAAAGTTTTAATGTATTTAATTGGCTTCAAGTGTTCAAAAAAATTCTTAAAATTTGCCACTTCAGCTTTTGTTAATTGCGGCTTTAACCAGAACATTACAAAATGTTGTATCTGTCCGTTATTAGGGAGTTGATTTTCTGACATCCTATCTTTTTTATTCCAAGTTAAAAAAAATAGGCATAAAAAAAGCGGCTATTAAAAATAACCGCTTTCAATGCAAATATGCTAATTAGTTTTTAGGTTGCACACGACCTGATTTTCTGTCTTCGCCTCTACCGATTAAATAACCGCCACCTGCTCCAACTAAACCACCGATAATTGCACCTCTACCTTTTTTCTTATCAATTAATGCACCACCAACTGCACCAGCTGCACCACCAATTACGGCACCCTTAGCACCATCACTCCAGCCTTTTTTCTTAGCTGTTGGTTGTGTTCCACCATATGAGCTAGAACTTCCACCTGAGCTGCTACCAGAACTTGCGTAAGACCTAGATGATCTTGATGATCTAGCACCTGCCGCTCTCGCTGCAGCTAATTCTGCCTGGTGTTTAGCTTCTTTTTCCGCTTCAACTTTTGCAACTTCAGCTCTTTTAAAACTATCTAAACGTAAACTATCTTTAACTGCTTTAACGGCCAATTGTTTCTCGGCTTCTTGTTGTTTTAATGCTGCTTCTTCTTTTGCTTTATTGTTACAAGCAAACATCACTGAACTTAATGCGATTACTACAAATATCTTTTTCATAACGTTTTTCTTTTAATGAATCTTACTTCGGTATCCTAACCACACTAGCAGGCTTCATTGTCTTGTGTGATTTAGTTAATTATCGGTACTTAAGAAAAAATGATGCCAAAATTTTTTACCTGATAATTTAAGCTACTAAATCAATATACCAGAAGCCAGAAACTCCGGACTCTGCATTGCACACGTCGGCAGAATCAGCCTTCGATGTTGGTGCCGGATAGGTTCTGAATACTTTCTCTCCAATGGTGAAAGGGATTTTATTTCGAAAGATCGGGCCTTCAAAGGCGAATGTATGAAACTCGCCATTTTCTCCACAGGGATCAATATTTGGTGGAAGCGCATCAATTAAAGTGCTGGTAACTACTTCTCCACAGAAATTCTCGAGATCACTTTGTGTACATACAATGATGGTTTTATAGGTCAGCTTTAAAAACTCATCGATTAAATCCCTGGTATCCCTCTTCCACAATGGAAAGATTGCACTTAAGCCAACTTCTTTCAATTTGTTTTCACGATAAGCACGAAGATCTTCTAAAAAGATATCTCCAAAAATGGAATGTGTAATCCCTTCCTTTCTAAATTTAGCAAGGTGGAAAGCCATTGATTGATTGTAGGTTTCCATATCGGGCATTTCACCAAGGCGAATCTGATATAGAGGAATGCCAATACCTTCTGCTTGTGCGATTAGCAATGCTTCACGAACACCATGCATGGAAACACGGTTATATTTTTCGGTTACAGTAGTAACGAGGTAACGAATTTCTATTGATGGATCCTGAAGAACGTAATGCAGGGCGAGCGTACTGTCTTTACCGCCACTCCAGTTAAAAATGCAAATCTTTTTATTCATTTAACAACATGGTCTTAAGTATCTCCATACCATCTACAGCATTTTTTTCTATGGAAATTACATTTTTGTAACGCTTTACATCGGGCGTTTTTGGATCGATAATGTATTTGGTAGTGGCAGATGGAACAAAATCTATTAATCCTGCTGCCGGGTAAACTGCCAGTGAAGTCCCTATTAAAACAAATAGATCTGCCTGCTGACAGATTTTAGCGGCGACTTCAATCATAGGCACAGGCTCTCCAAACCACACTACATGTGGACGAAGCTGGGCACCGAGTTCGCAAAATTCGCCCATTTTAATTTCTGTACCTAAAATTGGATAGGTTAGATTTGGTTTAATATCTGATTGTGATTTGGTTATGATGCCATGCAAATGCGTTACATTTTTTGAACCTGCCCTTTCATGTAAATCATCAATATTTTGTGTGATGATTTCCACGTCATAATTGCGTTCTAATTCTGCGAGTGAAAAATGAGCAGCATTTGGTTGCGCAGCGACAACTTGTCTTCTACGCTCATTATAAAATTCCTGAACCAATTCGGGATCTCGTTCCCAAGCCTCTGGCGTAGCCACATCTGCAATATTGTAACCTTCCCAAAGTCCATCCGAATCGCGAAAAGTTCTTAAGCCACTTTCTGCACTAATCCCTGCTCCCGTTAAAACAACTAATTTCATAGCAATTGACTAAACGGATTGATGAACGGATACTTCGTGATGAAGGTTGATGAATTTTCTACTAATATGCTCGTCAGCCTCAAATAAATCTGGGTGGAACATACAAGCCAGTGCTTCAATTCCTTCTACCAATGTTCCAACACTGGGTTGGGTAAACATGTCAAAGTCGGCCAGGTAAACCTGATTCTGCTTCACTGCCTCCAGGTTATTCCATCCTGCTTTTGAAGTAATTAAGTTCATCTCCTCACGCGTTCGGTTTACATCGAAACCACAAGGCGCAATCACCAGCACTTCAGGATTGTATCTTATAATCTTTTCCCAAGGTGTTACAATCGAATCTCCGGCAGGATTAGAAAGCATGTCTACACCACCTGCAGCAGCAATCTGAAATGGAATCCAATGTCCACAATTGTACACGGGTTCAATCCACTCCATCATCATTACCCGCTTTAATGGTGCTCTATTGGCTCTTAATTTATCTAAAATTGCATCCGTTTTTTGTTGAAGATTAGCTAAATAATGAAGTGCTACTTCTTCCTTTCCCAGCGCCTTCGCTATTGTGATCGCACATTCGTAAACATCTTGCAAGTTATTCGGCGATAATGGAACCAAGGCAGGCTGTTTGCTGAGTTTCATTACTGCTGTCTCCGTACAAACGGTATCGATATTACAGACTTCGCAAATATCTTGAGTGAAAACAATATCAGGTGCAATGCTTTCCAAAAGTGAATCGTCTACCCAGTATAAGCTTTTTCCCTGGGCTTTAGATGCCGAGAAAATCCTATCAATTTCAATGCTCGAGTAATTTTTACCTTCTAAGATGCAACGAACTACTTTCGGTTGATCTGCGGCTTCTTTCGGACACTCGAAAGTTACACCATACAAGTATTCTTGCAGGCCCATATCATAAATCATCTTAGTGGCGGCAGGTAAAAAGGAAACAACTTTCATGGGCTGGAATTTTGATTGTCGTCTTGATTATTTCAAGATTTTGTTTTTTGGTGATTGATTTAATTCGCATCACTAAAAGTTAAAGATAAAAAAAATCCTCTTTTGAACTGAATCAAAAGAGGATTTATCACTAATAAAGTATTAACTAAATGGCCTGCGTTTGCAGCTTGTTTAATTTTAATGCAGGAAACTTGAATTTCAGAATTTCAAAAGCACCAAAAAGAACTGCACCATATATTAATGTTCCTTCTAAAAATCTTATTTCGAAAGGAATTGCCCTTTCCAGGCATAACCAGAAACCAGCAAAATCTTGTGTGTATGATGGGTTTCTAAACCAAACACCAAAATCAGTTACTATCCAATGAATAAAAACAATAGCCAGTGTTGATCCTAATAAGGTTACTGCATTTATCTTATTCAGTAAGATTCGACCTACCAATACCATTAAAGCGAAAGCAATATAAGTCCAATACCAACCTTCGTAAAGAAATCCATTACTGTATTCTTTAAAAATGGTGCTGGCCAAAATAAAATCACTTAAAAATAAACTTAATAACGGAAAGGCAAATGCTTTCAGGTTATCTTTAAAATAAGCGCCACCAAATAATGCAACGGCTCCTATGGAGGAAAAATTTGCAAATTGAAGTGCATCAGAGTTAAAGGTAATGAACAGACGTAATGCTGTAATAACCAATATCATCAATAGCAAAATAACATTGCGTGGATTAAATTTTAGATTGGACATGCTTTTTTGAAAATTTTTATCTTACAAAGTTATATTTTCTTATCGGATATTAAAAGTTACCCCAGTATTAAAGTTGAAACCTAAGGTGTTATAGCCGATAATCTCACTATATTTTTCATTTAAGATATTTTTCGCATCAAAGAAGATTTTCACTCTTTTTTTAGCTAAAGCATACTCTGCATAAGCACTTAACAATTTATAACTTGGTAAGTTTTCAACGGCATAAGTAGTAAAATTTCCGTCAGTACGTTTTCCGAAATAACGATAATTTGCGTTTACATATAAATTTGAAGTGGCCTGAATGCCAGCAGTTAAGCCAAATGAATGCTTAGGTCTTCTGAAAAGGAAATCTTCTACCCTGTTGTTTACACTATTGTATTCATTTCCTTCTACGTAAGAATAATAGCCATTAAGGTCTAGTTTCCAGATTTTAACAGCTGGTTCAATTTCAAAACCTTTAACTTTCTGACTTTCCTGATTGATATAACCTGCGGCGAAATCATAAATAATGGCATCGGTTAAATCTCTTTTGAAACCAGCAACACGTAAGGAGAATTTGTTCTCGGCGAAACTGAAGTTTGCACCAGCCTCATAATTCTGAGATTTTTCGGGTTTCAAACCTAAATTGGCTCCAAATTGTCCGAACAACATATTAAGCGTTGGAATTTTGAACGCTGTAGAGACCGTTCCAAATAATTTTACTTCTTTAATAATGTTGATGCTTGGTGTGATGGTGTAAGTATAATTTTCTCCATATTGTTCATGTTTATTGTAACGGCCACCAACTTCCAGGTTGAAGATGCTTAAATCGTGAAGAAATAGTGAACCATAAGCAGCAAAAATATTGGTTTCAGGGCGATTAGCGCCGGAAGTTAAATGCATTTCACGATTTTCTATTCCGGCCAACAGATTTAATTTTTCACCTAACTTTTGATTATAAAATAAATCGATCAGACTGATACTTCCTGAGCCCATGCTGGTGTAAGGGAAACCATCAAAACTGCTTGATGTATTATTCGAAGTATTTTGATAGCTATAATTCAGGTTTATTTTACCAGAACCAAAGTCGTATTTGGTATTCAATCCTCCGCTAAAGTTCTTTAAAGTGGTGTTGTTTGCCGGTAAACCATCAGAGAAAGCACCTTCATCAATTTTATAATTTCCACGGTAGTAACGCACAAATGGATTAATTGAAAAGCGCTTATCTAGCTGAATGCCGAAAGTTGCATTCACACCATCCGTTTTATAACCGTCTTTATCAAAGTCCGCATTGTTACCTACAGGATTAGCGGCTTCAGAAATTCCATCACTTTTTTGGTGCGTATAATTTACATTGTAAGTGAAGCCATCTACAGCACCATTTAAACCTATAGTTCCTTTATACGTTTCATAACTTCCTGCACTGGCCACACCGAAAATGGTATTTCCTTTTGCACCGCCTTTTTTAGTAACGATGTTGATTACTCCGGCGATTGCATCAGATCCGTAAATGGTCGATTGTCCACCTCTTAAAATCTCGATGTGATCAATCTGATCGATTGAAAATAAACGCAAGTCGAATGCTCCGCCATTTCCTGATGGGTCATTTTGAACGATACCATCAATTAAAACGACTGCGTATGCACTACCTGCACCTCTAAAAAATACCGATTTGTTTAATCCTGGGTTGCTTCCTGAGCCTGCAACGATGATGCCGGCCTGCTCACTGATTAATTCTGGTAAAGATTTACCATTACTGCGATCTAAAGTTTCGCGACTGATGATACTCACCACCTTACCAGTTTGTGATTGTTTCTGGTCATTTTTGGTAGCCGAAATGACAACATCTTTAAGTCGTAAGGAGTCTTGCGCATTAGCTTGGCTAATACCGAATTGCACCAAGCCAATGCCTGCTGCAATAATTAGTTTTTTTTTGTTCATTTGATTGTGAGTTTTGCCCACAGCCAACAGATAGAAAAGGAAATGAAAATACGAAACCGTTAAGTACTCCAATCCTAGCTTCAATCCCCGAAAGCTATGAAATTATATGCTGGTGGCAGGTCTTCTGACTTACTCCCGATTTTTGAGCCTTCCCATTAAATATTGTTAACAGTGGCGTAGATTTAAAAACCGTTATAGAGCTTACAGCTGCGGGACAGTTGCAGAACTACACTGCATTCCCTTTTAATTCCAGTACGAAATGCACAGGAAACCAAAAGCGCTGCAAAAGTAGTAAAATAAAGCTATTCGTAAAATATTTAAACCTTATAGTTTGGTTCCTCCGACTTACGAAGTTTTGGTGGATTGTGCGTGTTGGGGAAACTTCTTCAGTCTCTTGAAGTTTTTAATCATTTTTAAAACTGTCGAAGTCTTTCCACGCTCTTGGCCTTTGAGACTTCGCAAGTTGATTCCTTGACTTACGAAGTTTAGTTGGATTGTGCGCGTTGGGGGAACCTCGTCAGTCTCTTAAAGTTTTAATCATTTTTAAAACTGTCGAAGTCTTTCTACGCTCTTGGCCTTTGAGACTTCGCAAGTTGGTTTTTCGACTTACGAAGTTTAGGTGGATTTTGAGTGTTAGGGAAACTTCGTCAGTCTCTTGAAGTTTTTAATCATTCTTAAAACTGTCGAAGTATTTCCACGCTCCAGGCCATTTGAGACTTCGCAAGTTGGTTTTTCGACTTGCGAAGTTTGGGTGGATTGTGCGTGTTGGGAAAACTTCGTCAGTCTCTTGAAGTTTTTAATCATTTTTAAAACTGTCGAAGTCTTTCCACGCTATTGGCCTTTGAGACTTCGCAAGTTGATTTGATTACTCGGCCATTAATATGGTTTTTGTCTCTTCCAGTTTCGACTTTTCTTCATCAGATACTGCCGGAAAATCAAGATTGAGTTTTTCGAGTCGTTCTAAAATTATTTCACTAATAGCTAAACGGGCAAACCATTTTTTATCCGCAGGAATGACGTGCCAAGGTGAAGCTTCGGTGCTGGTTTCATTGATGGCATCCTGATAAGCGCTCATATATTTATCCCAATGTGCCCTTTCTTTGATGTCGCCGGATGAAAACTTCCAGTTTTTAGTCGGGTCTTCAATCCGCTCCAGGAAGCGCTGTTTTTGTTCGTCACGGCTTACATTCAGAAAGAATTTTAAAACAACGGTTCCATTTGCACTCAAATGTGATTCGAAATTGCGAATGCTTTCATAACGTTGTTTCCAAAAATCCTTATTTACTTTTTTCACGTCATCAATGTGTGGAATGTTTTCATTCAGAATATATTCCGGATGGACTTTACAGGCCAATACATTTTCATAATGAGAACGATTATGGATACCAATTCTTCCCCTTTCTGGTAAAGCAAGGTAATGGCGCCATAGAAAATCATGCTCGTATTCTTTCACCGTAGGCACTTTAAAACTAAACACCTGGCAGCCTTGAGGATTTAACCCACTCATGATATGTGCTATAGCACTATCCTTTCCTGCTGCATCCATCGCCTGAAAAATAATTAAAACAGAATGTTTAGCAGCTGCATATAACTTTTCCTGCAAGTGACTGATCTCAATTTTAGTCTTAATTAATTCATCTTTGGCCTTTTCTTTATTGTAGGTTCCGGTAAAGTCAGTTTCAAAATTTTTCAAAGAAAACTTTTTATCTCCCTGTACAATTAGCGTTTTAAATTCGTTCTTCATACTTATGCATCGTTTTAGATAATTCGGTGTATCTATATTTTAAATATAGAACTAAAAAATAAGTAAATTAAAAACGTTAATTTGCATATAGAGTTTTTTATATTTAACGCTTCAGCATTTATCAAAAGTTCATCTTAGCCAATATGTTTAAAGAGATAAAAAACAAGTACTTACGTTATTCAACAATATTTTTATTCTTCATAATAATTTTCTTTTGCGCACTTCAACTCAATTTTCTATGGCTATTTGGTTATTCTCCAAGTACGCACGACATCAAAATGCCTATGCTAAGGGTTGGTTCTGAGCTTTACACCTCAGATGGTAAATTAATTGGCCGATACTTTAAAGAAAACAGAACTCCTGTAAATTTCAATGAAATTTCTCCTAGTGTAATCCATGCATTAGTGGCTACGGAAGATGTTCGTTTTTACAAACATTGGGGAGTTGATGCACAAGCGGTAGGTAGAGCTATTATTGGAATGGGCGAAAAAGGTGGAGCCAGTACCATTACACAGCAGTTGGCCAAAAACCTTTACCGCACCAGATATAATAAATCTCAGGGACTTTTGGTAAAAATTCCAGTGATCAGGACAGTTATTTTTAAATTAAAGGAATGGTTAACAGCCGTTAAACTTGAATCACATTATTCAAAAAACGACATCATTACCATGTATTTAAATACTGTTTCTTTCGGAAATAATGCCTACGGAATTAAAACAGCCAGTAGAATTTATTTTGATAAAGATGCAAATGCATTAAGCGTGGCAGATGCAGCGATGCTGGTTGGAATGCTGAAAGGTACCACGATGTATAATCCGACTAAAAACCCGGAACGGGCGTTGGAACGTAGAAATGTGGTGTTAAGGCAAATGAATAAATACAAGTACCTAAGTAACGATAGCTTAACTGCACTTTCTAAAGAACCAATAAAACTTAAGGAAGGCGAAATGGAAGATGGAAGCGACGGTGATTCTTATTTAAGGGCTGCGGTTGCAAAATATCTGGAAAAATGGTGCCTTGATAATGGTTATGATTTGTATGAAGATGGATTAAAAATCTACACGACTATTGATTCGAAACTTCAGAAGTATGCTGAAGAAGCAGTGGCTGACCAAATGAAGACCTTACAGCGCAGATTTTACAGTGTTTGGGGAAATGAAGATCCATGGTATGATTCGGAGAAAAATAAAGTAAACTATCCGGAGCGGGCAATGAAGAACTTGCCAATTTATAGCATGTTGATGAAGAAATTTCCAAATCAGCCTGATTCTGTTACCGCGTATTTTAATAAAAAGAAAAAAATGAAGATTTTCACCTACAAGGGTGATCGGGATACCTCCTTTTCAACACTAGATTCTATTCGTTATTATGGCAAGATCATGAATACCGGGATGATGACCATGGAGCCGGCAAGTGGAAAAATTAAAGTTTGGGTAGGTGGTATCGACCATAAGTTTTTTAAATATGATCACGTAAACCAATCAAAACGCCAGGCTGGATCAACTTTTAAACCTTTTGCTTATTTAACTGCTTTGGAACAAGGAATGAGTCCTTGCGATAAATTTACAGATAAACCCGTAAGAATTAAATATCAGGATAAAGGCGAAACAAAATATTGGGAGCCTAAAAATGCAGATTACAACATCACTTATCAGGAAATGAGTTTACGTTGGGCGATGGCGAGATCGGTAAATACCATTACGGCACAGGTTACGGAAAAAGTGGGTTGGGATAATGTAGTTAAATATGCACATGAATGTGGGATCGACAGCCATTTGGAATCCGTTCCATCGGTAAGCTTAGGCTCGAATGATGTAACGGTTTATGAAATGGTAAAGGCTTACAGTACGTTCATGAATAAAGGCATTAAAACTGATCCTATTCTGGTTGAAAAAATTACGGATCAGGACAATAACGTGATTGATGAATTTAAGCCGAAAACTAAGCGTGTATTAACAGAAGAGATTGCCTGGTTAATGACTTATATGTTCCGTGGTGGTATGGAAGAACCAAGAGGAACTTCACAAGCTTTATGGGAATGGCCAAATTTATTTAAAAAGAATAACCAGATTGGTGGTAAAACAGGAACCTCTTCTGATTATGTTGATGCTTGGTATATGGGCTTAACCAAAGATTTAGTGACCGGTGTTTGGGTAGGTTGTGATGAAAGAACGGCGCACTTTAAAAATGGTGAGCAAGGTGAAGGATCGAGAACAGCGCTTCCAATTTTTGCCAAATTTATGGAGAAGGTTTATTTAGATCCGTCTACTGGTTACACTTACGGACCTTTTCCAAAGGCTACTGTCGAAATTACCAGAAGCTACAACTGTCCGAGTCCGCAATATGTTCGGGATACTACAACAGTAGATACCACGGCTGTAGATTCTACACAGTTTGATGTGCCCGAAACAGTAGATCCTGCAAATCCGGTAACACCTACCGAACAAGAGGTGAAAAAAGACGAAAAGAAACAAGATCCTGTTCCAAACCAGCCAGTACAAACCGCTCCATTAACCAGAAAAGAAGAAAGAGAATTGAGAAGAAAGCAACGGCAGGAAGAAAAAGAAAAGAAAAACAACGAAAATAACTAGATTTTCTGGAGAGAACATGGATTAATGATTGTTTTGAGCAGTTTTTAAGGGTTATTTTTTTAAAATACTTGAAACAATCACAAGTTTTAATTTCATTTCCGTTTAGTCTCTTTTGATTTTACAACATAATACTTTAAACCATACATATGAAAAAAGGCTCTACTTTAATTAGGAGGTACCTTCCAATGTTGATCTTGCTTGTTATTTCCGTTTCAGCACAGGCACAATATTTCGGACAAAATAAGGTAAGGTATAAAAAGCTTGATTTCAAAGTGTTGCAAACGCCACATTTTGAGATTTACTATTACCTTAAAAATGAAGCACTCTTAAAAAAGTTCTCTCAAGAGGCAGAAACCTGGTACAAGATGCACCAGGAAGTTTTTAGAGATACATTTCTAAAGAAAAATCCCATTATCCTATATAATAACCATCCAGATTTTCAGCAAACGACAGCTTTACAAGGTGAAATAGGAATTGGTACCGGCGGTGTAACTGAGGCATTAAAAAATCGGGTAATCATGCCCATAATGGAGTTGAACAGCCAAACCAGACACGTACTGGGTCATGAGCTGGTTCACGCTTTTCAGTACCACACGCTATTGGAAAAAGATTCCATCAGTATGGAAAATGTTGGACAGACCCCACTTTGGATGGTTGAAGGGATGGCAGAATACCTCTCCATCGGAAAAAAAGATGCCTTCACTTCTATGTGGATGCGTGATGCGATGCTGAACAGAGATATCCCTTCATTAAAAGACTTAACCAATTCAAATAAATACTTCCCCTATCGTTACGGTCAGGCATTCTGGACTTACATAGGTTCTCAATATGGAGATACCACCATTGTTCCATTGTTTAAGAATACGGCCAAGTATGGCTATGAAAATGCCATCAGGTATACCTTCGGTTATGATGATAAAACCCTTTCCGGCTTATGGAAAAATTCCATTGATGCGCATTATAAACCAATGTTAAAGGCAGATAGTTCGCAAATTAAAATCACTGGTACGAAAATCATTGACAATAAAAATGCAGGAAACATGAACGTTGCCCCTGCTTTAAGTCCGGATGGAAAATACCTGGCTTTTATGTCTGAAAAAGATTTGTTTGGTATTGATCTCTTTCTTGCCGATGCCAAAACAGGCAGAATTATTCGGAAGTTAAGCAGTCAGATTAGTAACGGACACATTGATGATTTCAACTTTATTGAATCTGCCGGGGCATGGTCGCCGGATAGCAAGCAGTTTGCATTCAGTATTTTTAGTCATGGCCGAAACCAGATGATGATTATCAATGTATCAAATGGAACAACTGTATCTCAAACCGCGATGGAACAGGTACAACAATTTGGAAATTTAACCTGGTCGCCAAACGGAAAAGACATTGCATTCTCGGGAATGGTAGAAGGACAAAGTGATATTTTTTCTTATAACCTGGATTCGAAAAAGGTTACCCAAATTACTAATGATATCTACTCCGATTATGCTCCTAATTATTCCCCTGATGGAAAAAAGATTGTTTTTTCTTCTGATCGTGCAGCGATCCAGGCCAATAATATTAATGTAGTAAATCCGATTAACTTAGCCATTTACGACATTGAAAAAAATACAGTAAACAATTTGAATGTGTTTCCTGGAGCGAATAATTTAAATGCACAATTTTCAGGAAACAGTCAGAATATTTATTTCTTATCCAACAGAGATGGATTTAGAAATCTTTACAAATACAACTTCGCAGACAATACAGTAGACCAGTTAACAGATTATTTCACCGGGATAAGTGGTATCACCGAATTTTCTCCTGCAATTTCTGTATCTACTACTGATGACATCGTTTACAGTTATTATCGTTACCAGCGTTATACCTTATATAATGCAAAGCTGAGTAGTTTCAAACCAACCAGAATAGGAAACCAGGATGAAAACTTTGATGCGGCGATCCTCCCTCCTATGGAAAATATCGGTGTCAACATTGTTAATTCTAACTTGAACAATTTCGATCGGTTTGAAAAAGTAGTTTCCGATTCTCTAAAAACAGTTGCTTACAAACCAAAATTCAGATTAGATTATTTAGCAAATAGTGGTGTAGGAGTTTCCTCGAGTCGTTTCGGAACCGGAGTTTCTGGCGGCATTGTGGGAATGTTTAGTGATATTTTGGGTACGAATCAAATCATTGCCAATATCTCCGTAAATGGTGAAATCTACGATGCCGGAGGTTTAGTGGGTTACATTAACCAAAAAAGCAGAATCAATTGGGGAGCTGCCGTTTCCCATATTCCTTATGTATCAGGTTTCAATTCAACGAGTTTTGAAAAGCTACCTGCGGATAACAATACCACTGTTGATGCTTTATCTCAAAATACTGATATCATTAGAACTTTCGAAGATCAGGTTCAGCTATTTGGCGCCTATCCATTTAGTAAAATACACCGTTTCGAATTAGGTGGTGCATTTTCACGTTACAGTTATAGGGTAGACAGATATAGCAGTTACTATAATTCGGCAGGTAATTTTATCGGCTCCGACCGCAAACGCATCTCCAATGAAGTGGCTTCACAGGATTATGGTATCCCATTTAATTCATTTACACTTTACCAATTGAATGCAGGTTTTGTTGGAGACAATTCTATTTTTGGCTTAACTGGTCCGCTGGATGGTTTTAGATATCGCGTGAGCGCAGAAAAATATTTTGGCACCTACAACTTTTCGGGTGTAACTGCAGATTTAAGAAAGTATTGGAGATTGAAGCCTGTTACCATAGCAGCGAGAACTTACAACACCTTAAGAATTGGTGATGATGCTGATCGGCTTTATCCGATGTATGTGGGTTACCCCTATTTAGTTAGAGGTTACGAATCAAATTCTATTTATAAAACAACTTCGGCACAATCCTCAGAATCTTTTGATATTAACCAATTGACAGGAAGTAAAATCGCAGTTTTTAATTTTGAATTGAGATTACCATTTACCGGCCCTAAAAAATTAGCGGCAATTCCATCCAAATTCTTATTCAGTGATTTAAATTTATTCTTCGATGCAGGTTTAGCATGGACCAATGATACGCAGGTGAAATTTAAAAGTGAACCTACTTACACTACAGAGATCTTAAGAGACAACAGTGGCAATCCGGTTTTAGATAGTCAAGGTAAACAACTTACCTTCCAATCAACAACCGAACGTGTTCCTGTAATGAGTGTTGGTATCTCACTACGGGTAAATGTTTTTGGTTATTTTGTACTAGAGCCTTATTATGCCATTCCTTTCCAACGGAAGGATGTGAATGGCGGTGTATTTGGTTTAACCTTTGCACCGGGCTGGTAATCGATTTTTTTACTGCTAATGGATTTGTTTCAGAATAGCAAGAATTTTTACATTATGAAAAATATTTTTCTCATTATATTATTATCTTTTAGGGTGCTGGCTTTTGCTCAGGATGTTACTGAGCCTGCAAATAACCCGAAAGAATGGTCTGAAAAAACAGAGCCTTTTAGAATTGCCGGTAACCTCTATTATGTGGGCACCTATGATTTAGCATCATATTTAATTGTTACTAATCAGGGCAATATTTTAATTAATACCGGATTAGCCAATTCATTTCCAATAATAAAGGAGAATATTAAAACGCTGGGTTTCGACTATAAATCAATTAAAATATTGCTTTTAACTCAAGCGCACTTTGATCACTTGGGTGCAATGGCTGATATTAAGAGAGAAACAGGTGCAAAACTTTATGTTGATGAGAAGGATGCAAATGAACTTAAAACAGGTGGTAAATCTGATTACGAACTTGGAAAACTTGGCGTTAGTTTCAAACCTATCGCACCTGATTATCTTCTTAAAAACAATGACAAGGTAAAACTGGGCAACACAACGTTAACAATGCTTCATCATCCGGGGCACACAAAGGGTTCATGCAGTTTTGTTTTTAATACCAGAGATAAAAACAGAAGCTACCGTATCCTGATTGCAAACCTACCATCAATAATTACTGATAGAAAATTTTCGGAAATAAAAGATTATCCAACAATTAAAGAAGATTACATTAAAACATTTGATGCCATGCAAAAAATTGATTTTGATGTATGGGTTGCTTCACATGCCAGCCAATTTGATCTTCATCAAAAACGTAAACCAGGAGTTGCTTACAATCCAAAAGTTTTTATGGATAGAGCGGAATACCTGAATAAGATTAAAGATCTAAAAAATACTCTTTTAGAAAAAGTAAAAGAATAATCCTAATCCACCTGAACATATCTTCATTTACCAAAATCTTTAATTAAGGTATTGAATACCTTTTAGGATTAAACGCTTTACCTATGATAAACTCGTAAAAGCAAGGTTAATCTGGTTGGTGATGTTTCTATGTAATAAGATGTTTTCAAAATCTAAACCAATAGTAAGATCGATCCAATCCGGATTGCAGGAACGAACCAGGCGCTCTTTTTGCATTCTCGTAAACCTGCTAATTATTTTGAAACGAGCCAGTGCCTGAGCCTCGCTTTTAAATTCTTCAAAGTATACTAAACGTGTTAATTGTTGCCCATTATCGAAAAACAAATTTGGCATTTGCTTATAGAAGTCTAATGTTTTAATTAAATCAGAACTCATGCCTACATGCATGCTGGTGCGATTTCTGTCGGTAACGATGTAAACAAATTTTTTCATGATTTTTAACTTTTTAATTAAACTAAACTATTTAGTATGCCTTCTTGCAAATCAAAATAATATTACTAACTTTATGAGCATAAAATTACTAACTATTTTAGTAATTCCAAATTTATTTTAAACTTTATTTTTATGTCGAATATTTCAAATAATTTAAAGTATCTCAGAAAGAAAAAAGGCCATACACAGCAGAATTTCGCTGATATTATGGAAATCAAGAGATCACTTATTGGTGCTTATGAAGAAGATCGAGCAGAACCAAAATACGATTTGCTAAAAAAAATAGCAGAATATTTTGAATTAACCATCGATGAATTCATTAATGAGAAGATAAGTGACAGCTGGAAACCTAAACCTAAAAGCTCTGGTTCTAACTTAAGGGTATTAAGTATTTCAGTAGATCAGAACGATCGGGAGAACATTGAGTTGGTACCCGTTAAGGCAAGTGCTGGTTATCTGAATGGTTTTTCAGATCCACAGTACATCAGCGATCTTCCTAAATTCCAATTGCCACTCGCCGCGCTTCGTCAGGGTACTTTCAGGGCTTTTGAGATTATGGGTGATAGTATGTTACCTGTTCAACCTGGAAGTGTTATTATAGGTGAATACCTGGAGAACTGGAATGAAGTTAAAACTGGTGAGACCTATATCGTAATCAGTAAAAATGAAGGTGTTGTTTATAAACGTGCCGGAAACCGATTCAAAGAAAATAAAGACTTGAAATTAATTTCAGACAATAAAGTATACGATCCATATACCATTGCAGCTGATGATATTTTGGAAATCTGGCGTGCGAAAGCATATATATCTACGTCCTTACCAGAACCTGCACCAGACCCAACAATGGAAACTTTAAGTCAGATGATGGCGCAGATGCAAAAGTCAATTTCTCAGCTTAACAAAAATTAACACTTTTTAACTTATAGCCGATTAAACTGTTTCGTGCTTTTCATCTCTATTATACAAACACATAAATAATAAGAACATGAAAAAAGCAATTTTAACAATCGCAATAGCAGTAATGGGTTTTACTGCTGCGTTTGCACAAGACAGTACCAAAAGGCCAAGAAGACAAATGCCTAAATTAACTGCAGAACAACGTGCAGAAAAAGCAACTTCAAGATTAGAGAAAGAGCTGAACTTAACTGCAGATCAGAAAAAGAAAATTTACGCAGTTGAATTAGAAAACGCTAAAAAAATGGAAACCTGGAGAAAAGCCGAAGAAGGTGCAAGGAAAGGAAAAATGGATGAGCGTAAGGCTGTACTTGATCAACAAAAAGCAAAAATCGACGGCATATTAACAGCAGAGCAAAGAACTAAAATGGAAGCTTTCCGCGCTGAAGCAAGAGAAAAAGGTGGAAAAATGCGCAAAGGAATGCACCATGGTGATAGAAAAGGTAAAGGACCAAAAGCACCAACCCCACCAGTAAAAGGCTAAATAAATTTAGCAATAACAATATTCGATAATATGGAAATGCCCCGAAGTAAATTTTGGGGCATTTTTGTTATTAACCTGATTATAGTATTTGCAACCGCTATTCTAAAAGAGGATTATGATTTCCATTTCTCCCTTTCAGATTATCATGTTAATACTTCTTTTAGACATGGTTTTTTCTGCATTTTGCTAACCAACTTTAATAAAGCACAGGTTTTACCGAAGAGCACCGTCAATCCCAAGGGCCAGGAAAATCAAAAAAACGGTTGTACAATAGTATATAATAGCACTACCAAACCTTAAACGCAGTGGTTTTGTGTTCATAAATGCAAATTCGAAGCCTAAGATAATTCTGAACACAAAACGAAGTGCCTGTTTTTTTGATGTGTGTAGGATTGTCTAAAAGGCCCCTAGCTGGATTGACAGGGCGCTTTGGGTACTTTGGCGCTCCAAAGTACCATGCCTCCGCGGCAAAGAGCGGGCAAAAATATTTAAAAATTAATGCCCAAAGGGCAGGTATAAGTCAATCAATTTAGGCCATTACTGTTCTTACTTTAAATAACCGCTTTTCTTTAAAAATGCAGACCACACTTCATATCCTGCTGGAATCAAGTGTAAACCATCTTTAGTTAACTCTGCACGTAAATGTTTATCCTGATCCGAGAAAACCGGATAAAGATCCACTACCGTAACATTTTTAGCATTAAGCTTTCTGATTTCCTCGTTTAGATAAATAATATGTTCATCCTTACCATAGTGATTTTTGAATTTCGCGAAGGAGCTATTTACGGGAAGAAGTGTATTGAAGTAAATCCGGGTCTTCTTCGATCCTTTTCTAATTCTCGCAACCATTAATTTATAATTCCTCAGAATAATACTATCTGGAATATTTCTAGAGATATCATTAATCCCGATGAGAATGAAAACTTTTGACGGCTTTCCATCAATTACATCCTGCAACCTGTCTAAAACGCCAAAAGTAATATCGCCGGATATGCCACGGTTTTTCGCCTGTGGCAAATCTAAAAGCTTAGCCCAATCTGTTCCTGCAGTGATGCTGTTTCCCAGAAAAACTATATCTTTCTTCGATTTTGGATCATCTTTAAACTTCTTTACCAACTCAACATATTTACCTGGCCGATAAGTGCTATCCCATTGTACTGTTTGTGCGTTTACAGTCGCAACGGTAAATAATAAACTGAATGTGATCAGGCATTTGTAGAAAGAAGTTCTTCTCATAAGTGGATTGGATTATATTCTTCAAACATAATTATTTTGCCTGAACTAAAATATCAGGGTAATCAGATATTATTCCATCTACCTTTAAAGCTTTTAGTTTTTGAATGTCTTCTAATTTATTGGCAGTCCAGGGAATAACTTTCACGCCATCGACATGCGCCTTTGTTACCAACTCTTCATTTACCATTTGCCAAACCGGACTTAAAATAAATGGCTTATAACCCAAATCTGCAATATTTTCCTCGTAAGATTTCTTATTTGCCACCAGGAATGAAGTCTTTATCTCAGGATAATTTTTGTTGATCAGCTGAATCGTTCGTTTATCGAATGACTGAATCACTACGAAAGGTGCAATTTTCTTTTTTTCAATTACCTCAATCAATAGCTTAACAAAAACTTCCGGCTCAGGATTGGTAATGCCATCGCCCTGCGGACTGCACTTCGTTTCAATGTTATAGAAAACCTGCTGGCGTTTATTTTTCTTGATGTCCTGCTGAACAGAATCAATCAAGTTTGCCAATAGCGGAATGTAACTTTTCACCTTTCGTTGTGTTGGAAATGCCTCAAAATATTTTGTTCCAAGATCAAATTGTTTCAACTCCGCATAATCCATCCCAAAAACTGGATATCGCTTTGCATCTGCTTCCGGAATATCTTTTCCATCAGGTGTAAGCATAAAGGCAGGACTCAAATAATCATCATGAGTAACAACCACTTGCCCATCTTTTGTAATATGCGTATCCATTTCCAGAGTGGTTATACCTTTAATATTCAAGGTATTGATCATGGCCATGATCGTATTTTCTGGCACCAAACCTCTTCCGCCCCGATGTGCCTCTGCACTGAAAGCAGGAAACTTAATATTCTTTTGACCGTAAGAGTTTATTGCTACTAAGGAGGCAGTGGTAATTAATATTGCGGATAAGCTTGATTTCATCATTGATAGATTATAATTTTTTGAGTAATTAGATAAATTTAAGCGTCTACTTCTGTGGTAAACTTTTCGCCGAAACGATCGATTGCAACTACCTTCACCTTTTTAACTGCAGGCTCAAAATGTGCCATAAAAAGGTGGTCGGTTGATCTGGCTTCTACAAAAGGTCTTGGATTTGGCAACTTGTCGCCCCTGTATAATTTAACTGCCAATGGGTCAAAGCCATCCTGCTGTGCAAGCGTTCCCATTGCTTTGCCGTCTAAGAAATACTCAACCTTCCATTCCGGGTCGTAATTCCAAACATTGGCAATTACTCGTTTCTGATTTGTTAAAGTTTCTACGTAAACCGACAATTGATCTTTTCTATCTCTGTCAGTTGATTTATAATACCATTTCAGATTTGTTCCGTCAACCTCATATACGCCGTAACCGCGTGGTGTTCCATCTTCGCAAATCGGCCCAGTCCACCAACCGCCGCAAACTGTGCCATGATTATGCTCATATACACCATTTTTGATCACATTTTTATTAAAGTGTGTATGGCCAGACATGATATGAACATTTTTAAAATCTTTGATTACAGCATAAAAGTCATCGTTGTTTTTTACTGAATTATGCACCGGGATATGCAGACAAATAATCAAAAGTGCGTCTTTCTTCACAAACTGCAAATCTTTAGCAAGCCAATCTAGTTGTGTTGGCGTGATATATCCATCATAGTTTCTTTCGGTTCCCAGATAGCGTACGTCATCTAAAACAACATAATGTGCTTTCCCGCGATTAAACGAATAATAAGTTGGGCCGTAGTGTGCCTGGAAGGTTCTGTCAGATGTATCATCACCACCTTGTCTGTAATCCTGATCATGATTACCGAGTGCCTGAAAAAAAGGAATGCCAATTTTCGCTATTGCTTCATCATAGGCTGGAAATAAATCAAAATTATCCCACACTAAATCTCCAACGCCTATTCCATGTACCAATGTTTTCCCCATTCCCTCAACCGTTTTCCTGGTATCAGGCACTGACGTTTCCATCATCTGCTGTACATCACTTTTGTTTTTTACCTGGGGATCTGCCCAAATAATGAAGTTATGCTTATGATCGTTTTGTTTTAAAGGCTGAAGATCAAAGTTTAATTTTCCGGCAGTATCTGGTTTATAATAGTGTCTGGAGATGCTACTTTCCGTTTTAAATTCATAACCAGATGGCGTACTGATCCAAACAAAACGGGCAAGCTCGTGTAATTTAATTTCATAATGACCAGTTTTATCAGTTTGTACCACCTGATAGCCATCAGAAATTACCACGCCTGCCACCGCTTTACCTTTGCTGGTAACCGATCCGCTTACTACCCCATCAATGGAAAACATTGATGATGGGAAAGATTTTAAGCTTACAAAAAGCGTGGTAGTTAATAAACTTGTTTTTTGGATAAAAGATCTTCTATTCATAAATATTAAATGTTGAAACAAATCAATCAAGCCATCTATTTATGGATGGCTTGATCGATTAAATTAATTTACCAGGGTTGTGAAGCCTGTTGCTTGTTCGATTTCGGAAAGCTGTGAATTGGCCTTAAGTTCAATACCTCTGGCTACTCTCCCTGTACTCCATAAGCCAGTTGTTGCATCATAAACACCGCCAAGAATAGTAAAATTAGTTGCAGCAGGAAAGGCAAACTTATTTGTATTGGTGCCTGCTCCATAAAAACTCACCCGTTTTCTATTTTGAATCACACTGTATTTATCAGTATTGGTAATGCGATAGCCCACTTCTGGCGGACCAGCACTATAAATGCTTCCACCTCCGCCAAACATCACTACATCTAAAGGAATTGAAGTAGCGGTTACATTTATGCCATCGAACACCGCAATACCGGCTACGTTACCACTGTTAGCCAACAGGTTAGAGGTTGCTGTCCCAAAGCCATCGCCATTCACGGTGGCATATTGCATACTCTTAATCCATACAGCAGCGCTGATATTTGTTGAACCAGCACCCCAGATATTTTTATTACCACCTACATAACAAAACTGTCCTTTCTTAACCGTTCCAGATGTGATATTAAACTTGTATGTTCTTACACCACCCATTGCCCAGCCCAAAACTGGTGCTGCCGTAATCCCTGCATTATTAGTGGTTACAATAGCCATTGGTGTAACTGCAAAATTGATATCTTTTGTCGCTTTAAACTGCATGTATTCATAATTGGCATCAGAACTGGTTGGGTCGACCAGGTATCCCGTAATCACTAATGGTGAGACTTTAATAATGTCCAGCTCATAAACATCATCCAGGTATCTTGGCCAAATCTGTATTGCGTTTGAGGTTTTAAACGCGATTCCGGTAAAATCAGCAAATGGAACCATTGCAGCTTTTGCCAATGAAGCATTCGCTTCGGTATGCACTGTCACCTTGCCAAAACCATCATTGATCATTTTATCACCCACGAAAACCTCTCCTGTTGCAGGTTCTGGTTCTACCACCCCCTTACTAATCGTAATCAATGTACTTTCATAAAAATCAGGACGGCTGTTGAGTGTTCCGGCGTTTACGGCCTGTACCTTTATACTTCTGCCCGAAGCTATTTTTTTTATTTCGCTTGCGTTTACCCCGGCAAGCTGAAGAATTCCATTCTCACGCTTCAATGTACTCCCATCTATTTTGATGTGAACAGAATCTCCCGGAACGTACTTAACAGACTCTGAACCGATATTAATGGCGATGCCCCTTAACGAATCAATCCCGCTTCCTGTAATTCTGCTATTTTGCAGGATTAGTAATCCGGCAGGTACATTTCCGTTCGTCTGATCAGAAATAACCACCCCTCTAATGCTATTGGCTCCCGCCAGGTTAGTGGTGTTTAGCTGTACTTCTGCATTTTTATAAAGTTTACGCAGATCAAAATTTGCAATAAACGGACTTGGATTTACCACCACATAATCGCTTTCACGTTTGCAGCTCAATAAAGTGCTACCGAAAATAAAAATAGCAGCTAGGTATAATATGATGTGTTTCATAAATTCTCGGTTAAGGTTTTTGCCACCAAACAAGTGTGTTAATGTCATCTGCACCTTGAGCGGCAACTGCATTGCGGTAAGCCGTTGGGTTTGTAGATTGTGTAACTAATGGATAATTGAGTCTGGCAGGCATTTGACCGCCATTGGCGAAACCAGTTCCAGTTTGTAAAAATGGATGTTTTGTACGGCGATATTCCAGCCATTGTTGGAAATCGACTAAGAACAGTGCATAATATTTCTGAATCTGAATCAGTTGCATTTTGCTTGGCGAGTTCCTGGTTAGGTTCTCTAAAGGCAAAGCGTTACTCCATGTGATATCTGCTGCAGTTACATAATTAGTTACCTCCGGATCACTAGCACCTGTAAAGCGCTCAGGCATCCAGTAATTTACAGCATCTGCAATTCCCTTTAAATAATAGGTTTCTCCGGTTCCATTAATCCAGCCTTTTGCCGCGGCTTCAGCCAGTATAAAATCGACTTCAGCACAATTCATAATGATCCCTGTAAAACGATCAGTCTGTAAAGTATAAGGTGCATTCGTGGCATCAGAATAAAAATAAGATTGCTTTTTCACTGAATTACCAGCATCATATCCGCTAGGCACACCCACATAGCCATCGGGTCCTGGTGCGATTCCAAACCGATTTACATTATTTTTTCCCAGCTGTGGATTCACACGCGGATCTGCCCAGGCCGTAAGGTTACCCAGAAAGAAGTCGGTAATGGCAGGCGTTCTGAAGTCGACGGCTCGAACACCAATCATAAATGGCGAGGAATAAACAGCCGTACTGCTATTGGTGCCATTCCATAAAATTTTTGCCGTGTGCGCATTATTCTCCATAATCGGATAATTTGCTTTGTTCGTATCTGCTATCTCTTTTATTTTAGCAATCGCTTGTGCGCTCATCTCTGATTTACCAGAAATACGGAGCAATAATCTTAAATATAATGAGTTACCAAACCTGCGCCACTTGCTAATATCCCCTTGGTACACTGGATCGGAAGAAGCGGTGATCGCCTTTCCTTCCGATAATAATTTATTTGCTTCTTCGAGCTTAGCTAAAAGATCCAGGTAAATATCCTTTTGTTTATCAAAGGCAGGCTCGATAATTCCCTCTTTGCCTTTATTGGCATCAAAGTATGGAACATCCCCATAAACATCAGTTAACAACTGAAATACCCAGGCCTGCGTAATCAAAGAAATTCCTTTATAAGAGTTGTTTAATGATTCTGGCTGATTGGCAATGTTGTAAATATCCCGTAAGTTAGTTAATTCGACATACCAATTGTTCCAGGTATAATCTGCCCAGTTCCGGCGAACATCGTAACGGAACACTTTACCTTCAGCATCACTTATATCTACCGTAACCTGCATTAACTCGTTGTTAAAACTTCGATTCCTCGACATATTTGTAGAGAGCACATTTACCAAGGCTGGCGCCAGTAACTGGCCTGCTGTGGTGGTAGAACGCCCAATCGGATCTGTATTGACTTCATTAAAATCTTTTTTACAAGAGAAAGCCGATAAACAAAACAGAGATATAAAGATATAGCTGGTTATTTGATTTTTTGTTTTCATTGTCTTTTAATTATAAGCCTACCACTAAACGAACACCATAACTTCTGGTGGATGGTAATTGACCTGTTTCAAAACCCTGCACGATATCAGTGCCAGAAAGCGTTCCAAATTCAGGATCAAATGCCGGCCATGGCGACCAAATAAATAGATTTCTTCCGTATGCACCTATGGTTAGCTTGGTAAAACCGATTCTTTTTAAGAATGCTGGCCCGAAAGCATAAGTAATGTTTGCCTCCCTGAATTTTAAATAATCTGTTCTGAATACGCTGCCTTCTGCCTGGTCTGAACCATAAAGAGAAGTATAAAAGCTTTCCAGATTAGTTGCTACCACGTCATTTGGACGATAAGTGCCGTTTGAATTTTGAACCACCCCATCTCCAACAACACCATTATATCTTCCTGGTAAGGTGAGGTTAAGTTTTCCTAAAGCAGCCATCCTGGAGAAAGTAAGTGAATGTGCTACGGCGCCCAGCTGCGCATCAAATAATCCATTGATGCTGAAGCGATCGTAGGTTAGCGTAGAACCAAAACTGAATCTAAACTTCGGCATGGTATTACCCAGATAAATTAAATCGGAAGTACTGATTTTGGCATTTCCTGTAGTTGAATCATAAACAATCTGACCATCTGGCGATCGCATATATCCCCTTCCATATAAATCGCCCATGCTTCCTCCAACGTTCGCTACGATTTGTCCGCCACCCAGGGCACCAGTTCTAAGCACCACAGAACTATCTGCTAATTCTTTAATAATGTTGCGGTTTGCAGTAAATGTTCCGGTAAGTTCCCATTTAAATTTCTGTCCTTTAATCGGCGTTCCGTTAACGGCAATCTCAATCCCCTTATTTTGTACGCGACCCACATTAAAAACAGCCACATTATAACCGGTTGAGCGATCGACAATTCTATTTAGGATTTGATTCTTCGTATTGCCAAGATAAGCGGCAAAGTCAAAATTTAAGCGGTTTTTAAATAACCGTAACTCTGTACCCAATTCTATAGTAGTGGTTTTTAACGGTTTTAAATTTGGGTTTGGTAAAACGTTCGGATTTGTCATTGCGCTATCCGGATAAACCCCATTCGAAGCAAGACTATAATTATAAGCGGTTCGGTATGGTGTTGTTCCGCCGCTTCCAACCTGAGAAACTGATGCTCTTAATTTAAAGAAACTGATTGCCTGGGGAAGAGATAATAAATCTGAAACAATAAGTGAAGTACTGGCTGATGGATAAAAGAAACCAACATTATCCGTTCTGAATGGAGTTGCCAATGTGCTGCTCCAATCCTGGCGACCAGTTAAATCAAGAAATAGGTAGTTTTTGAAACTGAAGGATAAGGCTGCATAAAAACTATTAATCCGATATCTGGCCGTATCCGGAACAGAAACAAGCGGACTTGCATTATTGGTAAGGTCATAAATTCCTGGAACAACTAATCCATCTGCACGCAATTCAGATTTTTTATATTCATTCCGCATCTGGCTTCCGCCTACGTTGGCATTTAGCTGTAAGTCTTTGGTGATTTTTTTATCATATCGAACCAGAAAATCAACGTTTGTTTCGTAAGAATTAATGTTCTGCACACGATAAGATCCTTGCGCAAATTTATTTCCGGCGGCATCCCACGGGCGTTGTGTTTCGCGGATATCTTTATTATAATCTATTGATCCCCTTAATAAAAAACTTAAATTGCTGGCAATTTTATAAGTGGCCTGAATATTACTCAAGATCCCGTTTCTACGTTGCTTATTAATATACTGCTCAGAAATGGCATATGGACTTTCAGGATTGGTGGTGGTAATGTTCACAAACTGAACATTCTCCTTTCCCGGCGCCCAGTAATCTCTGTACCAATCGGTATTTACATTGGGTTGAGCAAACATAAACCAGTACATTAAAGATTGGTTTCCATAACCTGTTGCAGGTAAGTTATCGCTGTTCCTGTTGTTATAGTTTGCTTTGAACGTTACACTTAACTTTTTACTGGCATCCGTATTGGCAGAGTAAGAAACTGAAGTACGATTTAATCCGGTATTCGGTACAATCCACTCGTTATCGCCATGACTGACAGAAAAACGCATGCCTACACCTTTGTAAGAACCGTCTAAACTTAAAGAGTTTGAGGATTCGAAACCAGTTTGAAAGAAAGCATCAACCGGGTTTTGATAAGCTACCCATGGTGTTCTGGCTAATCCACGTATTTTTGTTGCCGGATCATATTGAAAATAACTTGCACCTGTACCGAATGGAGCGCCCCAACTTGCACTGGTACCATTCGTACTTGGACCATCATCCGATGTGCCATAAGAGAAATAAGGTACGCCGAATTGGCCCTGACCAAATTGATTTTGAGCATCAGGGCTTTTATTTACGGTTTCCCACGTGCTGTTTGAGGTGAATGTGATGTTGAGTTTTTTGTTTGCTTTACCAGATTTTGTGGTGATGATAATGGCACCGTTAGCACCGCGTTGTCCGTACAAAGCAGATGCTCCTGGCCCTTTCAATACGGTAACACTCTCAATATCATCAGGATTTAAATCGTTCAATGCAGAACCAAAATCGGCTGGCATCACATCTCCTGATGTACCGTAAACACCTCCGGAAGACGCAGCCGTACGCCTGGCAGAACTACTGGCCACTACCCCATCAATTACAATCAGCGCCTCATTATCGCCGGTGAGGTTGTTCTCTCCACGTAAGATAATTTTATTCGAAGCTGCCGGACCACTGTTCCGAACCAGATTTAACCCAGCTACTTTTCCAGATAACGATTCTGTCCAATTACTGGCCACAGCATTTGTTAAGGCTGTGCTGTCCACTTTAGTTACCGAATAACCCAAAGCTTTCTCCTCCCTTTTTATTCCTAAAGCAGTGACCACCACTTCATTTAAATTGCTTGTAGAAGAAGCTAATCTAATAACCGCATTGGTTTCATTGCTATTAAATACCCGGCTAACGGCTTTGTAACCCACCATATTGTAGGTTATTGTACTGCCTTTCGTAATATTTACGGCGAAATTTCCTTTGTCATTGGTTACCCCTAAAAATTTTCTATTGCCATCTGTAATCGTTGTTCCAACCAGAATTTGTCCATCTTCATCATCTAAGACCGTTCCTTTAACCATGATGGTAGCAGGAGTAATTTGTGCAATTGCGGTGCTGAAGAAGAAAAGCGGAATGAGTGCAGCAGCGATAAAAGCTGCCAATCCTTTCTGTAGATGACCAGAACTTTTGAGGACTTGTTGATCATCATTCTTGCGACTTTTCTTCAAATGTAAAACACATTGCCGCCAAGAAATTTTTTGAGTAAATTTTTTAATCATAATTAGCTATATCCGGTTAGTAATTGTTCCCTAATTCGTTTTACCAGTTCCGGATCAGCGGACAAAGTAAGCCTCCCCACATTAAAAGTATGTTAACGAAATATTAAGGTATAAGAATCTGAATGTAATTATTCCGTTTTATTTTTATTTAGTTATTATGTCTTTCGATAAAGACAATTTAATAACAAATCGAAAGTATTGATAATAAATAATATTTCCTATATCAATGATTGTTAGCAACTGTCAGAGCGCTGTATTTTGATATCTCTAATGGAAAAGCTAGTATAATAAAAAGCTAATAAACCTCATAAATAGTGTTATTTACAACTTTTATGTTGTTAGCTGGAGAAAAATAACAGTGTGATCAGAAATCGTAATAATTACGATACGCAATAAAAAATTTTAGCGGCAATGAAGTATAATATCCTTAAGTAACATTTTAATGATCATTCCATATCGAAAGATAAAGAAAGTACTTTAGGTTACTAAATACTTAACATATACTTATTATACCGTGTTTTTATGGAGAATATTCGCTCAAAAACAACCAATAGCACAATTGGGAAAATAACCCACTCAAATATCTGAAAAGAATAGAAGAAAAAAGCAAACAAAAATATCAATCGAAAGGCTTCGAGATAGTAGATCCAGATCCGTTGTTCCAGCAATGCGCCGATATTAATTAAAGTGAGTAAAACGAAAATCAACACTGCCCATTTATCCATTTCGCTGAGGTATTGATAAAACATCGTGGTGCCGGTTAATGCTGCAACTACAATAACTAACTGAATATTTAAATAAGTTTTAAATTTAGATTCACCTCGTTTTTGTTCCTTTTTTTGAAAATAACGTTCTTCTAAAATCGACCTGATATTTTGATCCATCAGCGCCGGACTTCCAAAAAGTGCATTCCATTTTCCCTTAGCTCCTTCCGCCCTTTTATACGCTTCTGCTATCTCCAGATAATAATGAAAGTGTTGCCATAAAAAACTATAACTCTTAATGGGATGAGTCAAGCCGTATTTAGGTGGCTCTTCTTCCCGCTGAAAAGTACCAAAAATCTTATCCCAGAAAACAAAAACATCACCATAGTTTTTATCCAGGTATTTTTCATCAGAGGCGTGGTGCACACCATGAAGCGATGGCGTAATCAATACATTTTCCAACCAGCCTAACTTGCCAATTAATTGCGTATGCGTAAAAAAAGAGTAAGCACCATGAGCCAGCAAAATCGTGATAATCATATTTGGATGAAAACCCACCAAGGGCAGAACACACCAAAAAACATTTCTAAAAATCGCCTGTATTGTAGTAATCCGGGCAGCTGCAGTAAAATTAAACTCTTCACTTTGATGGTGTACAATGTGTGCAGCCCACAAAAAATTAATCTCATGCCCTAAGCGATGATACCAATACCATACAAAATCAGTTGCCAGCAAAAGCAACAGCCACATATACCAACTATTGGAGATTTGAAACAACGCATAGTTATCATAAACCCACTGATAGGCCTGGTAGAAGCTTGCCGCAATAAATAAATTCAACAACCGCTCGGCAATTCCAACACTAAAATTAGCAACAGAACTTTCGTACTTGAAAATCTCATCTTTTTTCCGCTGCTGCGCAACTTTATATTCTATGAATACGAAAATAAAAAAAGCAGGAATGGCAAATGCGAGATAATTTATTGTCATGGGAGCTACATTATGTTTAAATCAATGCTACAAACATATAAATAATATACTAAATACATAGATTAAGTAGTTTACTATTTTAAATTAGTTGTCATTCTATTCGTTTAATATTTTTTGTTTCTATTAATTTGCACAAATCACTTTATATAAAAACAAGAATATGGCAGCAGAAAAAAAAGGCGGGCACACAAACATTCTTTCCATTGATATTGGCGGTACCAGTATTAAAACAGTTTTACTGGATGAAGATGGAAATATGCTGTCAGAATATTTAAAAAGTAAAACGCCTGCTGGTGCAACGCCGAAAGATATCGTAACGGGCATACAAGAGCTCATTAAACCTATACCAGAAACATTTAATCGCGTTTCTATTGGCTTTCCTGGATATGTAACCAACGGGATAGTTAAAACTGCGCCAAATCTTGCGAAAAACAAATGGGCTGATGTAGATTTGGCTCAACGTGTGGCAAATGCCTTAAATCATCCGGTTAGGTTGGTAAACGATGCCGATCAGCAAGGTTTAGGTGTGGTAAAAGGAAAAGGTTTCGAAATCGTTTTTACTGTTGGTACTGGCTTTGGAACAGCACTCCTGTTTGATGGAGAACTTCTCCCCCATTTGGAGTTGGCACACTTACCTATCAATAAAACTGAAGACTATGATGATTATATAGGAAACAAAGCTTTTGAAGACATCGGTTCTGATCGCTGGAACAAACGTTTGAAAAAAATAATTGAGATTTATAAAACGGTTTTCAACTATGATGCCTTATATATTGGTGGTGGCAACTCAAAACATATCGATTTTAAACTCGAAAATAACATCACGATCGTAACCAACAGAGATGGTATAAAAGGTGGTGCTAAACTTTGGAAACTGGCTGATAAATACAATATTTTCACAGTTAACCCTAATGTGTAAATTGTACACTAACAGGTCATAATTATTATTACAATCTTTTAACATCAAAATCCACTTTATTAGTTTGTAAGTTCTAAATTTGGATACTATAAAAATTTAAAAATGTCAAATAACGAGTCAAAAAAATACAAATTGGGGATGATTGGTTTGGGCACTATGGGCCGCAACCTATTATTAAACATGGCAGATAAAGGTTTCTCTGTAACTGGTTATGATAAGGATCGAAAGATGATCTCAAAGCTAGAAGATGAAGGACAAAAACACAATCTAGAAGGTTTTGACGACATCGAAGCTTTTATCAGCAGTTTGCAAACACCAAGAACACTAATTTTATTAGTTCCAGCCGGACCCATTGTAGACAGTGTTATTGCCGAATTGAAACCTTTATTAAGTGAAGGTGATATCATTATCGATAGCGGAAACTCACATTTTACAGATACAAACCGCAGGGTTGAGGAATTGGAAAAAGATGGTTTGCATTTCTTTGGAATGGGAATTTCTGGTGGCGAAGAAGGTGCACGTTTCGGTCCGAGCATGATGCCGGGTGGCGATAAAAAAGCCTATAATGTAGTAAAGGAAGTTTTTGATGCTGTTGCTGCTAAAGTGGGTTCAGATCCTTGCGTTACCTATATTGGTCCGGGTGCATCTGGTCACTTTGTAAAAATGGTACACAATGGTATCGAATATGCCATTATGGAACTTATCGCTGAAGTATATGGCGTACTTAAAAATGGTTTAGGTTATTCGAATGAAGAAATCTATAAGGTATTTAAAAAATGGAATGAAGGCAGACTTCAGTCTTTCTTATTGGAAATCACTGCTGAGATCTTTTTATTCAAGGATACGGTTACTCAAAACGATCTTTTAGATCAGATTAAAGATGAAGCGCGTTCTAAAGGTACCGGAAAATGGACTTCAGAAGTTTCAATGGAATTACAATTGCCTGTTCCAACCATTAACGAAGCTGTTTCTAACCGTGATTTATCTAAATTTAAAAATTTAAGGGTTTCTTTGGAAGAAGCTTTTGGAAAGAAAGATAATAAAATTGAGATCACTGTTGAAGAATTGGAAGATGCATTTTATTTCTCTATGATTAGTGCTTATGCACAGGGAATGCATTTATTGGTTCAGGCATCAAAAGAGTACCAATACGATTTACAGTTACAGGAAATTGCTAAAATCTGGCGTGGCGGATGTATCATCAGGGCTAAATTCTTGGAAGACATCTATCAGGCTTACGATAAAGACCATGCTTTAGAGCACTTGTTTGGTGATGCAGGTATCCAAAATATTATCAAAGATACCCTAGCAGGAACCCGTAAAACAATTTCAGCATGTGTTAACGCTGGTGTAGGAATCCCTGCATTTGCTTCAACCCTTACTTATTTTGATACGATTACCACAGCACGGATGCCTTCAAATTTGATTCAGGCACAAAGAGATTTCTTCGGCGCACACACTTTTGAGCGTATTGATCAGGAAGGTGTTTTCCATGCAGATTGGAATAAACTATCATAAATTTTAACGACAAGAATCCAAACATAAAATGAAAACCAAAGCCGCATTAAGTCCAACAATATTTGTAATATTTGGTGGTACAGGTGATTTAAATAAAAGAAAATTAGCACCTGCCCTCTATAATTTATTTATTGAAGGTTACATGCCTGAAAAGTTTGCCATTATTGGTACGGGTAGAACCGAATTTACAGATGATAGTTACAAAACTGCCTTAGAAGATGCTGTTAATGAATTTTCGAGATCAGGAAAAGTTAAAAAGGATAAGTGGGAAAATTTTGGAAATACTATTCACTACTGCCCTACCGACTTTGCTCAACCGAAAACTTTCGAAAATTTAAAAAATGCGGTAGAAAAATATCAGAAAGAATACGGACCAGATACGCAGGTTATTTTCTACCTGGCGGTAGCTCCAAACTTTTTCCCGGTAATTGCAGAATATTTACACAAATATAAACTCACCGAAAATGAAAATAATAGTCGCATTGTAATTGAAAAACCTTTTGGCCATGATCTGGAATCTGCTAAGGAGTTAAATGCATTATTAAGTACCATTTTCACAGAGAAACAGATTTATCGCATCGATCATTATCTTGGTAAGGAAACAGTTCAGAATATGATGGCTTTCCGTTTTGCCAATTCTTTATTCGAACCACTATGGAACAGGTCATATATTGATCATGTGCAGATTTCGGTTACAGAACAATTAGGCGTTCAGGATCGTGGAGGATATTATGAAGGATCTGGTGCTTTAAGAGACATGATTCAGAATCACCTTTTGCAATTGCTTTGTTTAATCGGAATGGAAGCACCAATTAATTTTGATGCAGATGAAATCAGAAACCGTAAGGTGGAAGTTTTAAGGGCTATGCGTCCGTTTTCTGCTGAAGATATCCGTTTCCATACCGTGCGTGGCCAATACAGTAAAGGTTGGGTAGAGGGAAAAGAAGTGCCTGGATACCGTCAGGAAAAGGGTGTGGATGCACATTCCAATACCGAAACATTTGCTGCAGTTAAATTTCATATCGATAACTGGAGATGGCAGGGTATTCCATTTTATTTAAGAACCGGTAAACGCTTAAATCAAACCTCATCTTTAATTACCATTCAATTCAGAGATGTACCTCATCAGATTTTTTCATCTGGCGTAACCGAAAACTGGCAACAGAACCGTCTGGTAATCAGCATTCAGCCTGAGATGAGTATTCGCTTGCAGGTTCAGGCAAAAAGACCAGGATTAGATATGGTTTTAAATCCTGTTGACATGGTATTCGATTATAAAGGAACTTACGAAGGTGATACGCCTGAAGCTTATGAAACCTTACTTTTAGATGCCATGATGGGTGATCAAACACTCTTTATGCGTGGCGATCAGGTAGAAGCAGCATGGGAATTAGTAATGCCAATTTTAAATACCTGGGAAAGTAAAAAATCAATCAATTTCCCTAATTACCCTGCAGATAGCTGGGGACCAGAAGAAGCTGAGGCGCTTATTGCAAGAGACGGTTTCCATTGGTTTAATTTACCACTTAAAAATAAAGAATAATCCCAAACTCGTTGTTCGTCTCTAACGATAGACGAACAACGATAGACGAACAACGTAAACACATGAACTTACTTATTTACAAAACACTGGAAGAATTAAATCAGGATTTAGCTGATTACGTGATCAAGATCGCAGAAATGTCGATCGAAGAAAATGATCGTTTTAACTTTGTTTTAACTGGCGGAAGTTCTCCAAAAGCATTATACCATTTACTGGCGACAGCATGTGTAGATCGAATTGACTGGGAAAAAGTTTATTTTTTCTTTGGTGATGAAAGAAATGTTCCTTCAACAGACGAGAATTACAACGGCTTAATGGCGAAGAAAGCCTTACTTGATCCACTTGGAATTAAAGAAGATCATATTTTTTATGTTGATACTACGCTTGCTCCAGAAAAAGCAGCAATTGAATATAAGAAAGCAATTGACCAACATTTCAAAGGTGAAGAACTGGTATTTGATCTGATTCTTTTGGGAATGGGCGATGATGCACACACAGCATCCATCTTCCCACATACCACGCTGGTAAAAGATCAGGAAGTTGACATCGCATCGGTATTCGTAGAAAAATTAAATACCTACCGCATTAGCTTTACTGCTCCATTAATAAATAAGGCAGATAACGTTGCTTTCCTTGTTTTTGGTGAAAATAAAGCCGAAGCATTGAAGCATGTGATTAATGATCAGGAAAAGAATTTTGATTTGTATCCTTCTCAGTTAATTGATCCGATTGATGGGAAATTGACCTGGTTTACAGATGAGGCGGCGACTAAGTTACTGGAAGAATAAAAGAGTTAAATAAATTTTCGTAAGTATAATGACGGAATACACAAGGCGTGTATTCCGTTTTTTGTTAAAATTTGGGCAAACAATTTAAAGACTATTTGTGCTTACTGATTTCCCAGTCTTGTGGTAAAATCTGAAATTACATTCTGATATTTTCGAAGCAGCCTATCCCAATCATGAAATTGCTCATCGGCTTTAACACTGGTTAATGGCATACCAGAATATTCACTTACCAACTTCACCTTATAAGTTAAGGGATCGCTTTTAGATAACTTGATAATCAACCTGGTACGAATGGTATTTTGAGCAAAACTTTGAATACTCCAGGCGGTACGTAGATAAGAAGTTTCTTTATCAGCAACCTCAATCGCATCAAAATAATCTGTTACGATTTGATTGGCACGCTTCCAAACATCATTAATATCCAGTTTTTTATTTACTTCAATAGAAAAGTCGATATTTGCCTGATCAGTCTTAATCGAAGCTTCTTCAGCATCATCCTTTTTCATATCGAAAAACTGTTTTTTAGGAGGCTCTGTCATTCCTTTTTTATTGCAATAGGTTTGCTCATAACGTAAGAACCCTGCTTTATGAATTTTCACGTTCACGCAAGAATTCTTAGGGACTTTGATCTTCAAACTGCCTGTGCCCAGGCTTTGTCCATCCACAATAATTTTGGCGTCGGGTTCTGAAGCAGAAACCTCTACAGTTTGTGCCTTTACGGCCAATGTGCACATTGCACACATCAGGAGCATAATTAATTTAGACTTCATAATTGTATTTGCTGGGTTATACCGGTAAAAATACAGTTAGAAGTATCAGGGAGAAATACCCAGTATCGGGTATATTCCAATTTAGAAAAACATTGAGAAAAACTTGTTTTTACAGAAATCGAGCTTAATTGTTCAAATCAGGCTCGATTTATATAGTTTATCGATGATTATTAACTAACCACAGGTGTATTATAATAAAACTGAGAAATCCTTAAGCGCAAAGGCTTTAAAATTTCGTAAGTTGATAAATTATAATTTTAGATAGCTTCTGAGAAAATGATGGTGTTAAACTTCTTTTAAATTTTCCTCAATCAGTAGTTTAATTATCCCATCGGCCATTCCAACTTTTGGCACATAAATTTGTTTTATTCCAGTCCATTTCATCAGGGTTAAATAAATCTCACTTGCCGGGATAATTACATCTGCACGATCTGGATTTAATTTTAACGTGTTGATTCTTTCTTTCAAAGAATAGCTGATCAATTTATTATAAAGTGCATTTAATTTCTGAAGTGAAAGCGGTGCATTGTCTTTCTCTTCACTCATTCTGAAAAGCTTATTGATATTACCACCTGTACCTATTCCGGCCAGGTTTTTATGGCCTTTGGTATGCTCTTTTACCCACTCTTTCATTTCTTCCCAGGTTTCTTCCTTGTCCTGGTTATCCAGCATTCTGATGGTGCCAATATCAAAAGAACGTGAGGCCTCTGGTGTACCTTTTACAAAAATAGATAGTTCCGTACTGCCTCCACCCACATCAATATAGAGATAGGTTTTACTGTCATCAAGATCGGCTTCGATATGATTGGCATAAATAATATTTGCTTCTCTCTGGCCTTCGATAATTTCCAGGTTGATGTCTGTTTTTTCCTTGATCATTTTCACAATATCCTGCCCGTTTTGTGCTTCACGCATGGCGGAGGTAGCGCAAGCCAGGTATTCAGAAACATGATAAACATCCATTAGATTTTTGAAAGCCATCATGGTTTTAATCAAATCTCCCGCCTTTTTTTCGGAGATATGTTTATCTAAAAAAGCATCATCACCCAAACGAAGCGGAACCCGAATCAATGTATTTTTCTTGAAACTGTAATTCCCATCTTGTTTGCTGATATCTGCAATGAGTAGCCTCACTGCGTTAGAACCGATATCTATAGCTGCGTATCTTAACATTATGATTGGTGCTTGGTTTTTAAATAGTTATAGGTATCAACCTGTGCCCGTATTTTTTTACTTAATCTATTTTTATGGTATCTATTGTTGCTTAACGCATTAATTTGGCGGGCTTTTGTATTGTCTTGCAATTGAAGGTCTATAATATCCTGTATTTCCTGTTTCACATCCGGATCCAAAACCGGAAAGCCTACTTCTACCCTATGCTCGAAATTTCTGCTCATCAGATCGGCTGATGATAGATACATATCATTTTTACCATTGTTACTGAAAATGTAAACCCGGGCATGCTCTAAAAATTTATCAATGATGCTAATCGCGGTGATATTTTCACTAAAGCCTTTTACGCCCGGAACTAAACAGCATATTCCACGAATAATCAGTTGAATTTTCACACCGGCATTGCTGGCATCGTAAAGTTTGGAAATCAGTCCCTCATCCGCTAAACTATTTACCTTCAACAAGATATAGGCAATCTTTCCAGCTTTCGCATTTCGGATTTCGCGGTTAATAAAGTTTACCAGTTTAGATCTGCTTTCTAAAGGCGAAACAATTAAATGTTTATATCCATTGGTTACAGTGCGTTTACTTAAGGCATCAAACAGCTTAACTAAATCATTTGTAATTTCTTTTTTTGCCGTGAAAATACTATGGTCGCAATACAAACCAGCAGTTTTTTCGTTAAAGTTTCCAGTCGCGAGATTGGCGTAATAAACAGGTTTTTCTTTTTCAATTCTTTTCACCAGACAAATTTTGGAGTGAACCTTATAATCGGTTAATCCATAATTTACCTTCACACCTTCTTCCATTAAACGAGTGGTCCAAAAGATGTTGGCTTGTTCATCAAACCTGGCCTTAAGTTCCAAAAGTACAGAAACTATCTTTCCGTTTTTAGCGGCGTTAATCAATGCATTGATTACTTTTGAATTTTCTGCCAGACGGTATAAGGTAATCTGAATTTCGGTAACCTTCGGATCAATAGCTGCTTCACGAAGAAATAAAATAATGTAATCGTAAGATTGATATGGCAGATTTACCAAATAATCCCGCTGTGCTACTTTGGCAAACATACTTTGTGTCCGATGCAGATCATGAACTTTTAACGGCACGTTAGGTGCATATTCCAATTCCTTTTTCCCTACATTGGGAAATGAGATGAAATCGCCGAATTTATGATACCGGTTACCTGGAATTAAACTTTCTGCTTCTAGTTTTAGCTTATTTACCAAAACGGTGAGCATATTTAGTGGCATGGCGGAGTCGTATAGCAAACGCATCGGCTTACCTTTTTTACGTTTCTCCAGACTACTTTTTAAGTCTTCAATAAATTTATCGTTGATGTTTTTATCTATATCTAATTCCGCATCACGCGTTAACTGGATAGAATAAGCCTCCAGGCTATCATATGTAAAAACGTAAAAAATATCGTCAAGGCAATACCGGATAATATCTTCAGCCAGAATGATAAATTTCAGATCATTGGTTTCTGGTAACACCAGAAATCGTGGCAAGTTAGGTGGAATTTCAATTAAGGCATATTTCTCTCTAACTTTAGTATCCTTTTTAGAAAGTTTAACAAAGAAATATAAATACCTGTCCTTAAGCTCTGGAAATGGTTTATCCATATCCAACATAATGGGTACCAGGTTGGATAAAATCTTATCCCGGAAGTGATTTTTCACAAACTCACCCCGGCTTACATTTAGTTGGGTATCATTTAAAATGAAAATCCTGTTTTGTGCAAGCTCATTGATGAGTGTTGCCTGGAAAAGCTGATCAAATTTACGTTCCTGCTTAACAACAATATTTTTAATTTCGTTTAGAATCTTTCTTGGATTGAAACCTAAAAGTGCTTTAGCCTTATCATTCAGGTTAGTCAGCCGCGTCATCGTTGCCACCCGCACCCGATAAAATTCTTCGAGATTGGATGAAAAGATAGAAAGAAACTTTATTCGTTCAATAAGCGGTACAGTTTCATCAGCGGCTTCCTGCAATACACGCTCGTTAAAGTAAAGCCAACTTATTTCACGATTTAAAAATGGTATCTTCTTCTTGCTCATTTAAAAAAATAAAAAATCCCTGTCAAAGCAGGGATGCTCAAAACTGCATATTAATTTGTTAATTCAATGTTAATTCATAAACGAGTTAACGTTAACAAATTATTTTTTTGCCGTTGCCTTAACAACTTTTTTAACTACAGGAGCAATTTTATCTTTTGCTGCTGCTACATTATCTTTCGCCGCGGTAGTCGTCTTTGCAACTGTTTTTTTTACAGCGGTTGCTGATTTAGCTGGAGCAGTTTTGATATCCTCTTTTACAGCGTCTGCTTTAGAAACAACTATTTCTTCAGTTTTCTTAGCAACTTCCTTTACCTCTTTAATTGGTTTAGCAATTGCTTTCTCTGCTCTTTCTTCGGTTGCAATAGCAGCAACCTTAACACTTTGAACAACAGGCTTAGCTTTGGAAATGGCCTTTTTAACCACTTTGGCAGCATTTTTCTCTGCTTTATTTACAGCCTTTTCTATGGGTTTTTTAACTTCTTTTGCTTTCTCTTTAGTTGAGTGCAAAATCCCGTCAATTTTTTGTCCTACATCTGATTTAATCACCGTGAACTTTTTGGTTAATTTCTTTGCAACACGTTTACTTGCTTTCGCTACCTCCGTACTAATCTCTGATGCATCATGGCCGAGACTCATTACCACTTCCAAAAACTGAGTAGTTAAAGATTGCTCTAATTGTTTCTTAACATCTTTTTTAAATGCTTTTTTTTGAGGCTTAGCTTTAGTGGTTTTCATAATATTTTTCGTTTTTTTGTGCAATCGATTTAATTTCTCATAAATCTACTAATTTTTTACTTTAAAGCTAAAAACATGCCTTCTTTTGATATTGTAAGTAAAGTTGATGCGCAGACTCTTGATAACGCCATTAATAATGCTAAAAAAGAAATATTGAACCGTTTTGATTTCAACGGCTCGAAAAGTACTGTCGATCTGGATAAGAAAACAAACATCATAACCATTGTTACAGAGGATGATATGCGTTTAAAAGCGATTGAAGGTTCTATTATTTCCCGAATGATGAAACAAGATCTGGATCCAAAGAGTATGGATTTCGGTAAGGAAACCATTGCCTCGGGTAATATGATCCGGAAGGAAATTACCATTAAAGAAGGGCTAGATAAAGAAGCTGCAAAAAAAGTAGTGGCGAAAATTAAAGCCAGTGGACTAAAAGTTCAACCTTCTATTATGGATGATCAGGTTCGGATAACGGCTAAAAAGATCGATGATCTTCAGGCGGTGATCACACTTTGTCGCGGAGAAGATTTTGATCAGCCTTTACAATTCATTAACATGAGGAATTAATATTATTTTCAAATTATTTAAGCGGATGATTTTATTACGTAATCATCCGCTAAGTTTACTGGTAGCAGATGCAGATAAGCGAAAACGGTTTTATATTTTCAGATCAGAAAAACCTGCTTCAGGTAGAAGCCATTCATCATTACTTAAGTGAAGAATCGTATTGGGCGAAAAACATTTCAATTGAACTGGTAAATCGCTCCATAGAAAACTCCTTATGCTTTGGCATTTACAAAAATCAGGAACAAGTGGGTTTTGCACGCTGGATTACCGATAAAGCAACATTTGGATGGCTCTGTGATGTGTACATCGAATCAGCCTATCGTGGCTTAGGCTTATCAAAAAAACTGATGTCATTTATGATTTTTCATCCCGATTTGCAGGGATTACGCCGTTATCAGTTGGCCACACTCGATGCCCATCAGTTATATGCCCAATTTGGCTTTTCTCTACTCAAAAATCCTGAAAGACAAATGGGAATCGTAATTGCAAATTGTTATCAAAATATAAATACTGAAAGAGATTAAAAAAACCTTTTTCATCGTCTCTTGTTCTAATTATTCATTAAAACAATGAGACACATGAAAAAAATATTCTTAATATCAACAATAATTGCTGCTACTGTTAGTTTTCAAGCTTGTCAAACAGCAGATAAAAAATCATCTACAACAAAAGACAGTTTATCTGGCGATACTACAATGGTTAATGGGAACCATGTTTCAGGTTCTGAAGTAGTTGAATCGGATATTGATGAAGCTGGCGCTACATTCTTAAGAAAGGCAGCTGTTGGCGGAATTATGGAAGTGGAAGCGGCAAAGATTGCACAAAAAAATGCTTCCAGTCAGCAGGTGAAGGATTTTGCAGCTAAAATGTTGGAAGATCACACCAAAGCCAATAAAGAACTTAAAGAATTTGCCATTAAAAAGAAGGTCATTACACCAGATGCTTTGCCAGCTGAAGATCAGATTCACCTGGACGAAATGAAAAAGATTAAGGGTGCAGCATTCGATAAGCATTATATGGGTATGATGGTTACTGACCATGAAAAAACTGTTGCCTTATTTAAAGACGGTACTCAAAACAGAGACGCCGGATTAAAAGAATGGGCTACGAAAACACTTGCCGTTATTGAACAACATGATGAAATGGCAAAAAAAATCGCATTAGACTTAAAATAATATTGAGCTGAAATCATATAATTTATCAATCCCAAATGGATCCATTTGGGATTTTTTCTTGTTAAAAGTTTATTAAATATTATTTTTAATACAATTTATTCAGATTAAAAAAATTAAAATTAACTTTCGCCGTTTAATTACAAAAATACATAAATGAATAAGAATAGAATTTTCAATGTACTCTTAACTGGTGCATTTGTTATTGCAGTACCTCTATTTGCTAACGCACAAAAAGCGAACTGGCAAAATCTCGATTTAAAAACAGATTCTACCTTTGGAATCAGTACAGAAAAAGCATATAAAGAACTTTTGAAAGGTAAAAAATCTACAAAAGTGATTGTTGCTGTTAATGATGGTGGTGTTGAAGCTACACATGAAGATCTAAAACGTATCATGTGGGTTAATACCAAAGAAATTGCCGGCAATAGTAAAGATGATGATAAAAATGGCTATGCTGATGATATTTATGGCTGGAACTTTATTGGCGGTCCAAAAGAATCCGTAAATTTTGAAACCCTGGAGCTTACTCGTTTAGTAAAACGCGATCAGGCTCGTTTCGCCAATACAACCGATGCTACCGTTGCAGAAAAAGATAAACAAGATTGGGAAACCTTTAAAGCCAGGAGATCTGATTTAGAGCAACAACTGGCCGAGGCTAAACAGGGCTTGGCTGGTATTTCAGGTTTCAAAAATGCATTGGATGCAGTAGTAAAGAAAATTGGTAAGGAAGATCCAACATTAGAAGATATTAAAAACTTTAAACCATCTTCTGATGTAGAAGGCCGCATTCAGAGTGTCTTGGTAAAGCAACTGGAAACTGGAAGTTTCAAAGATTTTTATGAAGATCAGATTAAGGAAGGTGTAGATTATTATACCCGTCAGGCTGAATATAACCTGAATATAGATTACGATCCAAGAGCTATTGTTGGTGATAATCCCAATGATCCAAAAGAGAAATTTTATGGAAATAATGATGTAGCTGGTCCTGATGCCATGCATGGTTCACACGTAGCAGGTATCATTGCAGCCGACAGGACCAATAACCTTGGCGTTATGGGCGTTGCTGATAATGTTGCTATTATGGGTGTTCGTTGTACACCAAATGGTGATGAGCGTGATAAAGATGTGGCAAACAGCATTCGTTATGCGGTTGATAATGGTGCTAAAGTGATCAACATGAGCTTTGGTAAAGCTTACAGCTGGGATAAAGCGGTTGTAAACGATGCCATGAAATATGCAGCTTCGAAAGATGTTTTAATTGTTCAAGCTGCCGGTAATGAGAATAAAGACATTGATACAGAAAACAACTTCCCGAACCACAAAGATTTAGATGCAAAAACCATTGCTTCATGGATCACTGTTGGTGCTTCAGGTCCGAAAGATGACGAAACTTTAAAAGCAAGTTTCTCTAACTTCGGTAAAACGCAGGTTGACGTTTTTGCACCAGGTGTTCGCATTCACTCTACCGTTCCAGGATCAAAATATAAGGATTTAGACGGAACAAGTATGGCTTCTCCGGTTGTTGCTGGTTTAGCTGGATTAATCCGTTCTTATTATCCTAAATTATCTGCTGCACAGGTAAAAGAAATCATTGTTAAATCGGTTACGAAAGTAAACCATAATGTTTCTTACAAAAAAGGTGAAGAGGAAAATGCAGAAAGTGTTTCCGTACCATTCTCTGATTTATGTATCAGTGGTGGTATTGTAAATGCTTATGAAGCCCTTAAATTAGCGGCTACTTATGGCAAAAAATAATCTGCCAGTTTAATTATAATTGTACTTATTGAAGAAGGGCGAATTTCATTTTGAAATTCGCCCTTCTTCGTTCTATCTGTTGGTTGAGATTTATAATCTCGTCCTGCCTTAACTGCGGATTTTAAATCCGTAATTTGAAAAGTCGGGATTAGAGATTCAGAAACTGAACAGTGATTACTTGTAGGATTTTGTTGGTAAAGATTTGTAATCTCGTCCATCCTTAACTGCGGATTTTAAATTCATAATTTGAAAAGTCGGGGTTAGAGATCCCAACTAACTGAACAATTGTCCTTCTCTAACCACGGATTTTAAATCCGTAATTTGAAAAAGTCAGGATTAGAAATCCTGACTAACTTTACTAACTTATAGCAATACTACGCTAAAATTTTATCTGGAGTGATCGGCAGTGTTCTGATTCTTTTACCCGTTGCATTGAAAACTGCATTGGCCACAGCAGCAGAAAAACCGATCAGGGCAATCTCCCCCATTCCCTTAGCACCCATCGGGTTGATATATGGATCGGGTTTGTTAATAAAATGAACTTCGATTTCAGGAATATCGGCATTTACCGGAACGTGGTAATCAGCAAAGTTATTATTGATGTATCTTCCGTAACGATGATCAATAATGGATTCCTCGGTTAAAGCCATACCCACGCCACCTACTGCACCACCCACCATTTGACTTCGTGCCGTTTTCGGACTTACAATGGTTCCGGAATCTCCAACAGAAACAATTTTATCTACCTTCACCACACCAGTTAAACTGTGTACTTTAACCTTTACAAAGTGGATGGAAAACGAATACATAGAATATTCTTCACGTTCTTTTCCGGCCTGGCTTTGCTTCGTAACTTCAATCGACGGGAGATTATTTTTCTTCAATACATCCACAAATTTCGAAGTCGCATCCATGTTTGAATTGGCTGCTAATTCAGCAATAGTAGCTTTTAAGGCCACACAAACATCATTAACAGCAGAACCTACAGTAGAAAGCGTTGCAGAACCACCCTGGCTTGGTGCTGGAGGCAATGAAGAATCACCCAACTCAAATTTTATTTTATCTGTAGGAATATTTAATAATCTACTCGCAATAAGTGTCATGCCTGTTCCCGTACCCGGACCAATATCGCTCGTAGCACTTTGAAGCAACAAAGATCCATCGGCTTTTAAAATTCCTTTCACACTGGCTCTGCCCCTGTTCGCATTGAATACACCAATGCTCACGCCATAGCCCATTTTCCACTGCCCATCTACCAACCTTCCAGGTTTATTTTCCCGTTCACTCCAGCCAATTTTTTGTGCACCAACGCGGTAAGCTTCCTTCATATTTTTATCAGAGAACGGTTTATCACGTTGTTGATCTCGCTCCGGATCATTTTTAATCCTGAACTCCAGCGGATCCATGTCCAGCGCATGAGCCATTTCATCAATCGCACTCTCCAGCGCGAATGCTCCTGTCGCTTCTCCAGGTCCGCGCATCCAGATCGGAACGCCTAAATCAACAGGAACAACTGTATACTGGGTGTTTACATTATCGCATTGATACATGAATTTTGCCATGTTCACTACACCTTCCGTAAAATTTTCATAAACAGAAGTTTCGCCGAATGCCCTATGCGTAATGCCCGTTAAGGTTCCATCTTTCTTCGCACCTAATCCAATCGTTTGAACTGCCGCCGGACGATTTCCAACCATGGTAAACATTTGCATACGGGTAAGTACCAGTTTAACAGGTTTACCAATTTGTTTGGAGGCCATCACTGTTGCAATTTCTGCAGGCCAGGTTCTTAAAGCCATCCCGAAACCACCGCCAACAAATTCGGAATTTACCTGGATATTCTCGACAGGAATTTTAAAAACGTTTGCTATAGTGCCTTGAGTAGCTTTAACACCCTGTGTTTTTGCATAGACTACTACCTGATTATTTGGTTTCCAATCTGCAATAATTCCATGCAATTCCATGGGGTTATGCGTTTCAATGGGAAGATGATATTTCTGCTCAACTTTAACCTCAGCTGTTTGATAAGCGTTCTCTACCCCACGTTTATAATCTGGCTGGCCTTGTAGCTTTTTTGACTTAACATCTCCAACTGCCTTTTCAAAATCAGTATTGAAAGCGTCTTTCGCATAAGTTGCCTTCACCAGCGACGCTGCATAAGTAGCTCTTTCGAAGGTGTTAGCCACCACAATAGCAATTGGCTGACCATTGTAAAATACTTGATCAGTGTAAAAAATCTTCATAGGCGAACCACCTTCCTGTTCGTAGGCTGGAGCTGATGGTTTATTCAAATGCGAAACCACTGAAATTACACCTGGCGCTTTTTCTGCTGCCTTTGTATCTAATGATGTTATCTTTCCTTTTGTTATGGTACTGGTAACCAAAACGCCATAAGTTAATCCAGGTAATTCATATTCGGCAAAATATTTAGCTTTTCCCGTCACTTTGAAAATACCGTCTACTCGGTCATTCTCATCTTTTATCAATCTTTTTTCCATGAATTAAGCTTTTGATTTTGCAACGGTTAACGCTTCGATAATTGAATTTGGAGCCAGCTTAATTTTAAAGTCATTCTCTCCAAAACTCTTTGCATCTGTCATGGCTAACTTTGCAGCTTGCTCAAAGTTTTCTAATGATGCCTCTTTACCTTTCAAAAAGTTTTCTGCAGCAGTTAAACGCCATGGTTTATGTGCCACACCACCCATGGCAAGTCGTACATCTTTAATTTTATTATCTGAAAGTTCTAGTGCAGCACCCACAGATATTAATGCAAATGCATAGGATGCTCTGTCACGCACCTTTAAGTAATAAGAGTTCTTGCTCAGGTTATTGGTTGGGATTTCCAATCGGATAATCATTTCATCAATCTTCAAGTTATTGTCTAGCTGTGGGGTATCTCCTGCCAGGCGATGAAAATCTTTAAATAATATCTTGCGTTCTCCTTTTGCAGTTGAAAGTACAACCGTTGCATCCAAGGCTACTAATGCAATACACATATCACTCGGATGAACAGCAATACATTTATCCGATGTACCAAAAATAGCGTGCATTCTGTTAAACCCACCAATTGCGCCACAACCAGAGCCTGGCTGCCGCTTATTGCAAGGCATTTCAGTATCATAGAAATAGCCACATCGGGTGCGTTGCATCATGTTCCCGCCTACGGTTGCCACATTTCTTAACTGTGCAGACGCACCAGCATTCAGTGCCATAGCGAGCAAAGGAAGTTTTTCTTTAATCAACGTATGTTCTGCAACAGCTGTATTTGAAGCTAATGCCCCAATAATTATTTTATCGCCAATAGCCTCAATTTGTTTTAAGGGTACGTGGTTAATGTCGATCAGTTTTTCAGGCGAAGTTATGCCTCGTTTCATCAAATCAATCAGGTTTGTGCCGCCCGCCAAAAACTTAGCATTTTTATCTTTCGAGATTAATGAAAGCGCAGATTTTGAAGTCGTTGTTCTTAAATATTGGAAATTGATCATGCTTTCATTCCTCCTTTCGATACTTCAACAATTGCATCAACAATATTAGGGTAAGCACCACACCTGCAAATATTTCCACTCATGTATTCACTAATTTCGGTGCGGGAATTTGTATGTCCTTCATTTACGCAGGCTACTGCAGACATGATTTGTCCGGGGGTACAATATCCACATTGAAAACCATCATGTTTAATAAATGCGGCCTGCATTGGGTGTAATTCTTCGCCATTGGCTAAGCCTTCGATGGTGGTAATTTTTTTGCCTTCATTCATTACCGCCAAACTTAAACAGGAATTTACCCTTTCACCATCTATATGTACGGTACAAGCCCCACACTGGCCATGGTCACAGCCTTTTTTGGTACCAGTTAAGTGCAGTTCTTCCCGAAGATAATCTAATAGCGTTACTCTCGGTTCAACAGTTGTTTTATATGCTTTATTGTTTACAGTTAAGTTGAGTGGAATTTTTTCAAAAAGTTCGGCGAAACGCTCATCGGCCTGGTTTTCTGCAGCCTTGACTGCAACGGTTGGTGTGAGGGCGATGGCAGTAATGATCGAGCTTTTTTTAAGGAAGTCTCTCCTGCTGTCTCCCTGATTCGGTTTCTGATCAGATGATTGCATAAATTATGTTTTGTAGTATTGTGCAATTTTAAAGATCGTCATTCTTATGCGGAGATTATCCTGAATAAAGAATTTAGAATAATTCTATTAGGTAAAATTTATGTGTCATTTCACCACTTATATGGCTTACTGAAGGTTAAATTTTTTGCTTTGAGGATGAGGGAGAATTAGAAAAGCGCCATGATTATTATCGCACAATCGAATAGATTTTAATGATAAGCGAAATAATTCCTGAAAATGTGAAGCCATTTTCTATTTTTATAAAATGGAAGAGATAAAACCGTTACCAGATCTATCAGCAGAAGAGCAACGTGTATTGGGATCACTAATAGAAAAAAGCAGAACCACGCCAGACTATTACCCGATGACCTTAAACAGTTTAACTGCGGCATGCAACCAAAAAAGCTCCAGAAATCCGGTTGTAAACTACGATGAGGAGACGGTTACCTTGACGCTTGATTCATTAAAAATAAAAGGCTTAATATCAAAAGCCACAGGTGGTTCAAGCAGGGCAATTAAATACAAGCATAATCTCGGAATTGTTTACCCTTTGGTGCCATCAGAACTTTCCATACTTTGTTTACTGCTGCTACGTGGCCCATTAACACCTGGCGAAATCAATAGCAACGCTGGCAAGCTATATGAATTTGATAGCATCGAAGAAGTATTGGGGCAACTTACGAAATTATCTGAAGGAGCATCAGCTTTCGTAAAACAACTGCCTAAGAGAGTCGGCCAAAAAGAAGCCCGCTTCATTCATTTACTTGGAGAACAAGTCGAAATTCAGGAGGCAGTGCAACCAGCCCAAGAAACAACAATTTTCCAACCCAATGAAGCGTTGGAAAATCGTATTTTAAAACTGGAACAAGAAGTGGAAGATTTAAAGGAACTGGTTAATCTTTTAATGGATAAGTAACGACACCAACGACTGACCTGGGCGAACAACGTTTAAACTTAAAACGTGCAACGACTTAACCTTCGTATTTCTTGAAAATTGTACTGGCTACGTGCCCACCGAAACCAAAAGTGTTGTTTAGCACATAGTTGATATCTTTTTTTATAGTCTGTCCAAGAACAATATTTAATCCTTGTGGAATCTTTTCATCCAGTGTTTGGGTATTAATTGTTGGCGGAATGATACTATCCCTGATGGCTAAAATACTAATCAAACTTTCAACTGCACCAGCGGCGCCCAATAAATGTCCTGTCATTGATTTTGATGCACCAATAATTACTTTTGAATCTCCAAAAACTGTTTTAACTGCATTCAATTCACTCAAATCACCAAGGCCTGTTGAAGTTGCATGTGCATTGATATAATCAATATTATCTGCAGTTATTCCGGCGTCATTTAATGCTTTTTTCATCCCTAAAGCAGCACCTATACCATCAGGTGGAGTTCCTGTTAAGTGATAAGCATCTGCAGCCATTCCGCCACCTACAATTTCCGCGTAAATATGTGCGCCACGGTTAATGGCATGTTCCAGCTCTTCTAAAATTAAAGCACCAGCACCTTCTCCCATTACAAAACCATCTCTACTCTCATCGAAGGGTCTTGATGCCGTTTCAGGACTATCATTTCTTTTAGATAATGCCTGAGCCGCATTAAAGCCGCCAACTGAGGCTTCTGTAATTGCAGCCTCTGAACCACCTGCAACCATAATATTTGCTTTACCTAAGCGTATGGTGTCAAAAGCATTAATAATTGCGGTGTTTGAAGATGCACATGCAGAAACTGTGCAATAATTCGGACCACGCAGTTTGTGGCGGATAGAAATGGCACCAGCTGCAATATCTACGATCATTTTAGGGATAAAAAACGGACTAAATCTCGGCGTTTTATCTCCTTGATGAAATTCTGCTAATTGTTGCTCAAAGGTAGAAATACCACCATTTCCGGTTGCCCAGATTACGCCCACTTCAGCAAGTTGATCATCATTCATCGAGGTGAAATCTAATCCTGCGTCATTAATCGCCTGGTCGCTAGATGCAATAGCGTACTGTGTAAACGTATCATATTTTCTGGCCTCTTTTTTATCTAAAAAAGACTCAGGATTGAAGTCTTTTACTTCAGCTGCAAAATGCGTTTTAAATTTGCTGGTGTCGAATTTGGTAATTGGACCAACGCCACTTTTACCAGCTAAAATGTTTTCCCAGAAACTTTCTACTGTATTTCCAAGGGGCGTTATCGCACCTAATCCTGTTACTACTACTCTTTTCATGCTATAATTTTTTCGGTTGCTTTTAATAAATAAGTAACCAGTGTTTGAATTATTGGGTGATTGATATTCTTAGTATAACTTTATACATTATGATTTACGCAATACGCTCATCAATATGCACTAAAATGCTGTTCGATACCAGATTGCCAATATTGATATTCTTGGCGCAAATATCATTATAATAAGACCTAAAGTCATTTTTCTTTTTCATCTTCATAAGGCTAATTTGGTAATCGATTAGTATTGAGGTTTTTCTGTTTATATTTTAAAATCAGACCACATAGTAAATGGCCTTTACCATAGTGATCAGCCCAGGTTATTAATATATGCTATTAAAGAGTCCCTAAGCATTTCACGCGTTTCCAGCATATTGGTCAGTCTGGAAATCATGATTCCTCCTTCGATGATTGCAATCATTGTTAAGGCAATTTGTTCGGGATTAGATTTAGGTGCTATTTCATTATTAGTAATTCCGTCTTGAATTAAATTGATAATCCTGTTCTTCCAGGCCAAAAACGCAATCAAAGCTTTTTCCCGGAGCGCCGGATGAGTATCATCAGCATCAATAGCAGTATTCAGAATCGGGCAGCCACCTGGACAAAATTGACCTTTTATTAAATCTTGATATACCACAGAATAAGCTAAAAGCTTATCCTTAGTTGAATCTTGTTCGGACATTACCGCTCCAATTTTCATTTCGACAGTTTTTATATTATGTTCGAAAGCGGCCAAAGCAACTTCATCTTTATTGGCGAAATTCCCGTAAATACTGCCCTTCGTCAATCCAGTGGCATTAATCATATCATTTAACGACGTCCCGGAATAACCTTTTATATTAAATATGGATGCAGTTTTCTCAACGATATAATGCCTTGTCTTTTCTGATTTTGTCATTTTGATTTACAAGACACAAATATATACCGATCGGTATTTTTATTTGTCATGATGCGGTATAATTTAACTCATGGTATTAATCGGAATGACATAACGTTTGAATTTTGTAACTTTGTCTTATGAGTACAATGGAAACTATTGAAGACTTCTATCTAAAGAAATTTAGCTTTTTACCCGAGAACCTGCAGAATGGCGTTGGCCATTTTAATGTTTTCAAACTAGAGGATTGTCTTCGTGATGATAGTAAACAAATAAGTTATAACCGCAGAGATTTTTATAAAATCACGCTCAACAGAGGTCATAACATCTATCATTATGCAGATAAAAGTATCGAAATAAATGGCACAGCCCTTATGTTTTTTAATCCTTTGGTTCCATATACATGGGAACTAGCAAGCGGTAGTAAAAGCGATGTAACTGGTTTTTTCTGCATTTTTACCGAGGCTTTCTTCACTGAAAAAATTCGCGGCAACATTGGTGATCTACCCATGTTTGCTCTTGGAGGTAAACCAGCATATATCCTTGATGAGAAACAAGATGCTATAGTTTCATCAATTTTTAACAAGATGCTTGAAGAAATTAATACCGATTATATTTACAAATACGACTTACTGAGAAACTACATCACGGAGATTACACATTTCGCACTAAAAATGCAGCCGTCAGAAACATTATTTAAACATACTGATGCCAATGCTAGAATAACTTCTGTATTTACAGAATTACTGGAGCGCCAATTCCCTATAGAAACCACTTCACAACGATTTACCATGCGTTCTGCAAAGGATTATGCAACACAACTTTCGGTTCATGTCAATCATTTGAACCGGGCAATTAAAGAAACCACAGGAAAAACCACTACACATTATATTACAGAACGTTTATTAAGTGAGGCAAAGGCATTACTTAAGCACACCGATTGGAACATATCTGAAATTGGGTACTGTTTAGGTTTTGAAGAACCCACGCATTTTAATAACTTTTTCAAAAAATTGACCAAGCATACGCCAACTTCTTATCGAATTGTTTGAATTTCGTAATTATCGGTTTGAATAGTGTAACATCCAATATCAATTCTCACCTTAATTTTGTCTTAACAAAAAGGATAAAATTATGGGACTTAAAAAAGTTTGGTTTATAACTGGTGCATCAAAAGGCTTAGGGCTAAGTTTAGTGAACCAATTATTAAAAGCTGGTCAGTATGTTGCGGCTACCTCCAGAAATATTAATGAATTAACATCTGCTGTAAATTCCAATTCTGAAAAATTTCTTCCATTAACTGTAAACCTCAGCGATGAACTTAGTGTAGAACAAGCCATCAATGCTACTATTACTCAATTTGGAAGAATAGATGTGGTCATAAATAATGCTGGTTATGGTATTGGCGGCAGTATTGAAGAGCTAACTGATGAAGAAACAAGAAATAGTTTCGATGTTAACGTGTTTGGAACGCTCAATGTAATCAGGAAAGCTATTCCTCACTTAAGAGCACAAAAATCAGGACATATCATTAACATTTCTTCCATTGCGGGCATCAATGGTGCAACAGGCTGGGCTGTTTATTCTGCTACAAAAGCAGCAGTAATCGCATTCTCTGAAGTTTTGGCTGAAGATGTAAAGGAATTTGGCATCAAAGTTACTGTTGTGGCTCCAGGTGCGTTCAGAACCAGTTTTCTCAAAGCGGAATCATTAGTGTTGGCGAAAAACCCAATTGCTGAATATGAAGATGTTCGTGCCGTACATGCCCGATATTTAAAAATGGACGGCCAGCAAGCAGGTGATCCCGAGAAAGCTGCAGCAGCTATGATTTCTTTGGCTGCCATGCCTAATCCACCTATTCATTTATTATTAGGAAATGATGCATTAACCAGAGCAACTACGAAAATCGAAACTTTAGAAAAAGAATTTAAAGACTGGAAAGCAATCACAATTTCGACAGATTTTTAAATAACGAAAAGATCAATCATTAAAAATTAAAAAATCATGGAAAATAAGAAAGTATGGTTTGTTACGGGTGCATCAAAAGGCCTCGGACTAACATTAGTAAAAAAATTATTAAGCATAGGTTATCAGGTTGCTGCAACTTCAAGAAATCTAAATGACTTATCGAAAGCAGTTGGAGAAAACGAAAACTTCCTTCCGTTATCAGTAGATTTATTAAACGAAGAAAGTGTAGAAACTGCTGTAAGCAAGACCATAAGTAAATTCGGCCATTTAGATTTTGTAGTAAATAACGCTGGTTATGGAATGGTAGGTGCGTTAGAAGAATTGAGTGACAAAGAAGCTCGTGAAAACTTTGATGTGAATGTTTTCGGTTCACTGAATGTGATCAGGAAAGCATTGCCTCAAATGAGAAAGCAGCAATCTGGTCATATTTTCAACATCTCATCAATTGGTGGTTTTTCTGGTAATTTCCCTGGATTCGGAATCTATTGCGCTACAAAATTTGCTGTTGCTGGTTTCACAGAATCATTAGCGGCTGAAGTAAAATCGATGGGTATAAAAGCGACGGTTATTGAGCCAGGATATTTCAGAACGGAGTTTCTAGCCTCGGGTTCGTTAGCGGTTCCATCTAATCCAATTGATGCCTACAAAGAAGTTCGCGATTCGCAGGCTGCCCATGAAAATGACATTAATAACCAACAACCAGGTGATCCAGCGAAAGGCTGCGATGTGATCATTGCTGCCGCTGAAAGCGAAAATGCGCCATTACATTTGTTCCTGGGTCCAGATGCTTATTCACTTGCAGAAGCTAAAATAACCGATGTTCAGAAAGACATGGAAACCTGGAGAGCTTTAGCAACAGCAACCAATTTCTAATCTCTTCAACTTACGAAGTTTAGTTGGCCTAACTTCGTAAGTTTACACTATTAGCAGCAATGAGGTTGCCACGAAACGGAGAAAAACCGTTTCTCGCAATGACGACCCGGGTTATTATGGCACTATTTTCACCTCCATGAACGTCTTTGCGAGGAGGCACGACGAAGCAATCTCATTTGCGGTTTCTTCGATGGAGATTGCCTCAGCAGATGAAGAATCAGCTTCGCAATGACGATTCCGCGAGAGATGCACTAAATAAATCGTCATGCTGACCTGTAGCGCAGCGGAAAGCTACGCAGTAAATTTAGTTCAGCACCTTACTAATGATAAGATCCTGAATCAAGCTCAGGGGGATGACCCCTAGTAGAATCGTCTTTGCGAGGAGGCACGACGAAGCAATCTCATTTGCGGTTTCTTTGATGGAGATTGCTTCAGCAGATGAAAGAATCAGCTTCGCAATGACGATTCAGCGAGAGATGCAGTAAATAATTCGTCATGCTGAATTTAGTTCAGCACCTGACTAATGATAAGATCTTGAATCAAGTTCAGGAGGACGATCCCCTAGTAGAATCGTCTTTGCGAGGAGGCATGACGAAGCAATCTCATTTGCGATTCTTCTATTGAGATTGCTTCAGCAGATGAAGAATCCGCTTCGCAATGACGATTCAGTGAGAGATGTACTTAACTTACTTAAAATCAAATAGCGTATTTTTCAATTCCGTTTCGGTAAACTCCTTCTCGTAAAATCTCCTCATCTGTTTATTTACAAACAATGTTGCAGGGATCGCGCCAGACCATTGTTTATCAATACGTTGAAGATCAGCTTGTCGGTCTTGTGCGTTCAAAAGGAACACTTCAGCATTAATCTGATTTTTCTGAACAAATGGGATTACTGTTTTTTGTAGTTTGGATTTAAAATCTAAACTTACCAGCAGTACCTTAACAGGCTTATTTAAATTAGCTAATCGCAGCTTTTCGAAATTTGGCAACTCAGCCACACATGGCGCACACCAGGTTGCCCAGAAATTAACTACATAAGTTGTGTCTTTTCCATTAGCCATACGTTTGTCTAAATCATCAACCGAAAGCAACTTTACTTGCGCAGTTACAGCATAACTGATAAGTGAGAAACAGATGATCAAAAATAGTCGCATGGTTTTTTTGATAAATAATATTAATCCCCAGGTTAGTTTTTACGGTTTTGAATGCGAAATAAGTATCCAACCATCGCTTCAGCACTAATATAAATTTATTATACCATCGTTCATTAATTCACCGCGCCTGTTTTAACCAATGCCTTTTGATAAGCAGGCAAACTCAGGTCATCAACAACCACTCCCCTGTTTGTACTGGCGTGCACAAAGAAACCGTTATTTAAATACACACCTACGTGGTCTACATTTCCTCCACCAAATGAGAAGAAAACTAAATCTCCCTCATCAAGAGATCCATAACTTTTCTTTCTTGCAAAATTCGCCTGGTCTCTGGAAATTCTGGGCAGGGTAACGCCATAAATTTCTTTCTCCAGTAAAAAAGCAAAGCCCGAACAATCGATGCCACGCTTATCTAATCCTCCGAAACGATATTTTACGCCCGTCCAATCGGTAATAAATTTATAAAGCTGTTTACTTTTTAAATTTGCCATGGCATCTGCAGCTTTTGAAGCTTTAGTATCGCTTCGTACGGTATACTTTCGGCTTCCGCAAGACGCTAAAACGAGCGCAAAAAATAAGATTACAAGGTAAGGATAGCATTTTTTCGTTTTAACCATATGATGTGTATTTCGATCAGTACCTAAAAATAAAGTCTTCGATTTTGTATCACTTTACAACTAATTATCTTTTATCAGCCGTTGTATTTCATCTAATTTCAGCAAGGCTTCCACTGGCGTTAACGCATTTACATCCAGGTTATTAAGCGTATCGCGAATTTTGACTAAAACAGGATCGTCAATGGCAAACATTTGTAATTGGTAAGCCTGATTCTGAACTTTCTTAATGCTATCCTTAATGCTCTGCCCCTCAGTTCTATCAATTTCTAACTTCTTCAGAATTTCATTTGCACGACCAATTAATTTTGGAGGCATACCTGCCATTTTTGCTACATGAATACCAAAACTATGCTCACTTCCTCCGGGAATCAATTTTCGAAGGAAAATCACTTTATTCGTCATCTCTTTAACTGATACATTGAAATTCTTGATCCGCGGCATGGTATTCGCCAGCTCATTTAATTCGTGATAATGCGTTGCAAAAAGTGTTTTTGGCCTCGCCGTAGGATGTTGATGTAAGAACTCGGCAATCGCCCAGGCAATAGAAATACCATCATAGGTGCTCGTTCCACGTCCTATTTCATCCAATAGGATTAAACTATCATCTGAAATATTATTCAGGATACTAGCGGTTTCATTCATCTCCACCATGAATGTACTTTCACCTGACGAAATATTATCAGATGCGCCTACACGAGTAAAAATTTTATCTACGATTCCAACTTCGGCATCTTTGGCTGGCACAAAAGAACCCATTTGAGCCATGAGTACAATCAATGCAGTTTGGCGCAGAATTGCCGATTTACCCGCCATGTTGGGGCCAGTAATCATGATAATCTGCTGTGAATCTGTATCTAAATAAACATCGTTGGTGATATATTCTTGCCCGACAGGCAACTGCTTCTCAATTACCGGATGGCGGCCACCCTTGATATCAAGCACTTTTTTAGTGGTTACATTCGGTTTATTGTAATGATTTTTTTCAGCGAGCTGCGCAAAGCAAAGCAAACAATCCAGCTGTGCAATCAGAAAAGAGTCTAACTGAATGGGTTTAATATAACCTGCTGTTTCATACATCAGTTCATTGTATAATCGGATTTCAATGACCTGAATTTTCTCTTCAGCACCCAAAATCTGATCTTCGTATTCTTTCAGTTCAGGCGTAATGTATCGCTCTGCATTTACCAGGGTCTGTTTCCTAATCCAACCTTCAGGCACTTTATCTTTATGGGTATGGGTAACTTCCAAATAGTAACCAAAAACATTATTAAAGGCGATTTTTAAAGAGGGAATTCCTGTGGCTTCAGCCTCACGCTTTTGAATCTGAACAAGGTAATCTTTACCGCCAAATGCAATCTTTCTTAAGCGGTCCAAATCTTCATCAATACCATCAGCCATTACATTTCCTTTAATCAGCACTGCAGGTGGCTCCTGCTGTATTTCTTTTTCAATCCGGTCCCGAATGGCAAAACACGGATTTAACTGATCAGCAATTTTAATCAGATATGGATTTTTAGAATCAGCAGCCAGCTTTTTAACAGATTCGATATGGTAAAGTGCTCGTTTCAAAGCCACCAACTCCCTCGGACCAACCCGCTGCAAACCTACTTTAGAAATTAATCTTTCTAAATCACCAATTTGTTTTATATGAGTTAAGAACTTTTCCTGTAATTCATTATTCACTACGAAGTAGTCTACCATTCCCAAGCGTTCTTGAATAGGCTTCAGTTCTTTCAAAGGCATAATAATCCATTTTTGCAATAAACGAGCGCCCATTGGCGTACAGGTATGGTCTAAAATATCAAATAAGGTAACCGCATTATCATTTGGAGAATTTACCAGTTCCAGATTGCGAATCGTAAAACGATCCAGCCACATGTAGCGGTCTTCCTCAATTCTGCTGATGGACGTAATGTGTTGTAGATTTCGGTGTTCTGTTTCGCCTAAGTAATGTAAAACTACACCTGCGGCAACAATTCCACTTTGTAACCGATCTACTCCAAAGCCTTTCAGAGAAGTTACATCAAAATGTTTCATCAATGTTTCATTTCCGTAATCGGAAGTGAAGGGCCAGTCATCCAAACCAAAAGTGTAAAACCGATCTCCAAAATTTTCGGTAAAGGTTTGCCTTTTAGACTTTTGAAAAATTACTTCTGTAGGTTTAAAACCTTGCAAAAGCTTATCGATATAATCACTATTGCCTTGCGCGATTAAAAATTCGCCGGTCGAAATATCCAGGAAGGAAACGCCCATTTGTGTTTTATCGAAGAAAACACAGGCTAAAAAGTTATTAGATTTCTGATTTACAATGTTATCACCATAAGCTACACCGGGAGTAATGAGTTCGGTAACACCACGTTTAACAATGGTTTTTGTTGCTTTTGGATCTTCCAACTGATCGCAAATGGCCACACGTTGCCCTGCCCTAACCAGTTTTGAGAGATAGTTATCTAAAGAATGGTGCGGAAAACCCGCAAGTTCTAAAGCACCACCATTTGGCCCGGTACCTCTTCTTGTTAAAACAATACCTAGAATTTGTGATGTTTTGATAGCATCCTCTCCGAAAGTTTCGTAAAAATCGCCTACCCTGAACAGTAGTAATGCACCTGGATACTTCGCCTTTATTGCGTTGTATTGCTGCATTAATGGGGTTTCTTTATTCGTGTCTTTAGCCAAAACTGAAATTAATTTGCAAAAGCTATAAAGATAACACGATTCTGCTTTTTATAGCTGTTTTGTTGAAAAATTGAAAGATTATTTACGGTTTAACATGGCTTTGCCTGTTGCCAATTTATGGTGTAAGCTAAAAATAATCTCTTCTGGCGAGAAAAATAAAAATTCTAAAATAATGTTCGACTGAAAATCAACGAATTAAAACTTAACCATTGCCATTTAAAACGTTTTCTGCATAAAACTGTTAGATTAGTATAGTTTTAACTTAATAAAATCATTATGACGATTCAACTAAACACCGACAAAAACTTAACTATACACCAGGAATACGAAGACAAAATTAAAGGCACAATTAACGATGGATTAGGCAGGTTCGAGGATTTAATAACCCGTATCGAAGTGCATTTATCAGATGAGAATGGAAGCAAGGATGGCTTGGATGATAAACGTTGCCTACTCGAAGCCAAAATTGTTGGTAAAGAACCTGTTGCGGTAACTAACTTAGGGAATAATTATGATTTAGCATTAAGCGGAGCAATTTCTAAGTTAAAAAGTAAATTAGAAACGATTGCTGGAAAATTGAAGGCGCATTAGAAATTAAGAGGCTGTATTATAAATTTGAAATGTAATCCTGAGCCTGTCGAAGGACTTTTAAAAAGTGTTCTTAACTGTGTTTCGACAAGCTCAACATGACAAATCTTAATATAAATTAATAATTACTATACAGCCTCTTATTATTTTATACTTTTTCTAGTTGCTCAATATAACCCAAAAACAAATTCATCGCTTTTTTACGGTCTTCAGTTACTTCAAATTGAAGCTTTTCGTATAAATAATCTTTCAAATCAAAATTAGGTGTTGCAGGTAAATCTTTCAAAACATCATTTCTATGATCTAAACCGAGTTTTAAGGCTGCACTAAATTCAGCTTTAAATTCAGTAGAAATTTCCTTATTTGCTACCCAAGCTGCATACATAAAAGGCAAGCCGGTAAAATTCTTCCACTCCTCACCCATATCATAAGTATAGGCGTAATCGTCTTTTTTGCCAAAAGTCCTGTCGCCAATTAACACAATAGCATCGGTTTTTGCATGTGGGTTGGTGGTGAATGCTACTTCCTGTTTCCAGTGAAATTTAAGCAGTACTTTAGCGAGGTTATTTGACGTTCTGGAATGTGCGTCCAGCTTTACGGTTTTAATCTCTTCAACAGGAACATCGCTAAAAATAAAAACTGAATTTACAGCCCCATCGCTACCGATACAATAATCAGCTACGATATTTGCATTAGGGACCAGTGGAATTGCAGCTACAGGCATTAAACCCATATCTACCTCACCACTTATTACTTTCGCAGCACAGTCTGAAGGAATATCTAAACTTAAATCTATTTTATTGATGATGTCCGAATGTTCTAATCCGTAAATGAAAGCTTTAGTATTTGTATAGGCTACCGCCGATATTTTAATCTTATTCAAAGTATTATTAATGTTTTGCGCTACGCGTTTAGCGTTAAGCGAATTAACCAATTACTAAACCATCCAAATGAACAGCATTATTAAATTCGAGAACGGTAAACTTTCCATCTTCAAAACCCATCTTATATAAAACAGTATTTTGATGTGGAAAGCCTGTCATTTCACTTAATGGCTTCCCAAGCAACAAGCAAAGAAAAACCCGCATGGCTCTACCATGCATACAAAGCAGAACAGTTTCTTCTTCAGGTCTGGTAGACAAAACCTCCATTGGGTACTTCAAACGTTCGTATACATCCTGTACACTTTCTCCGCCTTCAAAATGTGCGGTATAATTGCCATCCTCCCAGGTTTGAAGCATTTCACGGAAAGCGTCCCGGGCTTCTTCACTATTAGGCTGACCTTCCCAAACTCCCCAAGCTAACTCATCTAAGCCAGAAAGTTTTTCCCATGGTAATCCAGAATCAATAAACCTTTGAACGGTTTGCCAGGTCCTTTTTAAATCTGAAGTATAGATCTTATCAAACGAAATATTTTTATACTGCTGATAAAAGGCCTCAGCTTGCGCCCTCCCCGTGTCATTCAAATCAGAGTTGATTCCCCTGCCCTGTACTATCCCCTGCTTATTTAATTCTGTTTCGCCGTGACGGATGATATAGATGTTCTTCATTTAATGATTGAATTAGAGAATTAATGAATGAGTGAATTAATGAATGAGTGAATTTTGAGTTAGAGAATGAGTGAATTTTCGACTGTGCAAATATTCAATCATTCTAAACTTACATTCAAAATTAATTTACTACTGGCAACTTATAATATTGAGGCTTCTTATCTTCTTCGAAAACAACGTGTTCGAAATCTGTAACCACATTGTACAATGTATCGCGTTCTACCGCAATTCTACCTACTTGCTTGATTAAATTTACCAACTCTTTTGTGCTCATTGCAGGCGTTTGCTCCTCTGCACCTGCCATAGAATAAATTTTGGTGGTATCATCTAAAGTACCATCAATGTCATCTACACCATAGTTCAGCGATAATTGGGCGGTTTCTCTGCTAATCATCGCCCAATAGGCTTTGATGTGGTCGAAGTTATCCATATAAATTCTCGCAATAGCGTAGTTTCTTAAATCTTCGATTACCGAAACTTCGGGCGTATTACTCATCTGGTTATTCTGATTTCTGAATTTTAAAGGAATAAAAGTTTGGAAACCACCTGTACGATCTTGTAATTCGCGAAGTTTCTCCATATGGTCAACCCGATGTTCGAATCTTTCGATATGGCCATAAAGCATCGTCGCATTACTTCTCATTCCGAGTTTGTGCCATTCTTCATGGATCGCTAACCATTGCTCACCAGTACATTTATCCTTAGCAATCTGCTCCCGGATTTCCGGATGGAAGATCTCAGCGCCACCGCCCGGCATCGATTGTAAACCTGCATCTTTCATCAGCTTCATGCCTGTAGCATAATCTATTTTAGCCTTCTTGAAAATGTAGTGATATTCTACCGGTGTTAATGCTTTAACATGTAAATCAGGACGGTGTTCTCTAATAGCAGTAAACAATGCTGAATAAAAAGCAACATCATATTGTGGTAAAACACCACCAACAATATGCACTTCAGTTACAGGTTCATCGTCATATTTCTTTACGATATCGAGCATTTGCTCCATCGTTAAAGCCCAACCCTCTTCTTTTTGTTTAATCAATCTGGAATACGAGCAAAACTTGCAATCGTATACACAAAGATTAGTAGGTTCTAAATGGAAATTGCGATTAAAATAGGTCTTATCGCCATGTTTTTTTTCTCTAATGTAATTTGCCAAAACACCCAGATAGCCCAATTCGGCATGTTCGTAAAGATAAACGCCCTCGTTGAAAGTTATTCGCTCGCCACGAAGTGTTTTATATGCTATGTTTTGTAATTCAGTTGATAAGTTAGTATCAGCTAATATTTTCTCAACTTCTGCAGTTGTTGTCATTCCTGATTTCATTTCGAACAAAAATACAATATTGAGGCGATTTGAAAATCATTTTCTTGTAACAAACGGACATTGATGGTTCAATAGTTCATTAGTTCAGCAGTCATTTGTCAGGGTGCTTAAACCCAATGCTTAAAAGTTTATTAAAATATAGCGAAGATTTACACTTGACTTAATGGCTTAACTCATAAACCAATCACTACTATACCCATCACTAACAAAAAAAAGCACCTCTTTTCAGAAGTGCTTTCATATGATGTTTTTCGTAAGTAGATATTAGTTCGCTGCTGGAGAGAACGTTAATACGATATTAGCTGTTTTTCCACCGAATTCAATTGGAGATTTCATTACCATGTTGCCTTTTGATAATTGCGTTAACACCAAGCGATAACCTTCAGTTACGTTTTTAGCTTTATCACCTTCAAAGATTTTCTTAAATTGAAACGTTTCTTCTGCTGGTGTTGCTGACCAGAAAATGGTTTGCATTACCTCACCACAGGTACTTGATGCTGGTAAAGTATATGAACCGTTTCCGCTATTAGTAAGCTTCCAGGTACTTCCCTGAAAACATTTGTACGATTTTTCTCCAAATAAACCTTGAACAGCCTGATCCGGAAGACCTTCTAAAGCAATATTGTTTAATACCCAAGTACCTGTAACTGTACCTCTTCCACCACTAATTCCTGTAGAAACGTTTTTAGTAGAAGAACAACCTTGTAACATAACCAAAGTAGAACATGCTATTGCGATAGCTATAAATAATCTTTTCATTTTAGTTTTTTTTAATTTCGAAGAACTGATTACATAAATCTTGCCAAAACAATTATGACGATTAAATTTGCATCAAATTATTAAATTGCGAACCTGTTAACCTATATAAAGAAAAAAATTATGAAACCAGAAACTCTTGCTATTCATGCCTCTAATCTTGTAAAAAATACTACCGGGGATGTTACGCCTCCAATAAATTTATCTACAACTTTTTTTCGTGATGAAGATGGCGGTTATCCTGGCGGACATATGTATAGTCGCGTAAGTAATCCAAATCGGTCTGCTTTAGAAAACACTTTAGCCAAATTAGAGTATGGTGAAGACGCCGCCGCTTTTGCATCGGGTAATAATTGTGGAATGTCTTTGTTTCAGGCGCTAAAACCTGGAAGCCATATTATTGCACCAGATGATATGTATTGGGGTATTAAAAAGCAATTGCTTACCATTTTTAACGATTCCCTGGAATTTGATTTTGTAGATCAGACAGACCTGGAGCTGATTAAAAAATCCATCAAACCGAACACTAAAATGATTTGGATTGAAACACCATCAAATCCTTTGTTGAAGGTTACAGATATTGAAGAAATAGCAAAAATTGCGAAGGCAAATGACGCTATATTGGTTTGCGATAGTACCTTTGGTACGCCTGTTTTACAAAATCCGATTTTATTAGGTGCTGATATTGTGATGCACAGCAGTACGAAATATTTAGGCGGCCATAGCGATATACTTGGCGGGATAATCGTTACTGCAAAAAAAGATGATTTTTGGGAGAAAATCAAAAATATTCAGCAAACAGGTGGTGCAGTGCCTTCACCCTTTGATTGTTATTTACTGTGCAGAAGTATCAAAACCCTGGCTTATCGGGTGAAAGGCCATTGCGAAAGCGGAAAAATTGTAGCCGATTACCTGGTTAATCATCCAAATGTGGAGGCTGTTTTTTATCCGGGACTGGAAACACATCCACAGCACGAGATAGCCAAAAAGCAAATGAAAGATTTTGGTGGAATGATGTCTTTCCTGGTTAAAGGAGATGTGGAAGCTACAAGCAGAGTGGTAAATAAGGTTAAATTATTCGCGCAGGCAACGAGTTTAGGAGGTGTGGAAAGTCTGATTGAACACCGTTATTCTGTAGAAGGTCCTGATAGTAAAACGCCAAAAAATTTATTAAGAATATCGGTTGGTTTGGAACATGTGGATGATATTATCGCCGATTTAGCACAGGCTTTAGCATAAATAAGGCTTATTGCAAACCGAAGTTCCTGGGTACGTTGAATAAATACTGCTTTAAGAAATATAATAAGGCTTGGTAAATTTGGTCATCGGATGAATATGGTATTAATGCCATATTCATCCGATGACCAAATCAATACGAATTAAGAAGCTGTCTAAAAATTATATCACTTATTAATGAATTACTTTGGGTTGCAAACTGTTGTCAGTTTCAGGCTATAATTAGCATTCAAAGGCTCATTGGTTTGCGCTAACCTTTGAGAACCAGTGTTTGCAGGACAGGCAATATCTCCTGCAGCATCATAAACCAGTTTGACTCCCGAGGCCATTAATTCTTTCGGCACATATACCTGAACCCTTGTAATAGAATAGCCTGATGGGAAATAACGCACAAAATAACCATCTGGGTGTTTTGTCCATATTCCGCTTGGTACATCAGCTCTTGGAGGTGCCATGCCAGCGATGATGGCATATTTTTCCATATCTGCATAAGTATAGTTTCCGGAAGATACCAGTTGTCGGATGTTATTTTCGGCCTCAAAAACTGCCTTTAAACCGGATGGCAACTGGTCTTTTGCTTTCTCCATTACATCAAATGGAAGCACGCCCAAAGCGCCGCCTTCAAGCATGGTAATTTGTTGTGGACTTAATAACTTCAATGCAGTAACCTTCACCTGTCCGTTATAATTGGCAAACCTGGTACGGGCAATAATCGTCCATAACAATGCCTGGATATCATGCTGCTCTACTTCGGGATGTTTTTCTGCACTTTTAATAATTGCAATAACTACTGCCTCTTTCGATCCCAATACCGGCGCGAACATGTAGCCATCACCTTTTGAAGGCGCAAAAGTACCTGCCATAAGGCAATAACTTTTATTGGCCATTTCATAAAGTCCTTCACAAAGTACATAGCCTCCATCCGGATTTTTCGGTAATAAATATAGCGGTTGGGCTTTTAAGGTTGCTTTAAAATCAGGCATCATTTCGCCCTCTCGATTCACATCTTCAAAACTGGTGGTGATTGCACCTGGTTGTTTTAAAAATTTATCTACACCAAGTGCCTTTGCACCTTGGGCCGTACCCACTTTTAAAAGTTTGTCTTTAAGCCCGCCGAACTGCGCGTGGGTATTATTGATGCTGGCAAAAAATATTGACAGCGCAAAACAGATTATTTTAGCGTTTTTCATTAACAATTTAGATTTAAATAGGTTATACAAACTTAAAATATTAACCGTTAATTTCTTATTAATTATTGATGAGGTCAATTTTTAAGAAACTAAAAGCTTCAAAAACATTAATTTATTAAATTTTCAAAATTTTATTTTGTGTATTCAAATTAAATTCTCACATTTGAAATATTATTTGGCGGCAAGCTAAAATAAAAGTCAATCTAGTCAGATTGATTTATAAAGAAGTGGCGAGAGACTGGCTCCATGACCCACTGGCAACCCTCAGAAAGAGAAGGTGCCAATTCCTGACCAATTAACATGGTGTTATTTGGTGCTATAAATTAAAAACTGATGAATGCATTAAATTTTCAATCGCAGGGCGAACCAAGTCTTAAACCAAAACAAATAGAAATTTCTTCTATTCCGTTTATTTGTTGCGATATGCAGGTAATTACTTGTATGTGCTGTTGCATATAGTAATTTAAAAAACTTCCTCATTTGTTTATTTTCAAACTGGAAGGTCCTGATTATTCAGGATACGCCCCTAACCTAGATTTTTCTTTTTTTGAAATCTTAAGATGATCATCGAAAGCACGAAAAACTTATTCCTTTAACAGTTAACCACTCCTTTACTTATTAAAATTATGTCAGCTTCATATAAATTTGAAACCCTTCAGTTACATGCCGGTCAGGAAATAGATCCAACAACTGGTTCAAGAGCAGTCCCTATTTATCAAACTACTTCTTACGGATTTAAAAATGCCGAGCATGGTGCAAACCTGTTTGCTTTGAAGGAGTTTGGCAACATCTACACCCGCCTGATGAATCCAACCACAGATGTATTTGAAAAAAGAATTGCGGCTTTAGAGGGCGGAGTGGCTGCATTGGCAGTTGCATCTGGCCAGGCGGCTCAATTTATTGCGCTACATAATATTCTGGAAGCAGGTGATCAGATTGTTTCCTCTTCGCACGTTTACGGCGGAACCTACAACCAATTCAAAGTCACTTTTAAACGTTTGGGCATTCAGGTTGATTTTGCAAATCCTGATGTTCCGGAGGAGTTTGAACAAAAAATTACAGAAAAAACTAAGGCGATTTATTTAGAAACCATAGGAAACCCATCTTTCAGTGTTCCTGATTTCGAAAAAATTGCTGCCATTGCTAAGAAATTTGATATCCCATTTATTGTTGATAATACTTTTGGTGCTGGTGGTTATTTATTTAAACCATTGGAGCACGGTGCAAACATTGTAGTAGAATCTGCTACTAAATGGATCGGCGGACATGGAACCAGTATTGGTGGCGTTATTATAGATGGTGGAAACTACAACTGGGGAAATGGAAAATTCACGCAATTCACGGAACCATCCGAAGGATACCATGGATTGGTTTTTAATGATGTTTTCGGCATCGGCGGTCCTTTCGGGAACATCCAATTCATTATTCGTGCCCGTGTCGAAGGTCTGAGAGACTTGGGTCCTGCCCTTTCACCCTTCAATTCATTTCTTTTATTACAAGGATTGGAAACTTTGTCGCTTCGCGTGCAACGCCATGTAGACAATGCTTTGGAACTCGCCACCTGGTTAGAGAATCATCCATTAGTGAAGGAAGTTAATTACCCTGGCTTGGCCAGCAGCCCTTATCATAATCTTGCAAAAAAATACCTGAGCAATGGTTTTGGTGGTGTTTTATCATTTGAACTGAACGGAAGCAAAGAAAATGCAAGTCAGGTTATTGATCACTTAAAACTAGTTTCCCACCTGGCTAACGTTGGCGATGCAAAAACCCTGATTATTCAGCCTTCGGCCACTACCCACCAGCAATTGAATGATGCAGCGCAATTGGCAGCCGGAGTAAAACCAAACGCATTAAGGGTTTCGGTTGGTATTGAACACATTGATGATATTAAGGCAGATTTCGAACAAGCTTTCGCAGCCATCAGCGCTGATATAAATGCAGAAAGTACACATGCATAACAGCGCAAATAATTCAGGCTTTTTAAACTACAGTACATTACAACATGCAAAACAGTATAGACAATAGCAATTCAGCGCATTTAGCGGCAACATATCATCACAATAAGTCATTCAAATTAGAAAGCGGACAAAAGATTAAAAACCTTCAAATCGCTTATCAAACCTATGGCGAGCTTAATGCCAGCAAAAGTAATGTTATCTGGGTGTGTCATGCCTTGACAGCAAATGCAGATGTATTTGAATGGTGGGAAGGGTTATTTGGGCAGAATGCCTTGTTCAATCCGGAAGATCATTATATCGTTTGTGCTAATGTTTTAGGCTCTAATTATGGCACTACTAATCCATTAAGTATAAACCCGGCGACTGGCTTACCATATTACCTGGCTTTTCCCCAGTTTACCATTCGCGATTTTGTGGCCGCACACCAGTTATTGGCGAATCATTTGGGAATCGATTCCATTAAGTTATTAATTGGCGGTTCTTTAGGTGGACAACAAGCAGTTGAATGGGGAATTATTGAGCCTTCACGGATCGAAAATTTAATCCTTGTAGCCACTAATGCGGTACATTCACCATGGGGAATTGCTTTTAATGAAAGTCAGCGTTTGGCAATTGCTACAGATAGAACTTTCTTTGCCAACAAACCAAATGGCGGTAGTAAAGGCCTTAAAACTGCTCGCAGCATTGCACTTTTAAGCTATAGAACTTATAATGCTTATGGCAACACGCAGGTGGAAAGCGTAAACGATAAAACGGATCATTTCAGGGCTTCTTCTTACCAGAATTACCAGGGAGAGAAATTGATTAACCGCTTTAACGCTTATAGCTATTATTATTTAACGAAAGCGATGGATAGCCATAATGTTGGCCGCAATAGAAATAGCATTGCAGAAGCGCTACAGTTGATCACTGCAAATACATTAGTAATCGGAATTGAAAATGATTTTCTGTTTCCATTATCGGAACAAAAATACCTGGCAGACCAGATTAACAATGCACAATTTGCTGCGATTCACTCTGAATATGGCCATGATGGTTTTTTAATTGAAACGAATGCTCTAACCAACATCATCGGAACATTTATTAAAGAAAGCAGAGATAAGAAGATTATTAAGTTGCAACATACTGCATAAAAGAAAAGCTTAGAGCTGAAAGATTAAAGGCGAAAGCTTAGAGATGAAAGCTTAAAGACTAAAGGTTTAAAGCTTAAGAAAAAAACAATAACGTAAAAACAAATTTAGTAGCGGAAGGCTTAAGATCGCCTGGTCTTGATACTCGATACTAAGTACTATATACTATTAAAAAAACATGAGTAAGAATTTAAAAATTGGTTTATTTGGTTTCGGAGTTGTCGGACAAGGATTATTAGATATCATCCAAAGTCAGAATCTGAATCTTGAAATTATAAAAATTGCGATAAAAGATCCAAAGAAAAAACGTACGCTCAATAAAGATCTATTCACCACAGATCGCAATGAGATCCTTAATAATTCGGAAATTAATACCATTGTGGAGTTGATTAACGATGCAGATGCCGCTTACGAAATTGTAACTACCGCATTAAAAAACGGTAAAAATGTAGTTTCTGCAAATAAGAAAATGATTGCCACTCATTTAAAGGAGTTGGTAGATTTACAGCAAGAGCATGGTACTTCACTACTTTATGAAGGTGCAGTTTGTGGGAGTATTCCAATCATCAGAAATTTGGAAGAATACTATGATAATGAGCTTTTCCACGCGTTAAGCGGAATCTTTAATGGCTCATCGAATTACATTTTATCAAAAATCTTTAATGAAAACCAAAGCTATAATGCAGCCTTAAAAGAAGCACAAGACTTAGGCTTTGCCGAAACTGACCCTATCCTGGACGTTGGAGGTTATGATCCAAAATATAAATTGTCTATTGCTACTGCTCACGCATACGGTTTATTTGTAAACCCTGATGCCATTTTAAATATTGGAATTCAGAATCTTTCTTCGAACGATATCAAATATGCCCGCGAAAAGAATTTCAAAATTAAATTGGTACCTACTGCCAGGAAGGTGAACAAAACTGACATTGTTACCTATGTATTGCCTAAGCTGGTGGCGAAAGATGATTTCTTATATAACGTTGAAAATGAATACAATGCAGTAACTGTTCAGGCCGCTTTCGCTGATAAGCAATTCTTCTTTGGCAAAGGCGCTGGCGGGCATCCGACGGGTGCGGCGGTATTATCTGATATTGCTGCCTTACGTTATGACTATCGTTATGAATACAAAAAATATCATTCAGGGAATGGCGTAAAACATACAGAAGATATTTTACTGGAAGTTTACCTGCGCTATGCTGATGAAGATTTAATTACACTATTGGCATTTGATGGGATCAGTGAGCGTTATTCCGCAAGTAATTTTAAGTATGTTATTGGTACGGTGAAATTAGAAAACCTCATCAAAAACCGTGATTTGCTCCTCGATACAGAAGTGTTTATTGCATATACCGGCAGACAGATTTACAAACAAGAGCAAGTAGCGGAGAATGTATTTGCTGAAGAACTTGCCGCTATTTAGATATTTTAAGGTTAATTTTTTTATTTGTTTTGTTGTTAAGTATAAAGGCCGGAGCGATTCCGGCCTTTTGCATTATAAATTAAGGCTTCTGTCTGATATATTTTTCAATGATTACTCGGTTTACCTTTGCTTTTTCTACTTTCTCCACCCCTTTTTGAATTAAAGTATCTCCATCAAAAGTTACTTTAAATTTGAAGGTTTTCCCTTCCCAGTTTTTGTCCTTATAATAATCTAAATGTTCAGTGTAGTCATCATTTATGAAAGTAAACCGCCCTCCGCCGGCATCAAAACTGGTACTATCGTTAGGCTTTACGCTATGTTTCAAGAATGCGAAATGCGTACCGTTAATAATTTTTATCATCTTGAGATCGCCTGAAAAATCGGTGACTTGAGTCCTGTCATTTTCAATTGTTGTGGCAGATAATAAACGCCATGTGCCTTGAATATCGGGTGTAGAATCATTGGTTTTCTCATCCTTAGCTGAACAGGATACCAATGAAATCAATATAACAGGTAATAAATATTTTATTCTCATCTTAAAGAAGTTTATTAATTAACAAACATTAGCCTCTCCCCGCCATTTGTGTAAGCTTGTGTGCAAGCTCTTTTCCGAGATATCCATCAATAATGGCATGAACAATGTATAAAATTGGTGTCATCAAAATAGCCACCAAGAATTTGTAGGTATAGTTTACGAGGCCGATGGCGGCAACCATTTGCCAGCTGTAGTGATATTGAGGATTTAAATAAAAAGCTATAAATATCACCACAAAACTGTCGATTAATTGCGAAACCAACGTAGAGCCAGTAGCACGCAACCACAAAGCTTTTTCTCCTGTTACGCGCTTAATGCGATGGAAAATTAATACATCTGCCAGTTGGCCCACAATGAAAGCAATAATGGAACCAACAATAATCCACATGCCTTGACCAAAAATCCCCGAAAAAGCATTATTCATGTTCAAATCTTCACCATTTATCTTCTGATGTACCCAAAAATCGGCGGCGCTCAAATGCATAGAACCCCAAACCACCAAAAAGGCAAAGGCGATTAAAATGGATGTTAAAATCGATAGAAAACGAACCTGCTTCACGCCAAAATATTCATTAATGATATCCGTCATGATGAAGATAATTGGCCAGGTTAATACACCGGCAGACATTACAAAAGAAAGATTTTTAACACCAAGCAGATTGATGTCGAACTTTTTAATTCCTAAAGTTTCCTCCACACTAAATAATTTGACTCCAATAAACTCAGATAATATCGCATTCGCGACAAAAAAACATCCCAGAACGAGAAACAAGCGGCTTTCTTTGGTTTTAAAAGTCATAGTGCATAAATCTAAAGATAATTCAAATCAGAATGATAATTTCTTCTGTTAATTTTTAAAGGATCTATCTTTTTACAAAATTCGGGTTAAAAAGTAGGTTAAGAAAATAAATCTGCCAATCTTTGCGCCTCGGAAACTAAATCATCATGGCTAAGCAAAATAAATTCTCTCTCATCCTTATATTAGGCTCATTGGCAGCGCTTGGACCATTCTCTATTGACATGTATTTGCCAGGTTTTGTTGATATTGCAAAAGATCTGAAAACAAACGAATCATCAGTAGCGCTTTCACTATCTGCATTTTTCATTGGAATCTCCGCTGGTCAACTACTTTATGGGCCGCTTTTAGATAAATTTGGCCGAAAAAAACCATTATACTTTGGCCTTGCACTTTATATTTTTTCTTCCTTCTTATGTCTATTGGTTACAGATGTAAATCAACTCATTGTTTTGCGCTTTGTACAAGCTATTGGAAGTTGCGCCACTGCAGTAGCCTCTATCGCGATGGTTCGGGATTTGTTTACGGTAGAAGAAAGTCCGAAAGTCTTTGCCTCGCTGATGTTAGTAATTGCCGTTTCGCCAATGCTTGCTCCTACTGCAGGTGGTTATCTTATTTCTGCACTTGGGTGGCAGTATGTATTTGTATTCCTGGGCATTATGGCCATTCTGATCTTGCTGGCCTCTATCTTTAAATTGCCAGAAAGTTATAAGCCCGATCCGAATTATTCGCTGAAACCCAAGCCAATTTTAAATAGCTTTTTTACAGTTTTAAAAGCGCCTCAGTTTTCTACCTACGCTTTAATCAGTTCCATTACCTTTTCTGGTTTATTCGCTTATGTATCTTCATCACCTACGGTTTTTATGAAGATTTATGAAGTAAGCAAAACTGGTTACGGATGGATCTTCGCGTTATTATCAGTTGCTTTTATTGGATCGAGCCAATTAAATAGCTTGATTTTGAAGTGGTTTAGCAGTAAAAAAATTGTAACCTGGGCATTAATGGCACAATGCATATTCAGTATTATATTCCTGATTTTTGCCTTAAACGATTGGCTCAATCTTTATTTAACATTGGGCTTTATTGCCCTATTTTTATCTTGCCTGGGATTCATCAATCCAAATGCAGCAGCCTTGGCACTGGCTCCATTCAGTAAAAATGCAGGAAGTGCCTCTGCACTAATGGGTGCACTACAAATGGGATTGGGTGCATTGGCTTCGGTGTTGGTGAGTTTATTTAGCGAACATTCCGTAATACCTATGCCACTTGTAATGACAGCAGCTGCATTGATTGCAATGGTTTGCTTACTAGTTGGCAGAAGGTTGATTAAAACAGAAGTTGAAGCTTCGGCTGATGCCGCAATAGTTGCACACTAACCATAACCTCAGGATTGCAATGCCTGATCCTTTCTAAATAATATTCGGTTCTCACAAATTATCAGGTCAATAATTACTTGATTCGAAAACACTGAGAATAAGATACTTAAACATATGATGTAAAGCGGTTAGCTAAAAAGTGACTGATCTTCTAAGCTTTTTTTGCTATTTTCGCTTATATCATGTTAAATATACAATCAAAACTTCCCGGCGTAAGCACCACCATTTTTTCAGTGATGTCTAAGCTTGCCGCGGAATATAATGCCATTAATTTATCGCAGGGTTTCCCTGATTATGCTGCTGACCCTAAACTGGTTGAATTGGTTAATAAAGCTATGAAAGATGGTTTTAATCAATATGCCCCAATGCCAGGCAATCAACTTTTAAAGGAAAATATTGCCCAAAAAGTAAAAAATCTTTACAATATAAAATACAATCCTGATACCGAAATTACGGTTACTGCCGGCGGAACTCAAGCTATTTTTACAGCGCTGGCAGCCATTATCAATTCAGGTGATGAAGTGATTATTTTTGAACCTGCTTACGATTGCTACGCACCAACCATCAGATTATTAGGTGGAATAGTTAAAACATACGAACTCGCACCACCAGATTACGAAATTGATTGGGACATGGTGAAAAAACTTTTTACCTCGAGTACCCGGATGATTATTTTGAACTCTCCACAAAACCCAACGGGCAGTATCTTATCAAAAGAAGATATGAAATCGCTGATCAAGCTGATTAGTGGTACCGATATTCTGATTTTGAGCGACGAAGTTTATGAACACCTGATCTATGATGATCAAAAGCACAACAGTGTGATGCTCTTCCCCGAATTAAGAGAAAGAAGTTTCATTGTCGCATCTTTCGGGAAGCTTTTACATGCTACCGGATGGAAGTTAGGGTATTGCCTGGCGCCAGAACCATTGACCAAAGAATTTAGAAAAGTTCATCAATTTAATGTGTTCAGTGTAAATAGTCCTATGCAACAGGCAATTGCACAATACATTCAGGAACCGTCAAATTATAACGAAATTGGTAACTTTTTTCAGCAGAAGCGCGATTATTTCAGAAGCCTGCTTGTAGAAAGCCGTTTTAAATTACTTCCCTGCCATGGATCGTATTTTCAATGTGTAAGTTATAGTGACATCAGCGATGAAAAAGACACCGATTTTAGCGAAAGGCTGATTAAGGAGTTTGGTGTCGCCAGTATTCCGGTTTCCGCTTTTTATCAAAAGGCAACAGACCATAAAATTATTCGTTTCTGTTTTGCTAAAGAAGATACCACGCTGGCTTTAGCGGCAGAAAAACTAAAAAATGTTTAATATTTTGCAAACCAAATAATATGGAAGCACCTATTTATACTCAAATAGAAAATCTGAAAGTAACGATCTTTCAGGCTTATTTATTTTGGGAAAATATAGAAAAAAACCTGGTAAACCTTGCCCTCCGCTTATCTATGGGAGTTAGGGAGAAAACAGATTTGATTATCTTGCCCGAAATGTTTAACAGCGGTTTCAGTATGAATGCTGAAGCGCTGGCCGAAGAAATGGGTGGGCCTACGATGCAATGGATGCAGAAAATGGCTAATCTATATAACTGCGTTGTAACAGGTAGTTTAATTATTAAGGAAAACGGACATTATTTTAACCGCCTGGTCTGGATGAATAAAGATGGCGAACATCAATATTATGATAAACGCCATTTGTTTGGAATGGGAGATGAAGACGATCATTTCAGTGCCGGCGAAAGCAAACTGATTGTAGAATTAAAGGGCTGGAAAATTCGCCTGGCGGTTTGCTATGATTTACGTTTCCCCGTTTGGTTACGTAATGTGAATGAGGAATATGATATTCTGCTGGTTGTAGCCAGTTGGCCAGACCGTCGCACCGCACATTGGAAGGCACTTATCCCTGCCCGTGCGATCGAAAACCAAAGTTATGTAATTGGTGTAAACCGTGTAGGACATGATGGCAATCAGGTTTATCACGGTGGCCATTCCATGGTCATTGATCCATATGGCAGCACAGTTTACTATAAGCCTGAAGATGAAGACATGTACACCGTAACGATAAATTATGAAGAGCTGGTTAAAATTAGACGCCAGTTTCCTTTCTTAAAAGATGCAGATCAATTTACCATTCTCTAAACTAAAATATAACTACGCTTAAATGTTCAACCGACGAAAATTCATAAAAGCCTCTGCCCTTTCTGCAGGCTTATTGGCTCTTGATAAATCCAGCATGGCTAATGCCCTTCCAGCTAAATCCCAACCAGCTAAAAATTTACCTATTGTCATCTCCACCTGGGATTTTGGGATTACAGCAAATGCAGATGCCTGGAAAGTGCTTTCAAAAGGCGGACGATCTTTAGATGCCGTAGAGCAAGGTGTTTGGGTTCCGGAGGCGGATGAAAAAAATCAGACAGTTGGTTATGGTGGCTTGCCAGATAGAGACGGTAAAGTTACTTTGGATGCCTGCATCATGGATGAATTGGGAAATTGCGGAGCTGTTTTAGCGTTAGAACACATTAAACATCCAATTTCTGTTGCCCGTAAAGTAATGGAAAAAACGCCACATGTAATGTTAGCCGGAGATGGCGCCTTACAATTCGCACTGGAACAAGGCTTTAAAAAGGAAAACCTGCTTACGCCATCTAGTGAAAAGGCCTGGAAAGATTGGTTAAAATCTGCCAAATATGAGCCAGTGATGAATATCGAAAATAAGCTTTATGATAAAGCTGCACCTCAAAAGTTACCTGGAAACCAATATAATCACGATACCATTGGTATGCTTGCCATTGATGAAAAGGGGAATATTTCTGGTGCATGTACCACCAGCGGAATGGCATATAAACTTCATGGCAGAATTGGTGATAGCCCGATTATCGGTGCCGGTTTGTATGTTGATAATGAAGTAGGTGGTGCCACCTCTACCGGCGTAGGCGAAGAAGTGATTCGAAATGTTGGATCATTTTTGGTAGTCGAGCTGATGAGACAAGGTTATACACCAGAGGCAGCCTGCAAAGAAGCTGTAATGCGGATAATTAAAAAGAAACCGGAAACGGCTAAAAATATTCAGGTAGGCTTCTTAGCGATAAATAAAAAAGGCGAATATGGCGCTTATGCCATTCAACAAGGGTTTAGTTTTGCCGTTTGCAATGCAGAAAAACAAGATCTGTTAATTAAAGGAAAGAGCTATTATTAGTGCAATATGGGATTATTATCTAAAATTTTTGGCAAAAAGAATGTAGCGGAACGCACAGGCGAACCCACAATGGTTTATGTGCCAAATGAAGACGAAAGAATGATTTGGGCTATTGAAAAAGCCAATCTGACGCTTTGGTATTTCGAAGAAAGCTTAATCCAGCCGAAGCCTGATCAAACTTATTTCTCTATCAAAGTTCGCATTATGGATGGCGAAATTGGAGAGCATATCTGGCTTACCGAACCTAGTTTTGATGAATCTGGAAATCTGTTCGGTGTTGTAGGTAACGTACCCGTTGATGTAAAAACGGTTAAGGTTGATCAAAAAATCGGGGTAGATAGAAATTATATCTCCGACTGGATGATTATTGAGCAAGGCAGATTAATTGGTGGTTACACCATCAGGGCCATCAGAGATGGTATTCCTGATGCAGATAAACCGCAGTTTGACCAAAGTATTGGAATTTATATCGATGAAGGAGTCGACCATTTTAAAGTAGATTTAGAAACGCCCGAAGGTGCAATACTATCACTGGAAAGGGCCTATGATAATGAAGATATGGAGGCAGCTTTAGCTTGCAAAGATTTTCATGAAGAAGCAAAGATAATGCTATCAGCCATGAAAATGGATTTCGATCACGAAATTATTGCGAGTACTGCTGAGGTATTGGAACTCTCTTTCATCAATAACCTCACAGAACACGGCTTTCCAAAAGTTGCCGATTTACAAAATGCATTTCCGGTGAGGGAAAAAATTGACGAAACCCATTATGTAATTACTGAAGTGTGCTGGTTTCCAGATGGCGGTATTTCCATTCAGAAATTAAATACTTATAAATCCGCTTCAGGATGGAAAGTTCTCGGTCCGGTTAATGAAGAAGAAGAAGAATAAATAATATGTCGGGTATTTTAGAAGTATGCGCTAACTCCTATGCCTCTGCATTAGCCGCACAAAATGGTGGTGCCAAACGGGTAGAATTTTGCGATAATTTAGCAGAAGGCGGAACCACGCCTAGCTATGGTCAAATCGCATTAGCTAAAAGAAATCTAACTATAGAAGTTTGGCCGATCATTCGCCCACGAGGTGGGGACTTTTTATATTCTGACCTGGAGTTCGACTTAATGATAGAAGATATAAAAACCTGTAAATCATTACAGTGTGAAGGTATTGTTATAGGAATCCTAAAAGCTGATGGTAGCATTGATGTAGAAAGATGTAAAATATTAATCGAACTGGCCAAACCCATGCCAGTAGCTTTTCACAGAGCCTTTGATATGAGCAATGATATGGAAAAGGCACTCGAAGATTTAATTGAACTGGGTATTGTTCGGGTATTATCTTCTGGTGGGGCAACTTCAGCTTTCTCTGGAATCGAGCCGTTAGCCGAACTGGTTAAACAGGCGAACGGAAGAATCACCATTATGCCGGGCGCTGGTATCAATACCGGAAATATTCAAGCCCTTTACACGCAAACGGGTGCTACCGAATTTCATGCTTCAGCAAAGGTATTTGTTCAAAGTAAGATGACTTATAGGAATACTGCTGCAAAGATGGGGAGTATTGAAGATGAATATCAATACGAATTAACCTCAGAAGTGAAGGTGAAAGAACTTGTTCAGACACTCGAAAAACTTTGATGCAGAAGATTATCCAACCTTATAATTCCCTTCTCCTTGTAGCAATAGCAGTATTGTTAATTTCTTTCTTAATTCCTGAAGAGACCATAAATTTTACGTTCAATTTCAATACCCTTATCATAGCGGCGAGCCAATACTTGCAGTATTCGTCGGTTTTTATCTTAATCTTTGCAGCCTACTATAAATTGTTTAAAAAAATATGCTATTTCAAAACTTTAATATGGCTGCATATCGTGTTTTCACTTATAATACTAACTATAATTTATTGGTTTACTCATCAGTTCAACAAAAGTTTAGCATTAGTAGAAATATCAAACGAAGGTACAATTAGGTATTTTGAAAGCTACAGCAGGACGATTTATCTCCTGATTTTAACTTTCACCATCATTCAAACCTTACCAGTAATTAATCTGCTAATTGGTTTGTTGAAGCGTCGCAAGATTGCAGCATAGGGTAGATTTCACCTAAAAAGGCAACGGCTATTTATTTTATTATGAGTATTTTTTTATCGATGAATACTATATTTAACAAATTAATGACACTCAATAATGGAAAAACTAATTGTTAATAACTGCAATTGCTGCTATAAAACATTTTCTCATGCAGATATTTTCTGTAATAGCTGTGGATATCCTTTACAAGGTACAGAGCAGGAGCAAAAAACATTTATTGCCATACGAAATAATCAGGAAATAGATCTAGCAGAGCTGGATAGACAAGTCAAGTCTGCCCGTAACTCACTCTATTGGATTGGTGGTGTGATTGGCTTATGGACATTAATTGGTTTCTTTACAAGTGAAAATGCAGACGATGCTTTTTCACTTCTAATCATAAATATTATTCTTGTTGGTGGTTTTTGTGCGTTGGGGGTTTGGAGTAAAACAAAACCAGCTGCCGCTTTAATTTCGGGCCTTTCACTATATATCATTATTCAGGTATTGAACGCAATTGTTTCTCCAATGACTATATTCTCAGGCATCATCTTTAAAATAATTATTATCGGGTATTTGATAAAAGGTATAAAAGCTGTCCTGGAAAGCGAAAAAATTAAAAAAGACTTAAATATACTGTAGTAGTGGAGACCGATAATTCTATCTCTAAAACCTGTCGAAACTGTAAGGTAGATATCGTAGCGCACCATAAATTTTGCAATTTCTGCGGAGCAGTTCAAAATCAGTTAGAAATTAATGATGTAGATTCGAAGTGGCTTCTGCTGAAGCAGGTTGCCTTGTTTTTCGCAATACAGGTTGCTTGTTGTCTTTTACCACTAGCCGTTGAAGAGGAAAGTATTTCAACAATATTTTTAATGGACTTGCTCTCTGCAATTATTGTTTTAATGTTTTTCGGATACAACTTTAAGGAAAATATTATACTACTAAAATGGAAGAATTTTTCGTTCCTAAAATTGATTTCTTATAGTATGCTCACAATACTCGGTTCAATTACAGTTCAATTCTTAATTGGGCATTTAAATTTGATTCTTTTTAATAAAGACTATTCTTTTTACGAACCATTTAGGAGTCATCCATACGGAAAAATTTTAATGATTATTTCTATCGCCGTGTTTCCTGCAATTTTTGAAGAAATGGCTTTTAGAGGGTTTGTAATGGAAAAGTTAACCAAAGTAGTGGATAATCAGCAGGCGATCTACATTAGCTCATTTATGTTTTTTATTATACACTTCAGTCTTGTTTCAGTTTTCTGGCTTTTGCCTTTTGCTATCCTGCTCGGTTATTTAAGAATTAAGGAGAAAACAATCTGGTATGGCATAGCGATCCACTTTTTATTTAATTTAACGGCATGTTTAGGTGAAATCTTCAACCTCTCCTAATTAAATCTCCACTACCCGGTACATAGTGTAAACCCGGAGTAAGATAATGCAATAAAATCACCCTAGAATAACGGTAATTTATCGGAGAACAGAGCAATACTCCAAAAAGAATAATTCCCACATAATACCATAAACTTTCGTAAATCAACGGTAAGCCTAAAACATAAGAGGCTACGCCAATAGTAATTATTTCTGCAACGTTCATAGCGTAACTCACAAACATGGCAACATAGAAAAAGCCAGGTTCGCGCTCAAATTTCAAATTACAATGCGGACAATAAACATTTGTTTTCTGTAATTTGTAAGAATATGCACTTCCGGTAAAAATTTCACCCTTACGGCATCGGGGACATTTGCATTGGATAAAAGCTTGAAAACTTGATAAATCTGCCATAATTGTAATGTTTAATCATGCAAATTTATCACTAAAATCACAGTGCGTTTATGATCTGCATCATATTCTGCAGACCAATCTATCAAAGCTATGTTTATTACAATGGTCGAACAATCTTTCCTTTAATCATCGAGATTAGTCCTCTTGACGAAAGCAACTTCACTCCTCTGATCACGGTTTCCACCCTTAAGCCTGTCATATCCGCAAGTTCCTGCCGGGTAAATCTTAAAGGAGCTCCTGCCTCAACGTCAGCGAGTAAATAGTTGATCAGGGTAAGCAAACGATGCTCTGCCTTTTCGTTGGCAAGCTCTTCTAGCATCATTGATTTATAAAATAACCGGTTGCTCAGCGTTTTAATAAGTGCCATACTAAAATCTGGCTCCTCTTCAATCAAAGTGAAAAAAGCATCTCTACCCACCTGGATAATTTCAGAATCTTTATTTACGATCGTGTAGGCCAAATACTGGCGGTTAATCAAAAGCGCAGGTTCACCAAAGTATTGCCCTGCTTTAAATACACCTTGAATAAATTCTTTTCCTTCATCACTAATGGTAACCATGCGCACTTCGCCTGTTTTTATAAAATAGACATATTTTGGCTGCATGCCCGGTTCATAAATGATTGAATCTCTCCTAAATCTCTTTATAGTAAACCCTTTTTCAATAAGCTTTTGGATTTCCATTAGATTAGTGATTTTGGTTCCAGTAGTTAACCAATGGTTTCTTTTAATAAACTAGAATAAAATTCTTTTAAAGAGATACCCATTGCAGCCACTTGTTGTGGAATAAAACTGGTAGCTGTTTGTCCGGGGATGGTATTAATTTCTATGAAATAAAAGTTACCAGTTTCATGTTCAAGAAAATAATCAATGCGGACAATCCCTCTGCAGTTTAACTTTATATATATATCCTTAACAATCTGATGCACTCTTTTATATTCCTCATCACTCATATTTCCAGGCGTAATTTCTTCTGTAGCACCTGGGGTATATTTTGCTTCAAAATCAAAAAACTCATTGGCTGGAATCACTTCAGTAGTTGGCAGAACCGTCACTTCGCCGTTTGCTTTGAAAACACCTATAGAGAATTCTCTACCGCTTACAAACTCTTCAATCAATACCTGATGATCTTCTTTAAAAGCTTTATCAAGTGCTGCTTCCAGGTCATTAGCATGCTTCACCTTACTCATTCCGATACTACTTCCGCCACTATTTGGTTTTACGAAATAGGGTAATTTCAGGTCTTGCTTAATCTGATCAGGATGATAATTTCCACCTTTAAAAATCTGGACAGATTTGGCGATAAATAATTGATTTATACCATTTACGATCGCTTTTGTATAACCTTTATTCATGGTGATGGAAGAAGTTAAGGCATCGCAGGTGGTGTAAGGAATCTGCAACATATCAAAATATCCCTGTAACTTCCCATCTTCACCCGGCGAACCATGGATGGCGATAAACACTCCATCAAATTTTATCTTCTTTCCTTCCAGCGTTAAAGAAAAATCATTTCTATCAATTTCAATTTTCACAGAATCTGCAGGTTCATAAAACCAGCTATGGTCATTGAGCATAATTTTATAAACATCATATAAGTCGGCATCAATATTTTGCACAATGGTAGCTGCACTTTTTACCGAAACAACCCATTCGCCTGTGGTACCGCCTGTTAACAGGGCAATCGTTTTCTTCATGTGGAAAATCCTTAATTATAAATTGAAATTGATTGTAAATATATCCTCAAAAATATAAATATCTTTGTGCAAAGTTTAATTATTGATGAATTGAATTGTTAATGAGCAAAGTATTTAATGGTGTGATTATTGTTAACGAAATGCCGGAAATAATTCATTAACGCATTAATGATTACATTTGAATTGTACGCATAACCCAGAATTTAACATTCATGTCTAAATTTATAGATTATTTAAAAACAAGATCCTTCAGGAACAACATTTTAGCTGCAGTTTTAACGGTTGTAGGCCTTCTTCTTATTGCTTTTTTCAGCCTTCGGTATTACACCAAGCATGGCCAGGGATTAAATGTGCCGCTTGTAAAAGGCTTGGCTTTTGAGCAGGCCGTGCAGAAACTCGAAGATGCAGGCTTAAAATATGAGGTAGATTCTGTATTTATTATGGATCAGCCTGCCGGAATTGTGATCGATCAGGATCCTGATCCAAATACTTTTGTAAAAGATAACCGGACTATTTATTTAACCATCAACGCCGGTAAAATTCCAAATACGAAATTCCCTGACATTGCTTTTAAAACATTACGTGAGGCACAAGCCATCATTGAAAGTTCGAGATTAAAACTGGGTGACACCACCTACAAGCCTGATGTAAGTAGAGACGTAGTTTTAGAAGCTTCTTTTGGCGGACAACCCATTCAACCGGGAGATATTATCCCTGTAGGATCTAGAATTAACCTGGTGTTAGGCGATGGCCGTGGCAGCCAGGAAGTTGACGTTCCACAGCTAGTTGGCTTAACCGTAGATGAAGCTAAATTCAGTTTAAAAGGTTCCAATTTAAGCTTAGGGAATATTATCTATGATGGCGCCATCACTGACAGTGCCAATGCAGTAATTACGCAACAGGATCCAATGCCGGTAGATTCTTTAACAAAAGTAGCCATCGGAACAAAAATCAATATTACCTTATCTAATAAACAACAATAATACGCACATTTTAAAATGACTGAGATAGAAAAAAAGAAATTGAGCACCGGAAAAAAAATAACAATCACTATTGTTGTTGCTATTGTACTGGTTGCCGGCTATTTTGCGCTTAATTTTTACAAGGTATATTTTTCGCCTAACGTTACAGAGAATCAAAAATATTTATACATCAAAACAGGAAGCAGCTACGATCAGTTAGTGGAAAATCTGAAAAAGAAAGATATCGTTAAGAGCATATCGTCTTTTGCTACTGCTGCCGGAAAGATGAATCTGCCTGCAAACTTAAAACCTGGTCGTTATCGCCTAAAAAAAGGAATGACCAACCGAACTTTGGTAAATTTAATCAAATCGGGAAACCAGGAACCAGTGAAACTTAAATTTCAGAACATCCGCAAGAAGGAAAATTTTGCAGCTTATCTGGCCAGTAATTTAGAGGCAGATTCACTAAGCTTTATCAGCGTATTAGATTCTACTGATTTAATTACCAAATACGGCTTCAATCAGGATAATATTTATGCTATGTTCATTCCAAATACTTACGAAATGTATTGGAATGTATCTCCCTTAGCGTTTTTTGAGCGCATGCATAAAGAATACGACAAATTCTGGAATGCCGAACGCAAACAAAAAGCAGCAAGTTTAAACCTCACCCCTGCGCAGGTTTACACCCTGGCCTCTATTGTAGATGCTGAAGCATTATATGATAAAGAAATGCCAATCATTGCCGGCCTCTATTTAAACAGGTTAAACAAAGGAATCTTATTGCAAGCAGATCCAACTGTAATATTTGCAAACAATGATTTTACAGTAAAAAGAGTTACGGGCAAGTTGTTACAGGTTCAGTCTTTATACAACACTTACAAATATGCAGGCCTGCCTCCAGGCCCCATCATGATGCCGAGTATTAATGCCATTGATGCAGTATTAAATAAAGAAGATAACAATTACATTTATATGTGTGCGAAGGAAGATTTTTCAGGCTATCATAATTTTGCTGAAACAAAAGCACAGCACGAAATTAATGCGAAAAAATATCGTGAAGCACTAAACAAGAAAAATATTTTCAGATAATGTTTGTACACGAAACAAAAGTAAAAGTCCGCTATGCCGAAACCGATCAAATGGGAATTGTTCACCATGCCAATTACGCGCTGTATTACGAAATTGCACGAACGGAGTGCTTCGAAGCTTTATCAGGTATAACCTACGCATCTATGGAAGCTGATGGTGTGATGCTGCCTTTATTGGAATTACAATCTAAATATTTAAAGCCTGCGTTCTATAATCAGGTTTTAAAAGTCAAATGTTTGGTTAAAGAATTACCCTCTGTTCGCTTAAATGTAGAATACGAAATCTATAATGAAGAAGAAATACTGATCAATATTGGCAAAACAACTTTGGTATTTGTAGATAAATCGACCAGAAAACCTTGTCAGCCACCAGAAATTTTTATGGAAGGCATTAGAAAATATTTTACAGCATAATTAATGGAATGGTTACACAGGCAATTACTTCATCTTAAACTTTACTCAAGCTTTATTGAGTGGACGAAGAGTTGTGTCTTGCCTGGTTTCAGTCCGCTACCTTTATACACCGTTGCAACGTTCTTTTTTCGGGAGATTGGTAAAGATACGCTGGTTAACAAATCTTCATCTCTGGCTTACAGTTTTATGCTGGCCATTTTCCCAGGTATTATCTTCTTATTTACACTGATCCCCTTCATTCCGATTCATGGTTTCCAGGATCAGTTGCTAAGTCTGATTGAGCTGGTTTTGCCACACAATGCTTACGATGCTTTTGAATCTACGCTGAATGACATTGTAAAAAATCAAAATACGGGCTTATTATCTTTTGGTTTTTTATCGGCTATATTTTTTGCCACTAACGGGGTGAAGAATTTAATGAAGGCCTTTAATAAATCTTCCTTAATCATCGAAACCAGGGGATGGATTAAACAACGCCTGATTGCATTGGCTTTAACGGTATTTATCTGCTTATCTATCATCGCCTGTATTACTGCCATGGCTTTGGGAGAAGTTTTATTGAAATACATTAAAGAGGAGCTTCACTTAAAGGCCAGTTTAGCCGTTTTTGCAATTCAATTTACCAGATGGGCATTATTGGCTGCCTTGTATTTCTTCACCATCTCTATTTTATACCGGTATGGTCCATCTCACGCCAAGAAATGGAAATTATTCAGTGCAGGTTCATGGCTGGCAACCATCCTGGCTTTTTTAACCATTTGGGGGTTTTCTTTCTATATTAACCACTTTGCGTCTTATAACAAAGTTTATGGTTCTATCGGAACTTTAATTGTCGTCATGATCTGGCTGTACCTGAATTCATTCATTTTGTTGATCGGCTTTGAGCTTAATGCCAGTGTTGATGTAAGCAAAAGAAGTGTAAAAATTATTCGCCCGAACTATAATCTCTTCAAAAAAAGCGACCCAATCGACGAAAACATCAGTAGGAAATAATTTTTTCTTCCTCTGTGTTAAGCAATTATCAACTTAATATAAAAAAAACGTCTGCGTAGTTTGCAGATTTAGCCGGAGTTTGTACTTTTGCAGCGGAGAGTTGGCAGAGTGGTCGATTGCGGCAGTCTTGAAAACTGTTGACTTGTTAAAGGGTCCGCGGGTTCGAATCCCCCACTCTCCGCCAAAATTGAAAACCTGCAATTGTTTAGTTGCAGGTTTTTTTCTTTTAAAGCTTCCTCAAATTAACCTATTTAGATTTTCCCTTATAACCATTCTTCTTTGAGCAGTGGCTGATGTCTTTGATCCATTGAAGCGCAGCATTATACGGTTCCTGAGATTTTGAGAAAGCAGTGTTATGGCCTAGCATGGGAAATAAATGATACTCGAAAGGCTTACCTTGCGCTTTAAGCTTATCTATTCGTTCTATTGACAAGCCGACCGGAGCTTGTATATCTTTGCCGCCATAAAGCCACAGCCCCGGAATTTTTAGTCTGATCAGCGAGTTAAGCGGATCGGTAGCTGTAAACTGATATCGGTCAGGGTCGTTTTTAATGTGCTCGCGAACATCAGCTTCAGAGTGAGTTTCCCAAAAACTGGTTTTTCCGTTCGTGTAAAATTGAAATCGCAGCTGTTCGAGTGTAGTTGCGACTGGTCCGCTAAATAATATCATAAAGCGCACCTCACTATTTTTTTCAGCAGCTATAGGGATTACCCAACCCGCCTGACTAAACCCGACCAGACCCAATAGCACCTTTTTACCGGGAAGATGCAACAATAGTGTTTGAGCCGCAGCACTTGCATCTAAAGCCAGCAAGTTAAGATTGGCCGAATCAACATTATTGGTTCCCACTTCCGGACCAGCATAAACCCCACCCGACTCTCCAACTCCACGTTTATCGTACGTTAACACTGCGATGCCGTTTCTAGCTAAATTTGAAGCCAGGTTTACCATTCTTCTCTCCTGCCCTGAACCATGTACAAGGATTACCGCAGCATGAGGATGTTTGGGCATAAAAATGGCACCTGCCAGGCTGACTCCCATACTTTTAAACTGAACATTTTCAATGGTGTAAACAGATTGGTGATTAGCATTAGAAGATGTTTGAGAAAACAACTTAACACTTAAGCAACTCAGCACAATAAGTAAACAAGGTTTCATAATTTTTAATTTAAGAGATTTTAATCAGTTAATATCATTAGGATTTAAAATGTGAAGCAATATACCTAGACGGTAATCTTGATCATGATAAATGTGATGGAAGTGCTATTATTTGTGATGGAAGGCCTTATTTTATTGTTGATTTGTATTGCTCCAAGTTACTTTTAACGGATTTTTAAAACTTTCTATGGTCCGGATCGATTGTAATTACGTAGATAAAAGATATGGGTAAGAGAGTATTTCTGTTAGAGGATGATGAAGGAATAAGAGACGTAATTGAGCTTATTTTAGGGTTAGAGAATTATGAAGTAATTAGTTTTGAAACGGTTACTACATTTATGGAGGCAAACATTAATCAGGTTCCAGATCTTTTTATATTGGATGTAATGCTACCGGACGGAAATGGTATGGATGTTTGTGCAGAACTTAAATCCATTAATAACAATATTCCAGTATTGATGATGAGTGCACATGCAAACGCGGCAGATATCTTTTTAAACTGTGCAGCTAACGATTTCATGGCTAAGCCTTTCGACCTTAATAACCTGTTGGAGAAAGTTAATAAGCTTGTGGCTTAGGTGTATCTGATGGCTATTACGTTAAACTAACACTTGTCATTGCGAAAAACAGTTTTTCTTCGTTTCATGGCAACCTCTAATTGCTGTAGATGCTCTATAGCAAATAGGAGATTGCCACGAACATAACCGATGAAAGATCGGAAATGTTCGCGCAAGGACAGTCAGGGGGCAGAAAAACTAAGGCGATAAACTAACCCGGTTGTAGTGCATAGAGGAGAAGTCTAAGCATAAACGATCTATAAAACTTGATGATCAAAAATCCCATGACCCTTTAGATTGAAATAAACCTCTTTCAAAAAAGTTGAATTTTTATCCCAACAAAAAGTTCCCGATAATGTTATTTTTGTAACATGCAGATCAGGCAACCCATCAGAAACATACAAGATTTTTTATTGAGTACGTATTTCGCGGATGGCCTACGCATTACCCTTGGTGTGCTACTCCCCTCGTTAATTCTTGCGCAGTTTGGAATGCTTAAATATGGCATGACCTTATCATTGGGTGCCCTATGCGTGAGCATTGTAGATAGCCCCGGTCCAATGGTGCACAGGCGGAACGCCATGTTGGTTACTACAGTTTTAATTTTCCTGTTTTCTATACTCACAGGTTTAACCAACAAAAGCCCATATTTCGTAGCCTTCCTTCTTGGGGCTTCCAGTTTTGTATTTTCGATGTTCTACATTTACGGCATCAGGGCTGCATCGGTCGGAACAGCAGTATTGCTGATTATTGTATTGAGTATTGATGATATCCGTCCCTGGCAGGAAGTAATTCAGCATGGATTTATGGTATTGGCAGGAAGCCTCTGGTATACAGGATTAAGTTATTTCTTTTATCGTCTTCGTCCCTTTCGTTTAGTACAACAATCTTTAAGTGATTCGATTTTCGAAGTGGCAGAGTTTCTCAGAGAAAAAGCGAAATTCTATCATCAGCATAATAATTACGATAAAACATACGCAGAACTGCTTCAGTTACAGGTTTCGGTACACGAAAAGCAGGATGCCGTTAGAGAATTATTATTCAGAACCAGGGAAATTGTCAGGGATTCCAGTCCTGAGGGTAGGTTTTTGCTCCTGGTATTCGTAGACATGGTCGACCTTTTTGAGCAGGTGATGTCTACCTATTATAACTATCAGCAATTGCATGAGCAGTTTGATAAAGCAGGGATATTAAAAGATTATGAAATGGCAATTAAACGCATTTCATACGCCCTGGACGACATTGCATTTGCGCTAAAAAGCGGTGGCAAACCTGTTGTTTCTAAAAGATTGCTAATTGAAATTGAGCGCTTAAAAATTAAAATCAATCACCTGGAGAAAAATAATACCAATCAGGAATACAATACCATTGGTATTATTGCGCTCAAAAACATAGAGGTTAACATTGAAAATATTTTAGCCAGAGTTAAAACCATTTTTAGTTATTTTAAGGTACGAACCAGTAAAGACATCCGCCAGGCCGAAGTAGATACAGAAAAGTTTATTAAAAGGCAAAAATTCGATTTTCAGCTTTTTACAGATAACTTAACCTATAGTTCTTCTACTTTCAGGCATTCTTTGAGGGTTACAGTTGTAATGCTATTGGGTTTCGTTGTTGCCGAGATCTTAAATTTTTCTCACAGTTATTGGATTCTACTCACTATTCTGGTGATTTCCAAACCAGGTTTTAGTCTCACTAAAGAACGCAACTATCAACGCTTAATCGGAACAACTGTCGGCGCTTTTGTAGGTATGGGCGTGCTGACTTACATACACGACCGACATACGCTTTTTGGCATTCTATTGATTTGTATGATAGGAAGTTACAGTTTTCAAAGAAAAAACTATGTAGTAAGTGTACTTTTCATGACACCTTATATCCTAATTCTTTTCGATTTTCTGGGAATGGGATCTATTGCACTGGCCAGAGAAAGAATTTATGACACTTTCATTGGTTCTGGAATTGCGCTTTTGGCCAGCTATTCCCTTTTCCCTACCTGGGAATATGAGAAATTGAAAGAGGCCATGTTAAATATTATTAAAGCTAATAAGGCATACTATGCTCAGGTGGCGACATTATATTTTGAAAAAAATTACAACAGAACAGAATATAAGTTGGCTAGAAAAGAGGTATATGTAAGCACAGCAAATCTGGCTTCTCTTTTTCAGAGAATGTTTTCTGAACCGAAGAGTAAACAGTTATTTATTAAAGAAGTGCACCAGTTTACCACGCTTAACCATTTATTATCCTCATACGTTGCCACGCTTTCTTTGTATAATAAGGAACACGAATTTACTTTTGAAAGCTTTGAGGCCTTGAAACCAATGTCGAATAATACAGATTACCTATTCGATATGACGATTGAGAATTTGGAGCAAAATAAAGAAACGTTAGATAATGTACCACTGATCCGCGTTGCAGACACCGGCTTTCAAATTCACAAGGGACAAGATCTGGTACCGGAACAATTTGATTTAATTCAGAAAGTGGCTTATGACATTTATAAACTAACTGGAAAGATTAAGATTTAGTTGCTGATCATTTAATCGGAAGGCTCAATTCGTATTCCTATGCACCGGAAGGCATCATATTTTCAAGATTGAAGATCATTGACATCACTGGTTCTTGATCTTGTATAATGGCCACCTATATCGGCTATAGCAAACAATGACTGCTTTGGTTTGTTAAGCTTACTTACTAAAGAAATATTAGACATGGAAAAGTTATATACAGCTGAAGTTACAGCTACAGGCGGCAGAGATGGACACGTTAAATCAAGTGATGGAATTTTAGATTTCGAATTAAGAAAACCAAAAGAACTTGGCGGTCAGGGTGGTGCAACAAATCCAGAAGAATTATTTGCAGCAGCTTGGGGACCATGTTATCTTGGCGCATTGGGTTCAGTTGCAGAACGCGCAGGTGTTGATGTGAGTGAGGCTAATGTTAAAGTTTTAGTATCCTTCAATAAAGATGACAATGCATTCGTTCTGTCAGCAGATTTGGATGTTCATATCCCTGGGATTTCATTAGAAGAATCGCAGTCTATCGCAGATAAAGCACACAGGGCTTGTCCATATTCTAAAGCGGTTAAAGGCAATATTGATGTAAGGGTTACAGCTGTTTAAGGCTATATTAAGTTTTATAGGATTCCCGTCTTCGTAAGAATGACGGGAATTTTTGTTTTAATGCAGGCAACGTTCGTTGATGTATAGCGAAACCATGGTTTGGTGGCTCATCAACCATTTTGCCATCACCAAATCCATGGTTGGTGGCTCACCAACCGAAACGGTTTATCGAATTTGTACTGATTGCATAGTGCGAAAAATATTTTCTTCATCGTCCTGTCCCTTTCAGGGGAACGGTGCCACTAGACGGATAGGAGCTTTTATACCTCACCTATCCTCATCATGTAAGTCTATAATAAAAGTTTACTTGCCAGGCCTAAAATAAGCATGAAGCCGAAAACATCGGTAAATGTAGTAATGATAATCGACGAGGCAATGGCAGGATCAATTCCCACCCTTTTCAATATCAATGGAATTCCTGCACCCGTAATGCCTGCAATAAGCAAGTTACCTGTCATTGCAAGGAAGATTACAAGCCCAAGCATTGGGTTTCCATCAAAGAAAAAAGCAAACAGAAACACGATTAAGCCGTTCACTGCCCCATTAATTAATCCGACAGTAAATTCTTTCAAAACCGTTCTATAAGCTTGTTTATCCGTTAAGTCGTAAAGTGAAATACGCCTCACCGTTACTGCAAGTGCCTGTGTGGCTGCGTTTCCACCCATTCCGGCTATGATCGTCATGTATGCTGCTAAAGATGGAATTAACTTGATTGTAGGGTCAAAATAACGAACAACAGAAGAAGCCAAGAAAGCTGTTCCAAGGTTAATCACCAGCCATGGAAGACGAGACTTCACAGCCTCTACCCAGTTACCGCTTAATTCCTCATCTTCAGATACACCGGAAATCTTCAAAATATCCTCCGTACTTTCCGCCTCCATTACATCAATCACATCATCGAATGTTACACGACCTAAAAGCTTCTGGTGATCATCAATAACTGGAATACTGGTTAAATTATACTGAGAAATCAGGTTGGCAACCTCCTCCTGATCGGTGTTTGGATGTACATAAACGGCATCAATTTTTACCAGTTCGGTAATTTTTGCATCGTGTTTTGCTTTGATAATATCTTTTAAAGAAACAATCCCTTTAAAAACATCTTCATCATCGACAACATAGATGGTATAAAACTCTTCCATCTGTTCACTCTGCCTGATAATTTCGTCTATTGCATCCTTTTTAGTCAGGTTGATGTTCACACAGATCAGTTCTGTGTTCATCAAACCACCAGCGGTTTTTTCGTCGTAAGTTAAAAGGTTTCTAATTTCAGATGCATGCTCATCCTGCAGGTCTTCGAGAATTTCATTCTGCTCATGATCTTCAAGCTGGGAGATGATATCCGTTGCATCATCATAATCCAGTTCTTCAACAATCTCGGTACGTTTATCAGGATGAAGCTGAAAAAGTAAATCTTCAGGGTGAGACTCCTCATCCATCTCAGAAATAATCTCAGAAGCAATTTCAGCAGGCAATAAATTAATAATATGCTGCTGCTCAGATTTATCTAAACGCTCAAAAAGAATCGCTATTTCTGAAGCGTGATAATCATCTAAAACCTCTTTCAGGATTTCATCCCCGGCTAAAATTGCATTTTTAACCTTTAGTACGTCGCTTTTATCTATTTCGAATGATTGCATCTTGTTAACCTAACCTAAAACCTGCTAAAGCTACTAATAAAGCTTTATTAAACCCTATTCTTAATGTCCATCATTTTGTGTAAAATTCTGATAATTTCAACGCTCCCTGCATCATTTAACTTATAGAATATCAAGTGAGATTTTACCTGCCAGGAACGATATCCTTTTAAAACAAAATCTATATTTTTACCTTGATTAAAGTTTTGAGATATGTATTGGCATTCTGCAATTAGGATTGAATAATATCGATCTGCCTGATCTTTAGACCAGTTGTTATAAGTGTAAAGCCAAATATTTTCCAGATCAACAAGCGCTAATTCGCTATAAATCAATGCTGTCACCGTACGTGTTTTTTATGTAAGGTTGCTAAATGCGATTCAAAATCAAAACCTTCCACTCTTTTACCGTTTTCTCCATCTTTCAGCGCAGAACGGAGCAAATTAATTTTTTGCTCTTCATCTTCGAGTAATCTTAATCCTGCACGAATAAGTTCACTTGCATTTTTGAAACGACCTTCAGAAATTTTTTCATCAATAAAATTCTCAAAGTGATCTCCTAAAGCTATTGATGTATTTTTTCCCATGTCAGTTTTTTCGAATAAATAAAGTTACCAAAAATTGGTATTCTATCAAAGATTATTTAAACCAACCTTTTCTCCAGAAATAAATGATCTGAATGATCGCAATTACCCCCATTACAATCCAGGTCCACAGGTAACCATGTGGACTATAAAGTTCTGGCATATTACCGGGCAATACTTTTCCCGTTACCGGATCTTCACGGCTAAAGTTCATTCCGTAAATACCAGCAATAAATGTGAGGGGAATAAAAATGGATGATATGATGGTTAATACCTTCATAATTTCATTCATCCTATTGCTGGTGATGGATAAGTTCATATCAATATTCGCCGATGCAATCTCCTTTAACGATTCGATAAAATCGATAATTTGGATACAATGATCATAAGCATCCTTCATGTATGTTTTGGTCAGATCGGAAATTAAAGCACTATCTGATCGAATAATATCATTAAGCTTATCTCTTTCCGGCCAGGCCACCTTTCTAATGGTAATCAATGATCGCTTAATTGCTTGCGTATCGTACATAATCCGCCTATCGGGATGATCATAAAGCCGATCTTCAATGGCATCTAATTCCTCCCCCCAAAAATTCAATAAGGCAAAATAATTATCCACGATTACATCCATAATCGCATACATTAAGTAACTGCTTCCGCCAATCCGGATATTACCTTTACCAATTTCCAATCGCTTTCTTACGGGCTCAAAACAGTCAGCATAAGATTCCTGAAATGTAATTAAGGTACGTTCTGATAAAATGAATGAGATTTGATCATTACACAAAACGTCATCTTCGCCTAAATACAAGTGCCTGCTTACTGAAAACAAATATTTATCGTTATCATATTCATCTAACTTTGGTCGCTGATAAGAACTGGTTATGTCTTCCAATACCAATCTGCTGATGTCAAACTTCGAAAAAAGTGTTTCAAAGATGTTGGGATCTGCCAGGCCTTTAATATCAAACCAATAGTTAAAATCCTTATTCTGAATAAGTTTATCAATATTATTGATATGCTCCAATTCCTCCTTTTTATAGCTGGAACTATTGTAAGTATGAAGCGTAATTTTAGGTTTCAACGCATTTTCATCTATAGCATACCTCCCCGGACTGGTGCCTGGCTCGGGTACTTTATAGTGCTTATGCCGATTACGTGGTTTGTTTTTTCCCATTATAGATAATTTTTGGCTTGCGGCCCTTGGTTAAACAAGAGGTCTACAATACTTAAGTTAGGCAAAAACTGATACCTGTCTTCAAAAACCTGATAGTAAGGCTTATTGTTTGCCACTTGGTCAGCTTTTTTTGGATTCATCATTCCCCTGTGATCCAGAGCCTCCGGAATATCATCTTCGTAACTTTCCGTAACCTTTAGCTCATGTGGTAATTTTAGCTTTTTAGTTAACCAAGCCAGTAATTCTAAATTATAATCAAAAAGGAAATCAAATTTTTCGTTGTAGAAACGAGCCAGTTCATCTTCATAAAATTCGAAATAGGCCGAGCTCCGGTAACAGGTTTCCAGGCTTAACCAATGCAGTCGTTGCCATTTGAAGTCGTAACTAATCCGCACATCCTTCATTTTTGTATGCGTTTTGGCACCTTTTACTATAGGAACGGTTAAATCCAGTTTGCCGTTTGGCGAATAAATACTTGCCCTGTTGCGATAAGTTTGTTTCGCTAAGTGTTCATTTTTTTCAATTAGAAAATCTTGTCCTACCTCCTGTAATAAGCTGAAGTAGCCAACCGGTGGAAGATAAAATAATGGAAGTATTGCTGTATTCTGCATTTGAAAATTTATGTTTGTAGCTGAAACGTTTTAAAAATAATGATTAAAAGAGGATTTGCGCATTTGGGCGTATTTTTTTTATTCCTGATCTCGCTGCTCCCTCTACCCTTGCTGTTTTTTTTTGCAAGATTACTATATTATCTGCTTTATTACGTAATTGGATATCGAAAAAAAGTTGTCCACCAGAATTTAATCCAATCATTTCCTGAAAAACCTGCCTCTGAAATTATTCAAATCGAAAAGAAATTCTTCCGCTTTTTATCTGATTTGATTTTTGAAATCATTAAAATGAGTACCATTTCTAAGGAGGAAGCACTTAAACGGGTAAAGTTTTCTGGTTTAGCGCAGCTCGAAGCTCATTTTAAAGCTGGAGATAGCGTTTTAGCCTGTACAGGCCATTATGGAAACTGGGAATTGGGAACACTTGCATTGGGCTTAAGCATTTCTGCTAAAACCATGGTAATTTTTAAACCACTTTCCAATAAGGTTTTTGAATCTTGGTTTGATAAAATGCGAACCAAATATGGCAATATCTTCATCGCGATGCGGCAAACCCTGAGGGGTGTGGCCGCATATAAAAATGAACCCACCCTTTTGTGTTTTGCGAGCGATCAGGCGCCTACCCGTGAAGAAACGAGGTATTTCGTAGATTTTCTTCACCAACCTACAGCAGCTTTGTTGGGTGTAGAAAAGATTGCAAAATCTACCAACCGACCTATTTATTATTTCAAAGTAACCGTGATTAAACGAGGTTATTACCATGTGGAAGTATTACCGATGTGTTTAAATCCATCAGATACGAAGGAATACGAAATCACCAACCTTCACTTTAAATTTTTAGAAAACATTATTAGAGAACAGCCTCAATATTGGCTTTGGAGCCATAAACGATGGAAATTTAAACCCGAATTACCCCAATGAACCCTTCAGTAGCCGTTGTTATTTTAAACTGGAATGGAAAAGCATTTCTAAATCAATTTTTACCAGGAGTTTTACTGTCTGAATATGATAACCTGCGGGTTATTGTAGGTGATAATGCTTCAACTGATGATTCTGTTTCATTTTTAGCACAAAATTTCCCAACTGTTGAAATTATTAAGAACGATCAGAATTATGGCTTTGCTGGCGGTTACAACAAAGTACTCGAACGTGTGGAAGCAGATTATTATATTCTGCTTAATTCGGATGTTGAAGTTACCCCTAACTGGATTAAGCCGGTAATCTCCCTAATGGAAAGTGATACAAAAATTGCAGCAGCACAACCAAAAATTAAATGGCAACTAAATAAAAATCAATTCGAGTATGCGGGCGCGGCAGGTGGCTACCTGGATATTTATGCTTATCCATTTTGCCGCGGGCGCCTGTTTAATGTTTACGAAAAAGATCATGGTCAGTATGACGAAAAATCTGAAGTTTTCTGGGCCAGTGGTGCAGCCTTTTTTATCAAAAGTAAATATTGGAAAGAGACCGGTGGTTTAGATGCCGACCTTTTTGCCCACATGGAAGAAATTGATCTTTGCTGGCGATTAAAAAACCTTAATTATAAAGTGATGTATTGCCCTGATGCGGAAGTTTATCACGTTGGTGGTGGCACCTTACAAACGGAGAATCCATTTAAAACTTACCTTAATTTCAGGAATAACTTAATTATCATGCAGAAAAACCTGCCGGCTGCTGATGCAGTTTTCAGGATTTCTATTCGAATGTGTATCGATTTTATCGCCTGGTGGCACTTTTTATTGAGTGGAAAACCAAAATTCACCTTAGCAGTAAGCAAAGGTCACTGGCATTTCTTAAAGTCTATCGCTAAAACAAATCTTAAAAGGATGGCCAATCAGACACCTTATGTACAACATGCAGGCGTTTACAATAACAGCGTAGTTTGGGCTTTCTTTATCAAAAAAATTAAATATTTTAAAGACTTAGTTAGCAGCTAAAGATTCATCAATAGACTTTTTAATCCAGTGAATAGTATTTGCTGCCAGGCCAACCGTGCTAAACTTTACCTTGCCGTTCTTATCAATAATAGCGTGTGTTGGATACAACGTTACCGAATATTTACTGGCAAGATAGCGCCCATTATGAACCACATTATAATCGTAAGGAGTGGTTTTTAGAAATTTTTGTAAATCATATTTTTCGTCTGTGGCAATTGCAAGAAATACGACGTTAGGATTATTTTTGTATTCAGCCACCAGCTCATTTAATTGTGGAATCTCCTGTCTGCACGGGGGGCAGTTAATAAACCAAAAATTCAAAACGATCACCTTACCTGTCGCTTCTCGTAAATCAATTTTATTGCCATTAATGTCTGTAGCTTTGAAACCTTTAAAGTCATCACCCTCCTTAAAAGAAACACTTGGTCGTGGCTTAGGCATTTTTTCGAAGTAGCTAAACTTTTGAGCTTCAGAAAGTTCAAAGATTAAATATTCTGTTGCACCACTTTCTGTTTTTGTACCCCTGGTTTTTAAACCATATTTACCGGTCGACATTAATTTTTGCCAAACCAAATATGGATAAACATTCCCATCTTCTGCCCTAACCACCGATGTTTCGTTAAGTACATTTTGTTTTGTATTCGTGGTTTGAGCATTAACAGCAAATGAACTTACCATTAACACTAAGAGAAGCGCCTTTTTTAACATATCCTTATTTTTTGATCAATAAACTCTCCAGGGCCAAACGGTAGCCGTTCATTCCAAATCCAGTTAACACACCCTGGCAATTTCTACCGGTTAGGGATACATGGCGGTATTCTTCACGTGCGTAAATATTGGAGATGTGCACTTCCACTACGGGCGTTTTGATTGCCGCGATCGCATCTGCAAGCGCAACAGAAGTGTGCGTATAACCGCCTGCATTTAAAATGATGCCATCTAAACTGAAACCAACCTCATGAAGTTTGTTAATCAATTCCCCTTCCACATTGCTTTGATAATATTCAATAGTGATGTCAGTATAAATGGCTTTTAACTCTTTTACATAATCTTCAATACTGGTATTGCCATAAATTGATGGTTCTCTAACGCCTAATAGATTTAAATTCGGGCCATTTATAATTTGTACTTTCATGCTGGTATCAATTGATTTGGAAAACACTAAGCTGATATCTGATTTAATGAGTTATCGCTTAGATTGTGTTGCAATTATACGGAATGCTTATAAAAATATATCCATTTCGAATAAATGAATTCGATGTATTATAATTTCATTATATCTTTGAAGCTGAATGATGACTCTTTTAATTTAATCCTGGTACTGTGTGGCAATCCTATATTAAAGGTTTCAGGTCTTACTTAAAGTTGGAACGATCACTCTCTGGCAATTCTGTAGAGGCTTACCTTGGTGATATTGAAAAATTGGTGCAATATTTCCAGTCCATTAATTCTACACCAAATTTAAATGAAATTACTACAGCAGATTTAAAGGCCTTTATTTCCTGGTTAAATGAATTGGGCATGCTGGCCAGTACACAAGCCAGGGTAATCTCTGGATTGAAAGCTTTCTTCACTTATCTCTTATTGGAAGATATTGTGCAAAATAATCCTATGGCTTTAATTGATGCACCAAAGCTGAGCAGAAAATTGCCCGATACCCTGAATATCTACGAGATCAACCAACTGATTGATGCCATCGACGCTTCCAAACCTGAAGGAATGCGCAATAAGGCTATCCTGGAAGTACTTTATGGTTGTGGATTAAGAGTTACTGAATTAACAGAGTTAAGAATTTCCAGTCTTTTCCCTCAAATAGAATTTATAAAAGTAATTGGAAAGGGAAATAAGGAGCGTTTAGTACCCATCGGGGGCGTTGCTCTAAAGCTTTTAGATCTTTATATGAACCAGGTGAGGGTGCACATGAACATCAAAAAAGGGAATGAAGATTTTATCTTCTTAAACCGATTCGGAGCAAAACTTTCCAGAATTTCCATTTTTAACCTGATTAAAAGCCTTGCAATTACCACAGGCATAAAAAAAACAATCAGTCCGCATACCTTGCGCCATTCATTTGCTACACATTTAATAGAAGGTGGTGCAGATTTAAGGGCGGTACAGGAGATGCTTGGCCATTCGAGTATTACCACGACAGAAATTTATACGCATATTGATCGTGATTATTTGCGTGAAGTGATTACGCAATTCCACCCGAGATCGTAGTCCTTATCATTCTATCTTTACCTTGCATATCTTTGCGTAATTCAATGTTTTTAAACCCTTTACCCGCTAACATCTCCATCATCTCTGCACCTAAATATTCATTAATCTCAAAATATAAACGTCCGTTAAGATTTAAATTTGTTAACGCAAAATCAGCGATTGCCTGATAGAAAACTAATGGATCATCATCTGTTACAAATAAAGCAAGATGAGGTTCATGAGCCAAAACATGATTATGCATTTGTTGCTTTTCCAGTTCCCTGATATACGGTGGGTTACTCACAATCACATCAAATTTAGTATCAGTTTGATAAGTCAGGATATTAGCCTCAATAAACTCCACTCCTGCACCAATTAAATCAGCATTCCTTTTCGCAACACTGATCGCTTCAGGCGAAATATCCAGACCCACGACATCAAAATCGGGCAGATAAGTTTTTAAAGAAATTGGAATACAGCCAGAACCTGTTCCAATATCCAGAACTTTCAGCTTTTGCGTTCTTACAGTTGCATGGTCATTAATCATCCAATCGACCAATTCTTCAGTCTCCGGCCGTGGGATCAGCACATTTTCATTTACTTGGAACACCGAACCATAAAAATGAGCCACACCTAAAATATGCTGAATCGGTTTACCAATTTTTAAGTCATTGAGAATGCTCAATAATTTTTGCAAATCTACAAAGGTGGCTAAAGTGTGTTTAGCCATTTTCAGTTTTACTGGAGATAAACCTAAAACATGTTCTGCAGATAATCCGAATAATGCAGTTGCTTCTTCTTCGCCATACAACGATTCCAGTTCTATTTTATATTGTTCTGCTAAGTCTCCGATTTTCATTGATGTAAAATTACTTAATTGCAACCATATCATTGCTGCATACCCGAATCGATCGTGCTTTTTTTACTACTTTTGCGCTAATGAGCGATGAGTTTTATCTTAAAAGATGTTTGGAGCTGGCTTCACTGGCAATAGGCAATGTAAACCCAAATCCGATGGTGGGCTGCGTTATTGTTGTCGAAGGAAAAATCATTGGCGAAGGCTATCATCAACAGTTTGGTAAAGCACATGCAGAGCCGAATGCAGTAAAAAGTGTAATGGACAAATATGGAGCTGATGCAGAAAACCTATTAAAACAAGCCACTGCTTACGTAAACCTGGAACCTTGTGCACACTTTGGTAAAACTCCGCCTTGTGCAGACCTGTTTGTTAAACATCAACTGAAAAAAGTGGTTATTGGTAATTGTGATCCTTTTGATGGAGTAGATGGCAAAGGCATCGAAAAGCTTAGAAACGCAGGAATAGAAATAGTTAGTGGTGTATTGGATGCAGAATGTCGTCATTTTAATCGCCGCTTTTTTACCAGAATTGAACAAAAAAGGCCTTACATCATTTTAAAATGGGCCGAAACTGCTAATGGCTATTTTGCCACAAAAGATGGACATCAAAAATGGATCAGTGGTGCTTTAGCAAAGCGATTGGCGCACCAATGGCGTACCGAAGAAGATGCGATTTTAATTGGTAAGCAAACCGCCTTAATGGATAATCCGCAATTAACCAGCAGGGAATTTCCAGGTAAGAATCCAATTCGATTGGTTATTGATAAAAACCTGCAAATCCCCAATACAAATAACATTTACAATTCAGCAGCAAAAACAATCATATTCAATGAGGTGAAAACAGATGTGGTAGACAATATTCATTATATTCAGATGGAAGATATGCACTTCTATCTGGCTCAAAAAATTGCATTTCAACTTTATCTAATGGATATCCAGTCTGTTATTATCGAAGGCGGCGCACATATTTTACGGCAATTTTTAGAAGCTGATTTGTGGGATGAAGCCAGAATTTTCACTGCTCCAAATAGCTGGGACGAGGGTGTTCTTTCACCCGCTATTAATGGCAACCTGACCGAACAGATTCAAATTGGAAAAGATCAACTTTCTATTTATATAAGCAATTCAAATAAATGATATACATTGTTTTAAGTGTTTTTTGCAGCGTAATTGTAGCCGTATTATTAAAGCTGGCAAAGCGTTACGAAATTAGCATTATCCAGGCCGTTACGGTAAATTATTTCACTGCCTTAACCTTGTGTTTTTTGTTTTTCAAGCCTGAAGTAAATTTGCTTTCTTCATCCGCACCCTGGCCAATTTACATCGCACTAGCCATTTTATTACCTTCCATTTTCTTAGTGCTGGCCGCATCTGTAAAAAAACTGGGCATTGTAAAAACAGACATTGCACAGCGATTATCCTTATTTATTCCAATTTTAGCTGCTTATTTTATTTTCAGAGAAGGTTTTAATCAATATAAATTAATCGGCCTTGGAATCGGGTTTTTAGCTATTTTACTCACCTTTATCCGTAAGTCTGACCAGGAAAAGAAATCAAATAATTGGATCTATCCAATCGTTGTATTTATAGGTTTCGGAGTAATTGATGTACTTTTTAAACAAATTGCATTGTATAAAAGCTTGCCGTATACCACCTCTCTTTTCACTGTTTTTGCAATGGCTTTTTTAGTATCAGTGGCTATAGTAATCTATCTGGTGATCACTAAAAAAACAAAACTACAACTGGTTAATTTAGCTTGCGGGTTAATTCTGGGGTTTTTCAATTTTGGAAACATTTTATTTTACATGAAAGCCCACAAAGCTTTGTCAGAAAATCCTTCCACTGTTTTCGCAGCAATGAATTTAGGCGTTATTGTAGTTGGGAGCTTAGTTGGAATTGTGGTATTCAAAGAAAAGCTGAGCAAATTAAATTACGTTGGTATTGTTTTAGCCCTTGTGGCAGTTATCTTCATTACATTATCACAGCATGCTGTTCGATGATTCGTATAAAACCATAGAAAATACTGCAGAAGGTATTTTCCGTGATAAGGGAAGCAAGTTTCTGGCCTACGCCTATCCAATCCGTTCAGAAGCTGAAATTAAACCCATTCTTTTAAAACTAAGAGCCGAACATGGTAAGGCCAATCATTTCTGTTATGCTTATCGCTTAACGCCTGACCGTTCTGTTTTTCGTGTAAATGATGATGGCGAACCATCTGGTACTGCGGGCAGGCCAATCTTGAATTGCTTATTATCAGAAGACGTTACCAATGTTTTAATAGTGGTTGTACGATATTTTGGTGGCACACTATTAGGTGTACCAGGTTTAATTAATGCTTATAAAAGCGCTAGTATAGAAGCCATTAAAGATTGTAAAATCATCACAAAAACTGTAAATGATGTTTATGAGGTAAGCTTCGATTACCTGCAAATGAATGATGTGATGAAACTGATTAAAGATGAAAATCTGCAGGTTTTAGCGCAACAGTTTGATACCCATTGTGTCATAAAATTCGAAGTACGAAAGTCTCATTTGAATCAGGTTTTAGGTAGATTTGAAAAGATTGCAGATGTGAAACTGAAATACCTGGAAACGGTATAGCATAAGGAATTAAAATCAACAAATCATGAAAATAGCGGAGAGTGACTTAATTATTAATCCAGACGGGAGCATTTACCATTTAAATTTGTTGCCTGGAGATATCGCAGACCACGTTATTACGGTTGGAGATCCAGATCGCGTCGGCGATGTAAGTAAGTACTTCGATCGCATTGAATATAAGAAGGGTAAACGGGAGTTTATCACGCACACGGGCTATATAGGCAAAAAACGTGTTACAGTAATTTCTACGGGCATTGGAACAGACAATATTGACATTGTTTTTAATGAGTTGGATGCCCTGGTTAACATCGATTTTGAAACCAGGAAGGCTAAGAAAACATTAACCTCTTTGAATATCATCCGTGTAGGCACATCCGGAGCGGTACAGCCAGATATCCCTATGGGGACAATTTTAGCTTCATCACATGGCCTCGGAATGGATGCTTTGATGAATTATTATGTTAGCGATCCATCAGAAGAAGAAAAAGCCCTGATGATTGCTGTTCAGTCTCACTTTGGTCATCTTAAAAACATCAACCCATATTTAACAGCAGCTGATCCTACCTTATTAAATACGATTGGTAAGGATTTGCCTAAAGGAATTACCATCACTGCACCAGGATTTTATGCACCTCAGGGAAGACTGGTCAGGGCAAAGAATTCGATTCCTAATTTTATAGAATTAATTAATAGTTTCAACAGCAATCAGTACCGCATAACCAACCTGGAGATGGAAACAGCAGGGATTTATGCGCTGGCAAATGTTTTAGGCCATAAAGCCTTATCTATCAATGCAATTTTAGCTAGTCGTGTTAAATTTGAGTTTAGCAATGAGCCACAGAAAATAGTAGATGAGGCGATCAGATTGGTTTTGGAAAGGATATAGATTTAACCTCATCAGTTTAAAACTGATGAGGTTAAATATTAAGGAATTAAACAGCAGCGATTGTTTCTTTTACTAACTCATTCCCCGTAGTATCTAAATAAGTACAAGTCATGGTGGTTAAATCAGTAATCCATTTCTCCACACCTGCATCAGCAGCTTGCTTACAAAAGGTAATATAATCTGTTTCTCCTGTTTGATGTATTTTTAAAGCATGGGTTAACTTTTCTATAGATGATTCCTCATTAATCACCAATTCCGGATATTCATCAGGCCGCACCTGTAATACCTCATCTTCACTGGCAAAGTAAGCAGATAAGCCGTTTGAAACATAAACATCATTTCTAACCACACCCAATTCCTTTAACTCTTTTATAAATTGAGGAAAATCTGAACCCGTTTTAATTTTTGATTCTGCAGCCTGAATATCTTCTTTGGTAAACATAATTTATTTGTTTAAGGAAACTTTATAAATGGTAGTTTGCGTATACAAATCATCTGGTTGCAGTATAGTGGTTGGAAACTCCGGAATATTCACTGCATTCGGATGGTGTTGTGTTTCCACACAAAAGGCATCAAAACCAACATAATCTTTCCCGCCCTTGCCATTTTTAACTTCTAAATATTTAGCAGTATAGAAGTGTGCTATCGGTTCGGTGGTGTATACACTTAAAGTTAAACCGCTTTCTGCTTCAATTGTTTTGCTGGCTAATGATAGATCGCCATAAATTTTATCCAGTACGAAAGATTGATCATAACCAGTATCTTCATTCCAGTCCTTTGCTATTTCTTTAGAGCTTGTAAAATCCAGTGGTGTACCTGAAACTGGTAATAATTTCCCGGTTACCGAATAGCCTTCATCTTGTTCCAGGTAGTTTGAAGCAAATATTTGTTGTTTATGTTTACTGATATTTCCACCAGTTGGAGACAAATTAAAATAACCGTGATGTGTTAAATTTACTGGTGTCGCGGCATCCGTTTCAGCTTCATAAGTCAGTATGAGTTCATTGTTTTCGGTTAATTCAAAAGTCAAACCAACTATTAAATTACCAGGAAAATTTTCTTCTCCATCCAGGCTTTCATACTCCAGTGTAACGGCACTCTGATCTTCATCAAAATCAATAACATCCCACACCTTTCGGTCAAATCCAACTAAGCCACCGTGTAAAGTACTATCATCCGTATTTAAAGCCAGTTGATAACTTTCTCCCTCTATCTCAAATTTCCCTTCCTTAATCCTATTGGCATAGCGACCAATTACTGCACCTAAATAAGGATAGTTTACCAGGTATTCAGGGTCAGTGTATTGCTCAAATTCATCAAAGCCAAGTACAATATCCTGCTTTTCGCCATGGATATTTTCGACAATAAATTTGTTAATGATTGCACCATAATTAAATATCTTAACGTAAGTGCCTTTGCTATTGATAAGTTCGATTGCGAATACTTCTTCGCCATCAATAAATTTACCTGTTGATATTTGCTGAACGCTCATAAATTGTAACTTAGGGCTTTGTTTCCGAAACAAACATACTATTATTACTTGCCTTTAATAAATATTTTTAGCCAAATGAAGATTAATCTAGAACAAAAATTTGCGGAGCAATACGGTACAAATCCTCATGCAGTTTATTTAACACCGGGCCGCGTAAATCTAATTGGTGAACATATTGATTATAACGGAGGCTTGGTAATGCCTTGTGCAATCACCCTTGGAACATGGCTTGCCATCTCTCCAAATACCGATGGCCATTACCGAATGAAGAGCTTAAATTTTGAAGAACAAATTACGATAGAAAGTAACAGGAAGCATGATAAAAATGGAAGCCTTTGGGTAAACTATCCAATAGGTATTATTAATGAATTTTTGCAGGATGGCAAGCAAATTCCTGGTTTGGATTTCCTTTTCTACGGAAACATTCCCATTGGTTCAGGCTTATCATCTTCTGCATCAATTGAAATTGCAACTGCATTTGCCCTGAATGATTACCTGAGCCTGGGTTACGACCGATTGGAGCTGGTCAAAATGGCCAAAAGGGTTGAGAATGATTTCATCGGCTTAAATTCCGGAATTATGGATCAGTTCGCCGTTGCTTTTGGCGAAAAAGATAAAGCGATAGTACTGGATTGCGAGACATTGAAATATAAAATGGTTGATGTGGACTTAGGAAACTATGTTTTAGCGATCATCAATACCAATAAACCCAGGGAATTAGCAGAATCAAAGTATAACGAACGTGTAGCGGAATGCCAGACTGCCTTAAGGTTATTGAATGAGGAAATCACGCTTCATAACCTTTGTGAATTAACGGCAGATAAATTTGCACTGCACAGTCATCTTATTTCAGATGAGACGATCCTTAATCGGGCTACACACGTAGTTAAAGAAAACGACCGCGTTCATTTAGCGGCTAAGGCACTTAATTATGGTGATCTGGAAGAATTTGGCCGACTCATGTATGCTTCGCACCAATCGTTGAAAACACTTTACGAAGTTAGTGGAAAGGAATTAGATACAGTGGTTGATTTTTGTTCAACTTATGAGCATGTTATTGGTGCCCGAATGACCGGAGCTGGTTTCGGTGGATGTGCCATCGCACTCTTGGAAAAAGGTTTCGAAGAAGACTTTGCCAAACACCTTACCGATTACTATGTAGATAAAATTGGTTACGCTGCCGCTATATACATTAGTGAAATCGGCAATGGTCCTATAAAACTTTAAAATACACCTATATTAATATGAGTAATGCAAAACATTATCGTGATGCATGGCAGACTGAAAAATGAGAAAATTAAAATTAGACGAATTAAATCGTCCGGATGTGGAAGAATTTAAAGCACAGGAAAAATTGCCTGTCATAGCGGTTTTAGATAACGTTCGAAGTATGCATAACGTGGGTTCTATCTTTCGCACCGCGGATGGTTTTGCTTTAGAAAAGGTTATTCTCTGCGGAATTACCGCACAACCTCCACACCGTGAAATTGAGAAAACGGCGCTAGGTGCTACGCAATCAGTAGAATGGATGCACTATCCCGATACGGTTTCAGCGGTGGATGACTTGAGGGCAAATGGTTACGAGATTGTAGCTATTGAGCAGGCGGAAAATAGCACCATGTTAAATACCTTTACGCCCGATCAAAATAAGAAATATGCTTTAATTTTTGGTAACGAAGTAGATGGCGTAAGTGATGAAGTAATGTCTAAAATAGATCAGTGTATTGAAATTCCCCAATTCGGAACCAAACATTCTTTTAACATTGTTATTTCAGCAGGCATTGTATTCTGGGATTTCTTCGCAAAATTGAGGCTTTAAAGCCATTTGGGATGTAAAATGCTCTTTTTAAAAGCTTCAGATTAAATCAGGATAGCAACTCAACATGGCTGATGCTTCAGAAAATGTAACTGATATGCTGTTACGTGGTCAAAAAAATACATCCACTAAAGGTTAAATTTCGATTACAAAATCAGTTATGTACACAAAACTATACAACATTTAACATAATTTTAACGCAAATGTAACTTTTTTATATACGTTATTTACACATCTAATCTTCTGATTCATTGTCAATTGTCTATTTATTTCCATTTTGGCAAGGTTTTTTCTTAGTAGTGGCAAAACAGTAATGATATAAATGCTGTTTAACCACTATAAAAAATATAGATAACATGAATACGAGGATTACAAAATCAGCAATGTTGATTGCATTATTGGGATTATCATCACAATTATTTGCACAAGAATCAACGCCAACTACTTCTGGTAGATTTGGCAAACAATCACTAAGAACCTGGAGTGTTGGTGCTCATGGAGGTATCTTAAGTCAAAATACTTTCTTGGGAGGCGGAAGCGTTGATGCAAGAGAGTTCAAAAGTATTGGTTACGGTGCATTTGTTAAAAAACAAATTTTACCAGCTTTAGGTTTACAAGCAGATTTTTTACGTGGTGAAGTTAAGACCGCTAATTATTTGGGTACTACCGCTGAGCAAGTAAACAAAATCAACTGGTCAGGATCATTAACAGCAGTATTAAACATTGCTAACTTTAGCTTAAACACTGAAAATGCAGTATTAATTCCTTACGTTAAAGCAGGTGCGGGTTATATGGCGTCTGATTCTCAAGTTGGAACTACACAAGTTTTTGCAGACAGAGAAGGTTGGTATATTCCTACTGGAGTTGGATTTAAATTTGGTGTATCAAAAGGAATCAATATTGATTTAGGTTATGATATCAACTTTATTAAATCATCACCTACTGTTAAAAATGCTTATAACGAAAGTAGATTCTCTTATGCTCACGCAGGTTTAGAGTTTTCTTTAGGTAACAAAGAAAATTCACAATTACAAAACTATAGCGCTGTTGCGGATCTTCGTAAACAAAGTGCTGAAGAAAGTGCTGAGTTAAGAAGAGCTTTATCTACTGCTGAGCAAAATGCACAACGCGATAGAGATCAATATGCTAAAGATTTAGCTGATGATGATAACGATGGTGTTGCAAACAAATTTGATAAATGTCCTGGTACAGGAGCAGCAACTGTTGTTGATGGTTCTGGTTGTCCAATCAAAGTTCAACGTGAAATTATCAGAGAAACTAAAGTAATTACTGAAGAAGATCGTAAAGTAGTTAAAGATGCAATTTCTAACTTAGAATTCGATTTAGGTAAATCTACTATCCGTTCTAAATCATATGCAAGCTTAAACAGAGTTGCTGGTTTATTGGTTGACAAAAACTTTAGCTTAAAATTAGCTGGTCACACAGATAACACTGGTGGTAGAGAATTAAACTTACGTTTATCTAAAGAAAGAGCAGAATCAGTAAAAGCTTATTTAGTTTCTCAAGGTGCTAATGCATCAAGAATCGAAGCTACTGGTTACGGACCTGATCAACCAATTTCAACAAACAAAACTGCAGCTGGTCGTCAAGAAAACCGTCGTGTAGAATTTACATTATACTAGTCAATAATTAAAGACTAATTAAAAAAGCTTCTCAGATTAATTTCTGAGAAGCTTTTTTGTTTTGTAGCTATAGCCATCGGAATTTATTTTCTGTACGGCAATTAAAAAACTTTTCATTTATCGAAGGCATCACAATCAGAAATTATATGCATAAAAATGGGTTCTCAGATTAGTTTCTGAGAACCCATTTTGGTTAGTACTGCTATGTATTTTAAAATGACGGTAACTCAACTTACGAAGTTTAGTTAGCCTGTGCGATGGAAAAACTTCGTCAGTTTAAAAGCGTAGTTTTCTCTACTTCCTTAACCGTCTTTGAGAATATTTTCCGATTTTTCAGTAACAATTTTCGTAGCAACCTTATATTTAATTTGCCATAGCTTTAGCGGCAATGAGGTTGCCACAGCCAATGAAGAATTGGCTTCGCAATGACGACCGTGTTAGTATGGCGTACTAGTTTTCGGCTTTTTAAACGCTGAGCAATGATGATAAATCAACTTACGAAGTTTAGTTGGCCTGTGCGATGGAAAAACTTCGTAAGTTTAAAAACGTAGTTTTCTCTACTTCCTTAACCGTCTTTGATAATATTTTCCGATTTTTCAGTAACAATGTTCGTAGCAACCTTATACTTAATTTGCGCCACTGCTTTAGCGCCAATGAGGTTGCCACAGCCAATGAGAATTGGCTTCGCAATGATGACCGTGTTAGTATGGTGTACTAGTTTTCGGCTATTTAAATGCCGAGTAATGATGATAAATCAACTTACGAAGTTTAGTTAGCCTGTGCGATGGAAAAACTTCGTCAGTTTAAAAACGTAGTTTTCTCTACTTCCTTAACCGTCTTTGATAATATTTTCCGATTTTTCAGTAACAATGTTCGTAGCAACCTTATACTTAATTTGCGCCACTGCTTTAGCGCCAATGAGGTTGCCACAGCCAATGAGAATTGGCTTCGCAATGATGACCGTGTTAGTATGGTGTACTAGTTTTCGGCTATTTAAATGCCGAGTAATGATGATAAATCAATTGAAGAAGTTTAGTTGGCCTGTGCGATAGAAAAACTTCGTCAGTTTAAAGCGTAGTTTATCCTAATCACTCAAGCGTCTTTGCGAGAACATACTCCGATCTTTCATCGGTCATGTTTCGTGGCAATCTCCTATATGCTATGCATTAGCAATAGTAAGGTTGCCACGAAACAGAGAAAACCGTTTCTTATTGACGATTTATCAGTTAAGACAATCCCTTTTTATTTTTATAAGTCATTTTTGCTTTCGTACCAGCACTATAATTGTAATTTTTTAAGTTACTGGCTTTTTTCTCGTGGAATGCTGCACCTCTTTCAGATTGATCTTCTTCTTCCCCACCTTTCTTTTTCTTTGGTTTTGCCGTTGGATCAACAATTTTTAAGTCTTCCGGTAATTCCATCAGCTCCATCCTTTGACCAATAGCCTGCTCAATCTTCTTCACTTCTATTAATTCAATATCCGTTGAGAAAGTAATGGCTACCACTTCTTCATCATCTTGCTTAACAATCCTCTGAATTAATGTTTCTTTTTGTTCGGGTAATTCCAAATGAATAATAAATGGAATTCCATGAATGTCTAATTCACCAAGATTCTCATTCGCGACAATTAAAACGCGTGACTTCGAGTTTGATTTGAAATCTTCAATATCATCGTAACCCTTATCATCGAAAAATAAGGAACGGTAGATACAGTATTCTTCATCGTTAGTATGATTGAAATTTTTGTAAACGGTTTGAGCCGTTAGGCGTGTATTAACAAAAACAACAGCTTTATCAAAAAATTCTGTATCGTTCATTAATAAAGTTAACAGGTTCAGCTTCGTCCTGAAATTTGGAACCTGATACAACATCTGCTGATAAACCTCAGCTTGTTGTTCACCGATCTCATCAACCTCAATAGTGGTAGTTGATTCTTTCATAAAAGGCGAGATCATGAGGTTCAACTTCTCGTGCATTACTTCGGTAAAAATGATGTGTTGAGACTTATAAGCACTATTTGCTAGTTCAACTACTGGCAATTGTAAGCCTTTTTTAACAATTAACTCAGCGTTATCAACGATAAACAACTGAATTTTATTAGTATTAAGTGCAAGTTTCAAATACAAAGCCCTCGCCCTGTCTGGTACTGCTACAATGATATCACATCCATCTGTAATCTCATTCATTTGCGTATCAACTGCACCACGACTGTCGATTCCTAAAATTCTGAATGTTTTGTTTCTGTTTAATAGCTTAAATTGCTCCAGAACATGATCAACATGTTCCGCATCAGGAACCAATATTAATGCTCGTGGTGCTTCCTCAAAAGCATATTTTAACTTCATCAGCGTAGCTAAAACATAAGTTGTTGTTTTACCAGAACCCTCCGGCCCCACTGCTATCATATCCTGACCACCTAGAATTCTGGACATTGTTTTGGCCTGGATCTCTTTTGGAGTTAAAAATCCTGCATCAGTCATTGCCGAAACAAGTGGTTTGCTAAGTTTCAATTTATCTAAAGACACTACTTATTTTTTTAATGTTTGAAAGCACAAATATCCTCAAAATAATTAGCTTTTTAAGACATAGAATTTAAAGCAGTCCAAATGAGCAATCTAAATTCTCTAATCGGTCAACATTGCGTTGCGCTAATTCTGGTGGGTAAGCTTGATTAATTCGTTGATATTCTTTCCATATATAAGAGAATCAAAATAAAAAAGCACCTATTAATAAATTTATTTTACTGATAATCAACAAGATAAAAAAATGACTCAAATTAAAAACTACTAAATCTATAGATATTATATAGTAATTTATATATTTGCTCAACATTAATCATTAACTAAACCATATGTTCAACAATTAAATGCAATAATCATGTCGATCTATTTCCAATACCCCAGCATAGATGAATTTCAAAATCTCATTTATCCAATAAATGCCCAGCATTTAGAAGATCGAAAGGATATTGTTGAAGATAAGATTAATCAGCAACATATAGAAGACCTGAAAGATTATTTAGCATTAAAACCTGTTTAAAACTGTTAGTAGGTTGACCGATTGGAAGGTTAAGTTTATTAAAAAAAGCTTATACAGTGGTTCGAATCCACTACCTGGCTACTAAGTGTTCTCATATGCACTTATCCTGATTTTGCTCAATCAGGTAAGATTTGGTTATCTTATATTTGTTTTGTTGTTAGCAAAGGCTATCCGCGATGGATAGCCTTAACTTTTTTAGGGCTAATTCGCTTTATGATTTATTCTAAGCTCTAACCCGCTAAACACACATAAACATTTCATCTCAGCTTCTGCGTCATAATGTAAATAGAAATAATTGTAAGATTGTTTTGTACCTGGCTATCACGGTAGTTTTACCCACTTGTGGTGGTAGGATGACAAGTTTCCAGCCAGTCAAAATTAACGGCTGATAAAAATTTATAAAAAATCTCAAACTTTTTATATCTATTAAGGTTATCTATATAATTCACATTATACTAATCTGTTACAGATTAATTTGTTTGGTTTAAAAAAGGGATTTATGGATATAAATCCCTTTTCTTTTATGCGGAATTTTAAAGTGATATATTCGCTAGGGCAATATTAAATCCTCATATCTTAATGAATAGAAAACATTTTCTTTCTTCATTTATTGCAGCAGCAGTTGTACCAAGTTTTAAAGGTTTTGCTAATACTCCTGATGAGAAACCTTTATCTTTCAAAATACCACCATATTTAAAACAAGGGGATACCATTGGAATTACAAGTCCGGCGGGATACATTACTTTAGAACAAATACAGCCATCCGTTTTACAGATGCAAAGTTGGGGTTTCCATATCAAAATAGGCTCAACTATCGGAAAACGAGATTTTACCTATGGCGGAACAGACGAAGAACGGCTAAAGGACCTTCAACAAATGCTTGATGATCCAAATCTGAAAGCCATTATGTGCGCCAGAGGTGGCTATGGTTTGGTCAGGATTATTGATCAACTGGATTTTTCACAATTTACCCGCCATCCGAAATGGATTATTGGCTTTAGTGACATCACCGTTTTACATTGTCATTTAGCAAAGAATCTTGGTATTTCTTCTATTCATTCAAAAATGTGCAACAGCTTTCCAGATGATTGGACAAAAGCAGAACCTATTCAAATAGAGACCATTCTATCCATAAAAAATGCATTGATTGGAGAACAAATGGGCTATATTTCAGCTTATAATGTGAACAATAAGTTGGGAAAAGTAGACGGGATTCTGGTTGGTGGAAATTTAAGCATCATCGAAACACTTGCAGGAAGTAATTCAGACCTGGATACTAAAGATAAAATTCTTTTTATCGAAGATACTGGCGAATACCTATATAGTATTGATCGAATGCTTTGGAATCTAAAGCGTTGTGGCAAGCTAAAAAGCCTAAAAGGATTAATTATTGGTGGTTTTAAAGTTAAAACTGACGATCCTGGAGAGGAATTTGGTAAAACTGTTTATGAAATTGTTTTGGAGAAAGTGAGAGAATACAACTATCCTGTTGCGTTTGATTTTCCTGTAGGTCACCAGCGGAATAACTTTGCACTAAAATGTGGTGCAAACCATGTTTTAGAGGTTAATGAAAACGGTTCAGTATTGAGAACGATTTAGTTTATTTCAGTACTTTTATCTGACAAAAAATGGTCATTAAGCAAAATCTATGATTGAAATTTGGTTAAATAATTTGTATTTTTGAGTTATGACTATAATCGCACATCCTAAAACCAAAAAGCAGGAAGCAGCTGTCGAGGCTGTTTTAAAAGCTTTAAATATTTCTTTTCAAAAGGACGATGAAAGTCCTTATAACCCCGAATTTGTAGCAAAAATTAAGGCACGTACGGAAAGTGCTGAAAAAGGCAATGTTATCAGGATTAAAGACCCTAAAAATATATGGGAAAGTATATTATAGAAGTCGAAAAACAAGCAAAAAAGATTTAGAAATTCAGTATAAATCGGGTGATAAAGCATCTATTAAAAGAATAAATCAAATATTCATTGAATTATCAGAACACCCTGAAATGGGTATTGGGAAACCTGAAAAACTGAAATTTAACTTATCTGGTTTTTGGTCAAGACAAATCAATAGAAAAGACAGATTGATTTATCAAATTGAAAATGATATTGTAACTGTTACTATCATCTCTGCATTAGGTCACTATGGCGATAAATAATTCTACACCGTCTTCACTTCATCTTCTTCATAATCTTCAATATCCGTAATATAATGGTTGATTAAAAGAAAATCAAATAAGGGTTTTGCTTCTGGTGTTACAGGCATATTTGCCGTGGTAATTACCTCGTTAGTCTTTTTATCCAGAAATGGATAAGCAAATAAACGAACATTGGTATTGAACATGTCATTTACATAACTTAATAACTGGCCTGAATAATTTTCGCCTTTAAAGTTCGTAGAATTAAACACGAATTTCAGATTATTAATGTTTGTGGCCAAGCCTACACTTTTTGGTTTGCAACGGGCCAGATATTTAGCTAAACGGTTATGGCGGGTAAAATTCGATACAATTACGATGTTACCGGTATCACACATTTCCTGCGTTCTTTTAGCCACAGCTTCCAGATCTATATCATCAGGTGTTTCCTGATCGCCAGTTAATACATTAGTTAGTAAAACCTCAATCATCACTGCGATATTCCCGTCCTGCACATCATTCGTACGCTTGAATTGATCAGTTGCCTTATTAAACAAACTAAAGTTGGGTAATGATTTCTGACCATATTTAGTCCGTAAAATCATAATATCTTTTTTATATAACAAGTCTTTAGCCTGACGGGGATGCGCATCTGAATCGAATATAGCAGCTGCAGAGAAATCTTTCATAATCATATAAAGATTAAGCAAGATGTTGTCAACTTCCGGAAACGCCGGACCTTTAACGGAAATTAAATCAATTTCCACAGAACCAATGGTTAGGTTATCTGCTAACGATTCCACCATTAACTTAGGGTCCTGATAGTGATAGAATGCAGCATAAAGCAAGTTTACACCTATAATTCCCAAAACCCGTTGCTGCATATTAACATCGGTATCCAACAAGCGAACATGGAAGAAAATTTCATTTGGCAAACCACCTGGCTCATTCTGGAAACGAATACCCACCCAACCATGAGGTTCATTGGTACGTTTGTAATTTAGCGTGGTAACGGTATCTGCGAAAGCAAAGAAAGTACGACTTTCATACTTTTCACCAGATAATCGCTCGTTTAATAAGCCAAATTCATGGTCGAGCATTTGCAAAAGCCTGTTCTGACTTACATATCTACCGTTAGTTTCTGCGCCATAAATGGCATCACTAAAGGTCATATCATAAGCCGACATGGTTTTGGCGACTGTTCCTGATGCTGCACCAGCATTAAAAAAGTTTCTGGAAACTTCCTGCCCTGCTCCAATCTCGGCAAAAGTGCCATAAATTCGCGGGTCGAGGTTTATTTTTAATGCTTTACGTTTAGTATCCAGAATTTCTCTTTCCATTTCGCAAAAGTACAAAAATCATTAGTATCATTCGTTGATTAGTTTAACTGCTGAATAATTAATCATAAACAATTAATGAAACCATAACAATGAACGGATAAAAAATAAGGTTAGCATTATCCAATACTAACCTTATAAAACCTAAACTTAAACTATATGAAAAACTTTCTTTCGAAATATTTTATTATGATACTACAATTTCTTTGTGTTGTAATTTAGCATCGTCTTTTTTGCTAATGTTGATTGTTAAAATACCGTCTTTATATTCAGCAGTAATATTCTCTCCATCAGCCGTATCTGGTAAATTAAATGACCGAGCGAATGAGCTGTAGTCAAATTCTTTACGGGTAAAATCTTTCGCTACCTGCGTTTCGTCTTTTTTAACTTCTGCCCAAACAGAAAGCGTATCTTTTTTTAATTTAATTTGAAAATCTTCTTTTCTTAAACCAGGAGCAGCCAATTCAATTACATACGCAGCTTCATTTTCGTAAATATTCACATTTGGTGATTTATCTACGGCTTTGTTTTTAGTTACGGCATCACTAAACAATGAATCAAAAACATTGTTAAAGTAAGGAGCTGTGTTGCGGGTTCTGTTGTTGAAATTTACAAGTGTCATATCTCTAATTTTTATTTTTTATATTGATAATTCCTAATAATCAACTTATATACCAAACTAAATATTTATGATTTTCAAGACATTATGGCAAAATAAATCTAAAACAAAAGACAAATTGGCAGAAATAAAAAGTTTCTCCGACAAATTCAACTATAAAACAAACATTCATTTGCGTTTTATAGATTTTGATATGATGGGTCATGTAAACAATTCAGTCTACTTTACCTATCTGGAAATTGCCAGAACCAAATATTGGGAAGAGATTATAAAATGGGATTGGAAAAAAACTGGAATTGTGATCGCACACGCTGAGGTAGATTACATTCAACCAATTTTTGCGAACGATAAAATTGCGATTCATGTGAAAACATCAAGAATTGGTGAAACCAGTTTTGATTTGGACTATCAGATCGTCAAAATCAAAGGTAACGAAGAAATTATTTGTAGCAAAGGTAAAACGGTTTGCATTGCTGTGGATTACGCAACAAAACGCCCGACTACAATTCCAGCAGCTGAAAAGCAAAAAATGATTGGATTTGAACAACTTGGGGGTTAAGCCCCCAACCCCCTGAAGGGGGCTTTTGACTTTCTACCGGCCCGCAAAGAGTATAAAAAGTTAGCGAAGTGTATAAAAAAAGTGCTTAGTTTTTCTTTTGCTTGTCAACTATTTTCACTCATTCTTTGCCACCCTAATAGACTTATTCTATTTTTCTTTTGCTTGGCTAACATACCTGTCGCTCCCCTTTAGAGGGTTGGGGGGCTAGGCATAATCTTCCCTGGATTTAAAATCCCGTTCGGATCAAAAACCTGTTTTATTCCACGCATCAAACTCAGGTGAACTTCTGAATATTTGATAGGCATATATTGTTTCTGAACCAGACCGATACCGTGTTCACCAGATAAAGTACCACCCAGTGAGATAGTTAATTCAAAAATTTCTGTAATACCAAACTGCAAATTATTTTTCCAGTCTTCATCGCTCATTCCGGCTTTAATGATGTTAACATGCAGGTTTCCATCACCAGCATGACCATAACAAACACTTTCGAAACCATATTTGGCTCCAATTTCTTTTATTCCATTAATTAATTTGGGCAACGCAGCCCTTGGAACCACTGTATCTTCTTCTTTATAAACTGAATTCGCTTTTACTGATTCTGCCATTGTTCTGCGCATTCGCCAGAGTTCTTCTTTTTGTTGAGCGGTGTCTGCAAAAAGAACATCAGAGCAGTTGTGTTGTTCTAAAACGATATTTGTTTTTTCACAGTTCTTGAAAATATCATCCAAATCGTCACCATCAAATTCAATCATTAATAAGGCAGCAACACCATCTTTCAAGTCAAATTTAATATCATCGAATTTAATTACCCACTCCACTCCTTTTCGCTCCATAAATTCTAAGGCCGATGGTGTAACACCCGCCCTGAAAATCGCAGAAACAGCTGCACAGGCTTCTTCGTTGGTAGCAAAAGAACCCATCATCAAGACTGATTGAGTAGGCTTAGGCAAGAGTTTAGTTACGATCTTAGTAACTACGCCTAATGTACCTTCCGATCCAATCATCAGCTGAGTTAAGTTATAACCAGCAGCATATTTTAATGTATTAGCACCCGTCCAGATGATATCACCATTAGGTAAGACAATCTCCAGGTTTAAAATATATTCGCGAATAGTACCATACTTCACCACTCTTGGTCCGCCGGAACCGTGAGCAACATTGCCGCCAATAAAACATGAACCTTTACTACTTGGATCTACCGGATAAAGCAGGCCCTTTTCTCCAACAGCGTTGATAAATTCTTCTGTTATCACACCAGGTTCAACCGTGGCCTGTAAATTTTCAGTATCAATATTTATAATTGATTTGAACTTTTCCATTGATAAGGAAACGCCGCCATATATCGGTAAAGCAGCGCCACTCAATCCCGTGCCACCGCCCCGAGGGGTAACCGGAATATGATGAAGATTACAGATTTTTAATAAGGCAGAAATTTCATCAACAGTAGTCGGTTTTACCACCACTTCAGGCTGATAGCGCAGGTCTTCCGTTTCATCGTGACTGTAATTATCCAGGCTTTCAGCATCTGTAAACACTTTTTCCGGGCCGATTGCCAGTTTAATTTCCTGTAAAATCTCTGAATTTATTTTGGTAAAGTCCATTTTAATTGGCTGATGTTGAGGTGTAAGTAAGTTTAACAAATGAATGTCCGATTTGCCCGGGCATAGGCGGATTGAGTTTTTTGATGCTCACCTCTATCTTTTCTACAAATGGATATATCTCCATAACTTTTGAAATAATGTTCTTCAAAACGGTTTCCAAAAGCTTTTGCGTATTTTTCATTTCTTCCGTGATGATCGAATTAAGATCTTCGTAATTAACTGTTTGACTAAGTTCATCCTCAAAACCTTGCGGTGTAAATTCGGTAGTTAAATCAATCACAAAATGATTCCCGATCAATTGTTCTTCAGGATAATAGCCATGCAAGGCAAAGCATTTCACATCTTTTAAAGCAACGGTTTGTTTAAAATGGCTCATCTATATTTTGTATGCTGTAAAATTAAATTTTTATTCATGAATATAATACCCATTGCGGTAAATTGTTACCTTTGAAATGAACGCTATTTCTTAACCAGATTGGAAAACGACGATGAGCAGATCAACCAAAAAAGACCTTTACGAGGCTCCTGATTATTATTTATTAGATGAATTATTAACGGACGAGCATAAATTAATCCGTGCAACTGCGAGAGAATGGGTTAAAAAAGAAGTGAGTCCGATTATTGAAGATTATGCTCAGAAGGCGGAATTTCCAAAACATTTAATTAAAGGTTTAGCGGAAATTGGTGCCTTCGGACCAACAATTCCGGTTGAATATGGTGGTGCTGGTTTAGATTATACAGCGTACGGCATTCTGATGCAAGAAATTGAGCGTGGCGACTCCGGCATTCGTTCTACCGCATCTGTTCAGGGATCATTAGTAATGTATCCTATTTACGCCTATGGTAGCGAAGATCAACGAAAAAAATATTTACCAAAATTAGCCAGTGGCGAAATGATGGGTTGCTTCGGATTAACGGAGCCGGATCATGGTTCAAATCCTGGTGGAATGGTTACCAATATAAAAGATGTTGGATCTCACTATATCCTGAATGGTGCTAAAATGTGGATTAGCAATGCTCCATTCGCAGATATCGCAGTAGTTTGGGCGAAAGATGAAGCTGGAAAAATAAGAGGAATGGTTGTAGAGCGTGGTATGGATGGCTTTTCTACACCAGAAACGCACAATAAATGGAGCTTACGGGCATCGGCAACCGGCGAGTTGGTTTTCGATAACGTGCAGATTCCAAAAGAAAATGTTTTTCCGGAAATCAGTGGCTTGAAAGGACCATTAGGTTGTTTAAATCAGGCACGTTATGGTATTGCCTGGGGTGCTTTAGGTGCTGCAATGGATTGTTATGATACTGCTTTACGCTATTCAAAAGAACGTATTCAGTTTGGTAAACCAATTGGTGGATTTCAATTGCAACAGAAAAAACTGGCCGAAATGGTTACCGAAATTACTAAAGGTCAACTATTGGTGTGGCGTTTGGGGATGCTAAAAAGCGAAAACCGTGCTACCGCCGAACAAATTTCGATGGCTAAAAGAAATAGTGTAGAAATTGCTTTGGATATCGCTCGTAATGCACGCCAAATGCTCGGCGGAATGGGCATTACAGGAGAATATTCCATTATGCGCCATATGATGAACTTAGAATCGGTAGTAACCTATGAGGGTACACATGATATACACCTACTAATTACTGGTATGGATGTGACCGGGTTAAATGCGTTTAAATAAAGAACATGATTTTTGTGATTAGCAGGATCTAAGCGTACAAAGCATATTTTAATATGGAAAAAGCGCATTTAGTTCAAGCAAAAAATTATGTTGTTGCTTATAATTTCAATATCGGATTATTGATTAATTTTGGCGCTATAAGTTTACAATTTAAAAAGATAATCCTATCATAAACCAGTATAGATCAAGCCTCGAGAAGCGTAGTGATTTGCTAGATGAATAATATTATTTATTTTATTGCTGCTATCTAATTTTAATGCTAAATAATTATCCCTTTAAACAATAACTTAAAATTAAAAATACAGGATTTTATTTTCCTGAATATCCTAAAATCCTATAAATCTTGCCCCAGAATGGACTATAAAAAATACGCCTACATACCTGCAACACCTGAAGAAGTTTATTTAGCACTTACAAAAGACATTAGTATTAAACTATGGACGGGTGCTGAAGTTGAATTTGAAGAAAAACCCGATACCGAATTTTCGTTTTGGGATGGTGATATTGTAGGTAAAAACCTGGAGTTCGAAACCAACAAAAAAATTGTTCAACAATGGTATTTTGGCGAAGATGGTGAGCCTTCTATTGTAACAATGAAACTTCATCCGGATAAAGAAGGAACTTCACTGGAATTCAGACAAACGAATATTCCGGAAGAAGACTATAAAGACTTTACAGATGGAATAGAAGAATATTTTATCGGTGGACTGGTCGATTTCTTTGACGAATAAAAACATAAACTTTACCTAGTTGTTTAGATTTTAAACTAAATACAAAATCATGAACAGAACTGTAGGACTCGTATTAATTATCGCTGGCATCGCAATGCTGATCTGGACTGGCTTCTCCTATACTAAAAAAGAAAAAATAGTGGATGCTGGTCCAATTCAAATCTCTGCAGACAGACAAAAATCTGTTGCCTGGCCACCCTATGTTGGTGGTATCATCCTGATTGCTGGTGCATTTATCTTTATCGCTTCCGGAAAGCGAAAATAAACTCCACATTTCCTTTCTATTGCTCATCTTTTCTTCCCAAATATTACTACCTAAACTAACATTAATTTGGTATCGATTTTTCATAAATAAATTATTTGCAACAATGTTGCGAAATAAATGATTTATATTTTGCAACATTGTTGCAATTAAGTATCTTAGTGGTGTTGCAACCGGGGATAAGCCGAAACCCCGTAACCACCAGTAGGCGTCATATTTAATTATTTATTTTATGAAAAATCAACCAGAAAAAATCACATTGAATTTAGAAGACCTTCAATTGGAAAGTTTTGTAACGAGTATCGACAGTGAAGTTGCGATGCGTTTATCGGGTGGTTTAGGTAATGTATCTGAACCTACACACACAGAACAAACAGATGACCATCATACCCCACCGGTAAGATGTACCACGGTAATCTGCTAGTTAATTAGTTCAAGTTCAAGGCGCCAGATGGCGCCTTGTTTATTTCATACAACTTACAAAGCCACTTTTTAGCAACAATCGAATTTGCTGTAATATCTTTTGAGTGATTTGTGCTTTGCGGGCATTTGAATCAAAATAATCTTTAGCGATTTTCTCCACCAGTACGAAGATTTTTGATTCGCTGGTACTCAATAGCTTAATGATGATAGCAGGAAATATCCCAATTTGCTTTTCTTCAACGCCCTGCCCATTACAGACCAATAAGAAACCGCCAGAATTTGCATCATCGCCATGATACCTCACATGATCATTCAACCTTAATGTAAGCTCAACCAAATCACCATCACATAATAAATTGGCTTCTTCCGCTTTACTATTAAGGTAAATGTTTCGTTGCTGGTAGCTGAAATAACCTTTATGGAATTTCCATAATTTCAAAATTTCTGATTCCAACTCGAATAATTGCCTGATCTCATCATTATTTCGTTCTATTTGGTCAATTTGGTTTGATAACACTTGACTAAATTCATCTATATTTTGAACCTCATATACAGCGGTTAAATTGATATCAACCCTTTCAACCTTTTGAATTGTTCGCCGGTAATAAGATGAAAAAATCTGTTTTTTAATCTCACCTATTGAAAATCTTTTATCCAGATTTATTACTTTTTCAGGAATAGGCAGTCTTGGCGCTGCTACCGAATCGAATTGATCACCTAACAACAGTTGTAAAAGCATATACCCTGCTCCTGCTTTCCCGGAAAAAAGTCCGTAATCATGTTCTCCGCAGGATAGATATTCACTGTAGTTATTTGTTTTCTGGTATTGTTTTATGGCTCCGCCAACCATCTTACTAATCTGATCATTAACCCCTTGCCTATTCTTATACCGCATTAATAAAGGGATCATGCCCAAGTAACCACTAACTAAGGTAAAATCTGGTCGGGCTGATTTTTCAAGGTCTGATAAACACCTTTCCAATGCATCTTCACACTGTTTTGAATAAATTTCATTTTGGGTGAATTCAAAAGCCAAACTTCTTGATAAACCTACCCCCGCAGCCCCGTGTGCCCAGGCATTTACGCCTGCCATATCAGAGACAAAAGTATCAAGTTGCCAAAGATGTGCCCCTGGTTTTGACAGGTTATAATTCCCGATGCGCAGATCAAGCCAGTTTTTAGCTGGAGCGTGAAAGTATTGCATTTCATAAGCCAATGCTTCTTCCGCCAGATACAGTAAACCCGGCGCATCAAAATAAACACTTAACTGCATCAAAACATATGCAATACCAGATGCACCATGGGAGAAACCAGCCATGCTATCATATGATTTTTTTGATTGATTGTAATCCCATTTTAACCCAGTTTCTGATACACGCGCTTCGTTAACAAGGCGATCTAAAAGCAAGTTTATCAATCTTTTAACCTGCTCGTTCTGACTATGGTGATAAAGCAAGGTGAAAACGAGTAAATTTCCGGTGTAGCCACTTAGCAAGTCTGCTTTCGAAAGCCCATCACTAAGCTGTTGTTGATGGTCTAATGTTAAGTGCAATGCAGCATTTAAATATTTTTGATTTCCTGTAACTTCAAAAATCTTCAGATTGGTATAAATTACCCCGCCAATTCCTGTATACATAGCAAAAAACTTCGGCTTCAGAATAGCTGTAGATCTTAAGATTCTGTTCATTACCTTATCTATTAAATGGAGGTGCGCTTCGTTCTGATCAAAACGATAAAGTTCTAAAAAGAATAAAGCGATGCCACAATTGCCATTGAAAATATCATAGCGCTCTTCAAATGCATAGTCTATTGGGCTGACATAATATGGCGTTGGCCACCAGGCTTCATCTGCAGTTTCTTTCTTATTTGATAGCAAATCGTCTCTGATTTCGTTCAGATGTTTGGTAAAAATTTCAATCTGGGCAGTTGTAAACATGAATTTAATTTGAATGGTTCGTTTGACGAATAGCATTGATACAGGTTTTCACGACATACATCAGGTAAGCTTCTTCCTGGTTTGCAATGCCAAGGCGATTATTGGTCATATGCATCAGGCTTGATATGATTTCCTGGAGTTTAAACTCGTTAAATCCTGCATTTTTATACTGATTCATCATTTCCAGGTTGCTTGTTTTGTATTTTGCTAATTCATCAGCGATAGTGTCTTCATTCAATTCCTTCCAAAAAGCTTCAGCCGCTAAACACAGTAATTCTTTTTTTGGAGACAAGGCTTGTTCAAACTGATTGAGCCAGTATTGCTTTTCTGTTTCAATCGAAAATTCAGGGCGATATAATTTTGGCAGCCATCCTTTTATGAAAAAATCGCATATGGTGATCAATTTTTCTAGTTTCCATTGGGTACAAAACAACAGTGTTAAATGGAGCCTGATGGCTTGTATGAGAATCTGACTGGTTGTGTTTCTGATCAAAAGCCAGTTTAAAATACAGGCTGATGAAATAGCGAAATGCTGTTCGGCCCAAAGAATACTCTCTTCGTTCCCATATCGATTAATTTCTGGGAGATAATCCACAGTTAAAACCTTCTCCACTTTAAATTCCGCGTACTGAAATTGAAAAAAATCACGATTTAATGCTTCAATAATTTGCTCATGGTAAATTGGTTCAGCTTGAAACCTTAAACGGATATGACTTCCACCTTCCCAATACCGGATAAAAAACCAAGGTGAAATGGGAGATAAAAAACTCTTCCATCGACTTACAAAAGGTGCAATCGACCTTTTTAAAAGCTCATCAACATCACCGTCATAAAAAATATGCATACCCAGCCATGTATAAACAGGTTGTTCTATTTCGCTACCCATTATACCACTGTATTAAATATTCCTTTACCCCACCATCTGCTGGTACCGGAAGTACTTCTTCAACCGTAATATAATTTCCGGCTCTTGCCAATAAGCGTTTGAACATGATCACAAACAAGGGCTTATCTAAAGCAATGTACTGCGGTTTATAATCATCGTGCAGGCCTTCCTTTTGTGCTATTACACCATCAGCAACCTTATTCTGATAGGCACGTTTTCTCAAAAACAAAAAAATCTGTTTTGGTATTTTCTGCAATTCAAACCAGCTGTTTAGCCGAATGAAATACTCAAAATCTCTCTCTAACTGCTGTTGTACAGGTATAATGGCTGTTTTTATCCGCCAGGTTTTTCTTCTGATAATCACGGTTTCCTCGTAGGTAATTCTAGGCAGGCAGTAAACATCAGGTTCCCCATCTTTAAATTTGCTTTGAGAATACTGGTCTATCAATTGAATAAATGGCTGGAACGAAATTCGGGCATCAGGATTAAAATGAGCCAATAATTGGTATAAATTCGAGCGGTTATAAAAGGATTCCAGACTTAGGTCATAACTGTAAATTTTCTGATCGCCAAGTCTAAGTTCAAGGGAGTTGTGATCAACGTTCAGGCAAACTGATAAATCGCCAACCTTAATTTGACGATCAAAAGGATAAATATTATTCCCTGATGGAAGCGCAAGTTCGTGTTTAAGCAAGGCAGGATGAATATTCGCATTAAAAGTTGAAGCATCATTCAGCTCTGCTTTAATTACATCAGGTTCTATAGCCTCGTTATGCATTACAAATTCCGCTTGTATTTTTGAATCGAACAGCGATAGAAACCGTCCGCTTACCTTGCCCATGCCCGGTAAAAGCGAATTGATTACCCCGAAAATCTGATCTTCGCGTCGATAAAACTGTACAAAAGCTCCTACTGAAGAAAGTAATCCCAGATCTGATTCAGCAGGCTGATCTGAAAAGAAAGCAGCCGTCAAATCAAGCGTTCCACCTGAGGTATCCTGCTGTTGCAATTTTAATAAAACTGCTGCTTTCCACAGCGCTGTGTTGGTTACTGCCTGCTCATTGTCTTTAGCCTGCACTTTCTCTGGCTTTTTAACATAGAAATAATAATCCCTGTAAAACTCAGTCACCTTAACCTTTTTATGCTTTCGATAGTGCGAAAGGTAAAAATCCCGCATTTTGATGCGCTCGTTACGCATCACATCTAAAGGAAGCAGGTGTTCAGTAAGCTGGTTTACTTTAGATACGAAATCAGAAACTCCCGCTTCGGGCAGTACCTCCGTATTTGTTATAAAACAATCTTCAAAGAAAATATTGCGTGCAGAAAAGTAATAGGGAAGAAAGCCATTGGTGAGGAAAGACTGGTGATCTTGTTTTTCGTCCACATCAATGATTTTCTTTTCCTCTGCACTACTGTAATAGGGCAATCCTGCATCTTTCTGTAATTGGAGAAAAACGCTATTCACATGATTTTCTGCCTGTTGCAAAATTTCATACCGTTGAGTAGGTTTAGCCGAAGCATAACTATCTCGGTGAAGTTGAATTGTTTGAAAAAGATCAATTAAAGGAGAAATGAATGAACTATTTTCTGGTATTGATTTAAAAAACACCAACAGCTTAACATCCCAGTTTTCATCCATTCCCGAAAAGCCAAACCCAAAATCCAATAAACCAGTATTTATCAATTTAATTAAATAAGCTTTGAGTGTTTCGTGGGTTACCTGCTCCACATGATCCAATAAATAGGTGATCAGTATCTCTAAAGTAACTGGCTGATTTGTGCTGTGCAGATAATTGATTACCAATAACGGTATACCATTGGCTGTTAGCTGCTGAAAGGATTCAATATTATTGAAATTGGTTAGAAATTGGATTTTATCATCCTTGATTTCGGTTGTAATATTAATTTTAAGCAGCAGGTATTCGTTTAGTATAGGATGCTGCTTCCATATAGAACGCAGGTATTCAAAAAGAATATTATTCAACTTTAACCTGCTTTGTACTGCATGGATCTTAAATGGATGATGATCTATGAGATCAACGGCGGTGGTCATGATTCCAGTATAGGTAAAACTGCTAAATGGCGAAGTTTTGAAAGCCATGCGGCTAAGGTAGCGCAACAGACTGAATTCCATCCGTAGCTCTTTTTGCTTAAAGCTGTCTGAATCTTTCTTAATAAAGTCATTCAATTGTGTATACAAAACCGGGCTCGACAACATCAAACCATTTTGCAGTTCGGGCTTTAATACCATCTGTTGGATGATTTGCCGGTGTGATCCAATTTCAAGTTTGAATAATGGCTCATTCACCTCAAAAAAAGTTTCTAGTAGGGCCTCGTTTAAAAAGTAAGCTTGCAAGCATTCAGAAAATCCCATAGCCATTAATTCTCCCAGTAGCGTCAACTGTTCTACACTTATTTTTTTATTATTAAAAATTTTACGTTTAATATTGATGAGTTGTTGCCTTATTTGATCGTCGGTTTGTTCACTGATTATCGGAAACAGAGCATCACATAAAATATTTCTTAGTTCATCTCTTTTCTGTAAATGGTATTGATGCTTTTCAATTAAATTTTTACCTGGCTGAAAGGTAAGTTGATCGAATGCCTGGTAACTAAGACCTGCGTATCGAACTAATGAATAAGGGAATATTTTGATGGACATAAAGTAGTTTATAGGTTAATGAAATATTATTGCCCCAGCTCCAGTTGGTTTTTAATTAAGTGATAATAGTGCCCCTTGATTTGAAGCAGTTCCTGGTGTGTACCCACCTCTTTAATCTCACCTTGTTGAAGTACCACAATCTGATCTGCATTTTTTACCGTACTAAGCCTATGGGCTACTATCAGCACCGTTTTACCTTTAAAAAAAGTATTTAAATTATTTACAATGGAAAGTTCATTCTGCGCATCAAGGGAGTTAGTGGCTTCATCCAGGAAAACATAATCAGGATTGCGGTAAATCATTCTGGCGATCAGTAAACGCTGTTTTTGGCCTTCACTTAGGCCATAACCATCCCTCCCAACTACAGTTTCGTACCCAAATGGCATCTTCATAAAGAAAGCATGCATATTCGCCATTTTAGCGGCTTCGTAAAGGCGGTTCAGATCTTTAGTTTCTGCGCCGGCGAAGATATTATTGGAAATGGTATCCATGAAAACATACCCATCCTGCATAACCACTCCACAGTGTTTCCGCCATGATCTGGCATTAATGGCTTCAATTTTCTGATTACCAATTTTAATATTTCCATCAGTAGCAGCATAAAATTTGAGCAGGAGCTTGATGAGTGTTGTTTTCCCGCTGCCACTGGTACCTACAATGGCGGTTACTTTTCCTGCAGGGATGTTCAGGCTAACATCTTTTAAAACGAGGGCGCTATGTTTGCTCCCGTAGCGGAAGGATACCTGATTCAGTAAAATGTCTACTGGCCCGTTTGCTATTAATTCTTGTTCCACTCCAGAATCTTCTTCTGCTTCCTGCTGTACTTCGTCTATGCGCAGCAAACTGAATTTCGCATTCTGAGAAACCCTCGAAAATTCGACCAGCTGATTAACCGGTGCATTCAACTGACCGCAGATATAGGTAATTGCCAGCATTCCACCTAAGGTTACCTGGTCGTGGATCACCAACATGGCTGCTGCATAAGTAATCAGTACGTTTTTCACTTCGTTGATAAAAGCACCAACGCCCTGCATCCGCTGATCGAGTTGTAAAGCTTCGAGTTTAAGATCAAAAGATTGATCTTGCAGGCTTTCCCAAAGCTGCTTTTTTTCTTCCTCGCTGCCGGTTAATTTGATTTCCTGCATGGCATAAAAAATCTCCAGGAGGAGTTGCTGATTGGCTGAAAGCACCTTGAATTTTTTTTGATCGATGATTTTTCTTTTCTGCTGGAAGGAGTTTGACCAGATTATACTAATGCCAGCGCCCACAATAAATAACAAGAAAATCTGCCAGTTGTAGTGAAGTAAAACGCCACCAAGCACCAACAAAGTAATGGCCGATAAAATAAAATTGATGAGCGAATTGGTCAGGAATTCCTCTATCCGTTGATTATCATTCACCCGCTGCATATTGTCTCCTGCCTGCCTGTTATCAAAAAATGAGAAAGGCAGTTTCATCAGTTTCGCCAGAAAATCTTTAAGCATCGTGATGCTCGTTCTCGCGCCAATTCTAAACAGTAGCCGTCCGCGTACAAAATCCATCAGCATCCGGCCAGAAAACAGCATGAGCTGACCTAAGCAGATTAAGAGTAACAGGTTGGTGTTCTTTCCCTGAATACCCTTATCTACAATCATCTGTGTAAGCAGCGGAATAACTAGCGAAAAACCACTGGCCAATGCTAAGCTCACTGCTATAGGAAACCAACCTTTACGGTGTAATTTTAGGTAAGGAACCAGGTTCCACAGGGAGGTTTTATAATCTGGCTTGCTTTCCATTTCATCAAATGCAGCGGTGCGTTCCAGCAATAATACACGTCCAATCTGGTTATTATCATTGATACCCCAGCCTGCTAAAAATTCGGTAGCGTTTAATTCGATTTTACCATTAAGCGCCGGATCAGCCAGATAAACTGATTCATCATTTACTTCATAAACTACTACATAATGTTCTTTTTGCCAATGCACTATAAATGGTAGCGGTAGTTTATTTAGTTTGTTATATTCCAATTCGGCAGCCATCGTTTTAAAACCGATATTTTCTGCTGCATCAATCAGATCAAGCATAGTAGTCCCCTGCTTCCCGATTTTACACAACTTCCTAAGGTGTTGCATAGAAAAGTTTTTACCATAATATCCGGCAATCATTTTAAGACAAACCGGACCACAATCCATAGCATCTGGCTGCTTATAAAAAGGATACTTTCTTCTGCGGATAAAATCTTTAATCATGCCTGAATTCGAAATAGTAAATGCAATGTAGTTGCAAATATGTAAAATATAATGCAACTTTGATGCGTTATTAAAAATAATCTTTAATGAAAAAAATGGATTTTTCGATTTGGCAGATGCTGATTAAAAAAGAGTTGCTGGTGGTTTATCGAAACAAAATTATGTTCATATCAGCTATGATGATCTGGACGCTTTTCATTGTTGCCACAGGTTGTACATTTCTGGATTATCAATCGGCACATAAACAGAGAACAGCGGCAAATATGCTCTTCAGACACCAATGGGAACATCAACAACGTAATCCGCACGATGCTGCTCACTTTGGAACTTACCTTTTTAAATCCATCAACCTGTTAAATGTTTTTGATACTGGCTTAGATGATTATGCAGGAAATATCTATCGTGTTGAAGCCCACGTGCAACACGAACCTAATGCAGCTAATGCAGAAGGAAATGATGGCTCCATGCGTTTCGGCCGGCTTACCCTTGCCTTGATTTTGCAATTGCTGATTCCACTACTTATTTTATTTATTACAGCAACCAGCATCACCACCGAAAAAGAGAACGGCACTTTAAAAATGCTGTTGGCTCAAGGCTTGAGTACTTCAAGATTAATTTGGGCGAAGGCAATTGCTAATTACCTGTTTATTGTGGTATTGGTGTTCCCGTTTTTTCTATTGATGATTTTAATGCTCTTCCTTTCTACTGATTTTACCAATCTGCTTCCGAGATTACTCTGGTTAATCCTTGCATTTCTAATGTATTTTTTCTTTACCGTTTTGTTAGGCACGCTGGTTTCTGCATGTAGCAGTAATTCGGGAAAAGCGCTTTTGACTGCTTTGAGTTGCTGGATTTTGATGAGTATTATTTTACCAAAATTATTAACGGGGATGGCAGATCGCAGTTATCCGCCAATGTCTCGTGCAAGTTTTACTGATCTGGTTGAACAAGGCTACCGAAAGGGAATGAACGGCCATGATCCCTACACAGCACGTGGCGATCGTTTTGTTAAAAATATTCTTAAAAAATATCATGTAGATTCTATTCAAGAGTTGCCCTTTAATATTGAAGGCTTAACGCTGCAATACCACGAAGATTATCGCACCATGGCTTTTAATTATTATTTAGCACAGGTAGAACATCAATTTGATGAACAGCAGCATTTTCTAAATATAGCAGGAATATTTAACCCGTTTCTTTCTATCAAGCGGTTTTCTATGGCTTTATCTGGCACAGACTATTACCATCATCAGTATTTTTTTAAACAGGCACAGGTCTATCGCAATCATTTAATTAAGAAGCTGAATATGCAACTGGCCATGCATAGTAAAGATGTAAAGGGAGAATATACCGTTGGTCCGCAATACTTTGCGCAGCTTAAAGAATTTAATGATCCGCTTCCTAATGTTAACAAAGTCTTAAAATTAAATAAAACCGCCTTATTTTCTTTAATGGGGTGGATTATTCTTCTTGCCGTATTTCTCCAGTTTGTTGCTTCACGTTCTTTAACCCAAAATTATGAACCTGCTTAAAACGGTATTTTTATTCGAATTGCGGATGCTTCGCAGGCAGCGTTTAGTGTTGTGCCTGATTGCTTTTTTCTTTTTAACAGGTTTGTATAGTATTTATTATGGTCACCATTTTACTAAAAGACAAATCACAGCTATTGATAGTCTGGAACAAAACTATCAAAAGAAATTTAAGGAAATCGCAGCCAGTTTTACAGCCGATACCACCACTGCTGAAGGAAAGCTCAGTTTTACGCAGGCAGGAATTCCTTCGGTGATTGAATATCGAAATCCGCTAAATGCTGTGCATCGGCCAGCAAAATTGATGTCGTTATCTGTGGGTCAGCGGGATTTGTTACCTTATTATGATGTGATTTCCAGGAGGCGAAATACCGTACAGGCACCTAATGCAGAAATTACCAACCCCGAAATGCTTGCTTCCGGCAATTTCGATCTTGCCTACGTGATCGTTTATCTTCTTCCCTTGCTTGCTATCGCACTTTCTTATAACACCTGGTCGAAAGAGAAAGAACAACAAACCGATCGGCTATTGGCCGTACAAGGCATGCATTTTAAACACATCATCTTTTACAAACTAAGCTTTCGTTTTATACTGGTTATTATATTGGCCTGGATGCTGAGCATTATCGGGATCATTAGTGATGCTATATTAAGCTCCTTTGATTGGAGCACTTCGGTTTTGTGGCTGAGCACGGTAACTGCTTACCTGTTATTTTGGTTTTCGACATGTTTACTTTTGATCAGGCTCGGCCAGAGTTCTGCTGCGAACGCACTCTATCTCCTGGCAGCGTGGTGCTTTTTTCTCCTTGTCTTGCCGGCGATTACAAATGCAATGGTCCGCCAATCTTGTCCTATTCCGCTAAAAACTGATGAAGCCGTTGCTTTAAGAGAGAATAGCGAAGCCATTTGGGCGATGCCTAAACAGAAGCTAATTGATACTTTTTACCTCAATAATCCGAAATACAACAACTTAAAAACTGCTGCAGATACCAGTGAAAATAGCACTGTTCGTTTCGTTGCTTATTACGATCTCTTAGGGAGAAAGATGACCAGTGCGATAGAAAGTTACAATCGATATCCTCAAAAGCAAAATGCAATCTCTGCCAATTTAAGCTGGATAAACCCCGCAACTAAAACGCAGTACTTGCTGAATTCAATAGCTGAAACTGGATTAGCAGACTACCTATCCTATCAAAATCAGGTGAATAGATTTCAAAAAACCTGGGTTGATTTCATGACGGAATATATCATTCACAACAAAAATTTAAGCCTATCCGACTTGCATCATCTACCGAAATTTGAAATGTTGCCAATGCCAGGCAAAAGTAAGCACATCATAATTAGCATTTTAGGCCTTTTGTTTATATCTGCTTCTATCCTGTTCCTAAGTACAAAAATTAAATCAGAATTATAAACTCAATTACCATCAATTTAACAAAAGCACAGAAATGAAAAAAAAACTTTACCTCTCTTTAATCATCTTTATTTACATTCCACACCTATTTGCACAACAGCAAAGCAAAACAAAATCTACATTAGATTCTAACCGGACGCAGCAACTGAGAGAAATCAGCATCGCTGGAAAAAAGGCGGCTAAATTAAGAAAAGACACCTTATCTGGAGCGCTTAGAATGCAAATTCCACTACTTCAAATGCCGCAAAACATCATCAGCATTTCTGCAGCACTTATACAGCAGCAAGGAAGTTTTCAATTAAAAGATATGGCGAGAAATGCCAGCGGAATCTATTTTGGATATAATAGTTCTCCTTTTGATAATTCTGCATCCATCAAGATCAGGGGTTTTAATGCATCTACCACCATCAATGGAATGCCCAGCCGACTGGTGCTCGGTGCTACCCTCGATGATGAAGCTTTAATTGAAAATCTTGAATTTATAAAAGGCCCTGCGGGATTTATAAGTGCCGTTGGTGAACCTGGTGGAACATTAAACATTTCTACCAAAGCGCCAAAAGAAAAGCTCTTGAATGTGCAACTCACGGGAGGCAAATATAATCTTTTTCGGTCAACAGTAGATATTGGCAGTAAAGCATTGGATAAAGGGTTCTCTTATCGCTTCAATGCGGCCTACCAGCGTCAGAATTCTTACCTGAACCATATGAAAACGGAGAAATATGTGATTGCTCCGGTACTTCAGTATAATTTTAGTCCGAAAACTTACCTGATTGCCGAATACAATTACATTCGTGGCGAAGTGAAAAATGGTTCATCGATCAATAAGCTCCGCCAGGATAATGATGTATTACAAGATCCAATCGGCGTAAATTACAGCGCAGGTTTGGGTCTTCCGTTAAGCGTGGCACAAACGCATACCGGAAGGTTTGTTGCCGTTCACAAATTTAATTCGAACTGGCAGTTAACCTCGCAGTCTAATTATGTCAAAGCACCTTCCACACAATGGTATATGGTTTCTGCAAATAACAGAACTTCAATCAGTTTTGATAATCTGGGTAATACCAGGCGCATATCCAGCAACTCAAATGTGTTAGGGGAAACTTACAACACCAATTTGTTCTTGAATGGTAAATTCAACACCGGGCTGTTTAAGCATACGCTTTTAATTGGGGGCGATTATACCACAGGAAAAGACTCATTATCGACTTATTATGGAAGTAATTCATTTGCCTTCGACCGGAACAACCCAAATTACAATGTAGATCCGAATACTGTTGCCTTAACAAAAAGATCCATCAGACAGGAAAATAAAATTCATTATACTGCGGCATACATTTATGATAACATCGCCTTCAATAAATTTCTATTGACCATTGGTGCGCGTTATACTGAATATCGCAACAGGAATATTTTAACTACTACAAGAGGACCTCGGGCGCCTGATTATTACAAGCAACATGCATTTTCGCCTCGCTTAGCATTAACCTTTACACCAGATTCTACTTCATCGATCTACTTTTTATATGATCAATCATTCGTTCCACAAACCGGGCAAGTAGTAACCGCAACCACAGATGGTACCACAGCAGGCCAGCGAACAGTTACCGGGACACGGGCTATAGACCCTCAATTTGGAAATAGTTTCGATCTTGGTTTCAAAAAGAACTGGTTTAATGGAAAGCTGTTAACTACACTAAGTGGTTTCCATTCGGCTAAACAGAATGTATCTGCAAGAGATTTTAGAAGTTATACCGCTGCGGCTGGCGCTGCTGCCTATTATCTGCAATTGGGCGAAGTGGTAAGCAATGGTGTAGAAGTAGATGTGATTGGGAATATTACCGACCGCCTTTCTTTAGTGGCAAATTACACTTACGTGGATGCGAAAATTACAAAAGATAACAACCTTGATCCTACACCAGATAATCCTTCTATTGTTGGACAAAAAATGCCTGATGTACCACAACAAATATTCAATACTTGGATTCAGTATAGCATTCCGTTAAAGGGCTATAATAAAATTTCGTTAAGTGCCGGGCAAACAAGTATTTCGAAACTCTCTGCGATCAGTCAACGGGATGTATACTTGCCAAATTACACGAAATTTGATGCAGGCATAAGTTTTACCAATCCACGATATTGGGTAAGGGTAATTGCAGATAACTTAGCAAATAAACGCTACATTTCTTCTGGTGATATCACCACTGATTTTCCGTATGCGGGAAATAATTATTTCTTTGTTGAAGGAGAACCCTTTAACATCAGGTTTACATTAGGCATTAAGTTTTAAAAACGCTTTAGAAAATCGTTAAAAAATCATCAATGCAGGTCGCAGATTAGATTATTTGCGACCTACATTGATGATTAATATTAGATCTCGTTGCTATAAACAGATCTTATTGCATCTCTTAAGTTATACTTCGAGGCCATCACTTCGCCATAGGCACCTGCACTACGAATCGCAAATACATCACCTCTGAAAGATTCAGGCTGTTCTACTTCTTTACCGAAACAATCTGTGCTTTCGCAAATCGGTCCCACAATATCATACTTAATAACACCTGATTCCGGACTTCCGACTTCCGACTTCCGACTTAAATTCTCTATTTTATGATATGCCTGATATAAAGCCGGGCGCATCAAATCTGTCATTCCTGCATCCAAAACCACGAAGTTTTTCTTCTTGCCGTTTTTAATATATAAAACTCTGGTGATCAGTGACGCCGATTGACCAACCAGTGCTCTTCCCAATTCAAAGTGAACTTCCTGTCCGGCTTTAACTTCTAAAAATTCATCGAAGATTTTGAAGTACGATTCGAAGTCAGGGATCTGATGATCAGGATTATAGTAGTCGATACCTAAACCTCCACCTACGTTTAAAACTTTTAGTGTAAAGCCTTTATCTTCAAACCAGGTGGCAAACTCATTCACGCGGACACACAGGTTTTTATATACATCAAGGTTGGTAATCTGAGAACCAATATGAAAGTGAATCCCGATAAATTTAAGGTTTGCAGATGCTTTCAAAGTCTCTGCACATTCTGGTAAATCCCAGGAATTGATGCCGAATTTATTTTCATCTAAACCAGTGGTGATATTGTGGTGCGTATGTGCATCAACATTTGGATTGATGCGGATAGCAACCTGTGCTACTTTTCCTTTTGCAGCAGCCAATTCATTTAGCACGTCCAGTTCCTGAATAGATTCTACATTGAAACAGAAAATATCCAGATCCAATGCTTCATTAATTTCTTTATCAGATTTCCCTACTCCTGCAAAAACAATTTTCTGGTGATCGAAACCTACTTCTACTGCTCTCCTTACTTCTCCGGCACTCACACAATCTGCGCCGAAACCGATACCCTTAATTTCTTCAAGCAAAACAGCATTGAAGTTTGCTTTTAAGGCATAGTGAATGTGAAATTGATACGGCGCTGCTGCTTCTGCACAAGTGCGAAGTGTTTTTTGCAGTAAATCGGTATCGTAATAGTAAAAAGGGGTTTCTATATTGTTAAACTTTGATATATCTTTATCGACGAACATGTTCAAATTCCTTATTATAATATTAATTTTATTCTTTGGGTTGGTATACTTTGGTAATTACCTCGATTTAAAGAATGGAAGAATTACCCAAAAACAATACAATGGAAAAATCCGATTCTCTATCGTATTGCTTCTGATTGTACTGTTTCTCTTATTTATTAAAAAATGAAGATTGTAGCCGCCATATTTATTGTACTGATTATTTCCTTGGGATTATTCAATTCCTATAAAAAATACAAAAACGGATTATTACCCTCAAGCTTTCTGGCTTTTCACTTCCTAATTGGATTGCTGGTCATCATTGGCGGTTTTTATCTCGTATTCGCATAATCTATTTTAAAATATCGGCTTTAGGGATTTTCAAAAACTCACTAACATCATTAACAATTGATAATAATGTACCTAACTTTAAAGGATTATGATTTGGGATAGTAACATGATGAGTTACTTCTCCAACATTAACCGATAAACGAATATGACTACCTTTTTGTCTCGTAATCTCGTACCCAAATTTTTTTAAAATTTTTATTAAATCTGTAGCCGATAAATCACGAGGTGTTTTCATCAATAGTTAAACGGTTAAAAGCTCTTCCTTAACAGAATGAATGCGGATTATTTTAGGCATTTTATCTTCATCAAAATGACAAAGTACAGCTTCTTTAATATTAATTTTTAAATCATCCATATTTTCAGCTGCTGTAAAAATTGATTCGCCTAAAGCTTTGGCAACATAGCCTCCCTCTAAACTTTCTTCCACTAAAAAAAACACCTCATTCATAATACTAATTTAAGCTATTTATTCGAATAACCTGTTATGTAAACTTCTCAACGCTTCTGTTTTGTATTCACTCAGAATAAGCAATGATACATTGTAATTGCTTCCTCCATAAGAAATCATACGGATTGGAATGTGTTTCAAACCTTCTAAAACCCTGCTGGCAAAGCCATGTTTTTCTGAACCAAAATCGCCCACCACACAAACAATACTGTGGTTGGTATCTACTTCTACCGTTCCGAAACTTTCTAACTCTTCAATGATTTTCGGAAGATTTCCAATTTCATCGATGGTTAAAGAAACCGCGACTTCAGAAGTGGTGATCATATCGATTGGCGTTTTATAGCGCTCAAATACTTCGAAAACACGACGAAGGAAACCATAAGCCAATAACATCCGGCTTGATTGAATACGAATGGCAGTAATGCCGTCTTTCGCAGCGATAGATTTAATTTTCCCTTTTTCGCTGTTGTGTGTAATCAATGTTCCGGCAGCTGATGGCTCCATAGTGTTTAACAAACGAACAGGAATTTTATACTTCTGTGCAGGAAAAACAGATTGTGGATGTAAAATTTTCGCACCGAAATAAGCCAACTCAGCTGCTTCATCAAAAGACAATTGCGCAATTGGTTTAGTTCCTTTTACCACCCGGGGATCATTATTGTGCATCCCGTCAATGTCTGTCCAGATTTGAACTTCTTCAGCTAAAATTGCAGCGCCAAGTAAAGAAGCAGTATAGTCGCTACCACCGCGGCGTAAATTATCTACTTCACCAAAGCTGTTGCGGCAAATAAATCCTTGTGTAATGAATAAATTATTTCCCTTATGTTGTTCCAGAAGCGGGGTTAAATGTTTCGTGGTAAATGGAATATCAGGCTCATTGTCTTCATCAGTTTTCATGAAATCCAAAGCTGGTAACAACACAGACTCAATTCCGATTGACTTTAAATAAATGTGATATAAAGTAGTAGACAATAGTTCGCCCTGCGCCAGAACTACTTTTTCCTCAATTGAGGTAAAAATATCATTGGTTAAAACGGCTAAAAAGCTGAAATGGTAATCAATCACTTCATTTCCCATTTCCTGAAAATCAGCAGCAGGCAAAAGTTCAATTACAAAATCCTTATATTTTTGATATAAATTTTCTACGGCAGTGCTTCCGTTCTTCTTATCTCCGGCTAAAAAATAATTAGAAATTTCTACTAAACTATTTGTAGTTCCAGAAACGGCTGATAACACTACAATCTGTTCTTCATTTGGATTTATGATATCCAATAACTTCGTCATACGCTCGGGACTACCAACAGATGTACCCCCAAATTTTAATATTTTCATCTACTTAATTATTATTTTATCTGTGATAAAAACTGCCAAAACTTTACATAATTCCATTCAGATTGTGAAAAAGTTAAGATGGCCTTATTTTAATACCGGAATTTCTTTATTATTGTATCGGGGCGTGAAAATAAGCAAAACAAGCTTAAAAGCAACATCCTCAACAAAATAAAATTTGGATAAATCGAAATAAATGAATTTTGACCAAACTTCAGCAACGAAATTTTGTTCCACACCAGATATTTAATTAAAAAAAAGCTCAATGCAAGCAATTGACCAATCTACACAAGCCACCATTAACCAATGGTTAGGCGGTAATTACGACGAGAAAACGAAGGCTGAAATACAAACCTTAGTTGATCAGAATGCAACAACAGAATTAATTGATTCTTTTTATAAAAGTTTAGAGTTCGGAACTGGTGGTTTACGTGGCATCATGGGTGCTGGCTCTAACCGGATCAATAAATACACTATTGGAACTGCTACTCAAGGTTTAGCAAATTATTTAAACAATAAGTATCCAGGTGAGAAAATCAGTGTTGCCATTGCACATGATAGTCGTAATAACTCAGATTATTTTGCAAAAATTACCGCTGATGTTTTTTCTGCCAATGGCATTTATGTTTATTTTTTCAAAGAATTAAGACCAACGCCAGAACTTTCTTTCGCGGTGCGTCATTTCGGTTGTAAAAGCGGTGTGATGTTAACGGCTTCTCATAATCCAAAAGAATATAATGGCTATAAAGCATACGGGGCAGATGGTGGTCAGTTCACTTCTCCTGATGATAAATTGGTAATTGATGAAGTAAATAAAATCAGCAGCATTGATGAAGTGAAGTTTGATCGTGTTGACGCAAACATTGAATTAATTGGAGAAGCGGTAGATAAATTATATTTAGATGGTATCACTGCACTATCTATTTCTCCTGAAGCCATTAAAAGACAACATGATTTAAAAATTGTTTATTCTCCTATCCATGGTACTGGAATTACTTTGGTACCTAAAGCACTCGAGCAATTTGGTTTTACCAACGTAACCATTGTGGAAGAACAGAGTAAACCAGACGGAAATTTTCCAACGGTAGTTTATCCAAATCCTGAGGAAAAAGACGCTTTAACTTTAGCCATGAATAAGGCTAAAGAAATAGATGCTGATTTAGTGTTGGCTACAGATCCTGATGCAGATCGCGTAGGTATTGCGGTGAAAGACAACGATGGTGAATGGGTTTTATTAAACGGGAACCAAACGGGCAGTTTATTAATTAATTACCTTTTAACAGCATGGCAGGAAGCTGGTAAATTAGATGGCAACCAATTCATTGTAAAAACAATTGTAACTTCAAACCTGATTGAAGAAATTGCAAAGAAAAAAGATGTTACTTATTATAATACACTAACCGGGTTTAAATACATTGGTCAGGTAATGACTGAACTGGAAGGAAAAAAATACTTTATTGGTGGTGGTGAGGAAAGTTATGGCTACTTGATCGGCGATTTAGTTCGTGATAAAGATGCCGTTGTTTCCGCTGCTTTCATTTCTGAAATGACTGCTTACTACAAAGATAAAGGTGCCAGCTTATACAATGCCTTGTTGGATATGTATGTAGAATATGGTTTATATAAAGAAGATTTAGTATCGCTGACCAAAAAAGGCAAAACTGGTGCAGAAGAAATCAAAGCCATGATGGTGAAATTCAGAGAGAATCCACCTGCTACGTTAGGTGGTTCTAAAGTTTCTGTATTAAAGGATTACGAATTAAGCCAGGAAACTGATCTAGTAACTGGAAAAGTAACTAAATTGGATTACCCTACTTCTGATGTTTTACAATTTATAACTGAAGATGGTAGTATTGTATCTGCTCGTCCGAGTGGTACAGAGCCTAAAATCAAGTTCTATTGCAGTGTGAATGCACCATTAGCTGATCGTGCTGATTTCGCTAAAGTAAACGAAGAATTGGGTGAAAAAATCAAAGCTGTAATGGCTGATTTGCAGGCTTAGACTAGCCGCAGATTCGCAGATTAATATTTAAAACCACAGATAAATAAAATTTATCTGTGGTTTTTTGTTTGAATGGAGATGCTGAATCAAGTTCAGCAGGACATGCAAAATATGCCTTAACCAATCAAAAATTAAATTTATCCTTGAAATTCTTATATTTACACTATAATATCAATTATTATGACAGAGATCATTTTGAAAGGCGACGTGGAACAAAGTAAAATTGATGCGCTTTTGTCCTTTCTTAAATCATCAAATATTGATGCTGAAGTTAAGATTACGAACTTAAATGATGTCAAGAAATCCAGTGAGTTTTCACTTTCTGCAGGTATCTGGAGAGATTATGATATTAAAGCAGAAGAATTGAGAAACAAAGCCTGGAAGAGATAATGGTTTTATGTGATACCAATATATTTATTGAAGTTTATAAGAACAATCCATTAGTTATTGATGCTATAAAAAAGATTGGTCAGGTCAATATTGCAATTTCTGATGTTACATGTGCCGAACTCTTATATGGGGCAAGAAATAAATTTGAACTTAAATTGATCAAACAAGATATTGAGAAGCTATTTGTTTTGCCTATTTCTTCAGCAATTTCTGGGTATGCTGTAAATTTGATTGAGCAATATACGTTATCGCATAACCTCAATCTCCCTGACGCACTGATTGCCGCAACTGCTATTACCCATAATATTGAATTATATACACTCAATTTAAAAGACTTCAAGTTTCTAGCCGAGATTTCCTTGCTAAAAGCATAAAATAGCACTATCAAAATTGATTTAGCAGATTTTGTAATTTGCTTCTGCGGAAATCTCCTAAATCTGCGGGATAATTATTTAAGCAACTGTAATTAGCTTTTAGTTGGTTTTAATAGAAGTAACATAATAGTTGGATATGAAAGATGCTGAATCAAGTTCAGCAAGACGACCGTTCTTAGTTAAATGTGTTAATAAATCAGATCGAAAATTGTTATAATCAGATCGTCACCCTGAATTTAGTTCAGGGCCTATATTATAATATAATCAATACCAAACGGATTAGAGTAATGCGAGAGGTTTGGCCCGCAGATCAAAATGATTTCCGCAGATTTTTGCTACTTGCTTCTGCGGAAATCTCCTTAATCTGCGGGATAATTATTTGAGCAATAGCAATTATCCATTAGTTGGTTTTTAATAAAATTATTACACGCATTCGATATGAAAGATGCTGAATCAAGTTCAGCAGGACGACCGTTCTTAGTTAAATGCATTAATAATCTCGATCGAAAAACTGTAATAACCAAATCGTCACCCTGAATTTGATTCAGGGCCTGACTACGATATAGATGCTGAATCAAGTTCAGCAGGACGACCGTTCTCAGTTAAATGCATTAATAATCTCAATCGAAAAACAGTAATAACCAGATCGTCACCCTGAATTTATTTCAGGGCCTGATTGAGATATAGATGCTTAAGTAAGTTTAATAAAATAAAACTTACAAATACCATATAACCTTTTTCCTTGCCAACCTCAATTTCGTTTGTACATTTGCAGGCGAAATACAATGTTTAAAAAAGCCCTTATATTTTTTCTGGTGATCTGTACCATATCAAATTGCTACATGCAATTGATTGTGTATTCAGGCTATCAAATGAATAAGGAATATATTACCTCTGTATTTTGTATCAATAAAGCACATCCTGAATTGCATTGCGACGGACAATGTTTTTTAGCGAAGAAACTGAAGGATTTAGATGGCAAAAACAAACAAATTCAGGAAACACTTAAAAGAATTGTTGAAGTTGATCCTGAATTTCGGATTTTAGCGATCAACCATCCTCTTCCTTATTTTATTGTCAAATCCGAAAGTCTTTACTTAGAAAAGCCAGTTAAAGACCTTTCCATTTCTATTTTCCACCCACCAAAAACGGTTTAATTAAGTCAAATTTCACGTTCGCCAACCGAGATTTCGTTCTGGATGAAGCCCTTTAATTCCGGCAAGAATCAACGTTTGCCAATATCAGGCTATGCCAGGAATCCAGATGATTAGAATTGTATTGTTTACTTTCTTATTTTCCGAACAGCGAACGTTAGAATGCACTAATACAGGCGAGTACGTGATGAACAATTTAATGGGCGGTGTTGGAGCAGACATTTTTTATAAGAATGTAGCATTGAATGCCGGAATCCAAAAAAAATATATGGGAAGCTGAGACCGATCACCCCATGAGTGCCGGTAAAGTTTATGTCGGAATTACTTATAATTTTTAAATACAATTAATATGAAAAAGACCATAACACTAGGATTATGCTTAATCGTTTTCCTTTTTAACGCTTGCAAAACAGAACCAAATTCGAAAGCAGTGAAAAAAGAAGTACTTAATCTCCATGATAAACTGATGATCGATGGTGGAAAAGTAATGTCAAATAAAATGAAGTTAGATTCCGTTTTAAAATCTAATAAAATAAAGTCGCCGGAAGAGGCTGCAAAAATAACAGCTTTGATTAGCAGCTTAAATAAAGCAGATGAAGGTATGATGGATTGGATGCACCTTTTTAATGATGACTTTAAGGGCAAAAATGAACAGGAAGATTTAGATTACTATAAATCAGAAATGGTGAAAGTTAGACAAGTTGAAGACAGTTACATTAAAGTAACCAAAGCATCAGACTCTGTTTTAAAATCATATGATGTTGCACCTTCTGAAAAAATGAATATGGAGCATCATAAGCATTAAAAATTGCAAGATTTCTGCAGAGACTAAGCGGTTTTTCTGCGGAAATCTTTGCTTTAAGCACAAATTAATAGAATGAAGCAACAAAACGACTTTTAATTATCATCTGCTAAGCAGAGGTCGTATATTTACACTTTAATAAAATATCATGAATAAAATTATTTTTTCGATAGCCATTTGTCTGTTATCCATTACTATACTTTCATCTTGCAAACAAGACAAAAAACTTCCATTTTATGGTGAGCGCCATGCAGAAACGGTTAGAGATGCAACTGGTGTAGAAAAGATAGATACGGTCTATCAAACCATTCCCAATTGGGCTTTTTTAAATCAGGATAGTATTATTACTACCAATAAGGCCACAGATGGAAAAGTTTATGTAGCAGATTTCTTTTTCACCTCTTGTTCTACCATTTGTCCAACGATGCACCGCAACTTGATGACAGTTTATAACGAGTTTAAAACCAATCCTGAGGTGATGTTTGTATCACATACAATAGATTTTAAATATGATAAACCTTCGGTATTAAAAAAATACGCACAAAAGTTAGGTGTTGATGGCGAAAAATGGCAATTTCTTTATGGAAGCAAAGACAGTGTTTATACTTTAGCAGAGAAAAATTATTTGGTAGCTGTTGGTGAAGATAGTACTGCGAAAGACGGTTATATTCATCAGGGTTATCTGGTATTAGTTGATAAAGACAGACGGATCCGGGGCGCTTATGATGGCACCAAAGAAGATCAGGTGGAACAATTGAAAAAGGACATTCCTGTTTTATTAGCTGAATACAAAAAATAGAATATTTAGCCACGGAAACACAGATTTACATGGAATTAAAATTTCATTTTTCTGTGTTTTCAATGTTTCCGTGGCAAATTAAACAAAACACTAATGCGCAAATACATTATCCATTTTATCTTTCTATTTGCTATCATAGCGATAATTATTTCCTGCCAAAATCAGGAGACTATTAATTTACAAAATTACCTATCGAATGGCAAGGATATTTACAAAACCAAATGTCAGAATTGCCATGGAGAAAATGGTGAAGGCTTAGGGAAACTTGCCCCTCCTTTAACGGATTCGGTTTTTTTAAAAACCAACAAAACCCGTTTGGCTTGCATCATTAAGAATGGAATATCTGAGAGAATAATGATCAATGGCAAGGAGTATCAGGAAAAAATGCCTGCCTTCCCGGAGTTAGCTGATATTGATGTTGCACAGGTAATGGTTTATATTACCAATTCATTTGGAAACAACCAAGGATTTGTTCCGTACAGTAAGGTTTCTATCCAACTACAGAATTGTAAATAATCAAAATTCTTAGTACCTTTTTGATTAAAAACGAGCATCTTTGCGCAAAATGCAGGTTGTTCTATCGCTGTTTCGATTTATCGGAAGAGAGGAAAGTCCGGGCAACGCAGGGCATCCCGCTTTCTAACGGAAAGGGATTGAGGATTGAAAACCTGAATCACGGATTAGTGCAACAGAAAATATACCGTCTCAACTTTACGTTGGGATAAGGGTGAAAACGTGCGGTAAGAGCGCACGAGCATTGCAGGTGACTGTAGTGGTTTGTAAACCCCGGGAGTTGAAAGACCAAATAGGCTAACGCATGTAGGGCTGCCCGTCCGATGTTAGTGGGTAGGTCGTTAGAGATAAATGGCAACATTTATACTGGATTAATGATAGAAGTTCTGAGCAATCAGAAAACAGAACCCGGCTTATAGACCTGCATTTTTATATTTTTTAATGAGATTAATTGAATAATTCTTATTTTCGATCAATGTTCTTCGCAGTTAGATGAATATAAAAAAAGTGTATTCAACTGAAAAATAACCAACTAATGAACGTCTCGCAATTCTATTGAAGGGACAGATGGCTGTTAGAAATAGATTATAACATTTTTCAAAATTTACCGTTAATAGCGATAATTGTTGTAGGAAAAAGTATACATTAATTTAAAAATAATATCTTCGCATTCAACTTGAATAAATACTAAATGGCCAAACTATTAATTATTGATGATGAGCGGGCAATAAGAAGCACTTTACGCGAAATCCTGGAATACGAAAATTACGACGTTGAAGATATTGATAACGGTATCGACGGCCTTGAAATGATCAAAAGGACTAATTTCGATCTGGTACTCTGCGATATCAAAATGAATAAGATGGACGGCATGGAAGTGCTGGAACAGGCGCAATTATTGAAACCTGATCTACCTTTCATCATGATTTCTGGTCATGGAACGGTTGAAACAGCCATTGAGGCCAGCAAAAAAGGAGCTTTTGATTTTATTTCAAAACCACCTGATTTAAATCGCTTATTAATTACAGTTCGTAACGGTTTAGACCGTGGAAACCTGGTTACTGAAACAAAAGTTTTAAAACGTAAAGCCAGTAAAACCCGAGAAATTTTAGGTAAATCTGACAGTATTTCTAAAATTAAAGAAACCATCGAGCGCGTGGCTCCTACTGAAGCACGAGTGTTAATAACGGGTGCAAACGGTAGTGGCAAAGAATTAGTTGCAAGGTGGTTACATGAAAAATCAAATCGTGCAGATAGTCCACTTATCGAAGTAAACTGTGCAGCAATTCCTTCAGAACTGATTGAGAGTGAATTATTTGGCCACGAAAAGGGTTCATTTACTTCAGCCGTAAAACAACGTATTGGTAAGTTTGAATTGGCCAACGGTGGAACATTATTTCTTGATGAAATTGGCGACATGAGTCTTTCTGCTCAGGCAAAAGTGCTCCGTGCACTACAAGAACATAAAATTTCCCGTGTTGGCGGTGAAAAAGAAATTGAGGTTAACGTACGCGTATTGGCGGCAACGAACAAAGACTTACTGAAAGAAATTGAAGACGGCAACTTCCGTATGGATTTATACCACCGTTTAAATGTAATCAATATTCATGTTCCACATTTAACAGAACGTATAGACGATATTCCAGTGATTGCGCAAAACTTTTTAGAAAGCATTTGCAGTGATTATGGAATGCCTGTTAAAAAGATAAATGATGGTGGAATGGCAGCTTTACAAGCTTTGCCGTGGACTGGTAACGTACGGGAATTACATAATATGATTGAGCGTTTAATTATTCTAAGTGATAAAGTAATTACAGAAAATGATGTCCGTGCTTTTGCTAACCCAGGTGGTGGTACAAATATCGGCGCAGCAACCAGCACTCAAATTGCAGGTGCAATCGGCGGCTCTGGCATGTCATCATCTTTTGATAGCTTCAATAATTTCCAGGATTATAAAGATCATGCAGAAAAGGAGTTTATCAAATTTAAGCTGGAAAAAAATAATTGGAACGTATCAAAAACAGCAGATGAAATTGATATTCAAAGAAGTCATTTATATAGCAAAATTGAGAAGTTCGGGCTGAAAAGGGTTGATACCCCCTAGCCCCCTAAAGGAGGAATTACTAGCGATCGTAATTGCTAAAGCGTAAAAAAGTTCAAGGAGTAAATTATAAACAAAAGCAGGATTTGATCCTGCTTTTGTTGTTTATGGCTAAATTTATCTTTTGCACAAGCCCAGCTAAACCTCGTAAGTTGTTTCTCCCGCCCGTCATTGCTTCAATCGATTTTTCATCGATTGAAGCAATCTCATTTGTGAAATGGTTTAGGCAAAGAATGCTGTTGCATAACTTTCAATAACGACCAACCAGAGTTGCAAAAATAATTTACAATTAAACTGACGAAGTTTCCCTTCACACAGGCCGGCAAAACTTCGTAAGTTATATTCCCGTCATTGCTAAAGATATTTTTAAAGGGATTGGGTTTTAACTCATATAATCATTCTGCCGCATCAGTAGCGCCCTATATTTATTAAAAATCGCAGTTTTAGAAACGAACCCTTTGTAAACATTGCTTTCGTCAACAACAGGCAAAAGCCAGGCATTTTCCTGTTCCATTTTCTGTAAGACTATTTTCAGATCATCATTTTCCATTATGGTAGCTGGTGCATGTTGTACCAGGTTTGTGGCTGATAAATTAGCTTTATCAGGATTATTGACCATTTCGCTAAAAAGCTCTTCTATGTAAATAATCCCTTTAAAATCTCCCAACTCATCGGTAACAGCACAAATATTTTTATGCGATTGAACGATCTCGTTCATTTTTTCAGCAATCAGATCGTTCATATATAACTGAGGGTACGTTTTTTCGATCAAATATTTCAATTTCATCTGGTTCAAAACTGTCGTATCTTTATCTTCATGAGATAATAATTCGCCTTTATCAGCCAAAACCTTGGTATAGATAGAGTGTTTTTGTGAGCTGCGATTAATAGCATAAGAAATTGCCGTAGTAATCATCAGTGGCACCATCAAAATGTAACCGCCGGTAATTTCCGCAATGAGGAAAATACCGGTTAACGGAGCATGCATAATCGAACCCAAAGCAGCAGCCATACCGGCTACAATAAAATTGGATACATTTAAATGCGCCAGGCCAGACAGATTCACAACATAAGCGAAAATAAAACCAATCAGCCCGCCCATAATTAAGCTTGGCGCAAACGTACCACCGTTACCTCCAGCCCCTAAAGTAATGAGTGTTGCCAGCGATTTCATAAAAATGGTAACCACTGTAAACAATACAACCAAAGCAGGAATGGTATTGTAATCCTGAAAAATACTATTGTTAATGACGGCCAGGTAATCTCCCCTTAACAAGTTCTTCATCGTAATATAACCTTCACCGTAAAGCGTGGGAAAGAGAAAAACCAACATACCCAGCATTAAACCGCCAACCACAACTTTTGTATACGGATGTTTAATTTTGTAAAACAATCCTTTTACTGCATAATTTGCTTTGGTAAAATAGATGGAGAATAAGCCGATCAGACCAGCAAGTAGCACGTAATAAAACAATGCATCAATATGCCAGCCTTCTGTAACCAGAAAAAATAATTGCTGTGTATAGAAAATTCTAGCGACTACTGCTGCAGTAGCGGCAGATAACAATAGCGGAATAAAGGCTGGAATGGTAAACTCTGGTAAGAGAATTTCGACCGCAAAAACAATTCCTGCAATCGGGCTATTAAAGGCGCCTGCAATTCCAGCAGCTGCTCCGCAGGCAACAAGCATGGTAATTTCGCGATAAGATAAGCCGAGAAAACGACCCAAATTAGATCCTATTGCCGAACCACTGGTAACGATTGGCGCTTCCAAACCCGTTGAACCTCCAAAGCCTACTGTAATGGCAGCAGTAATTACCTGTGAGTATATGTTATGTGCTTCTACCCTGCTTGACTTTTTAGAAATGGCATAAAGCAAGGGCGTGAGACCTGTTTCAAACTTGCTTTTCCTGATGAAATATTTGATGTATAAAACCGTCAGAAAAATTCCGATCATCGGAAAAATGAAGTATAGATAATATTTGTACTTCCAGTGCGAGTCTGATTGAAGAAATTCTTCAATATGATGCGTTAAACTTTTTATAGCCGCTGCTGCAAGTCCGGCAAGAACACCAACAATTACAGCGAGTATAACCAGAAAATTACGATTTGAGATTTTAGACTTTCTATATCGGTTAATATTATCCAGGTAACTTACAAATCTGACATACATATTATTAGTGTTTCATTTCCATTTCTGGGAAGTAGGTGTTACGCATCAAACTTATCTAACAGCTTAATTAGCGTTGCGAAATCCTTAGGGTAAGGCGCATCAATAATAATATCCTGATCATCTAAACCTTTAAAAACTAAATGCCTCGCATGCAAAGCAAAACGTTTCATAATTGGCTGTTCTTCTTCACCTTTAGTTAGCTTATATCCACGCTTAATTGAGGATAGAAATACTGGTTTACCTTTATACATATCATCTCCAACAATGGCTGCCCTTTGGGTAGCCAGGTGAATCCTGATCTGGTGCATTCTTCCTGTAATCGGTTTACATTCTACAAGCGTATAATGCTTATAATATTTTAGCGAATCAAAAATCGTTTCGGCCCTTTTACCTTCCGCACGATCGATGGTTACATTTTTATTTCCATCATTGAGGATTGGCAAATCCACCAATAGCTGATCAAATATCACATGTCCATCTACTACTGCATGGTAGGTTTTGTTAACCTTTCTTCGTTCGAACTGCATCGATGCGTGGCGGTAAGCCTCAGGATTTTTCGCGATGATTAAAGCTCCGGAAGTTTCCTTATCCAAACGATGGCATACTTGCGCATCATCGCTATACTGTTTGGCTAAACGCAATACATTAGTTTCACCCGATCCTCCTCTTTCATCAAGTGAGGCTAAAAAAGGTGGTTTATTGATCACGATAAAATCGTTGTCTTCGAAAATAATAAGGTCTTTAAAATTTGGGTACTTCAACTGCGGTAATATTAATGTGCCGCAAAAATACGGATTTATTTTTATTGGTTTAGAAATTAACCGTAGATAATAAGGATAAACCTAAATAAGGGCGTTAACTATACATCACGTGCTTGGAGGACGAAGCAATCTTAATGCACATGTTATAACTTACGAAGTTTTGTTGGCCTGTGCGAAGGAAAAACTTCGTCAGTTTAAACGGTAACTTCTTATCCCCTATAACTAAATCTGGTCGTAGCGTCTCGCTACGACTAAAGTGATATAGCGATCGCAGTAAGATTGCTTCGTGCCTCGCAATGACGATTTCGCTAGAGGTGCACTAAACAAATCGTCATGCTGAATTTAGTTTATCACCTTACTCTGATAAGATCCTGAATCAAGTTCAGGAAGACGATCCCCGAGCAGACTTGTCATTGCGAGGAGGAACGACGAAGCAATCTCCTCCTTGCATAATACTAACTAAATGGGTTTATTACAACCCCAATAACGTAAAATCAAAAAGCCGCAGGCTCTCTGATTAATCAGCGAATCTGCGGCTTAAATATGTATAGGACGTTTTATGAAAGTTCGAACTTGTAACCAACACCTTTAACTGTTGATACATAAGTTTCACCCAATTTTTCTCTTAACTTACGAATATGAACATCAATTGTTCTATTGGTTACCACAACAGAATCTTCCCAGATATTTTTAAGAATCGACTCACGGGTATACACCTTGCCAGGTTTCGAAGCTAAAAGATACAGCAATTCAAATTCCTTCTTTGCTAATACCACTTTGTTACCACTCTGAAAAACTAAATATGCCTCTCTATCGATCACTAAATCTCCAATTTCGAGCTTATTCTCTGAAACTTCTTCTGTACCCGAGTTTCTTCGCAAGATAGCATTGATGCGACTCACTAAGGCACGAGGTTTAATTGGTTTAGCTATATAATCATCCGCACCAACATTAAAACCAGCAATTTCTGAATACTCTTCGCTCCTCGCAGTTAAAAACACCATAAAAGTATTTTTAAACTCCGGAATAGCCCTCATCAACCTACAAGCCTCAATTCCATCCATCTTCGGCATCATGATATCTAAAATAATCAAATCAGGATGAACCTTCTTTGCTACCGTGATTCCTTCCTGACCATTTGAAGCGGTGAAAACCTGATAGCCCTCTTTCTTCAGGTTGTATTCGATCAGTTCCAGAATATCTGGCTCATCATCAACAATTAATATTTTCTGACCTGCGTTATTCATAGTTAAATATTTGTTACGAAAGTAGTGTCTCTGATGCAACTATCCGTTAACACTAAGTTAAGAAATTGTTAACGACTAAAATTAGTTTAACATTGAATTTGTTTTATCGTAACGTTTTTGCTAAAAACGCATTTAGTTCTTCACCACGAAGGTTTTTTGCAGCTATTTTTCCGGTAGGATCAATTAAGTAAGAAGTTGGAATCGCCTGAACCTGATATTTTTTCACCGTTTCCCCATTAAAATCTTTTAATTCCGAAACGTGAGTCCACATTAACCCATCTGCTTTCACGGCACCTAACCATGCTGCCTTATCCGTATCTAAAGAAATTCCGAGGATATCGAAATTTTTAGCTTTGTATTTATTATAAACTTTTACCACGTTTGGATTTTCCTGACGACAAGGCTGACACCATGAAGCCCAAAAATCAACCAATACATATTTACCTTTGTAGTTGGATAAGCTCACAGGCTTTCCATCTGCAGTATTGATGGTAAATTCTGGTGCCATCTGCCCTACCTGAACGGTTTTCAAGGAGGCCATCTGTTTAATAAAAGTATCAACAGTTGTATTTCCTTTGATCTCATCTTTTATTTCGTCGGCAAAGGCAACCAGTTCAGCTTCAAATTCCTGTGGACTTAAAGTATTCATCGCATAAAAACTTGCTAAAGTACCTTTGTTTTCTTTTGCAAATTTCAGGATCGAAGCATTTAACTGGTTAATATAAGATTCATACTGAGGCTTCATCTCCTCTAAAATAGTGGCTCTGTTTTGCGGCTGCGTAGCCACCTTAGCTTCAAAATCTGCCTGGAGTTTCTCTACCTGCTTGGCGAAATTATTTCTTAGCGTATTTAGTTCCGACAGTTTTTCAACCTCATTGGCGCCAGAAATTTTATAGGCCATCGTTTTATCTGCTAAATCTGCCTCCAGCTTGATATCATCTCCGTTTTTAGCAATGAGCATAAATTCATGGTTCCCTACAGATACCCTGAAGAAATCTACTGAAGGTGTTTTTCTAATAAATTTAAACTCTCCTTTTTCAGATAAATTAGTTGAATCTATGGCAACCATCTGGCTGTTTTGCATACCAAAAAGAAATACCTTTTTTTCTGCTCCAGGATTTTTGAAGGTTCCATCAATGTTAAAACTGTCTTTCGGTTTACATGCGGTGAAAGCGATCGCGATTAGCACGATCAGGCTTAGATTTTTTAATCTCATTATTTAAGTTTTTCTAATATCAATTCATTCAATTTTTTAGCATCCGCTTTACCCTTGGCTAATTTCATAACCTCACCAACAAATAAACCTAAAACGCCCTTTTTACCTTTTTTAAAGGCTTCCACCTGCTGTGGGTATTTATTCAATACCTCATCTATAAAGCCTCCCAACTCATCGCTATTTTCAGTATTGAGCAGATTTAATGATTTGGCCAGCTCTTCAACATTCGGGTTTTCATTCCCTTCTACCGCAGGCAATAATTGTTGGATCGCAATCTGTTGTGTTAATTTCTTATCATCTACCAGATTAATTGCAATTGCCAACTGCTCAGGTTTAACTTTATAATCAGCAATCGCAATTCCTCTTTCGCTTAAAACTGCTCTGATTGGGCCAATTAACCAATTAATCAATATCTTTTTGGTATTGACAACTGGCAGCGCCTCATTAAAATATTGAAGTAAGTTTAAATCTTCTGCAAATAAGGCTGCATCTGCTTTGCTGATTTCAAACTCGGAAACCATTTGCTTGGAAATCTCATTCGGTAAGGCTGGCATGGCCGATGTAATCTCTGCTAGCCAATCATCAGAAATATAAATAGGTTGCAAATCCGGATCAGAAAAATAACGGTAGTCGTTCGCCTCTTCTTTCGTGCGCATTGGTGAAGTAGTACCTTTATCAGCATCAAAATTTAGCGTGCTTTGGATAATTTTCCCGCCGTTGCTAACTACTTCAATCTGACGGCTAAATTCAAATTCCATTGCTCTGCGTACATTTCGCATGGAATTAAGATTTTTCACTTCGCAACGTGTTCCAAATTCAATGGTTCCATTTTCGCGGATAGAAATATTGGCATCGCAACGTAAGCTACCTTCTTCCATATTTCCGTCGCTCACATTTAAATGGCGAACCAGTTTCCTGATCTCACTTAATAAGGCTGAAGCTTCTTCCGCACTGCGGATATCAGGCTCGGTAACAATCTCAATTAATGGTACTCCGGCACGATTCAAATCAACCAAAGAATAATGGTCATCCTGATCGTGAATACTCTTACCCGCATCTTCTTCCAGGTGAATGCGATTGATTCCTATTCTTTTTGTAGACCCATCATTAAGCTCCACGTCTAAAAAGCCGTTGATGCAGATGGGTTGATTATCTTGTGTGATTTGATATCCTTTTGGTAAATCCGCGTAAAAATAATTCTTTCTATCAAAATGATTAATCTGATTAATTGTACAATTAAGCGCTAAACCAATGCGGATAGCCTTTGCAACAACCTCTTTATTAAGTTTTGGCAATGCACCAGGCAAGGCTAGCGATACAGTAGAAATATTTTGATTTGGTAAAGCCCCGAAAGATGCGCTATCAGCAGAAAAGATTTTGGTATTGGTGTTTAACTGAACATGTATTTCCAGTCCTGAAACAAGCTCGTAATTGTATTCGGGGTTCACTAAACTCATATAATAATGATGCCTTTAAATGTATTATGCTGGCAAATATAGTTAAAGAATGTCAAAACGAATGACCACATCTTAACTGGTATTATAATCGCAGTGTCGATTTCAATAGTGATAAAAGGCAAACGGCTTTATCGGCCAGAAATAAAATTAATTTTCATCATATTTATTCCCTGACAAGGCTGGATTAGTGTAGTCAGCTTCCGTTTGCTGATCTATGGCTATCACATTGGTTCTCCAAAGGATGTAACCCAAACAGCCACAGCATTCTGCTACGAAATATTCTATATCTGCAGGAACATCGTTTACAATGCGATAGCGTATTTTATATTTTGGATTATAGCTCAGGTAAACTACCAGGTCATCTTTAGAAAACCCTCTTCCGGTTAGCGCTTTCAAATGCACATCAGCCAACTCTTTCGCAGCGCGATTCAAACGATCATTCATGATTTTTGCTAAATGTTTAGCAGGAACAAAATCAGTCTCTAAGATAGCCAGCACAGTCACAGTCATTTTGCAAATTTATACGCATTATTCACTTCTGCAAGTGCTACCAGCTAATTAACTGACACACAGTTAAATTAATTTATTTCTATAAAACCAGCGAATCTGATGGTTTTAGGCGGTTTTTGTACTCAATTGATATTTTGTTTGTTATCAGGTTAATCATTTCCATAGATGCTAAAGTAAAAGATATTTTAGCAAAGTTTAAATGATAGAGATACCTGCAAATATTTTTTTTTAAAAATTTTTTACGCTTAAGTAGCTGATTATAAATTTCATATCGTATCCAAGCTGCAAAAAATGTTATATCCTGAAAATATTTCAGCCGCAACAAAACCTTTACGAATTAAAGCCTGTTATCAAAACATGCAACCATTTATCCTCAACGTTACGCTTGATGGCGAGAATATAGAATTGACCATCAGTGAAATTGATGGTCTTTACCAAATCATTCATGAAGGACACATCATCGCGGCATTAAGGCCGCCGGGTGAAGATTGGCAATTGCTTCCACTGGATGAATTAATTGAAAAAGTATCGTTATACGAAAGTGATTTCGATCCAAAAAGCCATCGGATCGCGCTCCACTCGCCCATAATCAATCAAATTATAGCACGAATTGAAAGCCATTGATGTCATAATAATTTCGTTAACCATTTTTTCTCCGCTGATTAAATTCAAAAAAAATACTTCAGTTAGGATATATAATCAATTATGAAACAATAATTTAAATCATCTCTGTTAATTGATCAGAATTATGAAACTTTGTCAGAAATAATAGTGTTGTGTATAAAACACGTAATTAAGCACTATGATTCTACCCTTATTTGATAAAAATAAATTTCTTTTTGCTACCCCACCAAACCCTTTCTTACGATTGTCAGTTGTTATTCCTGTAAAAAATGAGGCAGAATGCATTCAGGACACGCTTGATGCAATAAGATTGCAATGTGATTCTTCTGGAAACAAAATTGATTATAACATTTTTGAAGTCTTAGTACTGGCGAATAATTGCACAGATCAAACTTTTCAAATTTGTGAAGCTTACCAAATCACTCATCCGGAATTTGCTTTGCATGTTGTTCAGGTTACCCTGGAAGGTAAATCTGCACATATTGGCACCGCAAGAAGATTATTGATGGATAATGCGTACCAGCGACTGATGCAGGTAGCCGGAGATCGTGGTATTATCGTATCGACAGATGGAGACAGTCAGGCTGATCCAACCTGGATCTATCATATTTTAGCAGAAATGGAAAATGGTGTAGATGTAGTTGGTGGAAGAATTTTACCAAGAGATACGCCACTGCAATCTAAATTACATCACCTGCGGGATGTTACTTACCGTTTGTTTACGAGTCGGCTGGAATCAGTATTAGATCCATGCATTGCCAATCCCTGGCCACGTCATTTCCAGTGCTACGGACCAAGTTTAGCCGTAACCTGCGAAATTTATGACCGTTCAGGTCGACTACCAGCAATTCCATATTTAGAAGATGAGGAGTTTAGGAAACGATTGAAACGTATAGATGCCAAAATCAGGCATTCGCCGAATGTTAAAATTTATACATCTTCCAGGTTAACAGGAAGAGTAGAATTTGGTTTTTCAATACAGTTAAAGCAATGGCAGGATATGAGTACCAAAGGCGAACAACAGCTGGTCGAGTCTTTAGAAACGCTGATTTTCAAACTTAATGTAAAGCATTCACTTCGAAAACTTTGGGCAACCAGCACAGCATGCCCGGCATTAAACGCAGAACTTAAATCAATGGCAGCAGCACTTGTTATTGACTTTCAAACCTTAAAAACCACTTTGCAAGATAGTCCGTATTTTGAAAGTTTCTGGGAGCAAATTGAAGATCATCTTTTGTCAATTGATCATGCAGAAATTATAATGGAACCGATATCAAATGTAATTGCATCGGTAAGGCAATATTTTTCTAAATCCTTTGCTCAACCTGTGCCTCCTTCCTTAACGGTGGCCAAATCAACCGAAATGCAAAGTATTGCTGTTTAAACTGTTATTGATATGATTTCCGTTTTAACCATCGTTTCAGGAAGAGAAATGGCTTTGAGTAATTTGATCAAAGGCCTCGCCGCAAGCACCATTTTACCAGATGAACTGGTGATTGTTTTCATGAATGAACCCATTCGAGAAATGCCATTGCTTCCCTTCCCAATTCGCTGCTACAATCTTATTCATCCTGCACATCTGCCGCTGGCTGATGCAAGAAATATGGCTGCGGAGAAAGCAAAGGGTGATTTTTTGATTTTTCTGGATGTAGACTGTATTCCGTCAGCCACCCTTATTGCTAATTACCTGAAGCATTTCAAATCAGTGGCGTTGCTGAGCGGACAAGTTAGGTATCTTAAAAACGGTGCTACAAATCAAGATGGTTTTCTCACCAAAATGGAAGACCTGAGTACACCAGATCCTATTCGTGCAGGTTTGGAAAACATTCCTTATTCGCTTTTTTGGTCGCTTAATTTTGCTTGTTCGAAAACAACTTATCAAAAAATTGGTGGTTTTGATAAAGGATATGAAGGTTATGGTGCAGAAGATACAGACTTTGCTTTTTCTGCTGAAAAGCAGCAAGTTCCCCTCCACTGTGTAGCAGCAAAAGCTTACCATCAATACCATGAAAGTTTTTCGCCACCGCTCAATCACCTTGAGGATATAGTGGGTAATGCAAACCGATTCTTCCAAAAGTGGAAGAAATGGCCTATGGAAGGTTGGTTAAAGTCGTTTGAACAGATGAATTTAATCAGTTGGAATGAGCGGAAGATTATCCTGAACAAAAAGCCGAGTGAAGAAGAAATTATGGTTACTTTAAAAAATTAGTTATTGAAACAACTTCTCGCCTACTGCTCTAATTGCAGCCGAAGCATTATCAAGAGCCTTTTCTGAAATGATTCCATCCCAGTTTGGCGCGTCAGTTTCTAATTCATTCAAAATAAAATGCCAATCGGTATCATATAGAGACTGAGGCAAAACAATCTGTACACCGGAAACGGATGATATCGCATTAGCCTTATCCAGTTGTTCTTCAAAAGGACGAGATTCGGGGATGCCTATAAAACGTTTTTGAAGACTGGCCATTTCCATTACGGTGTTGTGCCCGGTATTGCCAATTACCACACTACATAAATCAAGGATTGTTTTTGGCTCATCTAAATGACCACAAAATTCAATATTTGGAAGTTCTTTGCATTCCCCATTTATCTTGCCGATTACATAAAAACAAAAATCCGGACAGGCGTTAGACAGATGTTCAACAAAAACAGCATCAATAGAAGTTCCCCCACTCCCAACCATAATGGCTACGTGACGATGCTTTTCAGCGTGGTTATTTTCTTTTGAAAACCTGGAAAAGCCACCTACATAAGTCGTTTTATCGATAATCCATTGAGCAGATTTTGGCGAAATAGACCTAGAAAACGGCGCTAATAATAATTCTGCACTTTGGTAAGCCATTAAATGGGGTAAGTCTTCGCGGAGGCCATGCTGCCTCATTACTATTGTCGGTACACCCGCAAGTCTGGCCAGTAATGTCACTTCTACCGATACATCTACAATTAATAATAGCGGCTGCTTTTGCTGAAAAAATGCCGTCATTATGCTTACACGATCACTTATACCCTTTATATTTAATGGTGCATAATGTAAAACATCAACATGGTTGCCATTTTGAAAATGCAAATCTTCACTACTCCGGGTATCCATAGGAAGATGGATTACATGAACATCATCTGGTAGTAAATGAGCAAAAGGCTGAAGATTACTGCCTAGCAGGGTGATATCGAAACCTTTTAATTTATTTAAGATTTGTGCGACCCTGGTAAAATGACCAGAACCGTGATGATGCACATAGAAAGCAATGCTGAATTTCATAGACCCTCAGCCCTGCTTTTGATAAACATCCAGGCGATAATCATCTGTTCGTTCGCCTTTAATATGCGAAAGCCCCACGTTTTCAAAACTATCATGCACTTCATCTCCCGTTAAGGGATAATCGGCTACAAAATGCGTCCAATGCACCAGCACTAAAATGCCATCTGTTTTAAGTGTATCTAAAATAAGTACTCTGGCCTTTAGGAGATCTTCTTTTGAGAGGTAATAGCCCACTTCACTCATCACAATCAGATTAAAATTTTGCATTGGATAATCTGTTGGAATTCCTCCATGGATAAAACTCACTTTTGGATCTCCTTCCATTCGCGCCCTGGCTTTCTGAAGTGCTGTTTCGCTAATATCCATAGCAGTTAGGTGATCGCATTTACGACTCAACATCTGGGTAAGCACACCGATAGAGCAACCTATTTCCAGCGCTTCCGCATATTTTCCTTCAGGAATAGCCGCAATAGTAGCTTCATACTTAGATTTTTCGTATTCGCTTGTTTCGAACGACCATGGATCCGGATTTCCGCCATAAAGTGTTTCAAAATATTCTTTAGAAAGGGTATCTGTTGGATTTGACTTTTTACGTTCCATAAAATATTCGTTACCGGTTAAAAAATTGCTGATCATATTTTCCGTTAAGATAAATCCCTTGGGATCATCATGGATTAGCCTAGTTGTTTGTGACTGATGCGCATCGATGGCAGCGCGTTTATGCATTAAATGTTCTATAATGTCTAAACATTTAAGTTCACCGGGCTCCAACTGAGGCAAATCACTTTCCATGGCGTTTTCGTATAGCCAAATTGGATACTCCCAAATTACTGGTTTATAAGCCGGAACCTTTTTTAAAGCTGCAAAAAGCAATTGAAAAGTTGCCCGGTGATCACGATGTGGATCGAGTTCATACGGCACCAATATTAATTGTGGAAGAAACGAAGCGAGGTCGTCTTTCAACCTTTTCGAAAGTGGATCAAATCCATCCTCCCCTAAGGCAGGCATAGCCGAATCCGCACTTTCATAACAAGAAAGCTTCTCGGCGCCTAAGCCTAAACGTTCCAGTGCGGTGATCATTTCAGTTTTCCGTAAATCTGCAAGACGGGCTGTCGGATAAGTAACTGAATGTGGATGTGACATACTGCCATCGGTAATGAGGATTACCCGCACTTCGCAATCCTTTTGCACCAATATTCTGATTAATCCACCACAACCCAGTGATTCATCATCGGGGTGCGGAGCCAATACCAGACATCGCTTAATTTGATTGATGAATTTTTCGTCAACACTTACTGCTAATGATCTAAAGGCAGCTTTATCAAATATCATCATCAAAAGTAAAATCGTGTTGGATAAAAAACTCAGCGGCCTTTAACCGTGTGGCATCTGGTGCTGGCTGACGTAAATAAAAAGTGAGATCGCGGTGGAGACGTTCCAACTCAAAAGGCTCCATCAATCCACGGGCCCCCACGCAACGGTTACTTTCGTCCATAATCTTTAAGCAAATCTCTTCGATTACTGTCCTCGTCATATTTGCAAAGGCAATTAGTGCCTGATCATGCGAACCTGCTGCTACCCATTTATCATAATACTTACCTGCGCGGTTAAGCCATAGCTGGCCCGTAGTTAACTCACTCATAATATTATAAATCCGCATTTGTTGAAAAGGATCTTCTGTCCGTTTTAATTCCCTGAGGTAAGAAAGGGTGTGTTGTGCAATGGCTTCGGCGCCACCAAGATGCACTGCTGCAAAACGAATGGCACCCGCATTAAAGTAAGGTTGTGTTAAATATGTTCCGGGCCGGGCCACCAAATCCTTTTCACTAATAAGGTAATCACTAAAATCTACTTTATAACTGCCGGACGCTTTCATACCGAGTGGCTTCCAGCTCTTCCGGTCGATTCTTTCTTGTGGCAGATCCTCCATATTGACAATTAATAATTGCCAGCCTTTTTCACCATCCCGGTCTATATCGCCAGAAATTAGCGCACGGTTTACAATTTCTGCTCCGGAACAAAAGGTTTTGCTTCCGTTAATCCGGAAGCCGGAAGCATCAGCACGAAGTGAAATTCCATCAGCCGCCTGCGTGTTCCAAACACCAAATAAATGTCCTTTTTCTTCTACTTCCCTATACCACCTTTCCCGTTGTTCTGCTTCAGCATATAGATGAATGAGGTAGAGCGTGTTAACATGTCCTTCAAAAATTCTTCCTACAGATAGATTGGCCTTGCCAACAGCCTTCAATAACCGCAACAGTTGTGGTGTTTTAGGCAGATTAAAATCTAGTGGATGCCCGGGTAAAACAATTGATAAAGCCCCACATTCATGAAGCCATTTAAATTCTTCCGCTGGTCCGTTGGGATGATGCTCGGTTACAGCAGCCCGTTCTGCAATCTTTTTTAAAACAAGATTGATCGAAGCCTCGCTGGTTTTCTTAATTGGTAAATCTTCTGTAATGCCTGGCATCATATTTTTAAAAAATCTTTTTGAGTTTTGCTTTGCGCAACTTCGGCAAGCATTTCTTCATATTTATCCATCATTTTTTCTATATCAAATCTTCCCCTGGCATAATCACTAACATATTTTCTATCCAAAGCCAGTGCTCCTTTAATAGCGCCTGCCAGATCATCCACATTAGGATAATCGACCAATATGCCAGTTCCTTCCGCTACAATTTCAGGTAACGCCCCCATTTTGAAACCCGCCACCGGTGTGCCACAACTCAAAGCTTCTGCAACTACCAAACCGAAAGGTTCTTGCCAGCAGGGACTAACGATACAAACACTTGCGCCACAAATCAAGGCGTTTAATGATTTCTGATCCTGAATACCCAGTAACTCCACGTTTTCATCGAGCAAGCCAGCTACCTTTTCATTGTAATATCGCTGATCTGCAATTCCGCCTGCTACTTTAAGTGGAATACCTGCGATTTTTGCTGCCTGAATGGCCAGGTGGAGACCTTTATCCGGGTGAATCCTTCCGAACCAAACTGCATACTGCTGTTCATTAGCTCTTCCGCTAGACTTCCACTGATTGAGATCAATTCCATTTTCTATCACCTCGCAACTGGAAACGATTTTATTCCAGTTAGTTGCGCTTTGTTTAGATACGGTAACATATTGGATAACAGGATTTCTTCGCTCTGCTTTAATGGCGAGTTGAAGTTCATAAAATGGAGGCGTATGTAATACCGTGAGCATCGGTGTGCGCAGTGTATTCGCCATGGTAATCGGAATATAATGTAGGCTGTTATTGAAAATAATATCTAAATTATAATCATCAATTCGTGTCATCAATCCAAAATAAGCATGATGTTCGGCAATATATTCTGAGGGCAAATCACGCAGTTTGATGCGCATTCCAGTCTTATGATCATAACCTTCATCAGATAATATTGGATCAACCGGAAGATTTTCATCTGAATTTGAACTTGCAAACAATATCACATCATGACCACGAGCAACTAATCTTCTGGTAATTTCATACGTAAACACCTCTAAACCGCCCGCGAAAGGGGCTATAATCGGGTGCTTCAGGTGAGCGATAATTCCAATCCTCATATCTATTTTAACATTTTAGTGATAGTTTAATATCTTTCATTAAGACATTTTTTTTGGATGAAGGTTTTATCTTTCTGATGGTGGCTGATCAGCATCTTTAAAAAGCTATACGAGAAAGAGGTTGGATCTTATTCCAAAATTTGTCATGTTGAGCTTGCCGAACCACTATTAAGGATATTCTTTACAAATCCTTCGAAAGGTTCAAAACGACATTTCTGATATATGATACAGTCCCCTTTTCAGATTATTTCGTTTTATGGGTGTCCGTTTCCTCCAGCTGCGCCATAGATTTGACCAGTCGCAAAACTCGCGTCGCTATCTGCAAGCTGTACGTAAATCGAAGCCAATTCTGCTGGTTGTCCTGGGCGGCCAAGTGGTGTTGCTTCGCCAAATTTTACAATAGCATCCTGTGGCTGGCCACCACTCGTTTGTAAAGGTGTCCAAACCGGACCCGGTGCTACCCCGTTTACCCGAATCCCTTTCGGACCAAGCTGTTTGGCGAGTGATTTTACGAAGGCCACATTAGCAGCTTTAGTTTGTGCGTAATCAAACAGGTTTTCTGATGGATCATAAGCTTGTACTGAACTTGTGGCAATAATCACAGACCCTTCAGGAAGTAATGGTAATGCTGCTTTAGTGATCCAGAATGGTGCGTAAACGTTGGTTTTCATGGTAGTATCAAAATGTTCTGCACTAATATCCAAGAGGGATTCTACTGCCTGTTGATGACCTGCATTATTCACCAGAATATCTATTCCACCTAATTTCTCAGCAGCTTCGGCCACTAATTTTTTACAAAAATCTTCAGTGGTAATATCGCCGGGGATTCCAAACCCCTTTCTTCCAGCCTCTTTAATAAGTGCAAGTACCTCATCAGCATCAGATTGTTCTTGTGGTAAATAATTAATCACCACATCTGCTCCTTCTCTTGCATAAGCGATGGCTGCTGCACGACCGATACCTGAATCTCCCCCTGTAATCAGCGCTTTGCGGCCTAAAAGTCTACCTGATCCTTTATAACTTTTCTCCCCGTGATCCGGAATGGGATCCATTTTAGATGCTAGACCCGGCACTTCCTGCGGCTGCTTAACAAATGGTGGTTTTGGATATTTATTTAGTGGATTTACTAATGGTTTTGAATTTTGTTCAGACATGTTTCTTAATTTTTTTCCGGCTAATTAATTCCCCAAATCAATACCTGGCCAAGCGTATTCATTCGGAAGGTATGTAGCAAATGAGCTGCATATCTCCTATTTCAACACCAAAAAATTGTCAATTGTTCAGATAATTTTATAAAGCTATAGCAATGAGGAACTATCATATCATCCTCAAGAATATTTTCTAAACCTTATGATCAGGCATTTTGTTCCTCAGTTATGGATATTAAGAAAAAACAAGATGGTCGTGACAATGCTAAAGTAGATTTGAACGATCCAAATGAAATTTCCTATGCCGCACAGGAAGCAGGCATCAGTTCGGAAAAGTACAAGGAATATGCAAAGGCCGCAGGTACAACTGGCAGGTCGGCGATTGCTAAATACATCAAAGACCAAACTGATGTTAAAACCAACTCGTTTAATCATTAATAACTTCATTTCAAATTTAGATTGATAGACTTGATCGCTTTTAGAGGGGCATAAATATTCAAAACAATTTGTCTTGACAGTCGGTTGTTTACAAAAATCTAACTATAAAAACATGGAAAATAATAACAAGATTATCAGTGACCTTAAGGGTTTAGTATCAATTGTTAATGATGGAAAAGAAGGTTACGAATCTGCTGCCGAAACTACAGAAAGCTTAGAATTAAAAGCAATTTTCTTAAAATATGCTGCAGAGCGCAAGGCTTACGAATTAGAGTTAAAAGCACATTTAGCTTCACACGGTGGCGAATCGGATAATAGTGAAGGTGGCATTTTAGGCGCAATCCATAGAACATGGATCGACATTAAAGAAGCTTTGAGTAGTAAAGAAGATGCAGCTATTTTAGGTGCAATCGAGACTGGCGAAAAAGCAGCTATTGAAAAATATGATGCCCTACTTCAAGATACTGCAACACATGCTGATCATTTGGATCTTTTAAATAAACAAAGAGATGGTATTCAGCATGCATTGACAGAGATTTCTTCTTTAAAAGCAGCTAAATCATAATAAACTTACAGATTGAGCCTGTTGATTGCCTTAATGAGGTTATTGATGGGCTCAATTTTTTTATGTCTTCATCTAACTGTAATTCAATATGGAAAAGTATAATATCAAATATGATGCTGATGAAACCGCTTATGAGTTTTTAGTCGGTCAATTTCCATTCAGAGATGGTGAGACTTGTAAATACAATGTGTTTTATGAAGGTAAAATGGTTGCTTCATTTGAGCCAGACCGAAATAATTTATTAAATATCTGTAAGAACGATTCCGGTTTTGATGAAGAATTACTTAGCCAACTGGCGGATGAAATAGAATATCGGCATCCAAATATTATTTCATGTTCTGAAGATTAGTTGAAGCAAGCTTCCAGATCTTTTTTTTAATTGCAGTATTTGAGCGGATTGTTTGCCGCAGATTTAAAAAGATAAGATACGCAGATTTGAAATGAAAAGTATTGAAAACTCAGATCTGCGAAATCCCCGAAATCAGCGGGATATTATATGAAAAAGATTTAGTGAAGAATTGCCAGTAAAGCTTGGTTTATCACAAAAACCGCTATCAAAAATCAAATAAAGCACAAAAAATAAAGGGAAAACCTTGGCCTTCCCTTTAAAACATTTAACGATATTCGATTACGAATTCTGATTTAGGATTGCGGACTTTTTTCATTCCGGCTAACCAATCACCTTCACTATCGCGATATCCAAGATATAATAGTGTTACACTACGAAGTCCCTTTTCTTTCAATCCAAGTACTTCATCTACTAACGCACTATCAAAACCCTCAGCAGGTGTGCTATCCACCTTCAATTCGGCAGCCATTGCAATAGACATTGCGAAACCAATATAAGATTGATGAGCCGTGTGTACAAAGTTTTTTTCAGCAGCCTCGTTTAAATAAATACCTTTGATTTTATCCGTATAACTTGAAAACCTACCTCTTGGCAAATCTCTCTCATCAGTGGTACGGTCATAGATTGCATCGATCCGTTCTTCAGTATAATTATCCCAGGCAGCGAAAACGAGTACGTGAGAACAATCTACCATCACCTCAGGGTTAAGTGCATTTTTACTAAGCTTTTCTTTAAGATCCGGGTTTGATACCACCAAAACCCTGAATTGTTGTAATCCTGATGAAGTTGGCGCTAATCTGGCGGCTTCTACAATTTTATCAATATTTTCCTCGCTTACTTTTTTCGATGGATCGTATTTTTTAGCAGCATATCTCCACTGTAATGATTCTAATAATCCCATTTTATTGCTTTTAATTTGATTATACTTTTATTAATTAATGATTAGTAACCGTAATGCTTACTTCAATGTTTCCACGCGTAGCATTAGAATATGGACAAATCTGGTGTGCTTTATCTGCCAATGCCTGCGCCTCTTCTACACTTACTGCCGGAATGTTTACTGCCAATGCCACTGATAAACCAAAGCCGCCATTATCAATCTGACCGATGCTAACATTTGCCTTAACACTGGTTTCTCCTGTGTCTACCTTGCCTTGTTTAATAATCAGATTCAGCGCGCTATCAAAGCAAGCTGCGTAACCTCCTGCAAATAATTGTTCAGGATTGGTGTAATTGTCATCGGCACCACCTAAGGCTTTTGGCATGCGTACTTCAACATCAAGAATTCCATTATCGCTTTTAATGTGTCCGTTACGGCCACCAGTTGCAGTTGCTTCTGCAGTATATAAAACTTTCATTATGATTTTATTTTTAGTAATTAAATATTTTATTGATTATTTAAGTTGTAAGACGGCTCGTAAATGACTAAATGTTTCGAAGCTGAATTTGCCATGGTATTTTCCAAAGCCCGATGCACCAACACCACCGAAGGGAAGAAGATGCGAACCTACATGGATTAAAGTACTGTTGATTTCTGCATCACCGCTGGAAGTATGATCCAATACGTAATCTGCAAACTCCTGATCTTCAGAAAAAACATAAAGCGCCAGCGGTTTTGGCCTGTTATTAATTTCATTCATTGCATCATCAATATCCGTATAAGTGAGGAAAGGAAGAATCGGACCAAAGATCTCCTGTTGCATAACAGCATCCTCCCAATTTACGTTATCTAATAATGTAGCTTCAAAATGACGGGTTTCTAAGTCGTAATTTCCGCCATAGACTAATTTTTCCGGGGAAGCAGCAATGTATCCCGCTAGATTTTTAATCTGATTTTGTGAAACAATTTTACCAATTTTTCCTAGTGTCTGATCTTGATAAGTCTTTTTTATATATTCCTTTATCTTATCAATTAGTTGATCTTTTACATCTGCATGTACATACACATAATCAGGTGCAACACAGGTTTGACCACAATTTGCCCATTTGCCCGAAGAAATGCGTTTTGCTGCCAAATCAAGATTTGCATCATGGTGAACAATGCAAGGCGACTTCCCTCCCAGCTCAAGTGTTAATGGAATCAGTTGCTTTGCAGCAGCAGCCATCACAATCTTCCCGACGTTAGCGCTTCCGGTGAAGAAGATATAATCAAAAGGAAATGTCAAAAGCAAAGTATTTTCTTCAATCGCACCTTGTACCACAGCAACATATTCGGGTTGAAAAGCTTCAGAAACAATCTTAGCAATTACATTAGAAACTTCAGGTGTGTTTTCTGAAGGCTTAAGTATAACTGTATTTCCGGTCATCAGTGCGCCAATCAGTGGGCTAAAGGTTAACTGAACCGGATAATTAAACGGACCAATAATATAAGTGACGCCAAATGGTTGGTGAGTGAGTTTACTTGAAACAGTTTCGCCACCAGGACGAGGTTTAGACGGAACACTAACTGGTTTCGCCCATTCTTCAATATTTTCAATGCAGTAATCCAATTCATCTAATACGAGTTGAATTTCTGCATATTCTGCTTCTTTTCTGTTTTTGCCCAAATCTGCCATTAATGCATCACAAATCGCATCAGTATGCGCAACAAAAACGGATCTAAATTTTTTCAGTTGTTCTATTCTATAGGAAACAGCCTGTGTTTTTCGCGTAGCGAAGAATGCCTTTTGTTTTTGGAATATTTCGATAATCCTTTGTTCATCTATTAATTTCATGTTTCTGTTTTCTGATGGTTGATGAATATCATTGATATAAAACATTCACCACCTTCTAATTATTACATATTAACTATATAGTTTTCAATATCTTAATAGTGCTTTATTCACAATTTTCTTCAACTGCTGAAGTTCATCTATGGAGAGTCCTAACACAGCAATCAGTTGTTCAGGAATTAGCGCCGCTTTTTCCTGCATTTTTTCACCAATTTCTGTAGTGGAAATCAACACCACACGTTCATCCGTTTTACTTCGTGTCCTGTTTAAAATCCCCTTATGCTCCATTCTTTTCAGCAGCGGTGTGAGCGTTCCACTATCCAGATAAAGTTTTTCACCAAGCTGGTTTACCGTTTGCTGTTTCTCTTCCCAAAGAATTAACATCACCAGGTATTGAGGATAAGTTAAGCCTAATGCCTCTAAAAATGGTTTGTAAAGGTTTGTTACTTCTCTGGAAAATGCATAAACCGGAAAACAAATTTGATTTTCTAATTTTAAAAGGTCATTCATAATTGATAACTATACCGCAAATATATATTGTGCACAATACAATTGTGTAATATATATGTAAAGCTTGTAATGTGATTTATGATCAGACAAAATCATCAATTCAAAAAAGCACTTGTTTTCCTTTATGCATTATTGTATTTTACTTCAAAATAGAAATTATGAAGTACATGGCTAAACATTATAAAGTGCTTATTTTATTAAGACTATTTATTTTTGGTACTGTCTTCTTTGTGCACGCTGGCGAGACGAATGACACAAAAAAGAATCTAATTTTATTTAAAAAAGTGTCAGAAAGGCTAAATGAATTAAATTCAATCCGTTATCACTACACACGCGAATTTTCTTACCCTGCTGAAAATTACCATTCAAAATCTGAAAGTGATATGTATATCAATTTCAATCATGATCATGATTTGGTTGGTTTTATCTATCAGTATAAAGATGCAACAAGCTTTTCAATTTTTAATAATTCCGAAATATTTTATGGCAATGCTCAAGAGAAAACGATTAAAATGCAAAACCAAGTAACAAAAGCCAGTTTTGAAGGACAATCAGCATTATATAATTCAATAATTACTTTAAAAAATATCCTGCCATTGGTTATTTCTGATAATAGCATAAAGAAAGCAGTAGCCGATACCGTAATTAACCGTAAAGAGTTTTATCTATTAGAATTTGAAACACAGAATAAATTCCCTAATTATCTGGGAAGTGGATTTTCGACTACTACAGAGGCGATTACATTTTATCAAAAAATAATAGTAGATAAACTTACATTATTACCCAGTGCATTTATCCAAACGAAAAAAGGAAGTGAAGACTTGAACCGTACAGACTTTAGCAATATCCAAATTCGCCCTGCACTACCGAAAGAAAACTCATGGTTCTATTCTAGTTATCTTGGCAATTATAAACCGGAAGCAAAGCAATTAATAAATAGAATAAGCGTGGGAAAGATAGCGCCAGACTTAAGTTTAACAAATTTATCAGGAACAGTTTGCAATTTATCACAATACAATGGTCAACTTATTCTGCTCGAATTCTGGATAAAAAACTGTGGTTATTGTATTTCAGCTGTGCCGAAGTTAAACGCTTTAATCGAAAAATATAAACCTGGCAACTTAAAAGTACTTGCAATTAATACGGAGGATAGTGAACAATCCATCAGGTTATTTACCAAAAATAATCCCGTTTTGTACGATATATTGAGGAGCAATGGCGCTGATGTGATTAAAAACTATGGCATTACAGCTTTCCCACAAATGGTGCTGATTGATAAAGCTGGGATGGTTATTTATTCGGGAGATTTAGATGTACCGAAGATTGATGCCTTAATTGATAAAAATGTAAAGCACTAACCGAAGTTTAGCCTTTATTCTATCGGTTGGTGTCTCACCCAATGCTATTAACTTAAGCTATTTATATGTCTGGTGCAGTCTGTTTTTTCTTTTTTTAAACGTTATTCTAGGAAAGCTTCTGTCCGGTTTTATTGGAATTTTAGAAGATGCTATTAGTTTAATAAG
>NZ_JBLYEE010000020.1:0-64206 GCF_048515415.1 Pedobacter sp. N23S346
TATTAAACTAATAGCATCTTCTAAAATTCCAATAAAACCGGACAGAAGCTTTCCTAGAATAACGTTTAAAAAAAGAAAAAACAGACTGCACCAGACATATAAATAGCTTAAGTTAATAGCATTGGTGTCTCACCAACCATCCTAAGTTTATCTCCTCAATGTATTCATGCAGTTGAGTTTTATAGGTATGAGTTTTTCGGTTGGTGAGACCCCAACAGATCAATAAAGCGGTTGCTGTGGATTAGCCAGCTAGTTGAATTCAATATTGTTTTCTATATTAGTGTTTTTTCCAACTAGCTGTTTTAATGCCTAACCTAAAAAGCCATACAGATGAAGCGCTGATCACTATGTTAAAAAACGGTGCAGTATCAGCCTTTGATGAGCTCTATAATCGTTACTGGGAAGCATTGCTGGCAAAAGCATTTGATCGGGTAAAAAGCAGAGAGGATGCGCAGGAGATTGTTCAGGAGCTTTTTATCAAAATATGGAAGCGCAGTCCGTACATAGAACTCCAGTACACTTTCAAAACTTACATCTATGCTGCCCTTAGATATGAAGTCTATCACTTCATAGGCAAACATCAATTTCGCAAGGATGATATCTCTTTAGAATCGTCAGAATATTTTGAGTTATGGGCACAGGATGACGAGTTTCATTCCATAGAAATGAAAGAATTACAGTCTCGAGTTGATTTAATTGTTGATAGTTTGCCTGAAAAGTGTAAAATTATCTTCAAAATGAGTCGGAATGAGGGTTTGAGTTCGAAGAATATTGCAGATCAGTTAAATTTATCTCCAAGAACTGTAGATACGCAAATTGGAAAAGCACTTCGGGTGCTTAAAAATGTGCTTAAGGAACTCACCTTTTTTTTACTGTCTTCCGGCTTATTGCGATAAAATAAAGCAATAAATATTATTTATTTTCAGTTAGCGTACGTAATCATCTTAAAAAGATACTCTATTATGTTATGGTAATTAGATATTATTAATAATGGAGGTCCCTGAATACATAAAATCCCTCATTATCAAATGGCGGAACCAAAACTTATCTAAAGCTGAAGAGGCAGAACTTGATGCCTGGTATGAATCCCCTCTACCAGAGGAGCTTTATATGGATGCTGATGGACGTGAACAGGTAAAAAACCTTTTACTGGATAATATTAAAACCGAACTGGGGCAGCCCAAACAAAAGACTATTAAGCTGTTTCCTGCCTGGATCAAAATAGCCGCTGCGGTTCTGCTTTTTATGGGGATTAGTTTGCTATCCTACCAATATTTTCAAGGAGTAACTAGCCCGGTATTGATCCATTCCGTTCAGAGCAAGGAACAGATTAGAAGAGTTATCCTTCCGGACAGTAGTATTGTCTGGCTGAAGAAAAATAGCCAACTCTCTTATCCAGAGACTTTCGGAAGTCGCTCCCGAGAAGTGGAACTAACAGGAGAAGCTTTATTTGAAATTGCCCACAACAAGAATTGGCCTTTCAAGATCAGATCAGGTAATTATATTACTACCGTATTAGGTACTAGTTTCAACCTCAAAACTGGTGCACAGGATAAAGATTTCTCCATTACTGTGCTGACGGGAAAAGTAGAAGTGCTCAGGAAAGACCAGTCTTTAGGGCCACAAAAAATTCTGGTTGCTGCTAACCATTCTTTCCATGGAACTGCTCAGAAAGTGGAGTCTTTTGTTTCAAAAAATAACGATACACAAATTCTTCAGCTTCTGGAGGGCACTCAATATGATATGTCATTTTCAAAAGTGCCTTTTGAGGAAATAATGGAACGCTTTGAAGAAAAATTTGATGTCAGGTTTGAGGGTTATACCGGGGAATATAATGCCTGTCTGATTACGGCCGATCTAACCAATCTTCCATTAGAAAAGTCGCTGCAATTGCTTTGTCTTTCTATTAATGCTACCTACAAAATCGACCAGAATAAAATTAAACTAACGGGAGGAGGCTGTTTTTGATGAAGATATAAATCTACTTCCATAACTAAGATCGGAGGTGCGCTAACACCCCCGATTTACGGTTTTAAAATTTTCATTTCTCAATAATTAAACCTATCAAATGTATAAAAAATATTTGACATGGGATTTCCATGTCTTACTGAACCAAACTACCTCAGGCTGTGCTCATATGCGCTCCAGAAGCATAAAAGCAATATGGATTTGTATGACCACTATACTAATCCTTGCTGGTAATTCTACGCATGCTCAATCTGCAAATGAACTAAAGATTGACATTGTGTTCACTAATTCTTCGCTCGAAGAATCTATCCGGTTGCTCGAATCTAAAGCCAAAGTTAAATTTATTTACAATGAGGCTTTGCTCGACAAATCAAAAAAGCTTAACCGTAATTTCAAGGCTAAAGAACTGAACGAGATACTGCATCAGATTTTAAGTGATTATAGCCTCAGTTATGAAATTGTAGATGATAAATATATCATTCTAAAAAGTATTTCAGGTCAATCCGTACCAGAAATGGAAGATTTGCAATCGCAAAAGCTAAACAATATTGGCTTTGTGCAGTATGGAACGGTAACCGATGAATCCGGAAACCCACTTCCGGGCGTTTCGGTTCGGCTTAACAATGCCTCTAATCTTGCCACTACCGATCGCGAGGGCAGGTTTCAGATTGGAATCCACCGGGATGAAACCACACTGATTTTTACTTATGTAGGGTATAAAAATGCCCAGCGCCGGGCATCAAGAAGTCGGGAACTTTTCCTGGCTCTGGAGCCAGATCCGGGCCGCTTGGATGAGGTAAATGTAATTGGCTATGGAACTTCCACAAAAAGAACCAGTACGGGATCAGAAATGGGTATTACGGATAAAGATTTATTTAACACACCCGCTGCAAACCCGGCCGCTGCACTTCAGGGCAGGGTGGCTGGTGTATACGTTCAGCAGGGCAACGGACTGCCCGGAAGCCCTATGAATTTTACCATCAGGGGTACAAATTCGCTGGCGGGAAGAAACAATCCGTTGTTTATTGTTGATGGTGTGCCTTATCTGGCAGAAGCGATCAACGCACAATCAGGAACGCCGCTTGATGCCGCAAACGGATCAACCAGTCCGCTAAATAGCCTTAATCCGGCAGATATTGAAAGTATTAATATACTTAAGGATGCGGATGCAACTGCCATTTATGGTTCCCGTGGTGCAAATGGCGTAGTGTTAATTACCACCAAAAAAGGTAAGGCCGGAAAAACAAGCCTCGAGGGCTCCGTTAAACATGGTGTATCTGAAGTGAACCATTTTGTGAGAACCCTCAGCACAGCGGAGTACCTGGCCATCCGCAGAAAAGGTTATGAAAATACAGGTGATGATCCGGTAAGTGACCAGGCTTATGACCTTACTAACTGGGATCAGAATGCCTATACCGATTTTCAAAAATTACTGATTGGAAATACTGCAAAAATGACTGATGCCAATTTGGCCCTGAGCGGTGGAGATGAACGCACCAACTTCCGGTTGAGTGGTACCTATCTTGATCAGGGAAATGTATTTACGAAGCAACAGGGCTATCAGCGATCTGCTGCCAACTTCAACATCGGTCATAAAACTTTAGATCAAAAATTTGAAATTAACCTTTCTGCCATTTACAGCTCCGAAAAAAATAATGTATCGGTGTTGGATCAAACTTCGGCAGCCTATAACCTGCCACCGAATTATCCCCTTTACAATCCGGATGGAAGCCTGTACTGGAGTGGGGTCGATTTCGGAATTCCTACAAATCCGCTGGCACAGCTAAATCAGAGACAAAACAATGTATCAACCAGCCTGATTACCAATTTGGTCATGAGCTATAACATTCTGCAGGGCCTAACTTTCAAAACATCGCTGGGTTTTAGCCGTTCTGATATGGACCAGTCCAGGTTTTATCCCATGTCATCAATGGATCCGGGGGTGGTTTATAATGAATCAAGAAGTATATTTGCTTATGATGTAAGTACCAATTACATCGTAGAGCCGCAATTATCCTACACTAAAAATATAGCAAAGGGCCAGCTAAGTGCATTAATTGGTGGAACCTGGCAATCCCAAAAATCAAAACAGCCATTTTATACTTTAGCCAATGCCTTTCCATCTGATGACTTTTTAGAAGATTTAAGATCGGCCAGGGATGTAACAACCAGCAGCAGCTCCAGCCAATATAAATATGTGTCTGTGTTCGGTCGGTTAAATTATAACTGGGAAAGTAAGTACATCTTAAACCTGAATTTCAGGAGGGATGGATCTTCGCGGTTTGGGCTTAATTCCAGGTATGGTAATTTTGGATCTGCCGGTGCAGCATGGGTATTCTCCGAAGAAGATTTCGCTAAAAATAGCAGCTTTTTAAGTTTTGGAAAACTCAGGGGCAGTTATGGAGTTGTAGGCAGCGATCAGATAGGCGACTATCAATATCTTGATTCTTATGTATCAATTCCATACGTATATAATGGCGTAAATGGCCTGGATGCCATCCGCATTGCCAACCAGAATTATCGCTGGGAAGAAACCAAAAAAATGGAAGCTGCAATAGATCTGGGCTTTTTTAAAGATAGGTTATCACTATCCGTTGCTTTTTATCGCAATGTTTCTGGCAACCAGTTGGTGAGCTTTCCGCTAAGTATTCAAACGGGTTTTACCAGCTATCAGGCAAATCTTCCGGCAAAAGTTGAAAATAAAGGTTGGGAATTCACGCTGAATTCACAGAATATTAAAAACAAGAATTTCAGCTGGTCTACCAATTTTAATATTTCCCTGAACCAAAACAAATTGAAGGAATTTCCCGGTATCGAAAAAACCTCCTACTATTCTCAGTATCAGATCGGCAGACCATTAAGTAGCTTTTATACATTTCAATACACGGGCTTTAATCCTCAAACTGGTTTGCCTACAGTTGCAGACTTGAACGGAAACGGGGCCGTGAACTTCGGATTTCTAGATACCGGACGTGGCGACCGTTATTTTGCCGGCGCTACCCAGCCGAAATATTATGGTGGACTTTCCAATACGGTAAGCTACAAAAAAATAACGTTAGACTTCTTGTTTCAGTTTGTTAAGCAAAAAGGCAGGAATATTCTTTCACAGTCCTTCTATCCTCCAGGTTACATGTATAACAGTGCAGCTGAACCAATTTTAGCCTATATCAATGCGGGATTGCCGACACAGCCTCAGGTAACCAGTAGTTTCAATGATGCATATGATGCTTATTCTGATTATATCAGTTCTGATGCTGTATTAACAGATGCTTCTTTCATCAGACTAAAAAATGTAAATCTTTCCTATGATTTTGATGGAAACTGGCTAAAGCGGATTAAGTTACAGCGGCTAAGAATCCAGCTTCAGGCGCAAAATTTATTTACGATAACCAATTACCTGGGTTTTGATCCTGAATCTCAGGGCGTAAACCTTCCGCCGCTGAGAACAATCGTTGGTGCACTTCAATTTACTTTTTAACAGATCAGAAATGAATAACATAGCAAAACTTTTTACCGCAGCGTGTCTTCTGGCCGTTGGAGTGGTCAATTCCGGTTGTAAAAAAATACTCGATATAGATTCACCAGTAAATGAACGGCCTACTTCAGTTGTATTTTCTTCACCTGAAACAGCCAGAGCTGCACTTTCTGGTGCCTATAGTAATCTTTCATCTTCACAAACATATGCGCTTAATATGACGGTGGCAAATGCACTTGCTGCAGATGAACTTCGGGCAGTTGCCTCTCCTGCACGTTATGCACCACTGTTTACCAATTCCTATAACGCAATTACAAGCTCTTCTACGGCAGATATGTGGAATGATTCGTATGTGTCGATTTACCGCTTTAATGCGATAATAGCAGGTTTGAGTAACAATACCGCCATTAGCGAATCTGTTTCAAGACAATTAATTGCAGAAGCAAAAGCGATGCGTGGGTACCTTTATATGCAACTGGTTGCGCTTTTTGGTGATGCCCCATTAGTACTCACCACTAACGTAGAAATAACTGCAACACTTCCCCGCACTGCTGCAACCTCGGTATATGCTCAGATTATTCAGGACTTGACTGAAGCCAAGGCCGCTCTGAGCGATGCTTATCCATCCAATGCAGGCGTGAGCAACAGGCAACAGGTAAATAAGGCTGCAGCAACAGCAATGTTGGCAAAAGCCTATTTAGCAACAGGCAACTGGCAGGAAGCCTCGAGAAATGCAGCTGAAGTTATTGCCAATACAGGGTTATACCGTTTATTGCCTGGCGATCGATTGTCTGACGTTTTTCTGGCTAATTCTACGGAGGCTATTCTGCAGTTAGGATCTGCACTCAATGCAACCAGTGGTTACACGAACGAAGGACAAAGCTTGCAAAGTGGACCTTTTTCTTCTGCATCTCCGTTCAGTTTAACGCAAAACCTGCTAGCCTCATTTGAAGCTGGCGATCTTCGCCGAGAGGCTTGGGTAAGAACCGTTACCATCCGCGGAATTACAGCTTATGAACCTTATAAATACCGCAATGTAGATACAGATGCCGCCACCGCAGCAGGGCGTGAGGAATTGCCAACCATACTCCGTTTAGCCGATATGTATCTTGTTCGTGCCGAAGCAAACCTGGGCCTTGGAAATGTGCAGGCTGCCTTGGATGATCTTAACCTGATCCGCCGCCGTGCCGGATTATCTACGCCTTTAACATCATCGATTAATGTAGCGCTGGCTATAGAACATGAGCGGCAGATCGAACTGTTTTGCGAACGCGGAGACCGATGGTTAACGTTGAAAAGAACTGGTAGGGTAAATACTGTAATGAGTGCTGCAAAGCCTGATACCTGGCGGTCTTTTGCCCAGTTCTTTCCGATACCGCAAACCGCAATGGATTCAAACCCTAACCTCATTCAAAATCAGGGATACTGATCATAAACCAATTTAAGAGACTGTATCCTGATTATGAAATGTTAAGCAAAGCCTTTCCGAAAAGCTAATAAAAAACCTTGTATAGCATTTTGACGATCCTTATGTGAAACATAAATGGATTATGATACAGCCTCTCATTAAACACTATAAATTAATGAATAACAATATTGTAAAAATCACTAACCTCTCGCATCGCTACGGAACAGCCTGGGCAATAAGGGATATCAATTTCGAAATCAGTGAACTGGGTGTAATGGGTTTACTGGGATCAAATGGTGCCGGTAAATCAACCACCATGAATATCATGTGCGGGGTATTAAACCAAACTGAAGGCAGGGTTGAAATAGGGGGCTACATCATGGGGCAAGATCCCATAGCAGCCAAAAAACTGATTGGTTTCCTTCCGCAAAATGCGCCGCTTTATATGGAGTTAACGGTGAAGGAATACCTTACCCAATGTGCTCACCTCAGGCTAATTGATGGTAAGAAAATATCGGCCGCAGTGGATAAGGCAATGGCGAAATGTGGGGTATCGCATTTCAAAAACCGGTTAATCTCCAATCTTTCTGGTGGGTACAAGCAAAGAGTAGGTATTGCGCAAGCCATTATCCACGAACCAAAGCTGGTGGTGCTTGATGAGCCTACCAATGGTTTGGATCCTAATCAGATTTACGAGGTACGCAAGCTGATTAAGGAAGTTGGTGATGAAAAGGCCGTGATTTTTTCATCTCATATTCTTTCAGAAATACAGGCCACTTGTTCGCAGGTTAAAATGATTGAGAACGGCAATATGGTTTTCTCTGATACGATGGATGCCTTTAATAATTATATAGAACCCGATAGCTTGATTATGTCTCTCTTAAACCCGCCGCCAATTCAGGAGATGGAAATTTTAATGGGGGTAAAAAAGGTTGATTTAATCAGTCCGACCAAGTTTAGGGTGCACTTTGCTCCGGGAGAAGAAATCAGCGAGCGCCTTATCCAGATCAGCAGCGCTGAAGGATGGCGTATGCGGGAGATTACCTTAGAGAAAAGTTCCCTTGATCAGATTTTTGCACAGCTTTCCAATCAGAAATCACCAGTAAAATAAGGCCGTTGGCTATAAAAATTATTAATAAAAGAGCCAGTTGAGGCTTTGTTAACCCCAATATAAATACTAATGAAAAATATACTCAGAATTGCCAGGATCGAATTAAGCCTGCTATTCTATTCTCCGGTTGCCTGGATCGTCTTAATTGTATTCGTTGTCCAGGCTGGATGGCAATACACCTCGCTAATTGAACGAATGGAACAAGCCCAGCAAGTGGGGCAGGAGGTAAATGATCTTACAAGCACCGTTTATTCAGGATTTTTCTCCCTTTTTCCAAAAATGCAGGAATATCTTTACCTGTATATTCCCCTGTTAACCATGGGGTTAATCAGTAGGGAAACACATAGTGGCTCCATTAAACTTTTGTATTCATCGCCCATCCGGATGATTGATATTGTAGCTGGAAAGTACCTGGCCATGATTACCTACTGTTTAATTTTGATGAGTGTATTGCTGTGCACGGGTTTGGTATCTCTTTTTACCATCGATCAGGTAGATTTTCTGTTTGTGCTTTCCGGCACAATAGGCCTTTTTCTGCTTACCTGTGCTTATTCGGCAATCGGTTTATTTATGTCTAGTTTAACCAGCTACCAGGTGGTTGCAGCCATTAGTACCCTGGTGGTATTGGCTGCGCTTAACTTTATTGGCGGGCTTTGGCAGGATATAGATTTTGTTCGTGATATTACTTATTTCCTTTCTATTTCAGGTAGGGCAGAAGAATCGATAAATGGTTTGATAGGAACCAATGATATACTTTATTTCGTCATTGTGATCTTGCTTTTTCTTGGCCTTACGATCCTTAAACTCCAGTTTGAACGCAGAACCATATCGCTTTCCGGAAAATTGATTCGCTATACATTGTTCGTTTCGGTAATGTTACTGGCCGGCTATGTGAGTTCAATGCCACAGTTTATTGGCTATGTAGATATGACCCGGAATAGCAGGCGTACACTAACTGCTTCGAGTAAAAAGGTGATTGATAAGTTTACCGAACCAGTGCTGATTACTACTTATGTAAATCTGTTGGATGAAAATTATTATATGGGCCTCCCTGCGTATCAGAATGATGATAAAAAGCATTTCGATATGTATTCGCGGTTTATGCCCTATATGAAATTCAAATACGTTTTTTACTGGGATCATTCACAGAATGAGCGGTTATACCAGGAAAACCCCGGCCTTAATGACGAACAGATTGCCAAAAAAATGGCAAAGATGGCCAAAATAGATTTTGAAAAATTTCTTCGCCCAGAGCAGATCAAAAAGATAGTTGATCTTAAATCTGAGCGCAACAGGTTAGTACGGATCATCTCTTATAAAGGCAAAAAGGTAATGCTAAGGATGTATGATGACTTCTTTAAAAATCCTAGAGAAAAAGAGATTACGGCAGCCATGAAAAAGCTTATTGCCCATGCACCTAAAATAGGTTTTGTAGGCAGCCATGCAGAGCGCAGTATCGATCGGTCTGGTGATCGGGATTATCAGATTGCTACTAATGAAATTTCCTTCCGGTATTCGCTAATTAACCAGGGCTTTGAGGTAAGTACGATAAAATTAGATCAGTCTGCGCTTAAAAAGAAGGTTGATGTTTTGGTGATAGCAGATCCGAAAATTAAATATACCGCACAGGAACTGGAAAACCTAACGGCCTACATCAAGGATGGTGGAAAGCTGATGCTGGCAGTAGAGCCAGGGAACAGTGCAATCGCTAATCCCATCTTATCTCTTGTCGGGGCATCGATAGGAGAGGGCATGCTGGTACAAAAAAGTAAAGATTATGAGCCTTCGTTTGTAGTTAGTGGTTTATCGGGCAGAAACTGGAAGCAATTAAGGGCTGCCAGCAGCTTTATTAATTTGGATAGCCCATTCGTAATCACACCAACTGCTACGCCCATTAAAATTGATTCACTATCTGCTTTCAATGCGCTTCCGGTTTTGGTTACCCAGGCCGCAAACACCTGGCAGATTTCAGAAAACAGTGTTGATCCATCGGCTGCGTTGAAAGATGTAAGGCAAAATCAGGATAAAAAGTCGTATCCTGTTGCATTTGCCTTGCGCAGGAAACAGCAAAGTGCCGAACAACGGATGCTCTTAATTGGAGATGCAGATTTTATGAGCAACAAGGAAACAACCAGGTCTAATTCTAAAGCCATTAACTTCTCATTTGTTACCGAATTGTTCGGGTGGTTTAGTAATGGAGAATTCCCGATAGATACCACACGTGAGGAGCCGATAGATAATAAAATTCTGTTAAATAATGTTCAGATTGCCTGGATGCGATGGACCTTTCTAGGGTTTTTGCCTGCATTGATTGCCTTATCAGTATCCTGGATGTTAATCAGAAGAAAAAGACGTTAAGACCCCGAATTAATATGAAAACAAGAAACTGGCTGCTTTTGAGCCTGATCATGATAATCCCGCTGGTTTCCCCGGCACAACAATCACCGTTGAACAATGATCCTTCTGTAAAAACAGGTATTTTAAACAATGGGTTTCGCTATTATATTAAGCGAAATCAGGAGCCGGCAAAGCGTGCTACCATTTACCTGGCCAATAAGGTTGGATCGATTTTAGAACAGCCTGAAGAACAGGGGATTGCTCATTTTATTGAGCATATGAATTTTAATGGAACAAAACATTTTCCTAAAAATGAGCTTATTGGCTATCTCGAGCGTTCCGGGGTAAAGTTTGGGGCAGACCTGAATGCCTTTACTTCTTACGATGAAACCATTTACCAGCTCCCCATCCCTACAGATAACGCTGAGCTTTGGAAAAACGGCCTGCAGATTATGCGCGACTGGGCGGCTGATGCGACAATAGATGCCGAAGCGTTTAATCAGGAACGTGGCGTAATACTGGAAGAAAAAAGGCAACGTACCGATGCTGCGAGCCGGCTGGCAGCGCAATATCAACCTATTCTTTTTGATCAGTCTTTATATGCAGCACGAATGCCTATCGGGAAAACCGAAGTGATTCAGCATGCTGATGTTGATCTGGCCAGAAATTTTTATAAGAGATGGTACAGACCAGATTTACAGGCCTTAATTATTGTTGGCGATATTAATGTAGAGGAAGTAGAAAAGCAGGTTGTCGGTTTGTTCTCTGATTTGAAACAGCCTGCACCGCTTGTTCCGCGGCCGCAACAAACAATCACGTTAAAAAACGCTAAAGATTTTATGAAACTGACGGATCCGGAACTCGGACAATATTATTTCCGGTTTTATTTTAAACGCCCGGCCCTTTCAATGAAAACCGATGAAGATTTTAAGGAAAGTCTGGTGCGGCAGTTAACAAACATGCTCTTTCAAAACAGGATGAGGGAACTCTTTAATAAAGATAAGCCACCTTACCTGCAAGCCAGTGGCGGGATCAGTCCGCTGATTGCCAATATAGATGCATTGGCGCTGACCGTTTCTTTAGACCCCGAGAAATTAAAGGCAGGCTTTAATGTTTTCTGGCAAGAAGTAACACAAATGAAGCGGTTTGGCTTTACTGTTGAAGAGCTCCAATCGGTAAAAGACAGACTCGCACGATCGATGGAACTTCAAATGGCCGAAAAAAATAAAGTAAAATCTTCCATTTATGCAGATGAATACCTTGATCATTTCCTTAAAGGCGATGTTTTTTTAAGTGTTGAAGATCGGAATCGTTTATTTAACAAGTACATTGGCAGCATTACTGAGCAGGAAACACAACAATATCTCAGCACATTTCTAGGCAGTAGCAGCAATACGATGCTGGTTTTCGGCCCGGAAAAGGGAAAGGCTTTACCCGATCAGCAGCAGCTAAACAATTGGATAGAAACTGCCGAAAAAGCAGCATTGCAACCCTACAAATCAGAAGTTGTGGCTACCACTTTGTTAAAAAACAAACCTGCCAGTGGCAAAATTATTCAGGAAGAGCAAATAAAGGAAGTAAATACCTATCATTGGAAACTATCTAATGGTATAAATATTTATGCTAAACCTACCGAATTTAAAAACAGCGAAGTATTGTTCTCTGGATTTAGCAAAGGAGGGATTTCCCTTTATCATCAGGCAGATTATTATTCAGCGAAATATGCTACCACCTTTATTGTAAACAGTGGCCTGGGTGATTTTGATGCCAATCAGCTGGATAATGTTTTAAATAAGAAAGCGATTAACGTTGATCCATATATCGAATCTTCAACTGAAGGCTTTTCAGGATATAGCGCATCGAAAGATTTATCAACTGCATTAGAAATGGTTTATTTATATATGAGTGCGCCGAGGTTAGATACCGCAAGGTTTAACACCATTATTGCGAAATCAAAATCTGCTTTCAGAAACCGCACACCAAATGCCCAGCAAGACCTTACTGATACCATCACCTATGTACTCTCCAGCTATCATCCAAGGCGTAAACCAATCTCCATTACAGATTTCGATAAAATTGATCCGGTAAAGGTTCGCGCTATTTTTTTAGAGCGATTTGCTAATCCGGCAGATTTCACCTTTGTTTTTACTGGTAATTTTAATGTTGATTCCTTGAAAATGTTTACCCAACAATACCTGGGTGCTCTTCCGCCAAAAGGAAAACCGGAGGTACCGGTAGATTTAAAGATTCGTGTTCCACGAGGATACCTTCGAAAAGACTTAAGGGGAGATAAATCCAATAAAGCAACCGTGCAGATGGTGATTAGCGGAACGTATAAGTATGCGAATGAGGCGAACCGGTATTTAGAATTACTAAAGTCTACTTTACAGCTTCGGCTAACTACCCGCTTAAGAGAAGTAGAAGGTGGCACCTATTCGCCAGGTGTATACCTAACCAAAGATAAATGGCCGGTTAATTTTTACTCCATGTCGGTCTCTTTTGAATGTGATCCGTTAAGAATGGAGAAACTGATTCAGGCTGCCAATGATGAAATGGATAACCTGGCTAAAAGCGGTGTTTCAAATGAAGAACTACAGAAATTTATTATGGAGCAAACCAGGGCAAACGAATTGAATTTAAGATCCAATCAGTTTTGGACAAGCTACCTGGAAAATAGCCTGAAAGAAGAGGAGCCGCTGGGCAGTATCTATCAGTATCCTGAGGAATTATCAAAAATGACTTCGAAGGAAAGTAAGACTTACAGCCAGCAATTTTTAAACCGGAAAAATGAGATTATTTTTACCCTGCGGCCATAGTAATTGAGTTTGATTATAGGATATTTTTTCCTGATCAAGCATTTTGTGTATAATCCGCTATGCTTTTAATTTATTATTAACTGATTAACGAGGTAAAACTTTGGATGGTTGGTGAGCCACCAACCAGTGGGTTAGGTTAATAACCTTTGCGAAACTTAGTTTAAATGAAAAACGGGACCTAATCCGAAGATTAGTTCCCGTTTAATCTAAATTAACGCTCTCGATTATATAACGGAGTAAATGATAAATTGTTTCATTTCTTTTTAATATATTAATTTACGGTGCATTTTATCGAAATAATAATTGCAGAATATTAGTTTTGTTTTATTGTAGTGTTTTGTTTTTCAAGTGTTTATGAGATGGGTGTGTGCATGGACTTGTTTAAAAAAACTGCATCACTTACGTACAAACCTGAAACCACATCCCTCAATGCAGGGCGGATTTAATGTTAATGAATTGCCTGACAGGGTGTAGCGATAGACCACCGTTTGATTATAGGTTTTGGAGTATGTTTCCATTTTAACACTGTCAAGCACCTTAAAAGATACCAAACCGTTAATTGCCTCGCCACTTACTTCACCAGAACGACTAAGAATTAAATATTTTGGTTTTCCTGTAACGGTTTGGTATTTTCCTGTCCCATTACCGATGTCAGCTAACGCCTCTGTAAGTCGCCAGGTGCCATAAATTTCTTTAGAAGTATTCTCGTTTTTTTTACAGCTTGAAGAGAGTAGTAATACAATACAGAGCATTAAATAAATATTTTTCATTTTTGATTTTATTGCTGAAACGATGAATCATATCCAAATGCTACACGATCCTTGTTTTTTATTTGCATTCCATTGCTGCGTACAATCCTTTATGTATAATCTTGTATCTGGAAAAAATCTATAATTTCTTCCAATAGTGAGATGACTAGCTGGCGAAAGGTTTTGCAATTTCGAAAATAAGCATTAAAGTGGGATTAGCTTGATTCGATAATTATTTACTGTGTAATATCATGGTCTGCGACCATTCCCCTTCTTTGGACTATCATGTGGACATCATTAATTTGTAAAGATTCTTTTTTCCGCTCTTTGCCGCGGAGGCATGGTAATTTTTCACAGTTAATATTGTTTTTAGCGGTGTTCAAGAATGCTGCGCATTTTGGAACGCCAATTACCCAAAGCGCTTCGTCAATCCAACTATGGGCCTTTTGCACGATCAACACACATCAAAAAAACAGCAGCACTTGGTTTTGTGTTCAAAATTCTTTTAAACTTCGAACTATCATTTATGAACACAAAACCACTGCGTTTAAAGTTTGTTAGTGCTATTTATGCTATTGTACATCTGTTTTTTTGATTTCTCCGGCCCTTGGGATTGACGGCGTTCTTCGGTAAAGCCTGTGCTTTATTAAAGTTGGTTAGCAAAATGCATAGAAAATTACTCCGACAAGAGGTGTACAAACAACAGTCCTTCGGAAAAAGTGCCTAAAAGACGGACTAATTAACTGATCATTAAAATAAAAACCGATTTAATCATTCAATGATGTGACGGTAATCATTGTGAACCTGATCGAGTTTATCAACATTTGTGCTATATAAATGAATGATGAAAAAGATACTCATTGCAACCGATTTTTCAAACACAGCCGATCATGCAGCAAGATATTCGATTAGTCTGGCCAGCCAGTTGGGTTTAGACATCATGCTTATTCACGCCGCATCAGAAAGACCTGACTCTCCCTTACAGATTATTTTACCATCAGAAGATTATGAGATCATGGTTAAACGTACTAACGACCTGTTGGAGCGGCATGCCGACTTACTAATGAAAAGTGCTGTCGATTATTTGGATACAAATAAGAAAATCCCTAAAATTTCTGCAAAATCATCTTTTGATTCAATAGCCAACCTTTTGCGAGAAACCATTCAGCATGATCATATCGGTTTGGTAATTCTTGGGCTTTCCGGTAATGGTGATCTGAAGCGCTTAGTGCATGGTAGCTGTAGCCGGGATGTTATAGACTTTGCAGAATATCCAGCCTTGCTTATCCCACAAGGTGCAGATTTTGTTCCCATAAAAAAGATCGCCTTTGCAACCGATTTGAGTACCGCCGATATGGAAATGATTCAGATACTGGCATTATTCGCAGCTAAGCTCAATGCAGAATTGCTTATCGTACATGTTATTACTGATCGTGAAGATAGGTTAGTGACCCATCGCATCGATACCTTTATGAAAGAACTTAATTCGAAAGTAAGTTATGGTAAACTTTATTACAAAAACGTTTATCAACCTAAAATTGAAGATGGATTAAACTGGTTAAGCGATCATGGGGGTACAGATATGTTGGCCCTTATTCATCGTAAGCATAGCTTCACAAGTGATATTTTACACGGCAGCCACTCACAAAAATTAGCGAGAGAAACCAACCTCCCTCTACTGATCATTCCCGAAGGCTATAAGAGTACGCTCTTCTAAAGTTGGAATGCAATACTCAAAAAAGGCGCATTTTTATTCAAAAAAAAGATATTATTCAGTTGAGCTATTTATTATTAATTTTTCATCTTGGAAAGTGCTTCATGGTTAAGTACGGCAATCTTTGTTCCGATTCTATCGATAAGCTGCTCATCCTTGAAATCAGACAGGGTGCGGCTTACCGTCTCTGATGCCATACAAGCCATTGCAGCAAGGTCTTCCCTGGTAATGTTAATTAAATGATCGTCTGCCTTTGCTTGCCCATAAAGTTTGAGGATGGTACCAGCCATTTTTTTACGTACCGAATGATACGCTAATGCTAAAAGCTGATTTTCTTTTGCTCTATTATCTCTGGAGAGCAGGTGAATAAATTTTCTAGCCACCTCCGGATACAGATTAAGCATCGTTTCCATTTGCTCAATGGGAATGAGAGATACCTTGCTGTCTTCCAGGGCCGTAGCCGTATCCGCATAACTGCTATTACTTAATGCGGCATTTATCCCAAGGTAATCACCCTTACTATATATCCCCGTCATTAGTTCCCTGCCATCCTGTGCAAGTTTAATTGTTTTAATCCTTCCCTGAGTAACCAGAAACAAACCTTTGCCATGATCATCTTCGTAATAGATCACCTGGTTTTTTTTAAAGTCTCTGCTTTTTTTTTCGTCAATGATTTTATTAAATTCGGCAAGGCCGTCTGTTTTTTCGACTAGAACTTTAAAATCTGCTGTTTTATTCTGATGGGAAAGCACATTAATTGCTTTTTTTCTAAGGCGGATATCGATGGCATTAAGCAGTTCCATATCATCAAAGGGCTTAACTAAATAATCATCTGCACCCAATTCCATGCCTTTTCGCAGATCTGCATGTTCTGCCTTAGCCGTTAGAAAAATAAAGGGAATTCCATTGGTTTCCTCGTGTCTATTAAGCATATAGAGTACGCCATAGCCATCAAGTTCAGGCATCATGATGTCGCAAAGTATGATGTCTGGCATATGTTGAATAGCCAGATCTACACCAATCTTTCCATTTTCTGCCTGATAAACCTCGTAACAGGCCATCTCGAGAATTTCGACCAGGTTTGCACGGATCTCATCATGATCTTCAATAATTAATACTTTTTTATCCATGGTTATCTTTTTGTGGAAACGTTAAGGTAAATATTGTTCCCCTGTTCAGCCTGCTTTTAAAACTGATATGCCCGTTCATTAATCCTGTATATCTGGATAAGATACTTAACCCTAATCCGTTACCTGAAATATTCCCGGTATTATGTGCCCTGAAAAAGGCCTCAAAAAGATGCTTATGATCACTTTCAGGAATACCAATTCCATCATCGCAAATCCTGATGGTACAATTATGGTCATTTATTTTGGTATAAAACTGAATCTGACTTTCATCGCCAGAATATTTAATTGCATTGTCTATTAAAATGATGATGCAGTTTTTCAAAAGATTCTGATCGAGTTTTATTTTATGGCTGGCACCCCTATGTTTAAAGATGATTTTTTGTTTCCCCCTTAAAACAACCTTCATCTCATTGGTAATCTCTTCCGCCATCTCCGATAAATTAAAATGGCTTAATGATGGTTTAACCATTCCCGAATCTAATTTTTCCAGAGATAAAAAGTCATTGAGGATGGCAGTGATGTTAAGTACTGCATCCTTTATTTTACCAACATGTTTGCCAATATGTTGCCTCTCATTATTTTCTGAATATCGGTCTATTAAAGATGCAGATAATTGAACCATACTTAGCGGGGTTCTAAATTCATGAGAGGCGATAGAGACGAACCGGCTTTTAAGCTGGCCGAGTTCTTTTTCCTTATCTAAGGAATGGTTCAATTCATCCTGGGTTTTTTGGAGTTCATTTACACTCATTCTCAATGAGTGGGTTCTTTCTTCTACCTGAACTTCCAATTGTGCCGCATAATTTTGTAACTTCCCTTCCGCCTCTTTTTCCCTGGTAAGATCGTGAATGAAGCCTGCATAAATCATTCTGCCTGAATACTTCACTTCACTTACACCCAATCGAAATGGAAAGTAACTTCCATTTTTCTTCATGCCGATCAGCTCCCTGCCAATTCCGATGATGTTAGCATTCCCCGTCTTTTTGTATTCATATAGGTAATGATCATGGCTTGATCTATCTGGCTGAGGCATCAGAATGGAGATATTTCTTCCTATAACCTCTTCAGCAGAATAATCGAAAAGCCTGCAGGCCGAGGGGTTAATGGATTCTACTATTCCCATATTATCAATGGTTATGAGTCCGTCTATTGCGTTGTCAATAATTGCTTTTAGCAATACGGTGTTTTCCATAAATTGTTGGTTAACAGATATGTTTTATCTGCTTCTATTTTAGAGAACCATTGCCAGGGGTGATTGTTTTGATTTTATTCTTTTAAAGAATGAATCATTGCAAGGCATGTTGTAGTTGAACTTACAATAAAACTTGTTTAGTGATGAGCATCATGAATCTCTTCAGCTGCTATCATTTTTCTTAAGGTAGAGTCTGATACTTTTGTTTAAAGACAAGTCAACAACCAATTCGGGCTTAGACTCAGAGAAAAAAGGATGAACAATAAATCACCTATCAACGCCCAGTCTTTTGTGCTGGCATTGAATTCCGGAACATCAACCTTAAAATTCAGTCTGTTTCATCAGGAAAGTTTGCATAAACAATGGTCTGGGCTAATATCAGGGATTGGAGAAACATTAGGTTATATGGAACTTACAGATAGCCATGGCCGTGTTCAACAGCAAAAGGAAGCGCATTACAGAAATATGGAAGATGCCTCCTTTGCCATAATATCCTGGTTACAGGATAACATAAAGCAATGCCAGATATCATCTATTGGCTACCGTGTTACCCAGGGCGGAACGGTTCACCGAAAACCTGAGGTGATTGATCAGCATCTTTTACAGGACTTAAAATTGCTGACTTATCCCGATCCGAATCAGATGAGGCTGGAAATCATGATGATCACAACTTTTATGGATGAGTACCCCAAACTGCTTCATGTGGCCTGCTTTGATACCAATTTCCATCAGGATATGTCAGAGACGAACAAATATTACGCCCTCCCTGCTAAATACCGGGCTCAGGGACTGATGCGCAATGGTGCTCACGGATTATCTTGTGAATATATCATGCAAAAACTTAACAGTTGCCATGCTTTTATTAACCAAAAGAAAATCATCATTGCCCATTTGGGTAGCAGGTCTAGCCTAACATCGGTTAAGGATGGAAAATGTTTCGACACCACATGTGGGGTTAGTACTTACGGCGGTATGGTGATGGGCAGCGGTAGTGGCGATCTCGATCCCGGCGCTATTCTCTTTATTCTCCAAAAAAATGACCTCACACCGGAAGAACTGGACGTTGAATTGGGTAGTGAATCCGGATTGAAAGCGCTTGCTGGTACAGGCGATATCATTCAACTTTTGAAATCTGCAGCGCAGGATAAGCGAGCAGAAGAAGCGATAAACAGGTATTGCTACCAGGCACAAAAGTTTATTGGCGCACTTGCAGCAGGGCTTGGAGGGCTAGACCTGCTTATCTTTACGGGTGGGATAGGGGAGAACTCCCCACAAATCAGGGAAAGAATCTGCAGCAGCCTTTCCTTTCTGGGCATAAATATAGACCATATGCAGAACCTGCATTCAGAAAAGTTAATCTCTGGCAGAAATGCCGGCGTAATTGTCCGCGTTATGGCTACTGATGAAGCAATGATGATTGCCATCCATACCAGGGGCGAACTTTATTCAGCGGGCGCTAAAGAAACACTCACCAAATTGCCAATCAGTGTATGATGCAGACAGATCCAAAATTAAAGCAGTATCCGATTGAGGCCGTTCCCGCTTTAAGTGTTGATGAGTTATTAAAAGCCTTTGCAACAGATGGGCAGCAGGGAATCAGCGATGAAGAGTCGATATTACGTACAGCACAATTTGGGCTCAATGTTAACCTGAGCCAAAAAGTGAAAAGTATCTGGCAGATGTTTTTTGAACAGTTTAATAGTCCAATCGTTTACCTGCTATTTGTTGCGGCATTTGCCTCGTTATATTTTAAAAACTCATTAGAAGCCATAGCTATATTTATCGTCATTTTAGTGAATGCCCTGATCGGTTTTTTTATGGAACTTCAGGCAAGGAGTTCTATGCGGGCTTTGAAAGATATGGACCAGAGCATCTCTAAAGTAATCAGAGGTGGAAAAACTATTGAAATTCTTTCAGAACAGTTAACTCCCGGAGATCTGTTGCGCTTAGAATCGGGTGATATGGTATCTGGTGATGGCAGGATTATTCAATCAAACGGTCTGCAGGTAGACGAATCTGCGCTTACCGGAGAATCATTTCCTATCCTGAAAACAAATGATACACAGGGCAAAGATACCGATGCATCAGCTGCAGTAAATATGGTTTACAAAGGAACAGCGGTAATGAATGGGAATGCCCGGGTAATTATTACAGGCATTGCAGCCCACACCGAACTTGGTAAGATCAGCGAAATGGTTGGACGTTCAACGGCGAGTAAATCCCCTTTGGATATTAAGATCGGCAACCTGACAAAAAAACTAATTTACATTACGCTCTTTATGACGGCTTTCTTTGCGCTCACCGCTTTTATAGAAGGTAAGCCCTGGTTACAGATTTTGGAAACTTCCATAGCGCTTGCTGTCGCAGCTTTTCCTGAAGGCCTCCCTATCGTGGCTACTGTTGCACTTGCTTTTGGCATGTTGCGCATGGCCAGAAGAGATGCTATTGTAAAAAGGCTTTCTTCAGTAGAGACACTTGGTGGGGTAAACGTGATCCTTACAGACAAAACCGGAACCCTGACAGAAAATAAGATTTTTGTAAAAGTCTTATCCTTTCCCGAAGAAGAAGTACATGTATCTATGGAAAAAGGGCATCTGGTATATGATGATAGGGGCATTAATAAAAGCCAGGAAAATTTTAAACTATTGGTTAAAATTGGCACCCTTTGTAATAATGCATCGGCTGATCAAAACCAGAAATCTAAAATATCTGGTGATCCTATTGAAATAGCACTCTTGCTTTTAGATCAAGCCGCGGGGTTTCCCGGAGAGGACTCAGCAGAAAGTTACAAAAGAATATCAGAGATTCCCTTCAGTGCAGAAACTAAACTGATGGCAACTGCCGATCAAAATGATCAGGATTGTTTCATTTCTGTAAAAGGAGCAGTTGAAAGTTTGATCTTAAAATGCACAATGATCCAATTGGGGAATACTATAAACGAAATCACAGAAATTGATCGGAAAAAAATTCTTGCCAGTGCAGAAACCCTTTCAGCAGGAGGCTTAAGGGTATTGGCTTTCGCCTTTAAAAGCCTGGAAGAACTTCCAGATGGAGATTTTTTGGAGGAACTAACCTATGTAGGTATGGTTGGATTTTTAGATCCGCCAAGAAGCGATATTAAAGGCGCTATTTCTGCCTGCCGTACAGCCGGCATAAAAATCGTTATGATCACTGGTGACCACCCGCTTACTGCTTTAAGTATTGCCAAACAGGTCGGTATCACCGAAGCAGATGATCATCAGGTGATATTGGGAAATGCGCTTCCTGAGGGGGGATTGTTGGATCAGGAGTGGAAAAAGAAGATTCTTTCTACTACCGTTTTCGCCAGAACTTCCCCTAAACAAAAACTAGAAATTGTAGATACCTATCAGAAAGCAGGATTTCTGGTGGCGATGACCGGAGATGGTGTAAATGATGCACCAGCCATTAAAAAGGCTGATGTGGGTATTGCCATGGGCCTAAGAGGTACACAAGTAGCAAAAGAAACTGCTAATATTGTGCTTAAAGATGATTCTTTTGTGTCCATCACGCGTGCCGTTGCTAATGGAAGAGAAATCTTTCAGAATATCCAGCGTTTTGTGATCTATCTGATATCGTGTAACCTAAGTGAAATCATAATTGTGACGCTGTTGGGCTTTTTTGCAACTGGTGCCATCCTCCTTCCTTTACAGATTCTGTTTTTGAATATGGTAACTGATGTTTTTCCTGCCCTGGCGCTGGGACTTGGAAAAGGTGATAAATCAATTATGTTAAAGGCCCCAAGAGATCCACGACTAGAGATCATCTCCAATCGAAACTGGTTGGTTATTTTAGTTTATGCAGTGCTGATGACACTTTCTGTTTTACTCGGCATATTTATATGTATGAAATATATTAGTAAGGATGTAGAGGTTATTAATAACGTTGCTTTTATTACCCTGGCTGCTGCACAGTTATTTCATGTTTTCAATATGTCTTCTTTGCAATCCGGAATCATTAAAAATGAAGTCACTAAAAACAAATTTGTATGGATGGCAATCATATTTTGCTTTTCACTTATCGCGCTGGTATACCTATTCCCCCAAAGCCGTCAGGTTCTCAATCTCAATATCATACCATTGCAAGCATGGCTCACCGCAATTTGTGCAGGTACGCTGCCATTAATTTTGGTTCAATTATACAAGTTGATTTTAGGTAAAGGCAATAAAAAATGATTAGTCGCATATAGTCCGCATCCTGAAAAAATAACTCATTATCTGAAAAAATAAAATACCTGCTATGAAAAATATACTATTACTGACGGATTTTTCCGCTAATGCAAGTCACGTTGCAGCATATGCTTATGATTTTGCAAAAAGGATCCAAGCCAGTATGACCATTTGTAATGCCATCACTATTCCATCGGAACTTCCAAATGCAGGCCTGATCATCTGGCCAATGGAATCACCGGCTGTGATGATTGAACAGAGCGAACATAATCTTAATAAACTGAGAATGCATTTGCAGAAACGAGATCAATCCCATAATCAAAAGCCACTAATTACTGTTCTAAATCAGTCTGGAAGCCTTCAGGATGTTGTTGCTGAAATTATTTCAGAAAGGCCAATAGATTTACTCGCCATGGGTACTCATGATAACCATATGGATAGCTTTTTAAAAATGAACCAGGTTCGTAAAATGATTGATGCCTTGCAGGCGCCTGCTTTATTAATTCCGCTTAAATTAAAGTTTGAACCGATCCGCAACATTTATTTCGCATCTGATCTCACCGACTTTTCAGGAGATCTGGAATTTCTGAGCCAAATTGTTCCAATATCCAGGTCATTTAAGTCAGAAATATTCGTAATCCATATTTCCCGAACAAAAATAACTGTTGCATTAAAAGAAAATATTGATGCTATGCTAATTAAATTAAGAAAAGAACTGGGTTATCCGGGTATATATTTTCGTGAAATTATTGGAGATAGCGAAGTATCTACTTTTGAAAAATTGATGATTGAAAAAAGTATGGACCTATTGGTGGTGGTTCATCGGGATCATGGCTTTTTCAGCAGGCTATTAAACGGTAGTATGACCAAAAAACTGGCTGGAGCACTAAGCGCTCCAATGCTCATTTTTAATGAAACAAATAAGAGTTTTAACCAGCAAGCCCAGATGAGCAGTTTGCAGATTAACATCTAAAATAGCAGTGACCACCGTCATTTCAACATTAAGAAGATCTATAGATATTTGTTCACCACGTTGAACGTGCAAATCACATGATGATTTGAAGTAAAACCTATTTACATATAGTCTGGATATTGATTATTATCTTAAATATATACTCAATAAAAACGGCATTTATTAATTCATTTTCTACTACGCTTTTGACAGCGAGCCTGTTGTGAAGTTTAAAATAAAATATTATGCAAGAAATTTCAGAGAAAACCATCGAAAAAATAAACAGCTACTGGCAGGCCGTAAATTACCTTTCAGCAGGTCAGATTTATTTACAAGCTAATCCTTTGTTAAAAAACCCACTTATCCCAGCGGATATTAAACCGAGGCTATTGGGACATTGGGGAACTTCTCCCGGCCTAAACCTGGTTTATGTACACCTTAACCGGTTAATTAAAGATACCAATGCAGATATTTTATATGTTTGCGGTCCGGGCCATGGCGCGCCTGCCATTGTTGCCCATACCTATCTGGAAGGAACTTATACAGAATTGTTTCCCGAAATAACGATGGATGAAGAGGGGATGCTCAAACTTTTCAGGCAGTTTTCTACCCCTGGAGGAATTCCCAGTCATGTAAGTGCCCATACACCAGGATCAATCAACGAAGGAGGTGAATTAGGTTATTCGCTGATGCATGCATTCGGTGCTGTGTTTGATCACCCGAATCTGATTGCTGCTTGTGTGATTGGAGACGGAGAGGCAGAAACGGGGCCTCTGGCAGCCAGCTGGAATTCTGTCGTTTTTTTAAATCCTGCCAGAGATGGTGCCGTATTGCCAATACTTCATTTAAACGGATATAAAATAGCAAGCCCTACCATATTTTCCCGTATGGATGATACCGCACTAAACGAATTGTTCCGAGGTTATGGTTATGAGGTGTTTTTTGTAGAAGGAGAAGATCCTCATCACGTGCATCGCCAGATGTCTTCCACTTTGGATATTGTTTACGATAAGATTAGGAAAATCCAATACAATGCCAGGGCAGAAGGTATGATTCACCAAAGAAAGTGGCCTATGATCATATTAAGAACACCTAAGGGATGGACCGGACCTAAATCATGGAACAATTTACCCATCGAAGGGTCCTTTCGTTCGCACCAGGTTCCATTGGCTGGAGTTAAGGAAAACCCTGAGAAATTGCAAGCCCTCGAGCTATGGATGCGTAGCTATGAACCCGAGAAGCTGTTTGATGAGCAGGGCAAACTAAATGCAGAACTGCGTAGCATGTCTCCCGCTGGAAATAAGAGAATGAGCGCACTACCTTATGCAAACGGGGGCGTATTATTAAAGGATCTTATTTTGCCAGACTTTAAAAACTATGGTATCAAAATTAAGCATCCGGGTGTTACTGAAGCAGAAAGTACCAGAAATCTGGGTAAGTTTTTGCGGGAAATATTTACCATGAATGCCGCGAATAAAAACTTCAGATTATTCTGTCCGGATGAAACTAACTCCAACAGGCTTGAAGCTGTATTTCAGGTAACAGATCGCTGTTTTATGGAGAAAATAATTGATACTGATGATCAATTATCTCCAGATGGGCGCGTGATGGAAGTGTTGAGTGAACACCTTTGTGAGGGCTGGCTGGAAGGATATTTGTTAACAGGTAGGCATGGACTATTTCCATGTTACGAGGCTTTTGTAACCATTGTTGATTCGATGGTTAGCCAGCATGCAAAATGGTTAAAAACGACCCAGGAAATCCCCTGGCGTAAGCCAATAGCTTCTCTGAATTATCTGCTAACCTCACATGTTTGGAGACAGGATAATAACGGATATAGCCATCAGGGCCCTGGCTTTATTGATACGGTGGTAAATAAAAAAAGCAGCGTGATTAGAATTTATTTACCACCTGATGCCAATACCCTGCTTTCGGTGATGGATCATTGCCTGAGAAGTAAAAACTATGTTAATGTTGTGGTAGCGGGCAAACAGCCCGAGTTGCAATGGTTAGGCATGGATGAAGCGGTAGCGCATTGTGAAAAGGGTGCTTCTGTTTGGGAATGGGCCGGGAATGATTCAGGCAAGCCAGATGTAATACTGGCCTGCGCTGGTGATGTACCTACGCTGGAAACGATTGCAGCAGCAGAAATGTTGCATACTTATTTGCCCGGGTTACAGGTAAGGGTGGTTAATGTTGTTGATCTGATGTCTTTATCTCCAAAAGCTTACCATGCACATGGAATGAGCGAGGAGTATTTTAATGACCTATTTACAGATGCAGCTCCCGTAATTTTCGCTTTTCATGGTTATGTGCGCATTATTCATGATTTGGTTCATGGAAGACCAGATTCTGCACGTTTCCACGTTCGTGGTTTTATGGAAGAAGGTACCACCACTACACCGTTTGATATGGTGGTGTTAAATCAAATGAGCCGGTACCATCTGGCCATGGAGGCAGTTAAACATGTTCCCAGGTTTCAGCAAAAGGCCGATGAATTTATCCGCACTTGCGAAGAAAAATTGTCTATCCACAAAGAATATATACGCATTCATCTTGATGATATGCCCGAGATAAAAGACTGGAAATTTAAAGGTTAAATAACGGACTGTTTTCACCGTTGATCGAGCATTAATGAAAAATGATTATGATGAAGAGAAGCGTATTCAGCCCGTTAATAATGGATATTATCATGAAAAAAAAGAATAAAAAACTGGAGCAAAATGTTAGATCAGCCATCATAAACGACTCCCTTATAAAAGTGGAGAACATAGAGGTTTTAGTGGAAGATGGTGTAGTAACGCTTACCGGATTAGTGGATAGTTATGCGAAAAAACTTGCTGCCGAACATGCAGCAAAATCTGTAAAGGACGTAAAAAAAATCATCCAGAAAATAGATGTCTGGTTTTCATTTAAAAGCAACCTGATCATTTTTATGGGAACGAATCTGGTTTTAAATAGCAGGCATTCTTATAAAAATGACAGCGACCAACCTATGAACCATGTGGGGCCGGTGCGTCCGGATTTTCACCATCAAAGGAGTGGGAGGGAATCTTGGTGAAAAGGAAGGGAATACTGCATTTTCGAAGCGGCTTGTAACCAAACTTCTGTTGGACTATCGTGTAGATACATACTCTGGGCATGTTTCCTATCTAATTTGCTAACCAACTTTAATAAAGTACAAGTTTAGCGGCATTCATGAACTTGCAGAAAATGACCGTCTGGCCAAGATAAAGAAGATGGTATTAATTTCTAATTAAGGAGATTTTATCCAGTCCTAGCCGGACGGGCTCTCTTCTTTGTACAACCAAATACCAGCGGAGCTAGCTTGAACACAAAATAACCAATAAACACAAGTGAAAACCCAAAGTTGCCGGCTTGCAATTATTCCTATAGTCTTTATGTTTTTAATTGCATTCATGAGGGCTGCGCCGTTTTTTTGTTAAAGTCAGTAGGTAGGCTTGGTCAATGCCATCCCGAAAAATTGACCATGCCGGTCGAAAAGCGGAACGAAGAAACAGTGGTTTGGCCTTGCTAATTAGTTATAGCGATCGATTCCCCTTCCTATAGACTATTGTGTGTATACATCTTCTGGGCGTAGTTTTTATGCATTTTGCTAACCAACTTTAATAAAACACAGCCTTTACCGAAGTACGCCGTCAATCCCAAGGGCCGGAGAAATCAAAAAAACAGATGCATAATAGTATATCCAGCACTAACAAACCTTAAACGCAGTGGTTTTGTGTTCATTAATGCAGATTCAATTTTTAAAAAGTATTGAACACAAAACGAAGTGCTGCTGTTTTTTTGATGTGCGTGGGGTTGTGTGAAAGGCCCATAGTTGGATTGACAAAGCGCTTTGGGTACTTTGGCGCTCCAAAGTACCATGCCCCCCGCGGCAAAGAGCGGATAAAAGATATTTACAAATTAGTTATGTCCACACGATAGTCCTTTGGAGGGGAGCCCAAAGGGCGGATAGTTAGAAATAAACCATTCAAATGGCATTCTAATAAATATTGTTAATCGAACACACGTTGTTCAGAGTTATGCTTTGAAATCATAGATCATCAGTAATTGATCATCAACATTAATTAATCTTTGCTGGCAAACATTGTCTGTATTAACCTGTTGGTATTAATAAAATAAATAATTTTTCCATGACCAGAACCGAAATCTTTGGGTATCATCCTGAACCAGAATATCAAACCAGTGTAGCCTATTTTTCAATGGAATTCGCCATTGATCAATCGCTAAAGATTTATAGCGGAGGCCTGGGGTTTCTCTCCGGTTCTCATCTTCGGAGTGCTTTTGAACTGAAACAAAATTTGTTAGGCATTGGTATGCTATGGAAATATGGGTATTATGACCAGGTGAGGGATAAGGATAACCAGATGGTTTCGGCCTTCATCCAAAAAGAATATTCATTTCTGGAAGATACCGGAATCGTTTTCTCTGTTCCGGTGCATAGTGCCAACGTAAAAGTTAAAGCATTTTTATTGCGGCCTAATACATTTGGTACCGCTCCATTATTCTTGTTGAGTACTGATCTTCCTGAAAATGATGAGGTAAGCAGAAGCATTACGCATCGATTATATGACCCTAACGAGGCCACTAGAATTGCGCAATCAATTATTTTGGGGATTGGTGGAGGGATGCTCTTAGATCAGCTCAATCTCCAGCCTGATATTTATCATATGAATGAAGGACATGCGGTTCCTTTAAATTTTTATTTGTATGCCAAGTATAAAAATCTTGATGAAATTAAAAAAAGAGTAGTATTCACCACCCATACGCCAGAACTGGCAGGTAATGAAGAGCATGACTTTTCGTTGCTGAAAGAAATGTCTTTCTTTTACCACATGCAGGAACATGAAGTGAAATTTGTGCTTGGCCTGGAAGGCGATAAGTTTAATTATACGCTGGCAGCACTGAAGTTTTCAGGCAAGGCAAATGGTGTCTCTAAACTTCATGGCGAGGTGGCGCGAGAAATGTGGGGAAGTTATGATGGCACCTGTGAGATTATTTCAATCACCAATGCCCAGAATCAAAAGTATTGGCAAGATCAGGCGATAGCCCAAAGCGTAAATGATAATAATCAACAGGCATTTTTAGCCAAAAAAAAGGAATTGAAATCACTCCTTTTTCAGGAAGTAGCCAATCAAACAGGAAAACTATTTGATGAAAATGTGCTTACCCTGGTGTGGGCCAGGCGTTTTGCAGGTTACAAAAGAGCAGATCTGTTAATGCATGACTGGCAGCGTTTCGAACATTTACTAAAAAATTCAAAATATCCAATACAAATTATTTGGGCAGGTAAACCTTACCCCGAAGATACCGGCGCCAATCAGATCTTTAATGATATTATTGCTAAAACAAAAACTTTAGCCAACTGCGCAGTATTGGTTGGTTACGAACTAGGTTTGTCGTCATTGCTAAAAAAGGGTGCTGATGTATGGCTTAATAATCCAAAAATGTATCGCGAAGCTTCAGGTACCAGCGGCATGACTGCAGCAATGAATGGAGCGATCAACTTGTCTATCCCAGATGGTTGGATTCCAGAGTTCGCCATTAATAGTGAAAACTGTTTCCTGATCGAGCCCGCTCAGGATGCGCTACCCGAGGAGCAAAAAGATAGAAAGGAGAATGCTAACTTGATGGATGTTTTGGAAAATACGGTATTACCTACTTACTACGATCATCCATCAACATGGTTTAACATAGTTCGAGAAGGGATCAAAGGAGTCATCCCTGAATTCGAGTCAGCGAGGATGGCAGAAGCTTACTATAAGCAAATGTATCGGAAGGTCGATTAGAAAATCTAGATTACTTAACATTTCATATCCCTTTGATATAGACGGTTTCTTTAAATATGCTTTTATTCACACCTGCAATTATCGGGTATGATGAGCAACGGCAGTCATTAAGGTGACTGCCATCATTTTATTAGCTTAAGTCTGTGCCTACATTTATGATCAGCACATAGCTTAAAGAAAATTGAAATGAAATCTATTTTAATCGTTAACGATCATAGTTCAGAATCTGAACATGCAGCTGTATTTGCGCTTGTGCTTGCACAACGTATTGGTGCAAATATTATCCTGGCCAATCTGCCGGAGCTAAAATTGTCTGCAGCAGCTACGTATGGGTGGACAGAAACGCCTCCTGAGGAAGATTTATCAGGAACAGTGCATTCCGAATTGATGAGAAATCTTCTTGAAAGAAAGATGATTAATCCCGGATTTAAACCAGTAATCCGGGAAATGAATTTTTCTGCCGAGAAAGAAGACCTGTTTACACTAACCTCCGAAAACGAAATTTTAATGGTTATAAAGGGTTTGGATGAATTTCTTCCACATGCTTTGCTGAATGTAAATCTGGCCATCAACAATCTATTAAATAAACTTCACGTTCCATTATTAATTGTTCCATCCTCCTGGTCTGAAAATGAACTCAAACGGATGGTGTATCTGACAGACCTGCGGTTCTGCTGCATCGGCACTTTAAAATTTCTTGCAAACCTTGCAGCATGCTGGGATGCCAACCTGGTTATTGCACACTCATCGGCAAGTGGTCTTCCCCAGATGGAACTTAACCAGGCAAAAGAAGTATTTAATGAAGAGATTAGTTTAAATGTTGGCTACAAGAAGCTCTTTCTAAATATGCTCGATCAAGGCAAATCCGTAGATACCATTGAAGTTGTGGTGAATGAGATGCAAGCCGATCTGTTGATACTGGTGAACCAGCATTTTCATTTTAATTCCCTTACTGAACAGTATTTTAAGGATAAGTGTGCACTATATAAACCTGTTCCATTACTTGTTTTTCCATCATAATCTTCTACTGTTTTTAATAATCAAAAAATGGAAAATTACTTCAAATCCAATCGTCAGTCAAAAAATAAGCAGACAGTATTTATCATTTGGTTGGTTTGCCTTTTGTTGCATGTATCTTTCAATGCGCTGGCTCAAAATCCGGTTATCTCTTTTACTAAAGAGGGTGAGAGAGAGAAGGAATTAATTACGCAGGAAACAAAAGTGCAGCTATTGGAATGTAAGAATATGCTTAATTATCCAAAATCGGTAGAACGGTTTTACAAGGATAATGCTTATCAGTTAGCATGGGTAACCAAGCTAAATCATAACCGGCAGCTGGCTCCAGCCATGCTGATATTGGATTGTGTAAAGCAGTTTGGTCTAAACCAGGATAATTTTCATGGCAATAACCTGCTTTATAAACAAATAGAAGTGTTGGCTGAAGAGCCAGAAATGTTAAGCGGTGGTCAGCGGGCAATTTTTGATGTATTAATGACTGATGCCATGATCACCTTTATGAATCATTTACATTATGGAAAGTTTAATACCGCATTCACTCCAACAATAATTGACGAAGGCAAATCAGGTGATTTTAATGCCGTACTCAAATTAGCAAAATTAATGGAGAGTAAAGATTTTTATAATGAGATAGCCGGGGTGCAGCCATCATCCAAAGAATATGATGACCTGCAAAAATACATGCACCTGGTTCGGGGCCAATACCTGGAAGACAGCTATGAATTTCCAGAAAAAAGCGTTCGGAAAATGACGATCAACATGGAACGGCTGCGTTGGACTGTGAATAATCAGTCTTCCAGCTTAACCATTAATATTCCGGCACAAATGGCTAAACTGAATTTAGGCGATTCGGTGTATCTATTCCCCGCTGTCGTTGGACAAGCCTCATCGCCTACGCCAACATTAGAAAGTTTTATTACCCATTTTACCACCGCACCGGAATGGAAGGTGCCCCATCATATTTTCGTAAATGAATTATTGCCAAAAGCAATAAAAAATGCAAGCTACCTGAGAAATAATCATTTCACCATCTATGATGCAAAAGGAAATTTTGTAGCCTTAAGCACTAAGAAGTTACAGTACATCAGGGCACATCCAAAAAATTATTATGCAAGGCAATCATCAGGATGTGATCATCCGATGGGAAACCTGGTATTTCAATTTGAAAACCCATACCAGGTCATCTTGCATGATACGCCTCAGCTTAAACTGTTCCGCTCAAAAAACAGGGCCTCCAGTCAGAATTGCATTCGTGTAGAAAAAGCAGAAAAACTTGTCGCACTGATTTTAGCTGCAGATGGGAGCAAAGCCAAAATTCTACCGATGAGAAAAGCGATTGCCGCCTATCAGAAAAAGGATTTTGTACTTAAAACTCCATTTCCCTTATTGGTTAATTACATCACCTGTGAAATGATTGATAGCCAACTGATGATCTATCCAGACCTCTATTTGCAAGACCGTGCACTGGAAATGGCCATGTATGGTTATGAACGGTTACTCGCATCTGATTTGAAAATAAGTTCAAAACTTTAGAAAACGGAGTTAGATTGTTAATATGTATTAGAATACCATTTGAACGGTTATTTTTGTTTTTAACCAACCCGCCCTTTGGGCATTCCCCAAAAGGAGGGGAATGGCGATCGTTAAATTAAATTTGGCTATTTACATCGCACCCTCATCTGGTGACCATTCTGAACTGAAGCTTCCCAAACGTTGGTGGTACATTTCATCTCCGCTGTGCTGCGTAAATTCGATGTTAAGCTGACCAGTCTCCAGTCCTAAAACTTCATTACACATTTCAATAAGTGCCCGCGAAAGTTCAGTTCTGATATTTGGATCGCGGCCCTTGCGGATGTCACACATCATAATTGCGGCGGGCATGGGTTCATTATCGCCACATCTCCAGATAGAACCTTCACCCAGTTCACGAATGCTAATGGTAGTTCGATTCGCATCAGCCTTCATAATTCGGGAGTAAGTTTCGCCAATGCGTTTTGCCAGCAATTTCTTGGTCGCAAAAGGATAATTTCTGATTACTTCCAGCTGTAAATAAGGCATAATAATTTAATTAAAAGATACAGACCTGAATTGGTGTTGTATCCACTTCAAGATAGGATTATCCACGCTATATTATTACTGATTCACATCACCATTCAATTTGATAGCCATCACAGTTTAGCACTTAAAATCGCCGCACCTTTATACCAATAAAATAACAGTACAAACTGCAAACGCCATATCGTGAAATACTTCTACTTCTTTTTGATCATCCTTTTGATCAGTCCATTTATAGCATTTGCGCAGCAGAAGGACCGAACCCGATTGAGCGACACCCTCAAAAACTATTCAGCTTACAAAAGAAAGCTATCTTTTGCGGGGGTACTGCAAACCAGGTATGTACTGGCACTTGATAAAAATATCGATATCAATGGTAAAAACTTTGACCCCGATGCTTCCAAAGCGGTAACAAATTCCTTTCTGGTTAAACGGGCGAGGATCATGGTAAAGGGCGATATAAACGACCATTTCTCTGCAAACATTTTGGCTAACCTTGCCGAATTTAGTAGTGATCCCACCAATAAGGTGCTTGAAAATGCGTACATCAAATATACGCTCAACCAATACTTTCATATTCAGGCCGGACAGTTTCGTCCCTTTTTCGGGATAGAAGATATTATGGCTGTTGATATTATTCGAACGCTTGATTTTTCCAATCAATATTATGCCTTTGGTAAAAATGGATGGCAAAGTTTCCAAACCGGACTTTCCGTTCTGGGTAATGTAATTCCCGGAGGTAAGCTCCGCTATTTTGCCGGCGTGTACAACGGAAACAATAAGAACCAACCTTCGGATGATAACAATACCAAAAACCTGTATGGAAGATTGGAAGCCGATTTTTTGAAAGATTTTACCATTGGTGTGAATGCAGGAACGGGCAGCTTGGCAGCCAGCGGCGTTGGTCAGGCTTACGGAGCAGATGCAACGGTGAAAATCCCTTTATCAAAAAAAATTGATCTGTTACTGATGGCCGAATATAAAAAAGGCGCTAATTTTTTAGCCTATAATGCCGATAAACAGACGCTTCGTCCAGCGTTAAGTGAATACCAGATGCAGGGCTTTTATTTATTCCCAACGCTACGGTATAATCACCAAAGCCGTAGGCTGCGTGCCATGGAATTCTCTTGCAGGTATGAATATTTTGATGAAAATAATAAGCTGGCCAGTAATCCCCGCCAAACCCTGATCCCTAATATGTCGCTGATTTTTGCTGATGACTTTTATGCTGCCCTGCAAATAGGTGTAGCGATTGATCGCTTTAAAAATCAGGTGCCATTAACTACCACTTACAACCGTAACCTGGGCTATGTTCAGTTGCAAATACGCTTTTAACTAAACTATCATGAAAGAAATTAATTTAAAATCGCTGCTGATAACCATTATTGTAGGCGTAGCAATCTGGCTGGTTCCGGTGCCCGATGGGGTGAAACCCAATGCCTGGCATTTACTGGCTATTTTTGTGGCAACCATAGTAGGCATCATTTCTAAAGCGGCATCTATGGGTACAATGGCCATTATCGGCATTACCCTTTGTGCTGCTACGCAGGTTTTAGCACCTGGTGATCCAAGTAAATCTATCCTTAATGCACTTAGCGGTTTTGGTAATTCAACTATTTGGCTTATCGGTCTGGCTTTTTTTATTGCCAGGGGATTTATCAAAACCGGATTAGGAACAAGGATTGCCTATAGTTTTATCAAAATTTTTGGTAAAAGCCCTTTAGGTTTAGCTTACGGATTAAATACAGCAGATCTTATTCTGGCACCTGCCATTCCCAGCAATACCGCAAGGGCAGGGGGAGTGATTTTTCCCATCATGAAATCCATTGCAGTAAATATGGGATCAATCCCCGAGAAGGCAGAAACGCACAGAAAAATTGGCGCTTTTCTTACTTTGAGCAGTTACAATGCAAATATGATTACTTCGGTTATGTTTTTGACTGCAACAGCCAGTAACCCCATGGCGCAAAAGTTTGCCCATGATCTTGGCGTAACCATTACCTGGGGAAGCTGGGCCATTGCAGCACTGGTACCCGGATTGGTTTGCTTTCTTCTTGTCCCTTTGTTTTTATATAAAGTTTTTCCACCTGAATTGAAGGAAACCAAAGAAGCGCCGGCCATTGCAGCAAAACAGCTAAAGGAAATGGGGCCGATGAGTATAAAAGAATGGCTGATGGTGGCCACCTTCATCATTCTGCTTGTGCTCTGGATTTTTGGAAACCTGTTTGCCATTGATGCGACAACCGGAGCCTTAATCGGCCTGTGCATTTTATTGTTATGTGGCGTGCTGACCTGGGAAGATGTGAAATCAGAAAAAGGTGCATGGGATACCATCGTTTGGTTCTCTTCATTGGTGATGATGGGGTCTTTTTTAAACTCCTTAGGCTTCATCGGCTGGTTCGGGCAATTGGTAGGTGGTCAAATGGCTAACTTAAGCTGGCAACTGGCCTTTCCGGTTATTATTTTAGTTTATTCTTATTGTCATTACCTATTTGCGAGTGCAACAGCACAAGTTGCTGCCATGTATTCTGTATTTCTGGCTGTCGGTATTGCTGTGGGCGTTCCGGGAACTATGCTCGCTATCTTCCTGGGTGCCTGTGCATCATTAATGGGATCACTTACGCATTATGGTCATGGCCCGGCTCCAATATTTTTTGGAAGTACTTATGTGGATTTAAAAGACTGGTGGAAACAGGGGTTTTTCATGAGTGTTTTATTTCTCCTGGTCTGGTTCATTATCGGCGGTTTGTGGTGGAAAGTTATTGGCCTTTGGTAATAAAAATTCAACGCATCGCTATGAAAAATAATTAACTATGAAACAAACCACATTAATTTATAAACTGATTATGGCAGCCACAGGGCTATTCCTGTGTTTCTTTCTCATCATCCATTTACTGGGAAACCTTCAGTTATTATCGCCTCCTTCCGTTGCCAGGGAACAGTTCAACTGGTATTCGCATTTGCTTTCAGGGAATATCTTAATCAAGATCATTTCTTATGTGCTTTATCTTTCCTTAATTGGGCATGCGGTGTACGCACTTGTCATCACCAGGATAAATGTTAAAGCCAATGGGAGTAAGTATGTTTATGATCAGCGGAGTAAAGTGAGTTTATGGAACAGCCGGAACATGGGGGTTTTGGGTACCATAATCCTCATCTTTCTGATTATCCATTTTAAGGATTACTGGTATGTTTACAAGTTCGGAAGCCTGCCGCTGGATGCAAAGGGCAATAAAGATTTGTATACGCTCGTAATCAGTTCCTTTCAGCAAGGCTGGTATGTGATCATCTATGAACTCTCTTTCATTGCTCTTGGATTTCACTTACTTCATGGCTTTTTCAGTGCTTCGAGAACCCTTGGCTTATATCATCCAAAATACGCTGTGGCGATCCGGGTGGTTGGATGGATCTATTCTTTAGCCATTACCATGGGTTTTATGCTCATACCCATATACATTTATTTTAATCTTAATTCCTGATGATAAACGCTAAAATTCCTGCGGGAAATCTTGCTGATAAATGGAGCAATTATAAGGATAGCTCAAAACTCATCAATCCTGCCAACCGAAAAAAACTCGATATCATTGTGGTGGGAACTGGTCTTGCAGGCTCATCCTGCGCAGCAACACTGGCCGAACAAGGATACAATGTAAAATCATTTTGCTTTCAGGATTCGGCACGGAGGGCACACTCAGTGGCCGCTCAGGGTGGGGTAAACGCTGCTAAAAATTACAAAAATGATGGCGATAGCGTTTACCGCATGTTTTACGATACCATAAAGGGAGGAGATTTTCGCTCCCGGGAGGCCAATGTTTACCGTTTGGCAGAATGTTCGCTTGCACTTATTGATCAGGCTGTGGCACAGGGTGTACCATTTGCCAGGGAATATGGAGGGTATCTGAACAACCGCTCATTTGGAGGGGTGCAGGTTTCCAGAACATTTTACGCTCGTGGGCAAACGGGCCAACAACTTATGGTTGGCGCTTATCAGGCACTGATGAGGCAAGAATCAGCTGGCAAAGTTAAAACCTACACTCGCCATGAAATGCTGGATTTAGTCCTCGTGGATGGTAAGGCTCGTGGCATTATTGCCCGTAATCTGGAGACAGGGAAAATTGAGCGGCATGCGGCAAATGCAGTGGTACTGGCAACAGGCGGCTACGGAAAGGTTTACTACCTGTCAACCCTTGCTATGGGCTGCAATACTTCAGCCATCTGGAGAGCACATAAAAAAGGTGCTTTTATGTCGGGCGTAAGCTGGATTCAGTTTCACCCCACTTGCCTGCCACAGATTGGGGAAACGCAATCTAAGCTCACGCTCATGTCTGAATCGCTGCGTAACGACGGCAGAATCTGGGTTCCAAAGAAAGCCGGGGATGACCGGGTACCAAATGAAATACCCGAGGAAGAAAGAGATTATTACCTGGAGCGGCGTTATCCCACTTTTGGGAACCTTTCGCCGAGAGATATTTCATCGAGGGCAGCAAAAGAACGAATTGATGCCGGCTGCGGTGTTGGCCCCATGAAAAATGCCGTTTGTCTTGATTTTTCTAAAGCCATCAAAGAACAGGGATTAGATAAAATCGAAGAAAAATACGGCAATCTTTTCCGGATGTACGATAAAATTAATGGGGTGGATGCTTATAAGGAGCCGATGCTGATTTCTCCGGCGGCACATTTTACTATGGGCGGGCTTTGGGTGGATTATGATCTGATGACCACCATTCCCGGGCTGTTTGCTCTGGGGGAAGCTAACTTTTCTGATCATGGCGCCAACCGTCTGGGTGCAAATTCACTTTTGCAATCTTGCGTAGATGGTTATTTTATAGCCCCTTACACCATTCCGAATTATCTTTCAGCAGAAATTAAAGCAGAAAAGGTGACCACAGATCATCCGGCATTTGCTAAAGCTGAAAACGAGGTCACGGACCAACTGAATAGGTTTTTAAATGTTCAGGGGCATCTTTCTGCAGATCATTTTCATAAAACACTGGGTAAGTTGCTGTATGATAAATGTGGCCTTTCCAGAACGAAGGAAGGTTTAGAACAGGCCATTATTGAAATTAAAGCACTTAAAAAATCATTTGATCACGACCTTAAAATTACAGGTGATGATCAGGTAAATTCCGAACTTGAAAAAGCAGGAAGAGTATCAGATTTTCTGGAACTGGGAGAACTAATGTGTTACGATGCCCTGCAACGGGAAGAATCCTGTGGTGCGCATTTCAGGGAAGAATTTCAGAGTGCAGATGGAGAAGCCGTTCGTAATGATGAAGATTTCTGTTATGTATCTGCATGGGAATGGAAGGGTGAAGACAGTGAGCCAGCATTACATAAAGAACCACTGGTGTTTGAAACGGTAAAACTTACCGTAAGAAGTTATAAATAGTATTTAATCTGGATTTTATTATGAAATTATACCTGAAAGTATGGCGACAGGAGCAAAGGGAATCAAAAGGCAACATGGTGAGCTATGATGTGGATGGAATTTCTGAACACATGTCTTTTTTAGAAATGCTCGATCTTTTAAATGAACGCCTGATAAAAAAAGGGGAAAGGGTTATCGAATTTGATCATGATTGCAGGGAAGGTATTTGCGGTGCTTGCGGAATGATGATTAACGGCCGGGCGCATGGTCCGCTAAGTGGAACCACAACCTGCCAGTTGCACATGAGAAGTTTTAAAGATGGAGAAACGGTTTATATTGAGCCATTTAGAGCTGCTGCCTTTCCTGTTTTGAGGGATCTTAAAATAGATCGTTCTGCGTTTGACCACATTATCCAGTCTGGAGGGTATATTTCGGCCGCTACCGGGCAGGCGCCCGAAGCCAACAGCATTCCAATAGCCCATGATATTACCGAAGCGGCATTTGATGCTGCGGCATGTATTGGCTGTGGGGCCTGCGTAGCAACTTGTAAAAATTCGAGTGCTGCACTATTTACTTCAGCAAAAATCGTTCACCTGGCCCTTTTGCCACAGGGAAAAATGGAATCTGCAGATCGGGTTATCCAAATGGTTAACCAGATGGATAAAGAAGGTTTTGGGCATTGTTCCAATACTGAGGCTTGTGAGGTAGAATGCCCGCAGGAAATATCCTCCATCCATATCGGGCGGATGAACTATGAGTTTAATAAAGCGTTGGTTTTAAGAAAGTAAAAGATATGAATGAATTTAAGAAGCTGTCTAAAAATTATAATTATCAACTTACGAAATTTCAAAAGCCTGTGCGCTAAAGAATTTCGTAAGTTTTGATGAGATTATCATAAAACTTTCGAAGTATTTCCCACAACAACTTTGCAAGTTGATCTTCACTCATGAAATTTAGACAGTTTCTAAGTTATCGTAATTTATGGTAGATCCATTTTATAAGCGCGCTGTTTTGCCATCTATTGGGCATCCTACTGATTTAATTATGGCTTAATTTCATTAGGCATAGCTGCGCCTTTAACAAACGCATCGGCGTTAGCGAAAGTGATCTCGGCAATCTGCTGCATGGCTTCTCGCGTAAAAAAGCCCTGATGAGAGGTAATCAGTACATTTGGAAAAGAAATCAGGCGGGTAATCAGATCATCCTGAATAACCTCTCCGGAAAGATCCAGAAAGAACAACGCAGATTCCTGTTCATATACATCAAGCCCAAGATAACCTAACTGCCCTGATTTTAAGGCCTGGATTACGTCCGGTGTATTTACAAGTCCACCTCTGCTGGTATTGATGAGCATAGCACCTTTTTTGAAAAATTTTAAGGTTTGCTCATTGATCATGTGAAATGAATGATCGGAGAGTGGGCAATGCAGGGAAACGATTTCTGCTTCGCAAAGTGTATCTTCAAGGCTGGCATAGCTTAATCCTTCTGCAATAAGATGTTGGTCTGGATAAGGATCAAAGGCTACAACATTGCAACCAAAACCTTTAAGGATTTTGTAAAATGCTTTACCGATATTTCCGGTGCCAATCAATGCAACTTTGCACCCATTTAAATTAAATCCCATTAACGATTCCAGCGAAAAATTGCCTTCCCTGATCCTGTTATAGGCCTTATGCGTTTTACGATTTAAGGTAAGAATCATGGCTAAAGTATGCTCGGCAACCGCTTCCGGAGAATAAGCAGGAACCCTCAAAATCCGTATGCCTACTTCCTCTGCAGCCTCAAGGTCTATGTTATTAAATCCAGCACAACGTAAAAGTACCAATGCTACGCCATTTTCTTTTAACTCATCCAGCACTTTAGCGTTAGCCTTATCATTTACGAACAGGCAAACGGCATCAAAGCCTTTCGTTAAGCCCACATTCTCAAAATTTAATGCTTGCTCAAAATAGACAAGCTCATGGCCGGTATTATATTTTTCTAAAAAGTCTTTATCATATACACAGGTACTAAAAACAGCAATTTTCATAGGTAGAACAGGTTTGATGTAAGGTAGTCATTATAAACATAGCCTTCAATGTTAAACCACGGGAAATCTGATTAAGAGTATAAATACATCATGCGGCTGTTGGTTTCAGTTATCCCTAAAGTTTTGGGAAACGCTTTTTAAGAGTAAACCAGAACAATTGTAGCCTCGTATATTCCTTAAAACACCAATCAGTTATGTTAGGAATAAAATCACTATCAGAATCGAGAATTGTAGCATGGAAGGTTAGAAATGGAATGAATATTCTACGCATTTGCCTTGGTATAATTTTCATTTGGTTTGGTGTACTGAAATTTTTCCCCGGATTAAGCTCTGCAGAGGAGATTGCAGGAAGGACAATACTGAAACTCACCTTTGGTACCATAAAGCCGGCCGTTTCAATGCCTGTACTTGCGGTATGGGAATGTATCATCGGACTAGGACTGATATCCAGGGCCTGGTTCCGCCTTACATTGATTTTGCTTTATTTGCAAATGGCCGGCACATTTCTTCCACTCGTATTTTTCCCTCACGAAACCTTCAATCACTCCTTATTAGTGCCAACTTTACTGGGGCAATATATTATCAAGAACTTTGTGCTCATATCCGGTGGCATTGTTATCGGAGCAACCTTGCGGGGTGGTAAGCTACGTGCTTTTCCATCTGGGGAAGATAAGCATGAGATTAGAAAAATGCTTGGGCAGGATTAGTCGCTTATTGAAATAAATTTGAGTCTGGAGGGATTTTTAACTCAGGTTACTGATCAATTAATCAATAGTTTTTAATCTTTATTTGCAAATTTTAATTTTAGAGTGCTTGCATCATTGCTGCATTTCCTTTAAAAAGCGATATCCAGATGTTTGTTAGAAATTCAAACCAATTTAGTGTGTGATTTTCCTCATCGTGTGCCAAAATAATCATTCATAACGTGTTTTATAGCTGTAATTAATTTTTATTTAGAGCTATGAAATTTATAAAATCATAAAGCCAGGATGGTACATATTATTAATCCTGTATCAATTTTTCAGGACTAGTGATTTCTTTTGTTTCACATCTATAGATCTGATAACAGAAAAATGATGATTCAAAAATGAGTTTAAGAAAGCCAATTCTAATTAGCCAGATATCAAGTTTTTTCCGTTTAAAATTTCCCGCTGAAAGTTGTTTTTTTAGTTGTTAAACGACGTCTTTTAAAACATTAGAAATAAATAATAAATTAATTTCAATGTATCTATATTTTTACTAAATTGTGCCAACCAAATTAAATATCGTTTTAACCAGCGAATTAACAACTATTACCAATTTAAATTTCAAATTACTGTTCTAATTGATCATAACCAAGTCAATTACAAGTAAGGGTGAAATTTTGAATAATTAGGTAAAACGTTTTATGAATTTTATTCATAAACATAAGATTGCTCCTGATAAAGGGGATTGCTTGATGATGATCCTTTAAATGGATTAAAGAAAAGAATTAACTAAACTAAACCAATAAAGTGTATGAAAATGAGGAAAATTTATTCCCCTATCGGTGCCGTAGAAATAACATTTTCTAGCATGACCAGAGGCGCATTAAGATTAGCACTCCTTGGAGTTGCTACCCTAGGCTTACAAAATGCAGCCAACGCCGGGGGATTTGTAACCGATACAAATGTCATCCCACCCCGGTTCTCTACTGTAAATAATTTAGGAAAGTTCAGTCACAAATCATTTAAACCAATTACTGGATTGGTAACCGATGATACCGGAATCCCACTTCCTGGCGCTACCGTTGTGGTTAAAGGTACTAATGTTAAATCCCTTACCGGAGCTGATGGTAAGTTTACCTTAAATATTCCGGATGACGCTACCATTCTGGTGGTTTCGTATGTTGGAATGGAATCTCAGGAAGTAAATATCAGTAATTTAAGTACCGTAACTGTTAAGTTAAAATCATTCGGCAATTTATCAGAGGTAGTGGTAACTGCCTTAGGGGTAAAAAGGGAGAAAAAGGCACTAACCTTTGCTGCACAACAAATTGGTGGTGCGGAACTTACCAAGGCTGGAAGCCCCAATTTTATGGAAGCCTTAAGTGGTAAGGCAGCCGGTATTGATATTGGAATTAGTAATTCTGGTGTAGGTGGTTCCACTAAAACAGTGCTTAGGGGCTCTAAATCAATTGCTGGAAGTAGTGAAGCACTTTTTGTAATTGATGGTGTTCCGGTGGTGAACAATAAAGGCGGGCAGCCCGGTTCTTACGGCGGAACAGATAGTGGAGATGGTCTTTCTGCATTAAATCAGGATGATTTTGAATCAGTAACTATTTTAAGGGGGGCAAACGGAGCCATTTTATATGGTAGCCAGGGCGCAAATGGTGTAATTTTAATTAACACCAAAAAAGGCCAGGCAGGAAAAATTGCTATTGCTTTAAATTCTACAACAAATTTTAGCAGTGCAGCAACGATGCCAGAATTTCAGTTTAATTACGGAGCTGTAGGCGGAAATGACAGAAGTTGGTCTAAAACAAAAGGAGATTACCAGAGTAATTACATCAATGATTTTTTTCAAACAGGTGTAAACACGATTAACACGGTATCCGTATCTGGCGGAAATGAAAGAACAACTACTTATTTTTCTTATGGAAATAATTACGCAACAGGTATTGTACCCACCAGTACCTATAACAAGCATAATGTAACTTTAAGTCAGGAAACAAAATTATTTGATGATAAGCTTACACTAAGTGGAAATGTAAGGTTTTCTTATGAAAGGTCGAAAAATCGTCCTGGTGCAGGTTACTACAACAACCCATTAACAGGATTATATTTATTTGCACGTGAAAGAAACTTTGAGGATTATAAAACGAATTACCAGGTTTTTGATGCCACCCGGAATTTAAACAGACAAAACTGGTATTCTTCGGAAGAAAAACAAAACAATCCTTATTGGGAATTAAATAACGACCCAAAATTGACCACCAGCAGCAGGGTGATCGCAACGGCAAAAGCATCTTATGCCTTTTTACCACACTTTAAGTTTGATGTACGCGGAAACATAGATTACAATGACAGACTATTGGATTATCGTTATGCTGCAGGCGGTAACTCTGTAAGTGTAAGCTCCAATGGAACCTGGAATTATGCCAAGTATAATGATAAAGCCTTATATGGTGATGCGATTTTAAGCTATGATAATAGTTTTGGTAAATTCAGTTTAAATAGTGTATTGGGTGCCAGCATCCAGGATTATACCTTTAATGATGGGATGACTTTTGGCAATGGTACCGTACCACTTCAGTACCCTAACTTCTTTAGTTTTGCAAACCTGCCCTATAATTTAGTGATCAACCAAACTTACAGCAGGGTACAAAAACAAGGTTTGTTTGCAAATGCCTCTTTAGGGTTTAAGGATATGATTTATTTGGATCTGGCTGGTCGTAATGATTATGCCTCTACACTGGCTACTACTGGAAATGATTCCTATTTTTATTATTCAGCTGGTTTATCGGCAATAATAAGCCAGATGATTACGCTGCCTAAAGAAATTAGTTTCTTAAAATTAAGGGCATCAACCTCAAAAGTTGGTAATGAAGTACCCTATAATATTGTAAATCCAGGGAATGTCATAGGTGGTGCAGGTGGGCCAGATGGCATTGGTGGCATTAACAGGAATACACAAACTCCTTTTGCAACATTAGTGCCTGAAAAAATAATCAGTAATGAGATTGGTTTAGAAACCCGTTTTTTAAACGACAGATTAAATCTTGATTTTACCTATTATAAAAATACAAGCACCAGTCAATTTTTATCATTAACAGCTCCTTCGGGCTCTGGTTATACCTTTTATTATATAAATGCGGGTAAAGTAACCAACCAGGGTTTTGAGCTGACATTTGGTGGAGACCCTATAAAAAATGATAACTTTAAGTGGAATTCCACACTGAATTTATCGCAGAACAAAAATAAAATTGTACAGCTTATTGCTGAAAACCCAGAATACCAGGTAGGTAGTAATGATGAAGGATTTAATTCAATCATTAAATCTGGTGGTTCTTTTAATGATTTATATATTTTTAAGCTTGCCCGTAATGCAGCCGGCCAAATCATATTAGATGCTGATGGAAAGCCAACCAGAACGGCTAATCAGGAATATGTTGGGAATTTAAACCCAAATTTTATCACTGGTTGGAATAATACTTTTACTTACAAGGATCTAAGCTTAAGTGCATTGGTAACGGCTAAGTTTGGTGGTGTTGCCTTTTCTAAAACAGAAGCCTTCTTAGATTCATACGGCGTAAGTAAAAGAACCGGAGATATTCGCGATGCCGGACCAACGATGCCAATAAATGCTATTCAGGGAAATACACCCGTTACCTCAATCGACCCGGAAGTGTATTATAACGTAGTAGGTGATCGAAATGGAATTATGGAACCTTATGTGTTCTCCAGAACCAATGTTCGTTTAGCGCAGGTATCATTAGCTTACAATATACCAATCAAAGGTTCGGCCATTAAGTCGGCATCTGTTTCGTTAATAGGCCGTAACTTGTTCTTCTTCTATAAAAAAGCACCATTTGACCCTGAGCAAGCCATGAGTACGAGCAACAGTAACCAGGCAAATGATGTTTTCGCAGTTCCTGCTACCCGTTCTTACGGTTTTAATCTTAAGTTGAACTTTTAATATCTTAAAGTGATGAAAAAAATATGTTTAGTGGTGCTTGCCTTGATTTTATTCAATTCCTGCACCAAGAATTTCGAAGAGATAAACACCAATCCCAATCAAATAACAGATAAATTGTTAGAGCAGGATTTTAATTTAGTAGGTTCTTCTTTTTCAGTGATGTTATTTAACCTGATGGGGCATCAAATTGAAGAAGATTTGTGTTATGATAACTGGATGGGTTATATGGGCACGCCAACACCTTATGTTGGGAATGTAAACAACACGACTTATTATTTGCGTTGGATTGATGCCTACTGGAACCGTATTTATGGTAGCGTAATGTCTCCATCCAAACAGGTGATCGAACTGGCTCAGGAAAAAAACTTACCATTGTTTGGCGATTGGGCAAAGTTGGTTAGAATTTTAGCAATTTCTAAATTAACAGCTTTACATGGACCCGTAATTTATGCTAACTATGGAACTGCGGGCTTGGGCTCAATTAAATACGATAAAGAGTCTGATTTATATAATAACATGTTTACCCAGTTAGATCAGATAGAGACAAATTTTAAAGCGAACCCAACATACACAGGATTTGTTAAATTTGACCCAAGTTACAGAGGCGACATTGCTGCCTGGTTAAAATTAATCAATTCAGTACGTTTTCGTTTGGCCATGCGTATTGTAAAGGTTAGCCCAACTGTTGCTAAAACACAGGGTGAAAAAGCCTTAGCAGATCCAGCCGGCTTAATAAGTACCAATGCCGAAAATTTCCTGATACCTTTAAATGGCAATGTAATGCCGGTTTCCATGATTAGTTTTGACTGGAACGATACGCGTATGGGCGCAACTATGGAATCTTTCATGGTGGGTTTAAAAGATGGACGTATCTCTAAATATTTTAATGAAGTGAGCGATGCCACATTAGTGACTGACCATCCTACTTACAAATATAAAGGGATTCGTAGCGGAGCATTTTTAAATGCCAAAGATGACAGGGTTTCATTTTCTACGGTGAGTGCAGATTTTAAATCGGTACAAAGAAGAAGAGGGTTCACTGCATCAGAAATAGCCTTTCTTAAAGCTGAAGCGGCATTAAGAGGCTGGGCAAATGCTGGTGATGCTAAAACAAATTATGAAGATGGCGTACGCCTTTCTTTTGCAGATTGGGGAGCAGCAGGTGTTGACGCATATTTGGCTGATGCAACAAGCAAACCCATCAACTATATTGATCCAAAAGATAGCAGAAACAGTTTTACAGCACTTTCTAGCATTACAGTAGCCTGGAATGCAGGAGATTCTAATGAACTGAAACTAGAAAAAATTATTACGCAAAAATACTTAGCTACTTTTACCAATACTTTAGAGGCTTGGGTAGATTTTAGAAGAACAGGTTATCCTAAAATTCCGCATATAGCTAAAAACGACAGTAGCCCTGATTGGGGAGTTGTTGCATCTGATCAATGGATAAAACGATTGGTGTTTGTACCTGCAGAGCGAACAGGAAATACTGCAGCAGTTGCAGAGGCTGCTACTTTTTTAAACTCTGGGAGAGACGATATTGCCTCACGCTTATGGTGGGATACAACCACAACAAGTAATTTTTAAGAAGTTATCAACTTACGAAATTTCCAAAGCCTTTGCGCTGAAGAATTTCGTAAGTTTTGATGACATTATATGAAACTTTCGAAATATTATTCCAACAACAAAGGCCACCAAAACTTCGCAAGTGATCTTCATTTATTAAATAGTTTCTAAAACATTATCAATATTTTTAAAATGGCGGCCTACCTGGCGGCCATTTTTGTATGATTAGCCCCAAACTGGAAGAGCGGGAGCAGGAGTGTATTTTGATGGAAATATTAATGACTGATTTACCCGATTTTTTATATCTTATAACACAACCGTTCTACAGACAACTATTGTAGTTTACAAAAAACAAAATTCAAGCAACATCATGAAGTTCCTCAAAGGTTTATCATTATCTATATCATTTATCTGTTTTCTGGTCTTAACCCTTAATGCCCAACAATCGGTAAAACCCTATAAAAATGCTAAACTGGCCATCCCCATCAGGGTGAAAGATTTAATTTCCAGAATGACTCTGGAAGAAAAAATCGGGCAGCTTAACGTATTGTTAGGTTGGGAGATGTACGATAAAAAGGAAACAATAAGTCCTTCTGATAAGTTTAAGGATGCGATCCAAAAGCAACACATTGGCATGCTTTGGGCAACTTTACGTGCTGATCCCTGGACCAAAAAAACTTTGGAAAACGGCCTTGATCCTTATTCCGCTTCGCTGGCAACTAATGCGCTCCAGAAATGGAATCTTGAAAACAGCAGGTTGCAGATTCCTTTGTTTTTTGCAGAAGAATGTCCGCATGGACACATGGCCATTGGAGCAACGGTTTTCCCCACCGCTATAGGGCAAGGCAGTACCTGGAACCCAGAGTTAATTCAGCAGATGGGGAGTGTGATTGCAAAGGAAACCAGGTTACAGGGCGGTCACATTGGTTATGGTCCTGTTATAGATTTGGCCAGAGAATTACGGTGGTCTAGGGTAGAAGAAACCTATGGTGAAGATACCTACCTCACCAGCAAAATGGGGGTTGCAATGGTGCAGGGGTTTCAAAATAACAACCTTAAAAGTGGAGAAAATATCATGGCTACGCTTAAACACTTTATTGCTTATGGCGTACCAGAAGGTGGCCATAACGGAGGTTTTGTAAACTTAGGGAAAAGAGAATTGCTTCAAAGTTATCTCCCGCCGTTTAAAGCCGCCGTAAAAGCTGACGTGAGTTCAATCATGACCGCTTATAATTCCATTGATGGCGTTCCGAATAGTAGCAATTCGGCATTGCTTAAAACCTTGCTGAGAAACCAATGGGGATTTAAAGGCTTGGTTGTTTCAGATCTTTATAGCATTAATGGGCTTAGGGATATAGACCATCTGGCGCCTACTTATACCGAAGCTGCTGCACTGGCGATGAATGCCGGGATAGACGCAGACTTAGGCGCAGTGGTTTTTTCTGAACCCTTAATTGCTGCAGTTAAATCTGGTATGGTAAAAATAGAACGAATAGATGAAGCGGTAACACGTGTGCTTACTAAAAAATTTGAGATGGGTTTGTTTGAAAATCCATATACCGATCCTGCACTAGCCAGAACAATGGTGAATAATGCTGCGGCGATTAAACTCGCAAGACAGGTCGCCTCAGAATCTATTATTCTACTCAAAAACCAAAACCAGTTACTCCCTCTAAGTAAACAATTAAAAAGTATTGCGGTGATTGGCCCAAATGCAGATAACCTGTATAATCAATTGGGCGATTATACCGCTACGCAGAAACGAGAGAACATTGTTACGGTTTTAGACGGGATAAAAAATAAATTTCCCAAAGATGTTATCATCAATTACGTGAAGGGTTGTGGCATTAGAGATACCAACAATACCAATATTGATGAGGCCGTTCTGGCCGCACAACAAGCTGAGGTAACAGTTATTGTTTTGGGCGGTTCTAGTGCCAGAGATTTTAAAACATCATACCTGGAAACCGGGGCAGCGGCTATAGACCAGAAAAATAAAAGTGATATTGAAAGTGGCGAAGGTTTTGACAGAGAATCTTTGGACCTGATGGGTAAACAGCTGGCATTGCTTAAAGCTGTAATTAAAACAGGTAAGCCAGTAGTGCTGGTTTTAATTCAAGGCAGGCCGCTCAATATCAACTGGCCTGTAGAAAATGTGCCCGCCATCATTAACGCATGGTACCCAGGTATGCAGGGCGGTAATGCAATAGCAGATGTACTCTTTGGTGATTACAATCCGGCAGGACGATTGCCTGTTTCTGTGCCTAAATCTGTAGGGCAGTTGCCCGTTTACTATAGTTTCCAGAATTCTTCGCGGCATGATTATGTAGAAGGGACAGCAAAACCGCTTTTTCCATTTGGATATGGCTTAAGTTACACCAATTTCAGTTATGCTGATTTAAAGGTATCAAAAGCGGAAGATAAAGATCAACTTTCAGTAATGGTAACCTTTAAAGTTAAAAATACAGGCCATAGAGATGGAGATGAAGTGGTGCAATTGTACGTTAAAGATGAAATCAGTTCGGTTGTGGTGCCGAATAAATTATTAAAGCAATTTAAACGGATTCATTTAAAAGCAGGGGAGGAAAAGACCATTCAATTTAAGCTCCCTGCTGACGATTTTGGGTTGTTTAATTCAGATAACCAGCAGGTTGCAGAGAAAGGTAATTTTCAGCTTTTGATTGGTGGATCATCTGATCATCTGGAATTAAAAGGAACAGTAACGCTATCAGCTGATCGCTTGATTAAATAAAGCAGTTGGATATGGGCAACGTCCATAAAATAATTATTAGCAATGAGTCATTAAAACTTAATATACCATAGCCAGGATCAATCTCCAATTCTGAACGCAAAAGCGAAGGTCTTATTTTTAATCCACTCTTTTTGGAATCAGGATGTTGACTTTGGTGCCGTTGTTATCTGGAGCGGAGATGCTCATTGTTCCACTAAGAAGGGCAATATTACTTCTGATCATCTGAAGCCCGATTCCAACTTTGCCAGAATCATTTTCTCTGTATCCTTTTCCGTTATCCTCTACTGCTATTTGAATCGTAGTATCCTCAATATTCAGCACTACTTTGGCAAATTGAGCTTGTGCATGCTTTACAACATTTAACATCAGTTCCTGAATAATGCGATATATGGCTACTTCCAGTATATTATTAAGCCTTTTTGGTGATAAATTCAGGTAGCAGATGAATTTTACATCTCCACTTAACTCCGTACAAATCTTCGTAATGGCCTCTTTTAAACCCGAATGTTCCAGTACGGTTGGTACCAGATTATGTGAGATTTTTCTGCATTCTTTTATGCAATCATTTATCAATTTAAGTGTGTAATTTTTAGCTACGTCGTTCCCTGGTACATCAGTTTCCGGAACGGTTTTAATTTGCTTAAAACTAAGCAGAATTCCGTATAACATCTGGCCCAGGCCATTGTGCAAACTTTCGGAGATACGGCGGCGTTCTGTTTCCTGGGTTTCTAAGATCGTCTCAGCGATTTGCTGCCGTTGTTTTTGTTCATTAACGATTTCCTTAAGCCGCTCTAGTTCTTTCCTTTCAGAAATGTCCTCAATAATGGTATATCCAAGATTTTCTCCACCATCTTCAATCAGTATCGTTGTAATGTGAACCCATAATGTACTTCCATCATTCTTCAACAGGCAGGTATCAAAGCAAAAAGATGCCATCGAAGTGGTCCAGATACTATGCTGTAGGTCTTTCCAATGCTCGCGATAGTCAGGATGGGAGAATGCAGTTATTTGTTTGCCCAGCATCTCATGCTCCTCATAACCTAACATATTCAGTAGCGCTCCGTTTATTTTGATAATCTTGAGTGTATCATCAATAATTTTATTACCAATAACAGATTCATCAAAAATCGTTTTGAAACGTTTTTGGCTGCTTCGATATTCCTCTTCTAAACTATCTTTTTCTTTCTGAGCATCGGCCATAATTGCCAATTGCTCCTCTAAATTTTTAATTTTATTTTGTAGTACCTGAAACTGATCTTGCATCTAGAATTTGTGATTAAGAAAATGAATTTTACCTGGCCTGCCGATCTTCGCTTAGATACGACATCATTCATCCTTTATATGACAATTGAATCTTATCAATAGTTTTAATAGAATATTACCTGTGATTCGACTTACGAAGTTTAGTTGGCCTTTCTGTGTTGGAGAAACTTCGTCAATCTCTTGAGATTTATTCTTAAAACTGTCGAAGTCTTTCCGCGCTCTTGGCCTTTGAGACTTCGCATTTGATTCGACTTACGAAGTTTAGTTGGCTTTTGTATGTTGGGGAAACTTCGTCAGTCTCTTGAGATTTATTTTAAAACTGTCGAAGTCTTTCAACGCTTCTGGCCTTTGAGACTTCGCAAGTTAATTGATTTACGAAGTTTAGGTGGCCTTTGTGCGTTGGAGAAACTTCGTCAGTCTCTTGAGATTTATTTTAAAACTGTCGAAGTCTTTCCGCGCTTCTGGCCTTTGAGACTTCGCATTTGATTCGACTTACGAAGTTTAGGTGGCCTTTGTGCGTTGGAGAAACTTCGTCAGTCTCTTGAGATTTATTTTAAAACTGTCGAAGTCTTTCCGCGCTCTTGGCCTTTGAGACTTCGCATTTGATTCGACTTACGAAGTTTAGGTGGCCTTTCTGTGTTGGAGAAACTTCGTCAGTCTCTTGAGATTTATTTTTAAAACTGTCGAAGTCTTTCAGCGCTCTGGGCCTTTGAGACTTCGCATTTGATTTGACTTACGAAGTTTAGTTGGCCTTTGTGTGTTGGGGAAACTTCGTAGGTCTCTTGAGATTTATTTTAAAACTGTCGAAGTCTTTCCGCGTATTTATTTGTCACTATAGTGAAACCGACATTGAATAAATTTACAGCTTCTTGATCATTGTCCATCCAATATTCAAAATCTTCCCAGGCCTCAGGTGTAAAAGCTAAGTTCATACTATTGTAGTATAGTTAGCCTTCGAGATTAAATAATTTAGTATTGCCTTGATTTAGGTGGTTGATAGCGCTTTCAAGGCGTTTGCAATTTGCAACAGTTGACATGAGGTGGGAAGTTTCAGTAAGCGCATTATACTCCTTGATCGAAATTACAACAACTGCATCATCTTCATTATTATTACGAGGAATAATCAGAACGTCTTCTGTTGCGCTTACCTCATCGAAATAGTTTTTCATGTTGGTTCTTAGGGAGGAAATCGTTACTACTTTCATCATTATATTATTGTACTTCCAAACGTATGCAGCGTTGTACGAAATAGCAAATAAATTGAATATTTTCAATAACAAATTTTTTCTATTTATAAATGGTCTTTCAAAACTATTGGTTTCATCGTTAACAGGCATAATGGAAAGCTTGAGCATATGAAAATTTAAGATAACTACTACTTAATAAATCATTAGTAAATATTTGATTAATTATTGTTTTACGATAATTAATAGTATAATTGCAGTAATTAATTCAAAATGTATGAAAACTGTTCGATTTGTTGCCAGAATACTTTTAGCCCTGAGCAGGATTTTAGCTTTAGGCTATGCGCTGTCTTTTCTGCTCTCGCTGATTGCATTATCTACCGGATGGTCCCTGAATCTTCTCGAGGGGAATCACCGCTTTGAGATTTTTTATCCCTTTACCCGTGTTCCTTATCTGTTAGGTACATATGACCGGGATTATATCTTAATGTTTTTGCTGTTATTGGCACTTTATGCGCTCTTCTTTTTTCTGGTGGGGAATGTATTTAAGGTATTCACGCTTCCTAAACTGTTTACGGCTTATGGTATCCGACAGCTAAAAAGGTTTTATCTCGGTAACCTGGTGCTGCCCATAAGTTCAGCCTTTGCAATTTCGTTGTTTTATGGAATCGAATCTCCTATGGTAGTTCTGGTGGTTTTACATATGCTGCTGGGTGTGTTCACCTATTTTATGGCGGCTATTTTTAAGGAAGGTTTTGTATTGCAAAATGAAAACGATCTGATTCTTTAATTATGGCGATTGTTGTAAATGTAGATGTGATGCTAGCCAAAAGGAAGATGCAGAGCAAAGAACTGGCCGAACTGCTCGGGATGACCCAGGCCAATATGTCGGTATTAAAAACCGGCAAGGCAAAGGGGATTCGCTTTGATACGCTCCAGGCGATCTGTAAGGCGTTAGATTGCCAGCCTGGAGATGTACTGGAGTATGTAGCGGATTAGCATTTTTTAGCTTTTTATGATGAATTATTAAACCCTCGGCAAGATGGGAGGGCCACCCTTTTGCCCAAAAATTATAGAAATATGAATTCACTTATTATTAAAAATCTAACCAAGACCTATAAAAATGGGGTCAAGGCTTTGGATGGCTTGTCGCTGGAAATTGGCAACGGCATGTTCGGTCTGCTCGGTCCAAATGGGGCGGGAAAGTCATCGTTAATGAAAACCCTTGCAGGCCTGCAGCAGGCAGACGGGGGAGAGGTTTGTTTTAACGGTACCAGCATTTTAGATGACCCCGGATCAGTAAAAAAAGACCTCGGTTTTTTACCGCAAGACTTCGGCGTTTACCCAAAAGTATCTGCCTATGATCTGTTAACCCATATTGCCACACTTAAAGGATTGGCAGATGGATCAGATCGGAAAGAGCAGGTATTGGCCTTACTACAGCAGACCAATCTTTATGCACAGCGGAATAAGGAAGTGCACACTTTTTCCGGGGGAATGCGACAACGTTTTGGGGTGGCCCAGGCATTGCTTGGAAATCCTCAACTTATTATTGTGGATGAGCCTACCGCTGGCCTTGATCCTGAGGAGCGCAACCGTTTTAACAATCTGCTGAGTGAAATAGGAGAGGAAAAGATCGTAATCCTGTCCACTCATTTAGTGGAAGATGTAAAGAACCTCTGTACCCAAATGGCTGTGATGAGCAAGGGGAGAATCATCGCACAAGGAAAGCCAGTTGATTTTATTTCAGGTATGGCTGGTAAACTCTGGCAGAAAACCATTCCTAAGATACAAAGAGCTGTTTACGAGCAAAACTTTGATCTCATTTCTGCCCATTTAAGTATGGGGGAACTGCTCGTTCATACTTATGCAGATAAAGATCCTGGTCATGGATTTGAACCTGCCAAAGTAACTTTAGAAGATGTGTATTTTCATTTGCTTCAATCAACGAATTAACGCATGATAGCTTTACTGAAATTTGAATTGGGCGCTTTTTTAAAGCAGCCCGGCATTTATATTGTCTTTTTTTTACTGTTTGCATTGGGATTTTTTATCGGCATTAAATTATCTTTCAGCCCAGGTAGTGAAATTTACTGCAATTCTCCATATGCCATTGCCAATATGATTGGCCTGTTGAGTTTGTGCAACATCTTTATCACTACGCTGCTTGCTGCACAGATTCTTTTTAAAGAACACGATTCCAGATTCAGTCTGGTCCTGTATGCAACACCCATAACCAGGTTTGAATATCTGTTGAGCCGTTTCATTACCGTGCTGCTATTGGGCCTGCTTTGTTTCAGCCTGCTCATATTCGGGTATTTGTCCGGGCATTTAGCCGACACTGATCGTGCTTCTTACCGTGCATTTAATCTTTGGTATTACCTTCAGCCTGTTTTAATATTGGGGTTCCCGAATCTCTTACTCTGCGCTGTATTGGTTAGCTCGGTTGCCTGGAGTTTGCGCAGTAAGCTGATGGTGTATTTAACGGGCCTCTTCATCTATATCATTTACCTGGTAATGCTGACCTATTCCGGCTCGCCAATGATGGCTTCCGGTCTTCCGCAATCCAAAGAAGCCCTCAGGCTTTCCGCCCAACTGGATCCCTTTGGTCTCTCGGCATTTTATGAGCAGACCAATTTATGGACGGTGGTGCAGAAAAATAATGAGGTGTTTGGCTTAAGTGGAGATCTGCTATTGAATAGAATTGGCTATCTGTTTCTATCATTAATGATTTTATCAGTGGTCTTTCTGCGCTTCCAGCTGAGGATTAAGAACAGTGGCGATCAGCGAAATAAGGCAGTTGAGGATAAAGCAGTGATTTTAAATCTGCCTTACAAATATCTCATAAGCCACCCCCATGGATGGAAATGTAATTATCAAGCCCTGAAAAGTCTGGTGAACATGGAATTTAAAGTGTTGGTGAAAAGTATTCCCTTTGTGCTGATTTCTCTTGGCCTGGTATTTTATTTATCCATGGAATTTTATGGAAGCATTGATCAGGGCATTCGCTTGCCTCAGCAATATGCAACCAGCACTTTGATGATCAATCGCATCCTGTTCAATTTGCCAGGTATTTTGATACTGGTCATCTTGTTTTATGCGCATGAACTTTACTGGAAAAGCAAGGAAGCAAGGTTTGATCTGATTGAATGCAGTACACCTACTCCACCAATCCTGCTGCTGCTCTCCAAGTGGATCTCGCTTTCCATTATAATTATTTTGCTAACTACTATTATTATCATCACCGGCATTGCTTTTCAGGTATTGTTTGACTACGTAAGGATAGATTGGCAAATCTATTTTACCCTGTATTGGCTGATTGATGTTCCACTGGTGATTTGTATTGGAATAACCTTGCTCTTGCAAAAGATAATCAACCTAAGGTGGACCGGCTTACTCATCAGCAGTGTTTTTATATTAGTTTTGGCTACTTCTTTGGGTAAAACATTAGGAATAACCAATCCTTTACTGCGCTTTGCGGCATCCTACTCGGCCAGGTATAGTGAGATGAATGGATGGGATAACTATTTGGTCAGCTTCTCCTGGAGATTGCTTTTTGGAATTGGCCTGATAAGTTTACTGTGGATGGCTAAGGCTTTTAGCTTAAGTAGGTTATCACTAAAAAAGCTGTTTAGTTTAGCCATACCTTTACTAATCATGTTGTTCAGCGGAATCTACATCTACAGGAAAAGCCCAAAGATTAGCGCCGATCAGGAAATGGGAAAGCTAGAAACTTATGAACGAAACTACCGTAAATTTAGCAATATCGCTCAGCCGGTGGTCACCAGTGTGAAGACCAGAATAGACCTTTACCCAGCTGAAAATACTTATCATGTGTCAGGCGTTTATGTTTTAAAGAACAAGTGGAAGCTGCCCATCAGCCAGTTGCTACTAGATTTTCATAACGCGATCCAGGTAGAGAAAGTAGTCTATCAGGTTGGGGCCAGGAGCGAAGTTTTAAGTAAAAAAAATGGGATGGTTCAACTGCATCAACCACTGATGCCAGGTGATAGTGCTATTTTTAGCTTCTCTTTTGGATCTGGATGGAATGGTTTCATTGGTCATGAGCCCTTTAATGCAATCGTTAAAAATGGTACCTTTTTACGCATTAGCAATTATTTTCCACGATTTGGTTATCAACCGGATAAAGAGATAAGTAGTGCTGCTGAGCGGCGAAAAAGGAGTTTGCCTAAACCTACCCCATTAATAAAACTCGAGGCACCACGGGGGCGGAATGATTTTATTAATCTGGACATGACGGTTTCTGTACCCATAGGTCAAAGGGTAATAGGTGTAGGCAATCTGGCCGGGCAATGGAAATCAAATGGGCGTAATTATTTTCATTATCAGTCGGCGGGTCCAATACCTTTTCGATTTGGCCTTTCTGCTGCGGCCTATAAATTAAAGAAGATGCGCTTTAAGGGAATAAATATTGAGGTTTATTATGATGAGCGACATTTTGAGAATGTTGCGCATCTCATTAAAAATGCGGCCAGAACACTAGATTATTGCCAGACTAATTTTGGACCATATCCATATAAGACCATTCGCTTTGCAGAAGTATCTTCTTTTACAGATGGCTTCGCCGGAACTGCTTATCCGGCTACTATATTTATGACTGAACAACTGATTTTTCATAATAATCTTCGTACTGACCGAGGCCAGAATGTGATCAATGAACTTGCCGCACATGAATTATCCCATCAGTGGTGGGGAAATGCGCAGCTGGCACCAGATGAGCGGGAGGGTTCGAAGGTATTAACCGAAACGCTTGCCATGTACACCGAGTTGGTGCTGGCTAATCGATATCTGGGCATTGATGCGGTAAGGGACAAAGTCAAAATCCACGAGCAGATTTATCTGAATGAACGTGGTTTCGGGGAGGAGGTGCCGCTATTTAGGGCCAGGCCAGAGGATACCCATCTGTATTATTCAAAGGGACTGGTGGTGATGGCTAAATTAAATGAATTAATTGGTGAGAAAAGGATCAATTTAGCATTAAGAAACCTTTTAAAGAAACACGCCTATCCAAATCAACCACCAATTTCTACTGATTTATTGATGGAGTTGCATCGGGTAATTGATGTTTCGATTCATAGTAAAATTGATAAGTTATTTGATCGCTGATGTGTTTGCGTTACCATTAAAATTGGCCGGAATATTTTAATGCTTCTAAATGAAGCGAAAGATAGTGCGCATTTTGAACTTAGAAATATTTAATGAAAAGTGATTTCAATGATTTATTTGTTTAAATTGCATTAAATAATCTATTATAAACATTAAACATCAGTAATGGCAACAGGTACAGTAAAATTCTTCAATGAATCAAAAGGTTTTGGTTTTATCGTTGAAGATGGTAGTAAAAAAGAAATTTTCGTTCATGTTTCAGGGTTGAAGAATGATATCAGAGAAGGTGACGTTGTGAACTTCGAAGTACAACAAGGAAAAAAAGGTGAAAATGCGGTGAATGTTACAATAGCGTAAGCATTTCATTAATCTTTAAAATGCAGGTAATTACATTTTGCCTGCATTTTTTTATTTTGTATTGATCATTCAGTTGAGCCAAATCGCTGTTTTTGAAACATATTAGCTATAATGATGCCCAATTTGAGCAGTTCTCCATTTAGCTTAAAAGGATTGCCAACCAATTCAATTGGTATGCGGTTTGTCATTTGCACTAGCCATTCCTTTTGCCTTCTTCGCCTTTTTTATAACCACTATTAAAAATCATAATTGTACATTTTTCACCTTCATAAGTAGTTTGTCTATATCAAAAGGCTTAGATAAATAGTCATCAGCACGACAATTTGTAGCAATCGATTGCAGGTTTTTTTCTGCTGAAAGTAAGAATACAGGCAATTTTTCAGTTAAAGCCAACCCTTTAAGTTCTGCACAAATTTCATCGCCGCGTTTGGGTGATCCGGCAAGATTAACATCAAGCAGCACCACATCTGGAGAAAGCAGACCAATATCAGCTGCTGTTTGACTTTTAGTAAAAGAACTAACATGATAACCCTCGTTTTCGAAAAGGTAGACCAGAAGTTCCATAATATTTAAATCATCTTCGATTATTACGATGCGCTTGGCCATGATCAAAGATGGTTAGTAAGTATAATGACATAACCAGATATATCATACATTGTTTTTATTATCTAAGTTTAGGCCATTCATGGCTTAAAAAAGGTTTCGATAAAAAATGCATACTGCTTAAATACAAAGCCAGCTTGAGGTATTGGTGAGGAGCCGGATTTATTCTGTACCTTGTAACCCGCCGCTCTGGACTGATCCGGTAGGCAAATTTGTATGCAGAACAAAACCGAAAAGATCAGTACGCTGATTGAACTGAATGAGGAACTGGAGAATTATTTCAGAAACACGATCATACCACAACTTTTCATCGATGCACACCTGATCTTAAGAAAGTTTACTCCGCCTGCCATGCGTCAGTTCAGTCTCAAACTCTCAGATCTGGGCAGGCCTATTGAAGATATCAAAGAAAATTTCCGCTTTCCGACGATTATTGAGAATATACATCACGTGATCGATACCGGCGAGGTTTTGGAAAAGGAAATCCAGACCACCGATCTCCGCTGGTACCAAATGAACATTCTTCCTTACATCGTTCAAAAGAATAAAAAGACAAACGGGGTGATCATTACCTTTGTAGAAATTACCATGCGCATACGCGACCTGAAAGAACAGGAGAAACTAATTGCTGAGCATGAACTTCTCCTGGATACGATTTCTCATGATATCAAAACACCACTAACCAGCCTTGGCCTGACTATAGAAATGTTGAAACAGTTACCAGAGAAGGGAATGAAGCGTTTTCCAGTACTTATAGTAAAAGTAGAGAACAGCCTGATCAAAATGCAGCAAATTATATACGATCTGACTGATTCACGCCAACAGGAGCATCGCTATAAGGCTGTAGAAGAATTGCTTAGCTTCGAGCATATTTTAGAAGACGTAAGGCTAACCCTCGCATCTCAAATCAAGGAATCTAATGCGAAAATTAAAACAGACATCAGTTGTTCTGAAATTGTATATGTGCGGCGCAAGCTTCGAAGCGTGGTATACAACCTGGTTAACAATGCGATCAAATACCGGGCTGAAGAGCGATTGCCTGAAATTCTGATCAAAACATATAAAGAGCATGATGCTATAGTAATCGACATATCCGATAATGGTATCGGCATTCCTGAAACTGAGATGAAAAGCATTTTTCAAAAATATCAGCGGGTATCTCAATCTGGAGAAGGCTCTGGTATCGGATTATATTTAGTTAAAGAGATTATTGAAGCATCGGGAGGAAAAATCACGGTTACAAGTGATCTGGGCAAAGGTTCAGCGTTTAAACTGTATCTGCCGATTACAACTTAGCACTTCTTATCGAATGATTTTAACCATTTCCTTATTCCTGAATAAACAGATAATTAGGTCGAAAATCAGGTGTTATTTGGTAGATGTAATACAAACGTCGAGCCCTTACCCAACTCACTCTCCAGCGAAATCAAGCCACCATGCCGGGTAACAATCCCATGTGCTAAAAATAATCCGATTCCGAACCCACTAAAGAATTTTTCATTCCGGCCGTCAACCCGGTAGAAGCGTTCGAAGATCTTATCCTGGTCTTTTTTATTGATCCCTATTCCGTAATCCCGTATGGCTATTTGAGCTTGATTATTAACCAGAGAAACATCAATATCAACCCTTTTATTTTCAGGCGAATACTTTATGGCATTAGAGATCAAATTAATCAGCACCTGACTAATTCTATCTCTATCCGCATTGATAATGATTTCATTACCTGCGGTTAAACTAAAAATATATTGCTGATGGCTTAACCGAAAATCTTCAACTACCTCTTTAACAAGTATATCAATTGCAAAATGCTCTAACCTTAAGTCCATTCTTCCCGCATCAAGCCTGCTCAAATCAAGCATATCTCCGATTAATGATGTTAATTGTACTATCAAATTATCTATCCTTGTCAAGGAAGATTGGAGCTTTTCTATCGAAGGCGTCAAAGTCTCTTTACTGAGCAATCGTAAAGCCAGTTGAACATGGCCTTTAATAGAGGTAACGGGCGTTTTCAGTTCATGACTCAACATACTCACGAAATCAGTTTTACGCTGATCTTCCTCCTTTATCTCCTGAATATTAGTGGTAGATCCAACCCACATTTTCAAATTACCCTGTTCATCATAGATTGGAGAAGCAACATTTAAATGCCATATATATTCTCCGTTCCAGTTTTTAAAACGCATTTCTGAGGAATGGGCTACATGATTAATTGCGGCATTTTCAAGTCCCTTTTGCAGGCCATCAATCTCATCGGGATGAATCATTTGGTAATAACCAAAATCGCGAAGATCCTCAAAATTCATTCCTGCAAAATCCAGCCAATGTTGATTAAAGAAAGTTACCTTCCCATTGGGCAGGGCATTGGAAATCTTTGCCGGTACAAGATCTGCAAGGCTTCGGAAATGCTGCTCACTTTCTTCAATTGATCTTCTGGCGTTTACCTGCTCGGTGATATCTGCTGCTACAACCAGAATATCGGAGACCACTCCGTCCAGGCCTGCAACGGGTTGATAAACTACATTGAAGAAAATCTCCTTCATTTCTCCATCATGCTCCAGAATCGCACTGATCTCATTTGCATAAAATGGGGTATTTGTAGTAAACACATTATCCAGAATATCCAGAAATGGTTGTCCCTCCAGTTCAGGAAGGGCAACAGATAGTGGAAGTCCAATTATTTTCGAAGTTTTCCCCCATACTTCCAGTATCTTATGGTTAGCCGTTTCTACTATTAATGCTCTTCCCTGTAAAACACCAATCGCCACTGGTGCTTCCTCAATAAAAAATTTGAAACGCGATTCACTTTTTGCCAGTTTATTATTCGCAATAGATAGGGAATCGTTCACAATCCCTAACTCTTTTGTGTATTTTTCTAGAAGTTGTCTGGATTTAACCTTGTCTGTGATTTCAAATGACATTACCAATACCCCATTCCAATTTCCAAAAGCATCTTGTAAGGGTTGGTAAGTGTAGTCAACAAATGTTTCCCTTATAGAGCCATCAGGCATTGTGAACAGTACGGGACTTTCTTTAACATCAATAATTTCGCCCGTTTCCATTACCCTTCGCAATTGCCCGGCAAATGGCTGGTTAGCGAGATCAGGTAAAATGTCGAGGAATTTTTTACCCAACACTTCATCTCTGGTTCTGTTCCAGTAATTTAAATTACTATCATTGATCATTTCCACAATGAGGTCATAACCCCTGATCACCACAACCGATGCTGGTAGCATATTTAAAATCTGCTCCAGGTTACCATTTGCCTCATTCAGTAGATTTCTCGAAATCTGTAATTCTTCATTGGTGGCATTAAGTTCTTCGTTTGTAGCTTCTGCAGAACTGTTTAAGGCTTCCAACGCTTCAGATAACCTGAGTTTTTCTGATTCAGATTTTCTATGTTCGGTAACATCACGGGTGGTGCCTGAAATGGCGGTCACTTTTCCTTCAGCATCAAATACTGGTGTGAGAATGTAATCGTATGTCCTATTTCCAAGGGTCGAATGTGGAAAACCTACTTCGCCGCGAATCGACTGACCGTTTGCTATAATCAGATCTAACTCCTGTTCATGCATCCGGGCATGCCAGGGTTCATATCCATTTTCAAGTAGTGTTTTGCCAATAGAATCACCCCAGCTTTTTCCCCACATTTCTAGAAGGGCCTTATTTGCATAGGTGAAACGATAGTTCAGGTCAAATACATAAATTAAATCAGGTGTATTAGAGGTAACCGTTTCGTAAAGTCGCTGATGTTTTTCTGCAGATTCCTTTGCTGCCTGAAGCGCTAATTCTGTATTTTTACGGTTGGTAATATCTGCAGCAGCGCCAAACCATTCAATAATTTCACCTGATTCTCCTAATATAGGTACGGCTCTGGAAAGCGTCCAGCCAGTAGCGCCATCTATCCGTAAAACCCGATGTTCCAGTTCAAACTTCGTTTTCTCCGCAATGGATTTTGCAATAGCTGAATTAACCATTTCCATGTCTTCGGGATGAATATTTCTTTCTTTCCATCCGGTGATAGGGGATGAGGTACTCCTTGAAAATCCTTTTCCATCTAGTTCATACATCAACTCCCAATCCGGGCTCAAACGGTAAACAACATCAGAAATCGCAGATACAAGTGCACGGAAGCGCTCAGGGTTGCTATCTATTTCGCTCATATATTGGGGGTGATGAATTTGCAAATAATTTCTGCAAATTACTAAAAATATTATTTTAAGATGTGAGATTTATACTGAAGCCTATCGCGTATTTGTTAAGTTTGATCCTCTGCAAGGATGATTTTTAAATTTTGATATTGGATTTTATCACTTTGTGGATTCATTTCGAGCGTATTGATGGCAATGCTGTGCCTGAAAATTGAATAGTTCGAAATATAAGGTTTTTAAGCATATTCTTAAAAAGATTGTATCCTTATATTTCTTTTAAGCTCCCGTATTTTATGTCTTATGTTCATGGTTGGTGGCTCACCAACCATTAGAGATATTAAGTTATATCTCGTCCGATTGTCTCATCTTGAAAAGGTTTACATTGAATTTATAGGCGAAAATGTTACCACACTTTGATTCGAAACTTTACTTTAGTCTGTTTAAATGAGTGAGTGTATCAAATTTTCTATTTTCAATTTTTGCCTGGTAAGTATTAATACTGATACGTACGCAAAGGATTAAGAAAACAGCTGCTTTGAAGATACCTATCTCCTTGCTGTAATCATCTATTTATAGGAAAATTTGTGTAAGAAAAATTTTTAAGTAATCCAGAATTAATCCCCGGGCAATAATAAAAATATTAATGCCGCTATTTCTGTGTAGGTTAGTCCAATATTAATACTCGAAATCAACATGACCTATTTACCGCATCTCATCGGCTCTGACTTGAACAAACTTAAACATGAGTTATCAGGATCATTAGGTGTGATTAAAATGTTGTCCAGCGCATTACTTAAAGATAGTTCAAACAAAGAAAAAACTCAAAAATTCCTCAGGCTAATAGATTCTTTAGCTGCACGAAATATCAAAATTTTAGCAGACTTTAAGATCCAGGATATAAAGCTATCAACCGGTTTAGATAAGAAGTGAACGCTAAATTTAGCTTTGACAACTTTTCTGGTACGCTAGAACGAAAGTTGTCAAAGCTGGTATGCTCTTTTATCTTAAAGATCAGATACACCTGGAACAGTTTATCGGAAATATTGAGAAACCCACTTCATCTCATTCAATAAGAATTCTGAAACATTTTTTAGTGAAACAAAAAAGTGTTTACAAAAAAAAAATTACTTCACAGAATGTCAGCTCAAATTTTGCCTTTCCAAAGCATATTGCTATGCACACGGAATAGATTATAGTACAAGGCCCGGATTTTACCAGGCCTTGTAATTAATAAAACTATAATTTATGCTACCTATCTACAGTAAGATTATTTACTATCATAATCACTCCATTGAGCTACCCCTGTTGGCTCGGCGTTGATCACTTCTTCACTTCTTTGTTCACTAAGCTGTATGTTAAGCTTTTCAGTTGCGTCGAGTTGGGCTTCCTTGCTGCTGTCGGAAATCGATAATCCATCTGTTTCTTTAACATGGTTTATTGGATCTGAAATATATTTCCATTCCATACCCATGCCTGGCATTTCTCCATCATTCCATGGACCTTTCGCACTTTTTTCCGGCGAAAAATTAAAATACTGCTGTGTAAAACGTGGATCTGCCTGCAGTACGCCCGGAGGGAAATTAGGTTGAATGGTTTCCAATGCTGCCTCGAACATTTTGTAATGGGCTACCTCACGGGTCATTAAAAATGAAAGGGTTTCTTTTACGTATGGATCATCGGTAAATTTCATCAAATGTTCGTAAACAAGTTTCGCACGAGATTCTGAAGCAAGATTACTTCTAAGATCTACAGTAAGATCTCCATTTGAATGAATATAAGAAGCGCACCACGGAATACCCTGACTATTTCTTAGGGTTGGACCACCACCGGTGATAATTGGAAATTGTTGATTAGCCGATAATGCAGCATGAATGATTGATTCTTTGGTCGCTTTTCCCTCCATCACCTGCATAATTTCACTTTGGTCAGCAGCATCTTTTAGTGCTCCATTCACCCCTTTAAGGAGCATTTGAATCGTTGCACCAACAATTTCAAGATGTGAGAATTCCTCTGTTGCGATATCCATCAGCATATCATACTTATCCGGATGAGGTAATTTTGCGCCAAACGCCTGAGTGAAATATTGCATAGCTGCTGCGAGCTCGCCGTTTTCCCCGCCAAACTGTTCAAGCAAGATGTTCGCAAATATGGGATCTGGTTTTGATACCCTTGCGTTAAATTGAAGGTCTTTTGAATGATGAAACATAATGTTTTGTTTAAGTTGTGAATATTTAGAACTATGCCTAAACAGAATAAGTTTAGACTCATTTCTACTTAAACTTGTGGAAGCGAAAATTATTGATCAAATATCCTAGAAACCAGTTCTTGTTACTTACTATTCACCGATAGTGAAATTTTAAACCGTTTTTATACGCCCGTTTGCGGGAATAGTTCTTCTTTTATTATGGTAAATACGCTAAATTTTCTATCCGATAAAATGAATTAAACTTTATCGAACATAAAAGGTTCAACGTAAAAACTGTTGTTATGCCCATTCTAATTTTAGGTTACCTGTTATTGAATTTTTTAACTATTGCCAGCACTTGGCTGGAAATTTATCTTTGGCGGTAATGGTACCTGCATAAAGATTTGATAGATCCGCAAGATGTAGATTATGCCCAGCGCTGTTTAATCGGAGCTATTGTATTATTGATTTATTTCCTATTGGGTAAAGGCTTAATCAGGTTACTGATCAGCAAAAGGCGTAGGGGAGAGGATCAGCCAAAGGCAGAACGTTACCCTGATCAGCAAAGACTTGAACGGCCGGATGGTAGTATTATTAATGTAGAACATGGTGGCGAAAAAGGAAAGCAAACCATCATATTCATACACGGCTGGAATTCCAATAGCATGCAATGGTATTATCAGAAGAAATATTTCGAAAGAGACTATCACCTGGTTTTTATGGATCATGCCGGACTTGGTAAATCAAAGCGTCCTGATAATAAAGATTATAGCCTCGAAAAATTAGCAGGAGACCTGGATGCTGTCATTACACATTCTGGTGCAAAGGATCCGCTCTTGTGGGGACACCAATGCTATTAACTTATCGATATAAATATTTGAAAATCAAATATTTATATCGATATTTAATTATTGAAAAAGCAATATAAAGATGAGTATAATTTCTTCAAATCAAAAAGGGGAGCAACATAAAGTGGCTCCTAAAAAAAACATTTGATTTCATTCAGGATAAAAATAATTTTTCTCAATATTTTAAAGAGCC